>JBHELX010000015.1:0-84525 GCA_046262875.1 Gemmatimonadaceae bacterium | reverse complement strand
GGCGGAAGCGGATTGAAACGTGGCGCGTCGGCAGTACCTGACACCGCTCAGATAACGTTCGCGTCGGTATCGATTGATCGGCGAAAGTGTCCTGGATAGAAAGCGATGGCCGGTAGCTGGTAGCCGGTAGCCGGTCGCCGGTAGAGATCGTTAGTGAACGATGATGCGCCGGCTGTAGGTCATTTGCTTCAGGGGCATACCAATGGTAAGACGATATTCTCCCGGCTCCGGCGCGATGAACTCAGCGTCGAAAGTCTCACCTACACCAAGTCGCTTCGACGCAGGTTGAGCAACCGCAGCGCTCGGCGGTAAATCAGCGCCGTCCTTGGCGACTGGGCGCCACGTCTGGACGGTGGTGTCACGCCGGATTGCATAGAACAATCGCTGGGCCGGTCCGATGTTGACGAATCGAAAACGATTCGCGACGCCGCTTTTTATTTCGATCGGAGCACCGGCAGTGTCGCCGTTTATCACTATGTGAGGTGGATCGGCTGGACCATCCCACCCAGCTACAAAAACGTGGTCCGTCTCCGGATCGAATTTCTTCCCGGGCTCGAGCACGACGATCGCGCCGTAGAGCCCCGACGTAAGCTGCTCGAGGTCGTCGAGGTGGGTGTGATAGATGAACGTTCCAGCGCGCGGCAAAGTAAGGTGGGCAACGAATGAATCATTCGCCGCGATTACCGGCGCAAGGTGATTTGCAGAGCCACTCCATCCCGGAACACCATCGGAGAAACTCTCGAGCTCTACTCCGTGCCAGTGAATCGACGTGGCTTCCCTCAATCGATTCACGACAACGATGTCAGTCGGCTGATTTTTTGTGAGAACAATGACAGATCCGGGGATCACCACTGAATCCGGAGCGGGAGGTGCGTTACCGTTTTGTAGAACGAACCCAAGCGCTCTCGGAGCAAGGCTCCTGCGGCGGCCTTCGTCGACGAATAAATGAAGCGTGCGGAGATCACTCCGACTCGCGGCGGCCCAACCTTTTGAAGGCTGAACGTTGATTCCGAGAACGAGGCCGGCCATGTGCTCGCGAATGTCCATTGAGTGCGATCCATGTTCGACGCGACCGCGGAGATCCGCATCACCAGGCACGACATGAAATCCGATATGACAATGAAACAACCAGTTGCCCGGACGATCGGGAGTCCACGTCATGAACATCGTGTGCGCGGCATTCAAATCTTCGGTTACATCGAGTGGCCCCTCGCCCGGTGGAAACCATTTCGTCGCGAGTGCCGTTCCGCGTGCAGCAAGACGGAAATAAAATCCGTGCAGGTGCATCGGATGATTTCGAGTCGACGCGTTGACGACGTGCCATCGAAGCGTGTCGCCGATCGTCGCTGATATTCGCTCAGTGTATGGCCACGATTTTCCATTTATCGCGAGAGCGTTGTGGTAGAGTGATGTATCCTTCGAGTCGATGTCACCCCAGATGTTGATGACGAAGACTCGATCAGCCGGGCGCGGTCCCGGCGGATCGACGATGATCGCGCCGCCGCTCGCTTCGCGCTCGCCAAATTTGTCCCAGTCCCACAATCCGGGCGTTGCGAGGTACGCGTAATCGCCGGGTGCGCCGGCTTCGAATCGAATCTCGCGCGATTCACCTGGGCGAATCGGAATGCTGTCGACCGCTTTCGCCGGGCGAGTCGTGAAGCCGCGGATGTAAATCGTCGAATCGGTGAGCGTGTTTCGAATTGTGGCGTCGATAATTGTGCCGGTGGGAACACGAATCAGCGGTGCAGGAATCTGGGGCGCCTTCCCTTCTTCACCGATCGCGGGAACATCGACGTACGGCCCATCCTGCGCTTGCGGATACCATCGCGCCATTCCAACAACGAGATGAACCGTAAGAACTCCATTGGCCAGCACTCCCGCCGCCTTTCGATTGTCGTTCGTTTGTACGACCGGGAGATCGCTATGCGGCCACGTCGGATTAAATGCGCCCAGCGACAGAAAAATTGTTGCGAGAGCGCGTTTCACGAGATTCATTGTGGCGCTAATGTACGGTCCACCCCGCAAAGAACCAAACAGATCGTTCGCCGATGCCCGCTGGCCGATACGCGATCACAGATGTCCGACGCTGAATACTCGCAACCGGGTCGCCCTCGGACATCGGAGATCGGTCATCGGCCCGCGGGTATCGGCGACCGGTTCGTTAATCCCACCACCCTTGCATGTACCACCCGTTCTCGACTTCATCCCGAAATATCCAGACGAGAGTCCCATCCTCGGCGACGCATCTGAAATACTCTCGGCGATAAGGCTGATTCCATTGCTCGCCCGACACTCTGTCAGGACCAGCCGCTGATTCGATCAATACCCACCCCTCTCTGTCGCGAAACTTCACGGGTAAATCGTGATCACGACGCTTGGCTGTCTTTACAGCGATCTGACGCGGTGACTGAAGGAGCTGGAGCGTCATCCTCGGCTCCGTGATCGCTTCGCGCACCACATGCGTGCGCGCAGCATGAGCGGGCTCCTGCACTACCCAGCTCGTTCGTCGCTCGAGCAGCGGATGATGTGTATTCGACGGAACGACAATCACCGCTCCCTGATCGTCGAGCAGCTGCGCCACCGCTTCTTCAGTCGCACGCGCAGTCGCAAAGCCGCGATCGAAAATGTCTCCCTGTCGCTCGACTTCACCCGTCACCGCTTCGACTCTTAGCGTGATCCCCGTCACCGCATCAGCGAGAACGATGGAATCGAGATGAGTTCGAATGAGCCGCATCCACGCTTTTCTGCTCGACGTCGATCGCGACGGACGCACCAGATGCTCGTAGCTCATTCTATTGGCGAGGGAAAAAACGATAGTCATCTCGCGCGCACACTGACCTCGTGCGCCGAGTGAGGTGCAAACGTTGTCGACGAGCGCGTTGATGACGAAGACGAGTCGCTCGGGATCGGTGAGTGCGTAATCCACCCAATCGAGCGTCGCTTCGGGAAGCGATCGCTGAGCGGATCCGAAAATCATCCGACGGTCATCCGCTCGAGCCAACCGCCAGAGCTGAACACCTTCGCTTCCGAATCTCACTTCCACCGATTCGCTGTCGGCACGAGCGAGATCGGCGCATCGCTCGATGCCGACGCCTTCAAAGAGTGAAAGGAGTTGAGGCGAGGGAGCGAGTACAGTCACTGGCTGGGGATCGAGGAACTCTCGCTCGCCTCCGGGCTTGATGATGATGGTGCTCGAAGGCGTAGTAATGAGAGAGGCAACTTGGGCTGCAATCGGAACGCGAGAGGCTCCTGCTTGCGCGTCATTGACGCCTTGCTGCTTTAATGATGTCAATAAAAGAGCGCATGTCTCGCCAAGCGGCAGACTCCTCCCATCCGCCCAGACCACCCCTCTCGCACCCCCAACGGACAACCTCGGCACAACCTTCAAAAGACTCGGCAAAAAACCGGTCATGGACTCCACAGTCCAGGTCGAGCTCCAAAGGCAGATGTAGGTCATGAGAAGGGGGAACCAACTTAGCCCGAATAAATACCGAAAGCAAGAAGAACGCCACAAGGCAACGGAGCGAGCCTTGCGTCAGATGGATCTGAACTTTTTCGGAGGACGAATGATCAGAAAACTTTCCTCAGGCGAGTACCGGCTGTACTCGAAAAAGAAAGACAAATCGGGAAAACGAAAAAATCTCGGCACATTCAAATCGCTGGCTGCTGCCAAAAAACACGAACGCGCGGTGCAGTACTTCAAACGCGCGTGAATGAAGCGCGTTGCTTTGCTGATTTGCGTCACGGTTGCAATTCCGGTTCATGGGCAGCCGGCTACCGGCTACCGGCAACCGGCTAACAACACTTCGCCGCTGGCACTTACAGCCGCAGCGAAAAGTTTCGAAGGACGCGCATTCATCACCCGCGCTGTTGTCGGCACACCTGGCTGGTTTGCGGGCGCGTCCGCGGGGGCTTTCATTGCGGTCGCGCTTCCGCATCACGACTGTCGATGTGATGATCCCGGTTTGAAGCAAGCTATCACCGGCCTATTCATCGGCAGCACGATCGGCGCTGCAGTAGGCGCAGCAATTCCATCACTCGGCAGACATTGCACTTACCAAACCCGATTCGGTCGCGCGCTGATAGGTTCTGTTGCCGGAACCGCGATCGGTGTGCTTGTATCGATACCGACAAAACAGGATCTCGCGCTCCTTGCTATCCCCATCGGGTCGATCTCCGGCGCGGCACTCGCAATTGGAAGGTGTTGACTCGGCGGATAATTCCATTTGCCGCTCTCGCACTCGCATCGTGCGCCGAGTCGACGCGGATAACCGAGCCTGTTGTGACGGGGACGCATCCGGGATTTGACACGAGCATCTACCCCGGCGATGCCGCGATGCGAGCGTGGCTCAAACCGAATTCGCCGTACGAGTGGAGCGGATACTATCTCGCCGCGCCGTGTCACAAGGACATTTCATGGAGCGGGAAGCGATCGACACTCCAGGCGATGGGCTGGGGCCTTGCAGTGATTTTTGTTGGACAGCAGACGTTCGACGGCGTGCCGATTGTGAGCAACGCGCGAGCAACAATCGTCGAAGACATTGGCGCTCAGGTTACGTGCTCTCGAACTCTTCTCACCAAAGAGCAGGGAACGATCGACGCTGATGATGCGATTGCGAAAACTTTTCTCGAAGGATTTCCCGCAGGCACAGTCATCTACCTCGACATCGAGCACATGGATGCGATTCCGTCCGGAATGGAAGACTACTATCGGGCATGGGTTCAGCGTGTGATTGTCGATGGCCGATATCGTCCAGGGATTTACTGTCACCGCTTTAATGCTTCTGCGATTTACGCCGGCGCTAACACCGCCGCGACAGGAGTCGGATCGACACGAAAGATTCCATTCTGGATTGCGAGCACGATCGGATTCTCAATCGACAAACGTGCAACAGATGTCGGATTTACTTTTGCGTCGATGTGGCAGGGAATACTCGACACGACACAAACATGGAACGGCGTGACGCTTGCTCTCGACGTCGATATCGCCGATACTCGCTCGCCATCGGCTCCCAGATAGCTCAATCCTTGAATCCATGATCCGATCTCGATTCCTCCTCGTCGCGTTAGTCGCGACTCGAGTCGCCGGCGCTCAAACGACAGCATCGTCTCGCTTCCCCGCCCTCGCGAACGAATTCGTTTTCACGACCCTCGCGTTTTCTCCAGCCGGCGCGACGCAGCAGGGACTGCATCGATACACTGATCCGCGGACACATCGCGTGCTTCACCTCGATCAGATGCTCGATGATTTCTCTCCCGCAGAGCTGTCGAGACAGCGAGCGTTCTATCAGAATTTCAAGCGACGACTGGAACGGTCGTCGGTCGGAAAGATGGATCCGCAAACGCAAGCCGACTACGACCTCCTTCAAAACGCGATCGGCTTCGCACTGTTCAGCATTGATCAGGAACAGTTCTACAAATGGAAACCGCAGTTGTACTCGGAGGATCTGGGCTCCGCACTCTTTTCAAACATCTCGCTGGAGTACGCGAACAAGAACACCCGTGCGCGCGATCTCGCGGCGCGGGTAGAGAAGGTTCCGGCGTTCGTCGATCAAGCGATCAGGAATCTCGACGCGTCGAATGATGTTTTTCGCGGTGTTGCGCTCGAATCGATCGATGGAGTGCGTGATCTCGTGAAAGGAATGGGCGCGGACTTCGTGAAGGGAACGCCGTCGGAAGCTCGTTACATGAAGGCTCAGCCGGCCGCGCTCGCCGCTCTCGACAAGTACACCGCGTTCGTCAAAGACGAGCTTCCGAAAAAAGCACAGCGCGATTGGCGAATGGGGAAGGAAAAATTCGATGCGAAGTTCCGCTATTACCTCGAGGTCAGCGGAACTCCGCAGGATCTTCTGCGCGCTGCCGAAGATTCGATGCGCGCCACTCGTCAGGAAATGCTGAGACTCGCCGAGCCCCTGCACAAGCAATGGTTTCCATCGCATTCACATGCGAATCCGGGAAGCGACGATTATATCAACACCGTCGTCGGCGAAGTGATGACGCGCATCGGCGCCGAGCATGTGAGCCGCGATTCGCTCGTGCGCGAAGGTGAGATCGATGTCGCAATGCTCGAGAAGTTCGTTCGCGATCACCGAATTCTTTCGCTCACTGATTTCTCGAATTTGAAGGTGATCGTTACACCACTCTTCATGCGCGGCATCTACGGAGTTGCGGGAGCTGTTTTCGCGCCCGCGCTCGAGCCGAATCTCTCGACGTTTTACTGGGTTACTCCGATTCCGCCGAGCTGGACGGAAGAGCGGGCCGAGTCGAAGATGCGCGAGTACAACAAGTACAAGTTCCTGACGATCAGCATTCACGAGGCCGTGCCTGGTCATGCGGTGCAGGGTGAATATGCCAATCGCGTGACGCCCGAGTGGCGGCGATTGCTCCGTGTGATTTACGGGAACACTCCCTACATCGAAGGTTGGGCGGTTTACACCGAGCACATGATGGAAGCGGCCGGTGTAAATGCGGGCGATCCGGTGAAGATGCACCTCACTGCACTCAAGGGGATGCTTCGCATTTACATGAATACGATCATCGACGTGCGATTGCACACGATGAATCTCCCCGGCGATTCAGCTGTTGCGATGATGATGCGCGAGGCATTTCAGGAACGGCCCGAGGCGGTGGCAAAGCTCCAGCGCGCGCAGCTCGACTACGTGCAGCTCATGACGTACATGGCCGGGGTTGAAGAGTGGACAAATCTCCGTCGCGACGTCGAGAAAAAAGAAGGGTCGCGATTCAATCAGTGCCGATACCACGATCGCGTTTTGCTTTACGGACCTGTTCCGGTCCCGACGGTTCGGAAACTTTATATGGCCGGCGTCTCACCCACCGCGAAAGCGCCGCCGTCGAGGTGTGACGCGTAGACATCTGAACGAACGGCGTCTGCCTGATCCATGAGAAATCTCACGCTCACACTCCAGCGGTCGGCAATCTCGATCGCCGAATGAGTGAGCACGCGCTCGAAATGTCTCCGAGCGTCATCATTCAGGAGTACGACACCGAGCGGAAATAATCCGTAGCGCAACGCGGCAGATGCAGAGGCAGCGAAGCGCACCGATGCCACGTCTCCATTCCAGCCGACCCTTTCAAGCCCCTCGATGTAGGACTCAAACACAGCCGAATCGATGAATTGCATCTCCTCTGGCTCCGCATCGTAAAAGAAAACGCTCGCCGCCACCATCGGAGCTAGCTCGCTCCCAACGGGACCAATTCCCGCGAACGCCCAGTCGACCGCAACTACTTCAGCGTGCCTCTCGTCAACGAAGAGATTGCGCGGAAATGCATCGTTGTGACAAAACGTCCGTGGAAGTCGATCGAGTGCCGCGAGAAACATTTCTCGTTCCTCCCAGAGCTCGAGTACCCGGTCGATCAGGTCGTTCGGCCAACAGCGAACAATCATCGGCTGATCGCGCAAATCGTTGATGCGACTGAAATGCTCTGTGAATTCGTGTGCGAAACTCCGTAGCGAATCTCCGGCTGGAAAAACACGTGAGGGCACAGGACGCTCGGTCAGGTAGGCACCGTTGAATTCGCCGAGTCGGCGGGCAGCGAGTCGATAGCGATCCAGATCCCAGCGTGCGCTCGATAAATCCGACAGGTCTTCCAGCCATATCGCCGCTGACGAGCGGCCGTTTTCCATTCCGTAGCACTTCGCCGCGCGAATTCCTGGAAGATTTTCGAGAACCCGGGATTCATAGATCAGATACTCGCGCTTCCAGTAGTTGGAATGACGCAGGTCGTCGTTGCCTCCGAAAAGTCCACCAGAGCGGCGAGCAACCTTGAGGATCGCGGACCACGGAAGGATTTCACCTCGGTCGATTGCGCTTCCGCTTACGCGATACAGCCCGCCAGTCGCTCGATTGAAGGGCGCATGGATCGACTGCTTTCGCCAATCGATGATTTCGATTGATTCACGGTCGAGTACGCGAGACGCCACCTCGCGCACCATCGCCGGATCAGTGAGATGCGGCGTGCGACGATGCGGTGCCCGCGCCATTGAGGGCGAGCTGTTCGAGGAGTGACACAACGTGATCTGATCCAGGAAGCTCCGCCATCTTCTTTCGAAACTCGCGAGCGTTTGCACGAAAGCTCGAATCATCCAGAACTTCGCGTGTCGCAAGGCGAACGGCCTCCGCGTTTCGCTCCGGCGGCGCGATCACGCGCGCAACTCCGAGCGACCCGCAACGCTCGGCGCAATAGGGCTGGTCAGCGGTGATGGGGATCGCCACCATCGGTACGCCGGCGATCAACGATTCCTTTACACTATTGAAGCCCGCGTGCGTCACGAACGCATCGCAGTGCGGAAGCAACAATGCCTGCGGCACATGCGATTCGAGACGCACATTCGATGGCGGAGATCCGAAACGCGACGCGTCTGCGTCCGGACCAATGCTCACGATCAGATTGACATCCTCTCTTGCGAGTCCGCCGATTATTGCTTCGAGCACCCCGGGCGTCTTGTTGAAAACGGTACCCAGGCTCGCGAGGAGTGTCGGGCGCTTGGGCAGATCGTCGACCCATTCGGGAACCGATTCGCCCGGACGCAATGCATTTTCGTGACGAAGGAATTGAATCTTTGGGGGCCTTGGAGCGTTGGCGCCGTCCCAGTCCGGCGGTGTGAAGCACATGTGCAGGCGACGGAAAGGCATGAGATTATCAGGATCCGCCGGCAGCCCGAGCTTGTCGCGATGGCGCGCCATCGGCCGCGCGACCATGCGCCTGTTTCCGGGGAAGTAGTGCACGCTCGGAGAATCGATTGCCGCGTATCCGTTGCCGCCGATCGAAGCGTGAGGAATTCCGAGGGATTCGGCGGCGAGGCAGCCTCCGTATTCCATTCCTTCACGGACGATCAGATCGGGATTCCAGTGGCGCGCGATATCGATGAGGTCGGGCGCCATGTGGCCGGCGGTGATGTCGGCAAATACGGTGACGACGAACGCCGCGAACTCTGGTCCTGGCGCTGGCATTGTCGGAAACGCGGTCCAGGTCGAGTGGTCGGATGTGATCCAATCGAGTCCTGCGGCGATGTGCGTGAGGCCGAAGGCTTCGATTTCCGAGCCGAAGGACGGAGAAGAACAGATCGCCACGTCGTGTCCGGCGCCAGTGAGAGCGTTCGCCACCGGGACGAGGGGATGCAGATGCCCTGTAGAGGGCTGTACGCTGAAGAGGACTCGCATTTAGGCCTCCCTGCTGTTAGGATACCCAATCGTACCGTGAACATACGGTATAGTACTCTAGAGATACGGTAGCGTATGCCACGTCTGAAGTCAACCTCGAAGGCTGACAAGTCACATTCTCTATCCGCCGCCGATTGGACCGCTGCCGCGATGGAAGCGATCGTCACTGGTGGTCTCACGGACGTCGCCGTCGAGCCCCTCGCCGTTCGCCTCGGCACAACAAAAGGAAGCTTTTACCATCACTTCAAGAACCGTGACGCGCTCATCGCTGCGGCACTGGAAGATTGGGAAAAGTCACAGACTGAAGCAGTCATCGAGCGGCTCCGGCTGCTGCCCGATCCGCGCGAGCGATTGCGCGCGGTGATTGCGGCAGCGTTCGCTGATCGGCCCGGTGGAATCCGCGACGCGGCGCTCCTCGCGGCGGCTGGAAATCCGCTCGTTCAGCCGATCGTCAAGCGCGTCACAGCGCGACGCCTGCGCTATTTCACCGAGATGTACGTCGAGCTGGGACTACCCCGGCTGCGCGCGAGGCGACGGGCGTTGACACTTTACCTTGCGTACATCGGAGTTTTTGACTGTCTTCGACTGGGTTTGATCGAGATGAGTGATGCCGAGCTACGAGCGCACGCATACGAAGTGCTCGAGACATTGGTGCCAAGCCGCTCCCGGTAGTCACCGCAGTACGCCCCGGCGATCCACTAGTCCCGCTTCGAGCGCTGCGCGCTGTTCATGCCCCATAATTGGTATAGAGAGCTCGGTCTCCCGGCTCCATCCGAGCGAGTAGGCTCGCACGCGAATCTTCGCCGCTTTCGCCTCGGCCGGCTCTCCAAATGGACTCTTTCTCCATCGATAGCTTTGCGGAAGAATTCGCGACGTCAATCGAAGACTCGCCATCGAAGTGTGAGAGCTCAACGCAACGAACGCACTGCCTCCTTCACGCGCCGCTCGCGAGAGTCGCACGAGCTCCGTTCCCACAGGATCAGCGCCGGCCAAAACTAAAAGGCCGAATCCTCCACAGCGTAACAGTTCTTCCGCACATCGAAGCGAATTGAGACGACTCGCTGGACGTACGAGGACTGGTCCTTCTTCCCAGAATTCGCCGGCGATGGTGCCTATCGAGTCAATCCATGCTGCACGTTCACCGCTCGCGACTGTGGTGTGACACGCCGCGCGCAAAATTGCTGTCGCTCCTCCGCGTGGGAGCCAGACAGAAAGACGTCCACGGGGCAAACCGCCTCCGGGAAGAATTGCGTCGAGAAGCTGGATGCCGGTGGTGACTGGGTCTGCAGTCCGATGAGTAACCGGAGTCGCATCGGGAAAACGCTGCTCGAGCAACGAGCGAAGATGCGGAAGAGCTGACATACCTGATTGTATCCCGAACAAACACCGAATACAAGGACTGAACTCCGGTCGCCGATACCCGCTGGCCGATAACCGATTCCCGACGTCCGAAACTGAAAACTCAGAGCTGGGGAGTTCTCGGACCTCGGAGATCAGTCATCGGCCAGCGGGTACCGGCGACCGGTTTTTCCGTATTTTCCTTTCAAATCAAAGGGCCGACGATGAAAAATCTCTGGGATGCAAATGCGAGACACGAACTTTCCGAGAGGATTTCGCTGCTTACACCCGATGCATCACCTCGCTGGGGAACACTGACCGCGCGCGGAATGATCGCACATCTGGTCGACGCTCTGCGCATGGCGATCGGCGAAATTAAAGTTCGCGAGAAAAAACTTCCAATCCGGTTCACACCGCTCAAGCAGCTGATCATCTACGGCCCGCCATTTCCAAAAAACTCGCCGACCGCACCCGAGCTGATAGTGAGACAAGCAGAAGATTGGGACGGCGAGTGCGAAACGCTTCGAAAAACGATGGAAGCGTTTGCGTCGCGACCAGCAACCAGAAGGCTTCCCGATCATCCAGTCTTCGGGAAACTCTCGCGGCGAACGTGGGGAGCGCTCGGCTACAAACACATCGACCATCATCTGAAACAATTCGGAGTCTGACGTAATGCAGAAGTTCTCGCTCGCGTTCGCGTTGGTTGCAGTCATTTCACCTTCCGCTCTCACCGCACAAGCGAGCGTAGTGTACGACTCCACTTACTTCACGGGACTCGAGTGGCGGAACATCGGTCCCAATCGAGGCGGACGATCCATCGCCTCAGCAGGAAGCTCCACCAGACCGAACGAGTACTACTTCGGCGCCACGGGTGGCGGACTTTGGAAGACAACCGATGGTGGACTCACCTGGAAACCGGTCACCGACGGAAAGATCAAGAGCTCGTCGGTGAGTGCTGTCGCAGTCTCGGAATCGAATCCTGACATCGTCTACATCGGAATGGGCGAGACGGAATTCCGCGGGAACATCATGCAGGGCGATGGTGTGTATCGCTCGAGCGATGGCGGAAAGACGTGGACCAATGTTGGCCTGGCCGGAACGCAGGCAATCGCGCGCGTCAGAATCGATCCGAAAAATCCCGATGTGGTGTATGTCGCCGCACTCGGTCATCCCTATTCGCCCAATAGTGAGCGCGGAGTCTATCGCACGCTCAACGGAGGCAAGAGCTGGCAGCGAGTTCTCTTTCGCAATGATTCTACGGGCGCCGTCGATCTCGTAGTCGATCCGAGCAATCCGAAAATCATCTACGCTGCGTTGTGGCAGGTGTACCGAACGCCCTGGGGAATGTCGAGCGGTGGCGCGGGCAGCGGACTTTTTCGCTCGACGGACGGCGGAGACAGCTGGGCCGAGCTGACACGTGAGCCCGGGATGCCGCGCGGTGTGATTGGAAAGATTGGAATTGCTGTTTCAGGCGCGGACTCGAAGCGCGTTTATGCGATCATCGAAGCGGATTCTGGCGGCGTCTATAGATCAGACGATGGCGGCGCAACATGGAAGCGAACCAACGACGAGCGACGACTACGGCAGCGCGCGTTTTACTACACGCGCATTTACGCCGATCCGGCGAATCGCGATCGCGTTTACGTGTTGAATACGGGCTTCTACAGGTCTGATGATGGCGGCTTGAAGTTCGCGACGACGATTCGTCCACCGCATGGAGACAATCACGATCTATGGATCGCGCCCAACGATCCTCAGCGCATGGTCAACAGCAACGACGGCGGCGCGAACGTTTCGACCAATGGCGGCACCACGTGGACGGCGCAGCGATATCCAACTGCGCAGGTCTATCACGTTGTTGTGACGACGGATTTTCCATTCCACGCGTGCGGTGCGCAGCAGGACGCCAGCACATTTTGTGTCCCCAGCTCCGACTGGGACAATCTGATGAGCGCAAATGACGGTCAGGGCGATTGGTTCTACGACGTCGGCGGCGGAGAGAGTGGCTACATCGCAGTCAATCCAGCCAACCCTGACATTATCTACGCTGGAAGTCAGGGCGCACTGCTCACGCGATTCAACCGTCGCAACGGCCAGTTCCGCGACGTTCAGGTTTATCCGCGCTTCTTTTCCGGTGAGCCGTCCAGTGCGCTGCCGGAACGATGGCAATGGACTTATCCGATTGTCTTCTCGCCCGAGAATTCGAAGGTGCTGTACACCTCGTCGCAGCACTTGTTTAAGACAACGGACGAAGGACAAACGTGGACTCGAATCAGTCCCGATTTAACCCTACATGATCCCTCGACACTCGGGGAATCCGGCGGCCCGATCACGCACGACATGAACGGACCCGAGGTATACGCTACGATTTACACGATCGCACCTTCACCGTTGGACAGCATGACGATCTGGACGGGATCAGACGATGGTCTCGCGTTCATCACCCGCGACGGCGGCAAGAGCTGGAAGAATGTTACGCCGCAGGGACTGCCGCCATTCAGTCGAATCAGTCTGATCGATGCGTCACCGCACAAGCGGGGCACTGCCTATCTCGCCGCAAAGCGATATCAGCTCGACGATCGCGCGCCGTACATCTACAAGACCGATGACTACGGCCGAACATGGGCGAAGATCGTCAACGGAATTCGCGTCGATGATTTCGCGCACGCTGTGCGGGAGGATCTCGAGCGACCGGGACTTCTCTATGCTGGAACCGAGCACGGCATTTATGTCTCATTCGACGATGGAGCGAGATGGCAATCACTCTCGCGTAACCTTCCGGACCTTCAGGTCTCGGACATCGCGCTCACCGGCAGCTCCGCTGTAATTGCGACGCACGGTCGATCGCTCTACGTGATGGACGATCTCACGCCGATTCGCGAGCTCGGGCCGTCGGTTACCAATGCAACTCTCCATCTCTATCGACCGATGAATGCAGTTCGCGGAGTGTCGGGGGCGAATTTCAATTATTACCTGCGCAAGCCCGCGGACTCCGTAAAAATCGAGATACTCGATGCGAAAGGAACGATCATTCGTACTTTCACCGGCACAAAATCCGACAGCGCCCGCGCGGCAGCCGCGCGAGACACGACGCGTGCCGCAAAAGCCGACTCGGTTATCCGTCGTGAATCGATCGGAGCGGCGAGTGGATGCGAGACCAGACCGCCTCAGAATCAGAATCCGCGAACTGCCGGCGGACTCAATCGATTCAGCTGGGATTTGCGTTACCCGGCCGCGACAACCTTCGACTGCATGATCCTCTGGGGCGGAAGCGCAAGCGGTCCAGTCGCCCCGCCGGGGCAATATCGGATTCGGCTCACAGCGAACGGGCGGACCGAAACTCAATCATTCACAGTGCGACGCGATCCGCGACTCATCGGAGTCACCGATGCAGATTTGCGCGAGCAGTTCGCACTTGCGCAGAAAATCAACAAGCGAGTGAGTGACGCGAACGACGCAGTGATTCGAATAAGAGTTGCGCGCGATCGGCTGCAGAAACGCGATCCATCGTCGCCGTTCATCGCGAAGCTCACGAAGATCGAGGAGGACCTGTATCAGGTTCGCAATCGGTCAGGACAGGATCCACTCAATTTTCCGATTCGTCTCAATAATCGGCTAGCGGCGTTGCAGCGAAGTGTGGAAACCGGCGATGCTCGACCGACGGCCGCGGCTTATGTGGTGTTCAAAGGTCTCTCATCCGATCTGGATCGCGAGCTTGCGGAGCTCGCCACTACACTCAAGAATGCACAACTCTAGGAAAACCACATTCGCGTTGCGACGAGAACGAGAAAAATGGCGAATGCCCTCTTCAGCTGCGTTGGAGTCAGGTGCTGCGCGAGCCTGGCTCCAATCCACGCTCCAACAAACAACCCTACCGCTATCATGAGTGCAGCGGAAATATTGAGATGTCCTTTCTTGTAGTACTCCCATGCGCCGAGCGCGCCAACGGGTAACAGAAGCGCAGCAAGCGAAGTTCCGGTTGCAGCAAGCGGAGTGAGTCCAGCGAGAAAAATGAGAGCAGGGACAATGACGACTCCCCCACCTATCCCGAACACCCCTGAAAGAATCCCCGCAAAGAATCCGATGCCGATGAAAATCAGGATCACAGCGGTCGCCCCAGGTTGAAGTACTCCAATCATCGCACATTTCCCGCCCTTTTGTTTGGCGGGTTGGCGTTCGCTTTCGTCATGGACATCACGAGCGGCGCCGGACCTGGACTCGACCCCGATTCGATGTCGTACATCGGGGCGGCAACTTCATTCGCACAGCACGGAACGCTTCGAGTGCCATCGACCTCGTGGGACGAGGACGATTCGACGGCCGCGCTCAGCGTATGGCCTCCGGGTTTTTCGATAGCGATGGCCGTTCCGCAAAAGCTTGGTGCATCGCGCTACATGAGTGCGCGAATCATCATGTCTTCGGCGGCCTTTGTGTCGGCAACAACCCTTTTCCTTTTGCTCGTGGACGCGGCCGGTCCGTGGGCTGCAGCGGCCGGCGTCACGGGAATATTCGCGACACCTGCGATCAACGGCGTGCACCTGTCAGTCCTGAGCGAACCCCTTTTTCTCGCATGCCTGGCGTTGACGTTGTTGGCAATGGTGCGACAACCCCGCCGGCCATTTATCGCCGGTGCTGCGGCAGCAGCGGCCGCAATAGTCAGGTACGCAGGCGTCTGCTCTCCAGTCGCCGTTGTGCTCTGGTTTTTCTTTTCGGGCAACAAGTCAATTCGGGAGCGACTTATCGACTCCGCAAAAGCCACGACCGTTCCTGTAATCGTGATCGGCGCATGGGTGATACGAAATTCGCTCTTGCCCGACGCGCAGAGCGGAATGGAGGTTTCGATCTACGGTCATTTCCTCGGCACGTTCCGCGAGGGGCTAAGTACGATTGCAGATTGGCTCGGACCCGGGCTTGAGGGTCGAACGCTTCGAGCAGCGTCAGCGATCGTCATGTGTTGTGCGCTTATTATCGTCGGCGTCACCGCAGCATCCACAATTCGCGCTCGCGAAAAAACGGTCGAGCTCCTCAAAGCCGATTTGTTGATGCTCTCCTGTTACGTGGCGACTCTTCTCGCCGCCCGGCTCTTCGTTGGAGATGCAATTCCATTCGATTTCAGAATCCTCTCACCGGCAATATTTCTCGCGGAAATCGCAATAACCGTTTGCGTCGCCGCGTTCGTCTCTGGAGCGGGCCGAATGGTACAAGTCGCTACGGCAGTCATCGCCCTGCTCTGGCTTTCGGGCTCAGTGTTCGTCAGCGGTCAAAATGCAATTGACGCGATAGCTGACGGTTCCGACTTTGCCTCGAGCGACTGGCGGACCTCACCCACGGTCGCCTGGGTAAATTCGCGCAGCGACGGTCACGCGATTTTTTCTAATTGGCCTGCTGCGATTTACTTCAGGACAAATCGCATCGCGCGAGATGTTCCGCAGTCACTCGACACCGCGGATATGAATGAATTTGCGGACATCATGCGGGAGAAGAACGGAGTCTTTGTCGCATTCTCGTCGCGCAATACGGATTACCCGGCGTCTGATTCGATCGCCAGCGGGGCAGGTCTCATTCAGGCGGGGCAATTCGCGGATGGAAAGTTGTGGATCGCGCCCGCGCGGCGTGCACGGTGATTCACAGGACCCTTGCTCGACTCATTGTGTTCGCCCACAGCGCCTACGCTGTGTTCGTCGTGTTCGGAAGTCTTCTCGTCTTACGATGGCCGTCGCTGATGTGGGTTCATACTGCGGCTGTCATCTGGGCAGCCGCAACTCTTGTGTTCGACCTCTACTGTCCCCTTACGCCCTGGGAGAAAACCCAATGGAGGCTCGGCGGAATAGAGCCTTATCCAGATGGGTTTTTTCAACATCACGTCCTTCGCGCGCGCTTCGTTGCCGAGCATTCGCGAGCGAGCCACGCGGTAGCCGGACTCCTGCTATTGGCGTTCAACGTCGTGGTCTACTGGCTCGTCGTGTTGAAACGCTGACCCCCACTTGCCACTGGCCCGTTTCCCGCTCCAGTTTTGAAAGGCGCCCCGCCCCCGCCGCGAGTATGTAGAATGCAGTGAAAGAGGCGAGGTAAGCAGAAAATTCCCACCCTCGCCGAGCCGAGCCCAGAACTATGCGCGAGTACAAAAGCGAAGACATTCGCAACATTGCCGTCGTCGGACACGGCGCGAGCGGCAAGACCACACTGGTAGACGCCCTCGCATTCGTGTCCGGAACCTCAAAACGTCATGGAAGCGTTCGTGACGGAACCGCGCTGACCGACTTCACAAAAGAAGAAACGGAGCGCGGTTTTTCAATCTCGTTAGCCTGTGCACATGCCGAGTGGATGGATACGAAGATCAATCTCCTCGACACGCCGGGTTATTCCGATTTTCAAGGTGATGCGATCGCCGGACTGACCGCCGCCGACGGCGCTCTCGTCGTCGTCAGTGCAACCGCCGGTGTCGAAGTTGGAACGACTCGCATGTTCAATGAAGCGATCGCCCGAAAAGATCCGATTCTCTTCGTGGCGTCGATGATCGACAAAGAGCATGCGTCGTTCGACTCTGTTTTCGAGGGAATCAAGAGCTCGCTCACTCCTCGGGTGATTCCTGTCGAAGTACCGATTGGCGAGGGTCCGGAATTTCACGGCATCCTCAACTTGTTCGACAGGAAGGCGCACATCTTCAAGAAGGGAACGAAAGTCGGCGAGTACGATGAAGTCGACATTCCCGACGAACAAAAAGCGAGATTCGACAAATATTACGAGCAGCTCATCGAGACAATTGCCGCCACGGATGACGTTCTTCTCGAGCGCTATCTCGGTGGAGAAGAAATTGCTCGCGCAGATGCGTTGAACGCGATGAAGGAAGCGATGAAGCGACAGGAGCTGTTCCCACTCTTCTGTTGTTCGTCGGATCTCACTTACGGAACGCAGGCGCTTCTCACGAAAATCGTCGAGCTCATGCCGACGGAATTCGAGATGGAAGAGCTTCATGCGTTCGTCGGATCGGAGGGCGATCACACTGTCGAGATCCATGCCAAAGACAGCGCACCGTTTGCCGCGCTGGTGTTCAAGACACACGCCGAGCCGCATGTCGGAGACGTTTCGTATTTCCGGATTTTCTCCGGCACATTGAGCAACGGCCAGGAGGTTTATAACGCGACGCGCGGACTAAGTGAGAAAATGGCTCACATCGCCATTTCGCAGGGAAAGGAGCGTGTAGACGTGCCGATCTTGCATCCGGGCGACATCGGATGTGTTGCAAAGCTCAAGAACACTCACACGAACGACACTCTTTCGACGCGTGAACATCCTGTGCGCTTGCCGAGTGTGGAATTTCCGGAGCCGCGCGTTGTGTACGCCGTTCATGCGACCGCACGTGGGGACGAGGAAAAACTGCAGCAGGGTCTGCATCGAATTCACGACGAAGACTCGAGCTTCCAGACCCATTACAATCCCGAGACCCACGAAACGATTGTCGCAGGTCTCGGCGAACGACATCTCGATGTGGTGATGGCGAGAATGAAGAGACAGTACGGCGTCGAGGCGGAGCTGAAGAAGCCGGAGATCGCATACCGCGAGACGATCACCGGCAAAGCGCAGGGACAGGGCCGACACCGAAAACAAAGTGGCGGTCGCGGACAATTCGGTGATTGCTGGGTTCGCATCGCACCGACGCGCCGCGGCAGCGGATATCAATTCGTGAAAGCGATCGTCGGCGGCTCGATTCCATCGAAGTTCATCCCGGCAGTGGACAAGGGAATCCAGGACGCCTCCGCGCACGGAATCCTCGCGGGTTATCCGATGGTTGATTTCCAGGTGGAGGTGTACGACGGCTCCTATCACTCGGTGGATTCGTCGGAGCAGGCATTCAAGATGGCGGGCATTCAGGCGTTCAACGCCGTCGCCTCGAAATGCAAGCCTGTGCTGCTCGAGCCGCTCGACGAAATCGAGGTTAGCACTCCCGACCAATTCCTCGGTGACGTGCTCGGCGATCTTTCATCCCGCCGAGGGCACATACTTGGAACGGATTCACTTCCCGGCGGCCACTCGCGTGTCCGCGCCGTCGTACCTCAAGCAGAGCTACATCTATATGCGACTGATCTTTTTTCGAAGACACACGGTCACGGTAACTTCGTGCAACGGTTCAAAGGATACGAGCCGATGCCGCACGAGGCAGCTCAACGTGTCATCGATGACAGCAAGGGGTCGAAAGTTGCGGTCGGTTAGCTGCGGTGTCGCTGCGCTGATTACCGCGGCAGCCGGAATCCAGGCACAGACTCCGAGATATCCCGCAGCATCGCGACAAATCGCTGCGGCAGTGAGTCCGCTGCCGGCGAATCTTCGCGCGAACGCAACGGTGCTCGGATACGACGCGAGCGGAAAATTCGTCACGCTTCGGCGCGGATCGAACGACATGGTTTGCATCGCCGATGATCCGAATCAGAAGATGTACCATGTCGCGTGCTATCATCGCGCGCTCGAGCCATTCATGGCGCGCGGACGCGAGCTTCACGCGCGGAAGCTTTCGCATGAAGCGATCGACAGTATTCGCCTCGCCGATGTAAAGACCGGGCGTTACGCGATGCCGTCGAAGCCTGCGGCGCTCTATCAATATTTTGCACCGCGAGACAGCGTCGATGGAGCGACCGGTGCGGTGAACGGAGCGTCGTATCTCTACGTCGTGTACATACCCTATGCGACGCCCGCTTCGACTGGAATCAGCGGCAATCCCGTGGACGGCGGACCGTGGATCATGTATCCCGGAAAACCGTGGGCGCACATCATGATCCAGCCCCAAAAAACAGCGCGCGTTGTCCCGTAGTAATGAGCGATGATCTCTTTGTTATCCGAACGTTCTCGAATACCATGGAGGCAAATCTCGCCGAAGCAGTGCTCGAGGCGAACGGAATTCCGTCGACGCTCGTGTCGGACGATGCAGGGGGGATGATGCCGTGGCTCCATTCATTGCATCCAATCCGACTCATGGTGCGAGAGTCCGACGTCGAGCTGGCGGTCTCGTTGCTTGACCCGCGCTAATCCGGACAACGCGGGCGTTATTGCGCCACCGCCGCTGATATTCGGGATTCCGCTGGCGATCGCACTCTACGAAAATCAATCGAAGCCATTTGCCATTCTTGATCCGCGATACGGAAGGATAAGCGGTGTCGCATTGATCGCAGTCGGTCTCGTTCTCATGGCGGCGGCGATGATTCAGTTCCTTCGGGCGCACACCGCGATCGTTCCTAACAGACCAACAACTGCGCTCGTCGACAGCTGGCCGTATTCAATGAGCAGAAATCCGATTTACCTCGCGCTTACCATCGTCTACGTCGGGATTTCGCTTTTCTTCGACACTCTCTGGCCGTTTCTGTTGTTGCCCCTCGTTCTCATTGTCATGCAACGCGGCGTCATCGACCGCGAGGAGCGCTATCTCGAGGGGAAATTCGGTGACGATTACATCGATTACAAAACGCGCGTCCGGAGATGGCTGTAGCGCAGTGATCGCCTAGTGTGACATCACTCGAGTGAAGTTGTCAGCAAGCTCGTTGGCCCTCGCTGTCGAGAACTCGGCGAGACATTTCACCCGCGGCCGAGCCCAAAGCGGCCCCTCGGCTCCGCGACCTCGGCGACGGCATTCGGTGTCGCGATAGACAAGCCAGGCGCGTTGTGCCACGCGAAGCCGAACGACTGAGACCGGATCTTTTTGTCCGGGCTTGATGCCTTCATGGAGGCGCATCTGGGTGATGAGGGCGCGGTAGGTTCTGTTCATTCGCACGTCGGCGGCGGCAAGCAGCGTGTGCACGCATGATTCCTGATCCGCGCGTACCGGTGAATTGCACGGATCGCTGACGCGACGTCGTGGCGTCGGTCGCGGTGCTGATGGGGGTGCCGCAGGCGGTGTCGTCACGGGTGGAGCAGCGGGTGGGAGCGCGACAGGGGCAGGCGGCGGAGGTGCGGGAGCTGGCGCCGGTGCGGGTGCTGGCGCCGGTGCGGGTGTGGGTGCAGCGGATTTCGCTTTACCCTCGAGTGATCCGGCAAGATTGGTGTCTGCCGGAGTCTTCGTCGCCGGCGACGGTAGTCCAATCGAATCGATCGCGAGAGTGTCGCGGTTGGCGAGGGCGAGATCCGCGGCGAGAGCTGAATCGGCTGCGATGTCGTCGCGAGTTCTGACAGGGGCATCGCGATTGCATGCGCTGAGCGCAATCAGCGCGAGCGCAAACCCGTAACGTACCATTTGCCATTCACTCCGTTTTCTTGCTAACACTCAATCCCGAAGATATTCAATCCACCATGAGACGACATAAAATCGCAAGACAATTTTATTTGAAGACACCCGTCGTCGCACTGGCAATCGTATCGGCGTGCGCCAGCGCGCAAAAGCCCACGGTCGATCCGTCGGCACCGGGAACGACCACGGTTTACATCGTTCGCCACGCCGAGAAATCCACGATGGCGCCTAATGATCCTGATCCCCACTTGACCGACGCGGGTAGGCGAAGAGCTCAAGCGCTTGCCAGTCGCCTCGGCACGTCGGGCATAACGGAGATCATCGTCAGTCAATTCAAAAGATCGCAGGAAACGGCACTCCCACTGGCGGCGGCGCTGCGAATCGACCCCGAGATGATTCCCGCAGGGACACAAGGATCGTCGGACAGTGTCGCGGCTGCCGTGCTTCAACATCGTGGCGGCAAGATTCTAATAGTCGGCCACACCAACACGATCTCGGGAATTATCGACGCACTGGGCGGTCCACATCTGCCGAATCTCTGCGACAGCCAGTACTCGAATCTTTTTGTGCTGTACCTTCCGCCTTCAGGAAAGGCCGAGCTCACGCGACAACATTATGGAGCGAGTGACCCGGCGCCCGACCAGGCTTGTCAGGAGATGCAAGCGCGTTAGAAAAGGTCGGACGCCGGGCCAGGAAATCAGAACGCCAGCTTGAGTCCTGCTACCAACGCAAGGTTGTTGGACGTCTTTGCGTCGACGTCGAGCGACGTTGCCTGGTTGAAGTCGAACTTTCCGATGTAGTCCTTTGCAACCAATCTCAGTCCGATGTTCTGGGCCAGCGGAATGTCAGCACCAACGCCGGCGTTGAATGCTGCGTTGGTTGCTGTCCGCGAAGTTCCAGCCACCTGCACGTCGTAATGCATTGCCCCGCCACCAACCTGAACGAACGGAAAGATTCCGCGATCACCCTGACCGTATCCGGGCGCGCTCAGCTGCAGTCCCGCGTCATACAACCACACGTTGCTCTTTCCGAACGAGATGTCGCCGATGATCGGAATGCCGACGCTCAGGTCGGGATTTGTGTAAGCCACGTTTCCGACAATCGAGAAACTCGAGCTCAGCGGCAGGTTGGCCTGCACGCCGTAGACGGGCGCGGCGACGCTTTTGAGTGAAGTATTGAGCGGACCGTTGACCATGTCGCCGAAGGCCATGTACCCCGCGTAAGGCGAGACGGAAGGAGACAGATCCGATATTGAATTCCTGCTGATGCGTTGCGCTCCAGCGGGAATTGCAACGAGGGCGAACGCAGCGGCGACTGTCGCCGTTGAAACAATTTTTCTGAACACGAGACCTCCCGGTCACCGATAAGGACGTTCTAAATGCGGCGGTGGGAGGCATCACGAATGCCGTGACGAAGAGCGAATCGTTTTTCGACCTAAGAGCTTGTCGTGATAGGGGTTCGACGATTCAATCAATTGGATGAATGGCGCCTGCTGTCATGCGGATCGGACACTATAGTGTCCTCGTTGTCATTCCAACTGGACGCTAGACTCGCGGGAGTGACGTATAGTTCCCGGATTTGATATCCCGGCTGCCACTCGCAACGCCGACCGCGACACTTACCGCAAACGCGATAGCGGTAGCAGTTCCAACAAGCGGCAACAGCCACGAGATCGGCAGAGCAATCAGGAATGCGACGATTCCTGCAATGATCGGCGCTGTGGGTTTTTGCGCCCCATCAACGTAGCGAAGGCGATCACGAACAAAGCGGCGAGCACCCGAGTAACCAACCACTACGGCTGCGAGCGCAATCAACCATGCAATGAAACCGAACATGTAACCTCCCTGTGGGAGAAACTACTGGAGAGTATGGCTGGAAGTTTCGCTGAAAGCTCGTAAATCTCAATGATGGCCGGCAAGCTTGCTCCGATCGAAATCGATCCAGATATCGCGCGCGCCTCGACGCTGCCCGCCGCGGTTTATTCTGATCCAGCCTATTACGCCCATCAAAAAGACGCGGTCTTTGCCCGAAGTTGGCAATGGGTTGGCGACGCCGATCGCGTCAAAGCTCCTGGCCACGTTCTGCCGTTCACCCTCCTCGAAGGGTGTCTCGACGAGCCGCTCGTTCTCGCGTCAGACGAATCGGCGACCCTTCGGTGCCTCTCCAACGTCTGCACTCACCGGGGAACGCTGGTTGTCGAAGGAGAAGGTCATCTTCGTTCGCTGCGCTGCCGGTATCATGGTCGTCGCTTTGCGATGGACGGGTCGTTTGTGTCGATGCCCGAATTCGATGGAGCCGAACATTTTCCGAGTCCCGCCGATGATCTGGCGCGGCTCGAGCTACACCGCTGGGGCCCGCTGCTTTTCAGCGGAATCGATCCCTCGATTTCTTTCGAGGAGTGGATCGCGCCGGTCGAAGCGCGCGTGGGTTGGATGCCGCTCGACCAATTTCGCCGCGACATGAAATCCTCGCGCGATTACCTGATCGACGCAAACTGGGCCCTCTATTGCGACAACTACCTCGAGGAATTTCATATTCCCTATGTCCATCAGGGCTTGTCAGAGCAGCTAGACTACAACTCGTACTACACGGAGACATTTCGGTGCGGCAGTCTGCAGATGGGAATTGCCAAGCCGGGTGAAACCGTTTTCGATTTGCCGGCGAATCATATAGACAAGGGAAAGCAGGTCGCCGCGTTTTATTTCTGGTTGTTTCCCAACCTCATGTTGAATTTTTATCCATGGGGTCTTTCCCTGAATCTTGTAAATCCGCTCGGTGTCGCGCGCTCCAGAGTTTCCTTTATTTCTTACGTCTGGAACGAGTCCCTTCGCGACAAGGGCGTGGGTGGCGATCTTCATAAGGTCGAGATGGAAGACGAAGAAGTCGTGGAGTCAGTGCAGCGCGGAGTCGGCTCGCGACTCTACAATCGTGGCAGGTTTTCACCGAGGCGCGAGGTAGGCACGCATCATTTTCATCGGCTGCTCGCGCAGTACATGAATGAAGGAAGACCAGGGAGCACAAATGGAGAAGGATGACATGACGGAGAATTCGAAGATTGCGACTTTCGGCGCGGGATGCTTTTGGGGAGTCGAAGCGGCGTATCGCCAGATTCCGGGCGTTCTTTCGACGCGCGTGGGATACCTCGGCGGAACGATGGAGAACCCTACTTATAAGGACGTGTGCAGCGGGCGGACCGGGCATGCCGAGGTTGTGGAGGTGACGTACGACCCGGCGAGACTCACATATGACGACCTGCTCACGGTTTTCTGGGAGAATCACGACCCGACGACTCTCAACCGACAGGGACCGGATGTCGGTGTGCAGTATCGCTCGGCAATTTTCTATCACGACGACGAGCAGAAGGCTGGGGCCGAAGCGTCGAAGGCGGAGCGTGACCGAAGCGGCAGGTATCGCCGCCCGATCGTTACGGAGATTACCCCTGCTTCGCAGTTCTACGAGGCGGAGGATTATCACCAGCAGTATCTCGAGAAGCGCGGACTCGCCAGCTGCCACATCGGCTGATGCATAGACGCGACTTCGTCAGAACGGGCGCCCTCGGCGGCGCGGCTTTGTTTGGAGGCGCACCTGTCGGCATGGTGGGTGAAAACCTAGATCCACTCGGACCGAACAGGGCCGCTCCGCGAAACGATGCGGTGTTCGATCTGGAAGAAGCAACGATAGTCCAACTTCAACGCGACATGACCGAGCGGAAGCGAACCGCTCGTTCGATTACCGAGCAGTATCTCGACCGAATCGATTCGCTCGACAAACGAGGACCAGCGCTTCACCACGTTCTCGAGACGAATCCCGACGCTCTCGCGATCGCGGACGCGCTCGATCGTGAGCGAGCTGCGCGCGGACCGCGTGGCCCATTGCACGGAATTCCGATTCTTCTCAAGGACAACGTCGACACCGGCGATCGCATGACGACGACTGCCGGATCACTCGCGCTCGAAGGATCGATCGCACCACGCGACGCGTTCATCGCGCGCAAGCTTCGCGACGCAGGGGCCATTCTTCTTGCAAAAACGAATCTCAGCGAATGGGCAAATTTCCGCTCGACGCATTCATCGAGTGGATGGAGCGGACGAGGCGGACAAGGAAAAAACCCTTATGTCCTCGATCGAAATCCATGCGGGTCGAGCTCGGGTACGGGTGGAGGAGTTTCCGCTAACTACGCGACGGCCGGAATTGGTACGGAGACAGACGGATCAGTTGTGTGTCCGTCGTCGGTCAATGGCATTGTCGGAATCAAGCCAACTCTTGGATTGTTGAGTCGGTCCGGAATCATTCCGATCGCGCACAGTCAGGATACTGCGGGGCCGATGGCACGAACTGTCGCCGACGCCGCTCTCCTTCTGACGATTCTTGCCGGCGTCGATGCCAACGACAGCGCTACTCTCGCGAGCAAAGGTCAAACGCGAATCGACTACACTCGCTCGCTGAATCCGAATGGGTTGCGAGGAGCGCGAATCGGTGTCGCGCGAAAAAAATTCACTGGATTCAACGACGCAGTTGACAAGCTCATCACTGAAGCGCTCGACGTAATGAAAAGACAGGGCGCCGTGATAGTCGATCCCGCCGACATTACTACCGCGGGAACTTTCGACGATAGTGAGTTCGACGTTTTGCTCTACGAGTTCAAGGCAGACCTGAACAAGTATCTCGCGGGACTTCCTTCAACGGTGAAAGTCCGGACGCTCAAGGACATCATCGACTTCAACGAACGGAATCGCGATCGCGAGATGCCTTATTTCGGCCAGGAGATAATGATCATGGCCGAGAAAAAGGGTCCACTCACGGAAAAGAAGTATCGTGACGCGCTCGCAAAGGATCACCTGAAGTCTCGAGCGCAGGGAATCGACGCAACACTGAAGAAGTATCGTCTCGACGCGATCGTTGCGCCCACCGCAAATCCAGCGTGGCCCACCGATCTTGTTAACGGCGATCATTTCACGGGGGGCAGCTCGACACCCCCTGCTGTCGCGGGGTATCCGCACGTCACTGTTCCCGCGGGATTTACACTCGGACTTCCCGTCGGGATTTCATTTTTCGGAACTGCGTGGAGTGAGCCGAAACTAATTCGAATCGCGTATGCATACGAGCAGGCGACGCACCATCGCGCGCCACCGCGATTCCTACCGACGTTGACCACGGCGGACGGCGTACCGCGGGAGAACCGCGGAACGCGGCCTGCGGAATAACGAGTAATCCGAAGTCCGCGGTTCTCCCGCGGTCCGCCGTCCGCGGTGCTCCCGCGGTCCGCCGTCCGCGGTGCTAGTTGCTGATCGCTTTCCGAGTATACTCGGAAAGTACGAGAGTTCCACTCATTTCGGCGCGGGCCTCCAATAAAGCAGGCCACTCCTCGGTACCTTTCCAGAAAATTGATTTCAGGCGAGCCATTGCCTCGGGATTGCTCGCGGCAAGCATCGCGACGCGCTTCGACACCGCATCATCGAGTGACGGAACGTCCTGACACACCTCCGCAAATAATCCGTGACGCTCCGCCCAGTGCGCATCGCGCCAGTCTGCATCGACCGACATCGCGCAGAATGCGCCCGTGCCGATTTTTCTTTCGATAGCAGGCCCGACGATGAACGGACCAAGTCCGATCGCAAGCTCGCTGAGCCTTACCAATGCATTTTCCGTTGCAACGGCGTAGTCCGATGCGGCGATGATTCCAACTCCCCCGCCTACAGCTTTGCCGTGCACACGCGCGACGATGATCTTCGGGCATCGTATCATCGCGACGATGAGCCGCGCGAAACCCATGAAGAATTTCTTTCCCCCGGCGGCGTCGCGAATTGCCTTCAGCTCAGAGAAGGAAGCGCCAGCGCAAAACACGCCCGTACCTTCGCTGCATATCACGATCACTCGTGTTTCCGGATCGATGCCAGCGATCTCGAACGATCTAGCGAGCTGCGCGAGAAGGCTGGCGGGAAGCGAATTGCTTTTCGGGTGCGAGAAGGAAATGATCGTCACGCCGTTAGCGGTTTTCGACGTGACGTGTCCAGCTTCAGTGTTTTCGTCCACGATAAATAGGGCTGGTTGACGGGGAACTCGGATTGCAACTGAAGTTTACACATTGCAGGCGGTCGCGGCTAACTTTCATCATGCAGCCCCGGTACGTTTAGCGCCCGTTGAAATGCGGGTAGCAAGAGAGAAAAGCAATGGAGAGAGACAGCCAGCAAACTGTGGACGAATCCGCGCTCAATGAGGCATTCGAAGCGCGAATTGCGCGCGGCGAAACGATCGAGCCAAAGGATTGGATGCCCGACCGTTATCGTTCGCAGCTCATTCGAATGATGTCGCAACACGCGCATTCGGAAATCGTCGGTATGCTGCCGGAAGGCAACTGGATCACTCGCGCGCCGTCGCTCAAGCGAAAGATGACGCTCATCGCGAAGGTTCAGGACGAAGCAGGCCACGGGCTCTACATCTATTGCGGCACAGAAACACTGGGCATCGATCGCGCAGAGCTCGTAGACCAGCTGCTCAGTGGAAAAGCAAAATACTCGAGCATCTTCAATTATCCGACGCTCAGCTGGGCGGACATGGGCACTATCGGCTGGTTCGTCGACGGAGCAGCAATCGTGAATCAAACGGTGCTCGCGAAAGCTTCATACGGTCCCTACGCGCGCGCGATGGTGCGCATCTGCAAGGAAGAA
Source organism: Gemmatimonadaceae bacterium (assembly GCA_046262875.1). Taxonomy (GTDB): domain Bacteria; phylum Gemmatimonadota; class Gemmatimonadetes; order Gemmatimonadales; family Gemmatimonadaceae; genus UBA4720. Next base: position 57,124 of record JBHELX010000015.1, on the reverse strand, counting down.
AATTTCCATAAGAAGCAGGGCTACGAGATCATCGCTACGCTAGCTCGGGGAACTCCTGCGCAAAAAGCGATGGCGCAAGATGCAGTGAATCGCTGGTGGTGGCCCTCACTCATGATGTTCGGTCCGAGTGATAAGGATTCACCGAACACCGCGGAGCTGATTCGTTGGAGAGTGAAGCGAAAGACGAACGACGAGCTGCGCCAGCGCTTCGTCGATCTCACGATTCCGCAGGCGGAAGCAGTTGGACTCACGCTTCCCGATCCGGATCTCAAATTCAACGAAGCGACTGGGCATTGGGATTTCGGCGCAATTAATTGGGACGAGTTCTGGACCGTAGTGAAAGGCAATGGTCCGTGCAATCGCGAACGACTTCAAGCGCGACGCGACGCTCACAAGAGCGGAGCGTGGGTACGCGAAGCGGCGGAGGCGTACGCGGCCAAGCACGAGCGCGCTTCTGCTGCAACCGCGGCTTAGCGAAGATCGATGGGCCGCGCGGAAGAGAACGGACCCGAGCCATCCGGCAACAGCCAATGGCCGCTGTGGGAAGTTTTCACGCAGCAAGCACAGGGCGCACCGCACGAGCATGCGGGAAGTCTCCACGCTGCTGACGCGGAGATGGCGCTTCAAAATGCCCGTGACGTTTACGCGCGACGCGGCGGCGTCGTAAGTATCTGGGTTGTGCCCTCGGCGGCGATCACTGCGTCACCGAGCGATGAAGCGGGACCCTTCTTCGATCCGGGCGCCGACAAGATCTATCGTCATCCGCAATTCTATAAAGGTCCGCGCGGACTCAAGGGATTCTGACCTAACGTGAACGACAACGATCTCTTCGAGTACCTCCTCCGACTCGGCGACGATCGGCTCGTGCTCGGTCATCGACTATCGGAATGGTGCGGACACGCTCCGATTCTCGAGGAAGACATAGCTCTCGCGAACATCTCGCTCGATTTGATCGGTCAAGCGTCGCTTTATCTCCATGTCGCTGGTGAAGTCGAAGGAAAGGGACGAACCGAGGATGCGCTCGCATATTTTCGCGAGGCAATCGAGTTCCGAAATCTCCTGATCGTCGAGCTTCCCAACGGAGATTTCGCATTCACGGTTCTCAGACAGTTCCTTTTCGATGCGTTCAGCTTTCATCTGCTCCAGCAAATGGAAAAAAGCGCGCACGCGGAACTGAGCGGAATTGCGGCGAAGGGGTACAAAGAAGTGAGGTACCACCTCCGACATTCGAGTGAATGGGTGCAACGGCTTGGCGACGGAACCGACGAGAGTCACACGCGCGCGCAGCGTGCGCTCGACGAGCTGTGGCGATTTACCGGCGAGATGTTCGAGACGGACGGAGTCGATGAACCACTTCTCGCCAAAGGTATCGCTGCTGATGTAAAAGCAATCGAGCCGAAATGGCGCGCGATGGTTTCTGATGTTGTATCGAGGGCAACGCTCGAGATTCCCAAGAACGTTGCAATGATGACCGGAGGACGTCGCGGCCAGCACACCGAATACCTCGGTCATATGCTTTCGGAAATGCAAATCGTCGCGCGCTCTCACCCTGGTGCCGAGTGGTGATCAAATCATCCGCGCCCTCACGCGACGATGTGTTCGAGCTTCTCACCGGGATCAAGGATCCGGAGCTGCCGGTCGTTGACATCGTCGAGCTTGGGATTGTTCGAGAAGTCTCGATTGACGGAGACTCGGTGCGCGTCGACGTTACGCCGACATACTCGGGTTGTCCCGCTTTGAGGATGATCGAAGACGAAATTGTCGAAACCCTGAAGGCACACGGGTTCACCGACGTGAAGGTGCGAAATGTTTTTTCGCCAGCGTGGACGACCGACTGGCTCTCCGGCCAAACGAAGCAAAAACTGAAAGAGTACGGAATCGCGCCACCAGGTCGCGGCGCGGATAGAGCCGACGACCTCATTACCATCCGTCGCTCCCGAGAGACGATCGCCTGTCCCTACTGCGGCTCGCAAAACACAGAGCAGAAGAGCGAGTTCGGATCGACCGCCTGCAAAGCCATCCATTTCTGTAACAGCTGCAACCAGCCGTTCGACTACTTCAAACCCTTCTAGCCGGTAGCTGTAGCTGGTAGCCCTCAGTTGACATATCAATATTTCTTGATATAATTGCTGTATGGCAACAATGATTCAGATCAAATCCCGTAACTCCCTCGCCCAACGGGCCAACACTGCCGAGTGGTTTCACGCGCTGTCGGACGAAACGCGTCTCGAGATTGTCGCCATGCTTTCGAGCGGAGAGCAATGCGTCTGTGAATTGATGGATGCGTTGGAGGTTGCCCAATCGCGTCTCTCGTTTCACCTCCGCGTTCTCAAGGAGGCTGGAGTAGTGATGGACCGCAAAGACGGACGGTGGGTTCACTACTCGCTCAACCGTGGCCGCATCGAAGAAATGGAGGTGTTGCTTCATTCGATCAAGCCTTCTGCCCGAGCTCGTGCCGCCTGCTGCTGATTTTTTTTAGCCAACATATCAACATTTCTTGATTAATGGAGAGGACAATGAACGCCGAAGAAATGCAGGAAGTCAAAAGCTCGGTTAAAGAGAAGTACGGCCAGGCCGCGCTTCGGGTCGCCGAAGGAAATACCGACGCGTCGTGCTGCGGCTCCAGCGGTTGTTGCGGCGCCACCACAGAAAGCTGGGACCCGATCACTTCGAATCTTTATGACGAGGCACAAACCGCCGGCATTCCCGCCGAAGCTCTCCTTGCATCGCTTGGCTGTGGCAATCCCACGGCACTCGCCGAGCTGAACGAAGGTGAGACTGTTCTCGATCTTGGCTCGGGTGGCGGAATCGACGTACTTCTTTCCGCACGGCGCGTCGGGCCAACCGGTAAAGCATTCGGCCTCGACATGACTGACGAGATGCTCGCTCTCGCCAACGAGAACAAACGAAAAGCGGGCGCCACTAACGTTGAATTTCTCAAAGGTGAGATCGAGGCAATTCCCCTCCCCGATAATTCGGTCGACGTAATCATCTCGAACTGCGTCATCAACCTTTCCGCTGACAAACAGCGAGTGATCGACGAAGCCTTCAGAGTTCTGAAACCGGGAGGGCGCTTCGCGGTATCCGACGTCGTGGTTCGTGGCGAAGTTCCTGCCGACGTGAAACGAAACATGGAGCTCTGGGTCGGGTGCATTGCAGGCGCACTCGAAGAAAAAGAATACGCGCGACTTCTCGATCGGGCCGGATTCGAGGCAATCGACATCGAGCCGACTCGCATCTATCATCTCGAGGATGCGGCAGCTTTCCTCGCGGGCTCGGCACTCGACACTGCGATAATTTCACCGAACATCGACGGCAAATTCATGAGCGCCTTCGTTCGGGCAATCAAGCCGACTGAGTCTGTAGCGCATGAATCGGAAGTCGAAGCCGCTTGTTGCGGGGCGGACTGCTGCACTTGAGATGAGGATCGATACATGACACACGGTGCGACATCAGGGGTTACCGTGCGACGCGGCTCCGCACACGACATCACTGCCGTCGAAGATCTCCTTACGAAGACGAAGCTTCCGCGGCTCGACGTAAACGATCTGATCGATTCGTTTATCGTCGCCGAGGACAATGGGCGCGTGATGGGTGTCGCAGGAGTGGAGCGCCACGGCGAATATGGCCTGCTGCGATCCGTCGCGGTCGACCCCGCAGCTCAGGGACGCGGAGTCGGTCGCGCATTGGTAGAGCATTTGATCGCTGAGTCGAACGAAAAAGGAATTGCTGAGCTGTATCTGTTGACTACGACCGCCGAGAAATATTTCCCTGTCTTCGGGTTCGCGATGATCAGTCGTGAGGCGACACCCGTGGAGATTCAGGAGACGAGCGAGTTCACCGATCTTTGCCCATCGACGGCTACCGTCATGCGTTGCGTGCTTAAGACGTAGTCGATCAACTGTATGCGTTACGCTCTCATCTCCGATATCCACGCCAATCTACCGGCGCTCGAGGCGGTACTCGATCACATCACCGCGCAGAACAATATCCACGCGACATACCATCTTGGTGATCTCGTCGGGTACGCGCCGTGGCCGAACGAAACGGTCGCGCTACTGCGGGATCGCGGGATCGCGGGAGTTTCAGGCAACTACGACTCGACCGTTGCAACGAATTACAAACATTGCGGCTGCAAGTATGAGGACGCGCGACAGGAAGAGCTATCGCATGTGAGTTTCGGCTGGACGAAAGAGCACACGTCAGATGAAACGAAGGGAATACTCGGCGCTCTTCCGTTTCGCCTCGACGTGAAGCCGAATGGCGGTCACGCATCCGGCCCGGTTCTCATTCTCATTCACGGAACACCAACACTCAACACTGTTTACTGGACAGACGACCGGCCCGATTCATTCTGCACTCAGATGGCGACAATCGCGGGCGCAAAATCCGGCGACGTGATTGCGTTCGGCCACACCCACCTTCCCTGGAGTCGCGAAGTCGAAGGAATTCACTTCGTCAATTCAGGTACAGTGGGCCGGCCGAAAGACGGCGACTGGAGGGCAGGCTATACGATCGTCGAAATCGGAACCGGAAAAATCGGCGTCGAGTATGTCCGCGTCGAATACGATGTCGAGCGTGCGATGCGGGGTATCAAAGACAGCGAATTGCCCGATGATTTCGCTGAAATTCTTCGAACCGGCAACCGACCTGGCGCAACTGCAGCTACTTCGCCTTCTGCATCACGTGACTCATGATGCCGCCGAGCAATCCTCCCATATGCGGTGCTTCTTGTACGGCCTGCGCCTGCGCCGTTTTGGCGTCGTTCTGAAGGGACGGGGCGATCTGAGAAGCATCGAGGTTGGATGCGCGCTTGTGGTGTGCGATTGCAGCGAGGACGATCGGAACGAGAATCATCATTAGCTCCTTCGCCCGCTGCGGATCGAGTCCGCTAGCCTGACTTACCCCGTCTTGCACAGCGGCGTGATTCCCTCCGAGCACGTTTCCCAGGAGGCCTCCGAGACCGCCGGCTCCTACCATCGAGGCGAGTCCGCCGAGCATTCCGGATGATCCGCCCGGAATGAGATTGCCGAGGGATCCAAGAATTCCGGCGTGGTTGTCTGCCTCCTCATGAATGGTCGCGGCCTGGGCGGGATCCGAGGCGCTGCTCGCCATCCCTCCGAGGACAACGGGAAGCGCGGCAGTAATGGCTTGCTGTGCAGTTGCCGGGTCAACGCCGAGCTGCTGGCCAATCTGTGACACGGTAGATGGCGTCAGCTGCTGCTGGACGGTTTCGAGAATTCCACTCATGCGTTCCTCCTGTTGTGGTCGGCAAAGGCAAGACGCCTGCCATCTGACATTCTTCTGTGCCACGTATCATCATTTATCCGTAGCTTTTTCCAACCCGTCCAAAAATTGCTCGTCCGCCGGAGGACCAATGTCTTCACCGATTCGCTCGATTTGCACGACCGGTATCACCCTCACGTTGTTTGCTTTACTCTCCGCTTCGACAGCCGGCGCTCAAGCGACCGCGACGAAATGCAAGGATGGAACGACATCCGCAACGTCCGGACGCGGCGCGTGCTCTGGTCATGGTGGCGTCGACAAGAGCGCAACAAAAGTTGAAGCGAAGACAGCAAAGTCGCAGGAGAAGACCGCTAAGACGGTTGTGAAAAAAACTGCCGGAACACAGGTAACATCCACCTGCGCTGACGGGACGACTTCAAACGCGACCGGACGTGGTGCGTGCTCCGGTCACGGTGGTGTCAAAGGCGCCGAGGTGACGAAGAAGTCGACAGGCGCGACTGTGCCGGTTGTTGGGACCGCGGCTCCTCCAAAACCGAAAGTCACTGCCTCCAAGCCAACGACTACGGCTGCACCACGATCGACGGTGGCAGGATCAGGTGCCGCGGAAGATCACAATGCGGCCGGCGCAATTGCTCAATGCAAGGATGGCATGTATTCCCACGCAAAGGATCGGAGAGGCGCTTGCTCTCGCCATGGAGGCGTGGCGCGCTGGATGTAGTCGCGGCAGTTAAGAAAGGCCCCGGTGTTCCCGGGGCCTTTTTTTACGTCGACGAAAGCGGATGATTTCCGCCGTGACTCTATGGCGTGTGGCAGTTGGGGCACGTGTTGGGACTGCAGTGACCGTTGCTGCAGCTGCCAGCGCTGTTGGCGGCGCAACATCCGCTGGCACACTGAGCGCTTGTCGTACAGATGCTGCCATCGGGAAGTAGGGACGACGCTTGAGCTGCAGCGGAGTTCGGCGCCAGCGTGATGATCGCCGGAATAAGGATTGCCGCGCCAGCTGCAGCAATTCTCTGCATCATCTGGCGCCGCGTGGTTTCGTGGATTGTCGCTGACTCACCCTTTTCAGTATCGAGGAGCCGGGCTGAGCTCAGCTCGGCTAACGCCAACGAAAGCAGGTCCGCTCCCCGGCCGGCGCCACTTATCTCGTCCAGTTTCTTCGCAATTTCGTCACTGCCGATGCCTTCATCCGCAAGTTCGAGGACTTTGGCTGTTGTCGAGTTCAGGAGATGGATCTGATCGGCTTGTGGATCGTAGACGAGAAGCTGATCATCGAGAATGTGACGGCGGAGTCCCGATCGGAGTTTAGGCAGGTTCAGCATTGGACCAGATTGTGGGTTGAATGTTCGATGTACACATCCGTAGCGTTCAGTCTAATTTTTGAGCCGACGGTGTCAAGGGACGGTATCGCACAATCAAGACCACATCGCGGGAGTAAGCCGGCGAGACTCGAAATCAGAATCCCGAGAGAATCTCCACCCATCGTGAGAGCAAAACGTTTGCCGCGAAGCCGTCGAGCACGCGATGATCGATTGTCAGCGTGACATAACACATGGGCTTGACGACGACTTCCTCGTTACCGCTGACATCTGCGGGGACCACACGCCTTTCCATTTTTCCTACGCCGAGTATTGCAACTTGAGGCTGATTGATGACAATCGGCGTGGCCATGAGACTCCCACTCACTCCGTGGTTGGAGATAGTGAACGTTCCGTTCTGCACGTCCTTTGGATCGAGTGATCCGTTGCGTGCGCGCTCAGTGATGTCGCCCAGTCGTTGCGCGATTCCAAAAAGATCGAGCTCCTGAGCTTTCATTATCACCGGAACGATCAGTCCGCCTTTTGCTAGCGCAGTAGCGACACCGATGTTGATGTCGTCGAATATCTCGAGGTGGTCGTCGTACCAGCGACTGTTCGCTTCCGGTACGGCCTTCAGGGCATCCACCGCAGCCGCAACGAAGTACGCAGTGTAAGTCAGCTTCGCGCCGCGCTTTTCGAAATTCGCTTTGTTTGCCTCGCGATGATCAACCACTCGCGAGAGGTCCGCATCGAATACGCTCGTGACGTGCGGCGCGACCGACATGCTTTGGACCATGTGCTGCGCGATGCTCCGGCGCATTTGCGTGTGAGGCACGCTGTGACTTGGAATTTTTTTCTCTTTTACGGCAACCCGCCCCGCGTCCGCAGCTCCCGATGCAATGAGATTCATCACATCCTGATGCGTAACGCGGCCACCGCGTCCCGTTCCCTCGATGAGCGACGAATCGAGATTGTATTCCTTCAGCAATCGTCGCACTGCAGGACTCAGATCGGCGGCTGCATCGGTGACAGCCGACGTTCCGAGCGGAGGAGTTTTTGACGAGCCATCCGCCTGCGACGAGCTCCCTCGTTCTTCTGTCTTCGGCGCATTCACGGTTGCATCACCGACCGCGATGCGTCCCACGATTTCACCCGGCTCTACGGAATCCCCGTCTCTCTTGCGAATCTCGGCGAGTCGTCCGCTCGTCGGCGCGGCGATCTCGACATTCACTTTATCGGTGCTCACTTCGAGCAACGGCTCGTTCTCGGTCACTTGATCGCCGACAGATTTGAACCATGTCGAGATTACAATCTCGGTTCCTTCGCTTTGTTCGGCAGGTAACGTGACGTCGACCATATGGGCGCCGGAGACGGTCATGCTTCGATTACCTCACTCATCCGTTGAGCGATAGAGGCCACACCAGGAACGACAGCTTCCATCAATCCGAAGTTATGGGGCACCGGCACATCAGGAATTCCGAGGCGCGTTATCGGCGCATCGAGATTGAAGAACGCACGCTCAGCGACAACCGCCGCGACTTCGGCGCCAAATCCAGCGGTGATGCTGTCTTCATGCACGATGAGGCAGCGACGCGTGCGAGAAACGGAATCGAGCACGGATTGTGTGTCCCACGGCGAGATCGTGCGAAGATCGATGATCTCGATAGACTCGCCAACTTTCTTTGCGGCCAGCTCACATCGCTCTACCATTGCGCCCCACGTTACGACAGTGAGCGCATCACCGGTCTGAGTGATCTTCGCTTTTCCCATCGGCAGCACGAAGTCATCGCCGGGATACGGCCTGCGCGCCCATGGACCATCGAGCAGATGTCGATGCTCGAAGAAGATTGTCGGATTGTTGCTGCGGAGTGCAGCGCGCAAAAGTCCGACCGCGTCTTCTGCGTTCGAGGGGAAGCACATCTGCCATCCGATGGCGTGCGCCCACATGACTTCACCCGAGACGCTGTGCCACGGGTCGCCGACCTTCGCAAAACCGCCGGGAAGACGGACAACTATCGGCGCCGCAAATCTGTTCGCCGTTCTCCAGCGAATCGTTCCACAGTTGTTCAGCTGTTCGGTTGCAGGGTCGGCGTATTTTCGGAACTGGATTTCCGCGACAGGCATCAGTCCCGCGATGGCCATTCCGACTGAGCGCCCGATGATTCCTTCTTCGGAGAGACTCGTGTCGAACACGCGCTTGTCGCCGAACATATCCTGCAATCCCATCGTCGCCGCGTGCACTCCGCCTTTTGGGCCGACGTCTTCGCCGAACACGAGAACTCGCGGATTGATTCGAAGCTCGTGCTCGAGGGTGCGACGAATTGCGGTGAGCATGTTCGTTCGCGTCGCTTCAGGCTTGGGCTGGTCGCTCGACGCGGGAAATTCGTAACCACTCGCGACAAGCCCTCCCATTTGCTGTGGCTCATCAGGTTCTGCAAAACGAAAGCGCGTGATTCGCGCTGGATCCGGCTCGGGCCGCGCAAGCGCGCCATCTAGTGCAGCCTTCACGTCGCGGTCCACTCGCGCTTCGAGATCGGCGAACTCCTTTTCCGACATCACCGACGGAATCAGGAAGCGCTTCAGTTTAGGAAGTGGATCGTATGCTTCTTCTTCGGCGATGAATTCCGGAGACTTGTATACCTGAGTGTCCTGACCGGAATGTCCGCAAAGGCGCGGCACTTTAAGTCGCAAAAGCGCAGGTCCCTTTCGATCGCGAACGTGCGCGATCACATCTTCGAAATGCGCGGCTGCTTCGGCGGGCTCTGTTCCATCGCCTTCGCGAACGTAGAGATTCTTGAATGATGCGAGATTGGCCGCGATGTTCGCGCCGGGCGTCTGAAGATTTCCGGGAACTGAAATCCCGTATCCGTTGTCCTCGATGTAAAAGAGAATCGGCAACTTCAGCGTCGTTGCTATGGTGAGCGACGACCAGAATCCGTTCGTTGCGACCGACGCTTCGCCGCCGAGAACCACCGCCATCGAGCGATCGTATGAGTGGTCGCCGAGCACGTCGCGATAGTAGGTGATTGCTTGCGCCCATCCAACTGCCGGCGTGTATTGCGAGCCGACGTCGCCTGACATCGGCAGAACAATTGGACCCGATTCTTTGGGGAGATTGCAGACGACTCCGATGTCGCGACCGTCGCTGAATCCGCCGGATTTTCTGAGCGGACCGGCGAATGCATCTTCGAGCGAAAGTCCGAGGGTTAACAAAAGCGGTCGGGAACGATAGTAGGCTCCGGCCGCGTCATGCTCACCGTCGAGAAGTGAGCCGAGGATTATCTGGGCGAGCTCATGTCCGCGCGCGGAGAATTGATAGACGACTTTTTTCTCCGGAATGAGTTTTTGTTCTTCCGTATCGTCGATGCCGCGCGACGCAAGGACGAGATAGGCAATGCGCTTCCAATCAAGGCGCGGGCTCGCGGCCGCCGCGCCAGTTGCTGGTGATGGAGGTGTCAGCGTTCCGGTCATCGTTTGTGAAAGCTAGTCGCTGTTACCCACTGAAAAAGGTCGCCCCGGCGGCCGACATCCGGCGTAAAAGCGCGCTCGGTCGATAACGGTCTTCGCCGTATTCTGATTGCAACGCCTCGATTCTCACGAGGAGGGTCGGAATCCCGATTTCGTCGGCCCACGCAAGAAGTCCTTTCGGATAGTTGACTCCTTTGGTCATCGCCAGATCGATGTCTTCCGGCGATGCGATGCGAAAAAGAACGGCATCCGCTGCTTCGTTGATGAGCATCGCAAGGATTCGCTCGAAAATCCGATTTCCAAGTGCGCGATCTTCTGTTGGTTTCGGCTGTGTCGCTTCCGTGGCGTAGTCGTAGTATCCGCGACCGGTTTTCCTTCCAAAAAGTCCCGCTTCGTAAAGTCGTTGTTGAGTTACTGAAGGTTTGTAGCGCGGATCGAAGTAGGTCGCTTCGAATATCGAACGGGTCACAGCGAAGTTGACATCGTTGCCGATGAAGTCCATCAGCTCGAACGGCCCCATCCTGAATCCGCCCAGCTCTCGCATTGCCCAGTCTATGGTAGCCATGTCGGCGATGCCTTCGTCATGGACGCGGAGCGCTTCACCATAAAACGGGCGGGCAACGCGGTTGACGATGAAGCCGGGTGTGTCGGAGGCGAGAACCGTCGTCTTGCCCCAACTGTCGATAAGCTCTCGCGACTCTGTCGTGACCCTGTCGCTCGTGACTAGACCGGGAACGATCTCGACGAGTGGCATCACAGTCGGCGGATTGAAGAAGTGAATTCCGATGACTCGCTCGGGATTCTTGCACTCGCTCGCAATCGCTGTGATGGATAAAGAAGAAGTATTGGTCGCGAGAACTGCATCGTCCGGCAGCGCACGCTCGAGCTGCGTGAAAAGCTCGCGCTTCGCCTCGAGGTTCTCGACGACTGCTTCTATTACTAGAGAGACGCCGCCCAGATCCCGGAGCATCCATTCGCTGGAGCGGCCCCCAGCGGTGTGAACTATCCGATCGCGAATTGCATTTGCCTCATCGTGCGTAAGCCGGTTTTTCTCCACGAGGCGGTGAAGACTCTTGGCAGTCGAAGCCGTTGCTCGCAAAAGAGCACCCGGATCGGAATCGTGCAGGACAACAGTGTGACCGTGCATCGCCGCGAGCTGAGCGATACCGCTTCCCATCGCGCCGGCTCCAACGACACCGATCTGCGAGTTACTTTCGAGTACCGGCACTATTCGCCGGTGAAGTCTGGCTTCCTCTTCTCGAGGAATGCGCGGACGCCCTCCGCGAAATCGTTCGTTCGTCCGGCTTCGCTCTGGAGATCGGCCTCGAGCTCGAGCTGTCCCTCGAGATCGTTCGTGAGCGAAGCGTTCAGCGCGCGTTTCGCGAGGCCGAGTCCGCGCGTCGGCATCGCTGCGAGCTGCGTAGCAAGCGCCATTGCGTCCTCCTGCAGAGTTTCGGCGGGGCAGACGCGATATACCATTCCGATTTCATACGCGCGATGCGCGTCGATCTTGTCCGCCGTCATCATCAATGCGCTGGCACGTGGAAATCCAACGATACGCGGAAGAAAAAAAGTCCCGCCGCTGTCGGGGATGAGTCCGACTTTCGCGAACGATTGAATGAACGATGCATTTTCGGATGCCAGTACGATGTCGCACGCAATTGCGAGGTTGGCGCCGGCGCCCGCAGCGACGCCGTTGACAGCGCACACGACCGGTAGCTCGAGTTTTCGAATGGCCCTGATCAGCGCGTTGTATGTACCTCTAAGGTGAAGCCCCAGGTCTGCTGCTTCACCGCCGGTGGACGAAGGAACGTCGGACAGATCCTGTCCCGCGCAGAACGCTCGGCCGGCACCAGTTATCAATAGGGCGCGCACAGTTTTGTCGGCTCGCGCGTCGTCGAGCGCTCCCCGCAGCTCGCGCGCCATTTGAGCATTGAAGCTGTTGAGAACCTCGGGACGATTCAGCGTGATTCGAGTTATTCCCGCGGCAAAATCGACGATGATGAACTCAGCCGCATCGGTCATGAGGGTTCAATCTCGATTCTCGGACCATGGGAGTCAGCCCCATAGGTGTACGCGACCTTGAATTTCTCCCCGGATTTCACAGTCTTTGGGTGTCCGAAGAAACGAATGGGCACAGCCCAGTGATTCGCCTCATCGGCCTTCTGGGGTGAAGTGGAAATCTCCCATCCCGGCGCAACGTCGAGTTCAAAGTACAGCAACAATCCGCCCATGACGCCGCCCCGTGAGATTGAAACCTCGACCGCCGCGTCGACGACGGGGGTTTTCATGCCCGCAAAATCCAGATCCGCGATAAGCACAGGCTCTGACAGCATGGGCCAGCTTCGAATCTTATGCGGCAGAACTGTAATCATCATCGATTCATTAACCGGCATGGCAACCAGTTTCTCGAAATCAAACCCATACCAATTGCGCCATTCCCTGGTGCGCTCCGGAGTGAACATGGTCCCCTCGAGTTTTGTCTGATCGACCTCGACTGGAGCTGCCAATACCCTAACTCCACGCGGTATGACGCGCGCATCAGGGGCTAGAAATCGGGCGCGTGCATCGGCAAAAATCTCGATGATCCGTTCCTCGAGCGGATCATTGCCAATCATCTCGGAAACAAGAACGTTGGCTTTTTCCGGAAGCTCGACGTGCGTCGACCAACCGGGCACGAGTGTTATTCGGTCCGCGAATCCGTTGGCCGCAAACAATTCTTTAGCAGCGCGGCCGATTTCACTTCCTTCGATCGCATAAACATGCCTTGCACCAGCCCGCGCCGCGCCGAGGGCGAGAATGCCAGTCCCTGTTCCTATGTCAACGACTACATCGCCTGGCTTAACAACGTCAGTGATTGCGCCGAGGAAGGCATTCGTCCGCGATTTGTCATCGAGCATCCCGACGTGGATCAATGGGGCGGCATACGCAACCGGCCGGGGTGAAGATGGAGAAGTTCCCGATTCATCGACCAGAACACCCGCCTTGTACAGGCTCGTGATGGATGAAACCAGCTCGATCCACGCCTGGGTACCCTTTGTCCTGCTCGACAGATTTTTAACCGCTTCGGAAAATGCGATCGGGTGCGCAAACTCTTCCAGAATTGCGAGCGCATTCGGCACCGAGGCAAGCCGCTTTTTTCCGACGCGGATGATCGCTGGCGGGCCAAGGTCTACGCTGAGCGACGGCGCGCGGGTCAGGACGGTGTCGGAGCTCAGCTCCGTCATCGAGACTTGTGTGTCATTCGGCATTCAAATTAGTGATGCTCAACCCTTTCGGCGATTTGCGCTGTCCAAAGCGAGATGTACAATCAACATACGTGAGATTTCCGCCGCGCAATAATGCCCGCAATCCCTGAGAACATCCGAGCTCAGCTCGGAGATCATTACGACTTCGAGCGCGAGCTCGTTGGCGGCGGAATGGCGCGCGTATTTCTCGCGGAGGACAGGGACCTCCACCGGAAAGTCGTGATCAAGGTGCTTCCGCAGGAGCTCGCACTCGGCGTATCAGCAAAGCGCTTTCGCAGCGAGATCCTTACGGTCGCCAAGCTCCAGCATCCGCACATCGTCGGAATTCTTCGCGCGGGTGAAGTGGACGGCGTTCCGTATTTCGTCATGCCTTACGTCGAGGGGGAGTCCCTCGCAACACATCTCCGGCGTACGGGTCCGACGAGCGTACGCGACGCCGTTGCGGTGTTTCGCGATGTAGCACGCGCGCTTGCGTTCGCACACGCGAATGGTGTCGTGCATCGCGACATCAAACCCGGCAACATCCTGCTCGCCGGCGGGTCGGCAACCGTTACCGATTTCGGTGTAGCCAAAGCACTTTCTTCGTCTCTGATTCACGGTGGCCATCAGGATGGGCGAATAACCGACACTGGGATGTCGCTCGGTACGCTTCTCTACATGGCGCCCGAGCAGGCAGCAAACGATCCGCACATCGATGGCCGCGCAGACATTTACTCGCTTGGCATAACCATCTATGAAATGCTCGCTGGCGCTCCTCCGTTTGCGGAACTCCAGCCGCGCGAAATGCTCACTGCGCGGCTGACGCAGCGCCCTCCTCTGCTCTCGACAATTCGACCCGATGTGCCGGCGAGGCTCGAGTCGCTGATCTTCAGATGCCTCGAGGCGGATCCCTCAAATCGACCGAAGGATGCGGCAGAAGTGGTCGAGTGGCTCGAGTCGTCGGATGTAACGAGTGGACCGACGAGCGTCGGGTCACCGGATTCAAAGCCGCGCCGTTGGAGACGAATTGAAATTATTGCTGCTGCGGCCGTGCTGGTGTTGGGAGGAATCTCCGGGTACGCAAAACTTCGCACAACAGCAGCACGTTCTAACGCGGCGACCGACACCGCACCCGGCGCCAGCGGCGCCCAGGCATCAGATGCCGAAGTGATAGCGATTCTTCCATTTGTCAGTATCGGTGCGACATCGGGCAATTCATATCTCGCAGAAGGACTCACGAATGCGCTCGCCGGCAGGCTCTCGCGCGCTGCGGGATTGAACGTCGTCACTCCAAGCCGTGCAGTGGCCTTCGTCAATGCAGCAAATGCGAAGGGTGTCGCGGGTGGAAATCGAAATGTTCTTGTGCTCGAGGGAGCCGTCGAAAAAAATGGGAGCACGATTCGCGTAACCGCTCGTCTTAGTGATGGAGAGACAGGAATCATGCGATGGGCGGACGTCTTCGATCGCGACGCCAATAATTTGCTCGCTGTCGAAGACGAGATCGCTGGAAGAATCGTCGATGCGGTGGCGCCGCGGACAGCGCCAAAACTCGACAGCTTCAACCGAGCCACTGCTTCGCTTTCCCCTGAGCTATACGAGCGATTCCTCCGCGCGAAGTACGATCTCGCGCAACGCGGCGAGGTGGCAATACGCCGGGCAATCCAGTCGTTACAGGCAATTACGAAACAAGAGCCACGTTTCGCTCCGGCGTTCGCGTCACTTGCGCAGGCATACACGGTGCTTCCTCTCTATGCTCCGAGTGCCGGGGATTCGTTGAGACGACTGGCACTCGATGCCGCGAATCATTCAGTCGGCCTCGACACGACTTTGGCCGACGCGTACACTGCTCGAGCATTAGCGAACGACGCGAGCTGGAGCTGGGCAGCGGCAACGAAGGATTTCCAGCGCGCCCTTGCGATCGATTCAATGAGCGCAAAAGCACATCAGTGGTATGGTGAGCATCTTCTGGTTGTGGGAAACGCGAACGCCGCAGTGCGAGAGCTTATCTCAGCTACTCGCCTCGATCCCACTTCGGCGATCATTGCGGGATCGCTCGCGGTCGCACTCGTGCACGCAGGACGTGGCGCAGAGGCGGTCAAGGAAGCACAGACAGCGGTCGCGATGGATCCATCGTTCGCGACAACCCACATGATGTACGGCGCAGTTTTGATCTATGCCGGACAGCCGAAGGATGCGCTTGTACCACTCGGCGAAGCACTCGAGCTCGCGCCGGATTCGAGAACCGCGCTCGGTTTGATGGGTCTTGCCTACGCGTCGTCCGGAGATTTACAGAATGCGCAACGCACTCTCCGGCGAGTCGAGCAAGCCTCGGCAGCACTCGGAGCCCAGCCGGCGATTGCGCGAATCAAGCTCGCAATGGGAGATCTCGCAGGGGGAATGGCGGCACTCGACCAGGCAAAGAAATCACACGATCCATTTTTTCAGTCCGAGCCCCTTACTTCTCCGCCATTCGACCGCCTGAAATCAGACTCGCGATTTGCATCGATTGCTCGCAGCGTCGGCGTACCGATCTAACACGCCAAAAACGGAACGACAGGTCCGAGGTCTCGGGTTGCGAGTCAACCAGGTTCGAGGTGAGGCCACAGGCTCTGTCATGTTACCCCTCACACCTCGACTGGCGCCTGTTGAGCTCGGCTCCTGAGACCTCGGACCTGTCGTTCCGTTTTTTGGTTGTCAGTGCTATCCTCAAGGTTGGCCGACCCGGGCGGCCCACGGTCCGCGTAAAGAGTTCAACTCACCCAAGTCTGTCGACAGTCAGAGAACCCTGACTTCCAGCCCGAGTACGCGGACACCGGGCAGACCACGGAAGGAGGGGTACAATGTCAAAATCAGAGCTGCCGGAACGCGCGTCGCTCGAGTATCTGAAAAAACGAGCGAAAGAAACCTTCGTCGAGATTCGTCGCAGGAATCCTCGCGCGAAACTCGCTGACGCTCAGCTCGCAATCGCTCGAGATTATGATTTTCCCAGCTGGCGGGGTCTCAAAGCGGAAATCGAACGCCGTCGCGCGCCGACCGTCGATGCGTTCTTCGCAGCATGTCGAGCAGGTGATGTATCGGCGCTACGCGATCTCCTCGAGCGCGAGCCAGGGTTGGCTCGAGCGCGCACGCCAGACGGGTCTACTGGATTGCACCAGGCGGTTCAGCACCTGCATGCGGTGCGACTTCTTCTCGAGCATGGCGCCGATGTAAATGCGCGGGATGTCGGCGACAATGCTTACGCGCTGCACTTCGCCGGAGGTGCAGGCGGAGTTGAAGTAGTTCGCGCACTCCTGGATGCAGGCGGCGACGTCCACGGAAGCGGTGATGCTCATGAGCTCGAGGTCATTGGCTGGACAACGTGTTTCGGTCCAACCATTCCTCAGGATGTTCTCGAGTTGCTCCTAGTGCGCGGCGCGCGTCACCACATTTTTTCCGCAATCGCTGCTAGGGATCACGAGGCAATCAGGAGGGTTGTCGAGGACAATCCTGCTGCATTGTCGCGCCGTTTGTCGCGCACGGAAAATCGACAGACCGCCCTTCACTACGTAATTGCTCCACCAGACGGATTGCTCGGCGGCGGGTTCAGAAATGGCGAGCATTACGCGATGCTCGATCTGTTGATAGCACTCGGCGCAGATCTCGAAGCAACTGACGATAAAGGACGCACTCCGCTCGCGGTTGCGATGTTGAGAGGAGACGAAGAAGGAATGCGGCGACTCAAGGAGGCCGGCGCGAAAGTTCCGAAACGCGTCGAAGGCCCGCGCTTCGAACAGAGAATCGTCCAGGTCGCAAAGAATGTGAAAAAGGCGGACGCTATGATCAGTGTGCCCAACGTCCGCGCAGCCGTGGATTGGTACAAATCGATCGGATTTCAGCTCGATGGAGAACACGAAATCGACACGAACGCTGCGTGGGCCGGCTTGTCGTTTGGCGGATGGTTTCTAATGCTCGTGCCGGGCGGAACTGCGAACAAACGGCAGCCGGTGAGTTTCTGGGTACGAACCGAAGGTGTCGATGATCTCTATCAGGTACTGAAGGACCGACAGATGGAGCGGTCGGCCGAGTTGCTTCGGAACGAGAAGTCCGAAATTCCCGAGGCGCGATTCGTACAAGACCTTCACAACGCGTTCTATGGCGAGCGGGAATTCGCGATCGTCGATTTGAATGGGTACGAGCTCCACTTTGTACAGGCGATCGAGAGTTAAATTCCGACTATGGCAGACGCTTTTATAGTAGACGGGATTCGAACGCCGATCGGCAGCTTCGGTGGGTCGCTATCGACCGTTCGCGCGGACGATCTCGCCGCACACGTCATCGCGAAGCTCATCGAGCGAAATCCAAATGTCCCAACCGATGCGGTAACGGATGTCATCCTGGGCTGCGCGAACCAGGCGGGCGAGGATAATCGCAATGTCGCTCGCATGGCGCTGCTTCTCGCGGGCCTGCCTGTGTCGGTTCCGGGGGAGACCGTGAATCGCCTTTGCGCCTCGGGCATGAGCGCGGTTGTGAATGCGGCGCGGAGCGTCAGGCTTGGCGACGGTGACGTTTACATTGCCGGCGGTGTCGAGCACATGACGCGCGCGCCATTCGTTATGGCGAAAGCGAGTCAGCCTTTCTCTCGCAACGTCGAGATGTTCGACACCAGCATTGGCTGGCGTTTTGTCAACTCGAAGATGCGCGAAAAATACGGCATCGATTCAATGGGACAGACTGCTGAAAATGTCGCCGAGCAGTTTGGAATAACGCGGGAGGATCAGGACCTGTTCGCGTGCAGATCGCAGGAGAAAGCTGCAGACGCACGCACAAAGGGGCGATTCGATGGAGAGGTCACGCCCATAACGATCCCGCCATCGGGCAAAGGAAGAGAGCCGACCGAATTCGAATGCGACGAGTTCCTGCGCCCTGACACGACAATTGAAAAGTTGGCGCGGCTCAAGCCTGCGTTTCGCACCGATGGGAAAGGATCGGTGACAGCCGGCAATTCGTCGGGCATCAACGACGGCGCGTGCGCAATTCTGGTCGTCTCCGAGAGCGCATTGAAACTTTACGGACTGGAGCCGAAAGCCCGAATCGTTTCCTCTGCTGTCGCTGGTGTTGAGCCGAGGATAATGGGAATGGGCCCGGTTCCGGCATCGAAGATGGCTCTCAAGAGGGCGGGACTCTCGCTCGAGCAGATGGAAATCATTGAATTGAATGAAGCATTTGCCGCGCAGTCGCTCGCCTGTCTTCGCGAGCTCGGCATCGCGGACGACGATGCTCGCGTCAATCCCAACGGCGGCGCAATAGCCTTGGGCCATCCGCTTGGAATGTCGGGCGCGCGATTGCTTCTCACCGCAACGCGCGAGCTCGAGGAAAAGGATAGGAAGTACGCGCTCTGCACGATGTGCATCGGCGTTGGCCAGGGGATGGCGACGATCATCGAGCGAGTGTGAACGCAACGAACATTTTTTCGTTCGACGGGTTTGTCCCCGTTGTTCACGAGTCGGCGTTCGTTCATCCGAACGCGATTGTCACGGGCAATGTCGTTATCGGACGGGATGTGTATATCGGTCCCGGTGCCGCGCTGCGTGGTGACTGGGGCGCGATTGTAATTGAAGACGGATGCAACGTGCAGGAGAATTGTGTCGTGCACATGTTCCCGGGCGTTACTGTCGTTCTCGAGGAGAGTGCGCACATCGGACACGGCGCGATCATTCATGGCGCGCGGATCTGTCGCAATGCTCTGATCGGAATGAACTCGGTGGTTATGGACAACGCGACCGTCGGCGCAGAATCTATCGTTGGTGCGCTCTGCTTCATTCCGGCAGACATGCAGATTCCCGAGCGTAAAGTCGTTGTTGGAAATCCCGCGAAGATCGTGAAGGACGTGAGTGACGAGATGCTCGATTGGAAAACCGACGGCACTCGTCTTTACCAGTCGTTACCGGCAGAGCTCAACGGCTCACTTCGCGCGTGCGACCCTCTTAGAGAAGTGCCGGCTGATCGGCCGCAGCAAATGACGAGCTACAAGACGTGGCGACAGACAAAGCAAGAGAGGGAGTCAACTCGATGAAGCTGAAGAGCTACGCGCAGGGAGACTGGGTCGAGGGGACCGGGAACGCGACGCCGCTCGTCCACGCGGTGACTGGTGAGACAATCGCTGAAGCGACAAGCGAAGGAATCGATTTCAAGGGAATGCTCGACTACGCGCGCTCCGTTGGCGGACCGAAGCTCAGGACGATGACGTTCCACGATCGCGCGCGGATGCTCAAGGACATGGCGAAGTATCTGATGGAGAGGAAAGAGGAATTCTACAAGCTCTCCGAAGCGACCGGCGCCACAAAAACGGATTCGTGGATCGACATCGAAGGCGGAATCGGAACTTTCTTCGCGTATTCCAGTCGCGGGCGGCGGGAATTTCCGAACGAGACGTTTTACGTGGAGGGAAATGTCGAGCCACTCTCGAAGGACAATAGCTTCGTCGGCCGACATCTTCTTGTTCCGCTCGAAGGAGCAGCCGTACACATCAATGCGTTCAACTTTCCCTGCTGGGGAATGTTGGAGAAGCTCGCGCCAACCTTTCTCGCGGGAATGCCGGCGATCGTCAAGCCGGCGACGATCACATCGTATCTCACGCAAGCGATGGTGCGCGCGATGATCGACTCGGGAATTCTTCCTGGGGGTGCGCTACAGCTGATTGTTGGAAGCACTGGCGACTTACTCGACCACCTCGGCGGCCAGGATGTCGTCACTTTCACCGGCTCTGCGTCGACGGGTCGAAAGCTCAAGATGACGCCATCGATCGTCGAGAACGCCGTCCGGTTCAACATGGAAGCGGACTCTCTCAATTTCTCGATGCTCGGGCCGGAATCCACGCCTGGTATGGACGAGTTTGATTTGTTCGTGAAGGAAGTCGTGCGAGAGATGACGGTGAAGGCGGGACAGAAGTGCACGGCGATTCGGCGTACGCTCGTTCCGCAGGCAATCGTCGATGACGCGGTGAAGGCGATCGAAAAGCGTCTAGCGGGTGTGAAGATCGGTGATCCCCAGGCGGAGGGAATTCGCATGGGGCCACTGGTGGGCAAATCCCAAGTAAAGGAAGTGCGCGAGAGAGTCGAAGAATTGAAACGGGGATCGGAGCTCGTTTTTGGGAATCCTGACAATTTCGACGTTGCGGCCGGAGACAAAACGAAGGGAGCCTTTTTCCCGACAACGCTTTTGTATTGCGATTCACCACTCGATACTCTCGAGCCGCACAATATCGAAGCATTCGGTCCTGTTAACACCGTCATGCCATATGCAAACGTCGATGAAGCGATCGAGCTTGCAAAGTTGGGACGCGGAAGTCTTGTAGGATCTCTTTTTACATCGAGCGACAAAGTCGCACGAGAGGTTGCGCTCGGCACGGCTTCGCATCATGGCCGCCTGTTGATCATCAATCGCGAGAGTGCAAAGGGATCGACGGGACACGGCTCTCCCCTTCCCGGCCTCGTTCATGGAGGCCCAGGTCGCGCGGGTGGCGGTGAAGAGATGGGCGGTGTACGCGGCGCGCTTCATTACATGCAGCGGACGGCGCTTCAGGGCTCGCCGACTACCCTCACCGCAATTTCAGACGAGTGGATCAAAGGAGCAGCAGAGTCCAAGGATAGCGTTCATCCGTTCCGCAAATATTTCGACGAGCTGGAAATTGGCGAGACGCTCATCACTGAAAAGCGTACGATCACCGAAGCAGATACCGAAAAATTCGCTGATCTGAGCGGCGACCATTTCTATGCGCACATGGACGACGCCGCGGCGAAGGAATCGATCTTCGACAAGCGCGTCGCTCACGGATACTTCGTTCTCGCTGCAGCCGCGGGTTTGTTTGTCGATCCCGCACCGGGACCAGTGCTCGCGAATTACGGGCTCGACAATCTGCGATTCATCAAGCCTGTCTACTTCGGCGACACAATTCAGGTGAGGCTGACGTGCAAATCAAAAACTGCCAAGGACCCGCTACCGGATCAGATTCCGCAGGGGGTCGTTGCCTGGGATGTTGAAGTCACCAACCAGGACAACGAGCCAGTCGCGATCTACACAATATTGACGCTCGTAAAACGGAAGAGCGCGGTCGCCGATGCCCGCTAGCCGATGACCGATTATCGAGGTCCGAGAACTACTGAATTGTGAGTTTTGCAGTTTCGGACATCCCGCATCGGTTATCGGCCGGCGGGTATCGGTGACCGGCAGTTAATGAACTTGATCGAGCAAAGATTTTATTCGCGGGAACATGCTGCGAATCTCTTCCATCGATACTGCTCCCGCCGAGAGTCGATACCAACCCGTATTGGCTCGCACTCCGAACGCGCGGAATGGAACCATCGCAATTCCCGCCTCTTTCAGAATCAACGCGCGAATGTCCTCATCAGTCTCGAGCTTCTGCCCCGCGAACGTTCGCCCATGAAGTCCGAAGCAGGCTGAGAAATAAATCGCTCCCTGAGGATTGATCGACGCTACCGGGTAGCCCTCCCGTTGTAGCTGATTGAATCCTTCGTGCAATGTCGTAAGACGCTGCTCCAGTCTGGAGTCCATCTCGCACCGGAATTCTGCAATGGCTTGCGCGTCATTCAGGAAATTCGCGACGCCCATCTGCTCCGCGCGCGGCGCCCACGCGCCGGCTTGTGACAACAGATCGCGAATCCGGGCACCGAGTGACGGAGAAACCAGCATCCATCCGAGACGCAGTCCAGTTCCTGCGTATGCCTTCGATACTCCATCGACAGAGATCACGTACCGCACCGACTCTGGAACAACCGCCGCCGGATAGGTGTGCGTTTGCCCGCGCGTAACGAGCTCGCCGTACATCTGATCGTGCAGCACAAACAGCGGACGACGCTTTTCTGACTCGCGCTTTTTGTTCTCCTCGACAACTGCCAACAGGATTTCGGTGAGCTGCTCTGCAGACATCACCGAGCCCGTTGGATTTCCCGGCGAGCAAAGGCAAAGCAACGCCGCTTCGGGAATAAAGGGCGCGAATTGCTCGAGCGTCGGTTGAAATCCCGTGTCTTTCGTCGCTTCGATTTCGATCGACTGCGCACTCGTCAGCCACGAGTACGCATCGTTCTGCCACGACGGAACAGAGTACACCACCTTGTCGCCTGGATTTACAATCGCGCGGTACGTTCCGTATATCGCCGGGCGCCCACCGCTGCAGACGACGATCGATTCAACCGGATAACGAACGCCCGCCCTTCGATAAACGAAATCAGAAATTGCCTGACGAAGCGGGAGCATTCCCTCAGGAGTGGGATAATTCGTCTCACCACGCCCGATCGCCGCCTGAATCTCCTCAGAGAGCCTGCGCGGTATCGGGAAATAGCGGGGGTCGAAATCTCCGACAGTGAGATTCACAACTTTTTCGCCCTTCGCGAGCATCCCGCGAACCTGACGCGTGATGCGAAGAATTCCAGACTCGCTGAGTCCGCGCGCTACAACGGAGAGTGCGGAGTCGAGCGAGCTCTGGTCGCCAAAATCGAGCTCGCCGTCTTCGCGTTGAGTCATGCGCGGATTTTAGCGCGATGGAGCAAGCACGTCCAGCACGTTATACTTGGCAGCCCCAACTTTTTCTGGACCACCTGGATGAGATGGCTACTTCCTTTTCTTCTTCTCGCCGGCGCTTGCGCGACAATGACGCCTAAATCGTCTGAGAGCGATCTCGATCGCGCACGACGGATCCTGTCGACGACACCGCTCATCGACGGACACAACGATCTTCCGTGGGCGATCCGCGAAAGCAGAATTGCACCAATGGACGTGGGCGCATACGATCTGCGCCAGCACACTCGTGGACAAACCGATCTCGACCGGCTTCATCAGGGAATGGTGAGCGGTCAGTTCTGGTCCATTTACATACCCGGCGAAATCGCGGATTCCGGATTCGCCCGAGTGCAGATGGAACAGTTCGATATCGCTCGGCGAATGGTCGACAAGTATCCCGACAAGCTGATGTGGGCGCTCACCGCTCATGATCTTCGTCGCGCGCAAAAAGAAGGAAAGATCGGTTCCGTCCTTGGGCTCGAAGGCGGACACGCCATCGAGAACAGCCTCGGCACACTTCGCGTTTACTACGACCTCGGCGCGCGCTACATGACGCTGACTCACAACGTCACCACCGCGTGGGCCGATGCGGCACTCGACTCGGCAAAACACGGCGGGCTCACGGAGTTTGGAAAAGAAGTCGTGCGAGAAATGAACAGACTGGGAATGCTCGTCGATCTCGCGCACGTGTCGCCCGGGACGATGAGTGACGCTCTCGATGTGAGCGAAGCGCCGGTAATCTTCTCGCACTCCGGTGGGCGTGGACTTGTCGATCACAAGCGCAACGTCCCGGATTCCATTCTTCGGCGTGTGCCGGCTAATGGCGGAGTCGTCATGGTTCCGTTCGTCACTTCGTTCGTTTCACCTGAGGTCGCGGCCTACGATCACGATGAGCAGATCTTCACGGCCGATCTCCGAAAAAAGTTCGGAACCGACACAGCCGCGATTCGTCAGGCAACTCGCGCGCGACGCGCCGATCATCCGTCGCCGAAAGCGACTCTCTCCCAGGTCGCCGATCAGATCGAGTACGTGAAGCGAATCGTCGGACCTGATCACGTAGGCATTGGAGGAGACTTCGACGGAATCACAGATGTCGTTGTCGGTCTCGAAGATGTCTCGAAATATCCCGTGCTGTTTGCGGAGCTCGCACACCGGGGCTGGTCGGACGACGATATGAGGAAACTCGCCGGCGAGAACATTCTTCGTGTGTTGGAGCAGGCCGAGCAGGTTGCAGCTCGCCTGCAGAAAACGAGGCCGCCATCCACGAAAACAATTGCTCAGCTCGATGGGAAGTAGCTCGCATCACAGGAAGCATTCACCGGGTTTTCTAAGAGTTGTCGATGATGCAAAGACTCGCATCCGTGAGGTAAGCGTCGAGGAGACTCGCGAAGCGCTGCGAACGCGCCGCGCGCGAGTGATCGACATTCGCGAAGACAACGAATGGAACGAGGCTCACATCAAGGGAGCTGAGCACCTTGGCAAAGGTATTATCGAGCGCGACATCGAGACGTTTGCGTCCGACAAGTCGAGCAACCTGATACTTTATTGTGGCGGTGGATACCGCGCGGCGCTTGCGGCGGATTCACTCCAGAGAATGGGTTACACGAATGTTCAATCAATGGCTGGGGGATGGCGCGCGTGGATCGAAGCAGAAGGACTAATCGAGGAATCGAAATGACAAAACCTCTACGAAATAGATTCGGAATCCTTGTTGCCAGCGGATTGTTGCTTCTTTCGCTCGGAGCGGCGGCAACGCGTAACGTCGGCGCTTCTGCTCCGAAACCCATCGCGATCAAAGTTTACAAGACGCCGCAATGCGGCTGCTGCAAGGGATGGGTTCAGCATCTTCGCGATAAGGGCTTCCAGGTCGAGACGATGGATATGCCCGACTTGTCGATGATCAAGCAGAAATACGGTGTGTCACCCGCGCTCCAGGCGTGTCACACAGCGATTGTGAACGGCTACGTCGTCGAAGGTCATGTGCCGGCCGACGTGATTCTCAAGATGCTGAAGGAGCACCCGGCTGTCGCAGGAATCGCCGTGCCCGGAATGCCGTCTGGATCGCCCGGCATGGAGGGTGCGTCCAAGCAGGCCTATGACGTACTCACATTCGACCGAGCAGGTCACACGAAGGTCTACGCGCACAAGTAAGCGAGTGCGGCGATGACCGCCGCGCCACAAAAAGTTCTCTGGTTCGCCGTGGGCGCGAGCTCGGCAATGGCGGCCGGCATCGTCGTGAAACGATCACTCGACGCCGGCTGGCGAGCCGCAACTTCCAAGGATCCGCCGGACGATCCTGAATCTCTCAAGACCGGCTGGAAGGACGCTCTTCTCTGGACTGCAATCAGTGCAGTCGCCGTGGGCGTCGCTCAGCTGACCGCGCGGCGAGGAGCCGCTCTTGGCTGGCGCCAGGTGACTGGGAGAAGACCTCCTCACTGACCCTTGCGCCGGCCCGTGTGATTATTTATTCATTTATCGTGCATAATCACTCGACGGCTTCTTCGACTCTCTCGTTTGCCCAGCGATCCGGCCTTGCCGACTCGCTAGCGCCTGTCGTTCGTTCCGCGCGCAGAACGGACGTCGAGCAGATCCATCAGCTCGTGAGCCAGTATGTCGCCGACGGATCGATGCTTCCGCGCACTGCCGAGCAAATCGCCCTCAACGTCGAGAACTATATAGTTGCGGTGAAGGGTCACCGCGTGGTCGCGTGCGCTGCACTCGAGGAGTACTCGCCGTCTCTTGCCGAGGTATCGTCAGTTGCAGTCGCTCCCACGGAACATGGCAATGGGCTTGGAACTCAGGTCGTCCTCGGCGTCGAGCGGCTCGCTCGGGCGCGGGGCATCGCTGAGATCTTCGCGTTGAGCCTCATCGACAGGTTCTTCATCGCGCTCGACTATGCGCCGACGGCGATTTCTCGTTATCCCGAAAAGCTTTCGCGCTACGAGATGTTGACGAGCGCTGGCGTGAACCTCGTGCCGAAGCGTTGCTTCCAGAAGAACCTCCAAGCAGGCTGGAGAATGAATCGGAGAGCACTTCGAGCTAGCTGAGTTTCGGAGAAAGCGAGAGTAACAGCGGAACTGATGCCGCAGAGGCGCGGCATCAGTTCCGCTCTTTACCGCCCCTCCAAATTAACCTTCATTTCTCCCATTGCTATTTTTCTAGCACATGCTAGAATACTAGCACATGCAACACAACTCGGAGATTGAATGACCGAAAATGATGACCTGACTGGCCTGAGCCGTCGTGAGCGCCAGATCATGGATTTTCTTTTCGAGAAAGGAAAAGCCTCTGTTTCTGAAGTAATGGATGGAATCGCCGATCCGCCGAGCTACTCGGCAGTGCGAGCGATGCTTCGCACTCTCGAGCAAAAGGGGCGAGTAGTTCATATGGAAGAGGGGCGGGCTTACATCTATCGCCCGACCTTGCGAAAGGATACCGCTCGACGAGGAGCTCTCGCGCATCTGCTTCAAACATTTTTTGACGGATCAACCGAGCAGGCTGTTGCCGCGCTGCTCGAGCTCAAGGGTTCGAAGCTGAGCGACGCCGAATTGCATCGCGTCGCCAAACTCATTTCCAAAGCACAGCACGAAGGCCGCTGAGTAGAAGATGATTTTCGCGCTTGGATTGTTACTCGACGCCGCACTCAAGGGAACGATCCTGATTGCCGCCGCTGCGCTCGCGGCGTATCTGCTGCGATCGCATTCGGCGGCTGCCCGTCATGCTGCATGGACTGCGGCTGTGGTGGGACATCTTGCATTGCCTGCTGTGACGCTGCTCGCTCCGGCGTGGAGATTACCGTTTCTTCCCGCGCCGCCCTGGCTCGAGTCGACAGTAACGGGTAACCCGCAGTTAGAGACTAGTCCTAGAAGTTCGACAGCAACGGGACAGCAACCAGTCCCGCCCTCTCAGCAGTCAGCTCCGAGCTCACAGTTCCCGGTTTCGAAAAAAACGGCGGAGCCCACTCCGACTTCCACCGTTGCGCAACCGTTTCCACTCAAAGGTATTTCCCTGTTCGCAGCGCTCTGGATCGTCGGCGTGGTCATCGTTCTCCTTCGCCTCGCGTTTGGTACGATGCAGGTCGGCAAGCTTGCACGCCGGGGATCACGCGTGGTCGACGGAGCGTGGCTCTCACTTGCACAGCGCGTCGCGGGCGTACTTGGCATCAATCGCCCGCTCACTCTGCTGCACGGAGACCGACTCGGCATTCCTGTAACGTGGGGAGTCATTTATCCCGCGGTCCTTCTTCCTCCCGACGCGGAAGAATGGCCCGAAGAGCGGCGACGTTTCGTTCTGGTTCACGAAATGGCGCACGTGAAAAGATTCGACGCTCTCACTCAGCTCGCCGCTCAGATAGCAATCGCAATTTTCTGGTTCGACCCTTTCATCTGGCTCGCCGCTCATCGGATGCGCGTCGAGCGCGAGCACGCGTGTGATGATTACGTGTTGCGCGACGGAACGAAACCGTCTCTTTATGCGGGCGAGCTGCTGGAGATGGTGCGCACTCTTGGAACACCGTCGCATGAGCGGGCCGCGCCTGCTTTCGCCGCGCTTGCAATGGCGAGACGGTCGGAATTCGAAGGGCGCATGCTCGCGATTCTGGATCCGAAACTCGACAGACACACACTCGATCGCCGGAGCACTCTCGTGACGGCTGCGATCGTCGCACTACTGGTTATTCCGCTAGCAGCACTCAGACCTTTCGAGCAAGCGCGCCAATCTCCGCCGACGTTGCGAGTGGCAAATAACAAGACGGCGATTGCGGCAGCGCCAACGGCAAAAACCCCGGCGTCGTGCGACGATCTCGATCTCAATCGCCTTACGTCCACTTCGACTCACATCAGCGTCAATGACGATGACGAGACTGGCGCACGAAGCCTTTGGTACCTGGAAAGCAAACCTGGGAGGTGTGCCGAGGGCAGGATGCTCGGACGCGCCAAGCTTTCGTCGGACGAGACACGCCTTCTCTCTCTGCCACAGGGTGGAGTCGCGCGATTCAGAGAGGTGCGGCCGGGAATCGATCGATCGATAATTGTTATACCTGAGGCGAATGGTCTGAGCTACACGGCGCGAGTGAACGGGCGCATCGTCGATGCCGATGCCTCGATAATGACTTGGCTCAGCAAACTGATGCCCGAAGTTCTGCGCGAATCAGCTGTCGACGTTCCGCAACGCGTGGCGCGGTTTCGCCAGGACGGTGGTGTAGACAATGTGCTCGCGCTGATCGCGCGGATTCATAGCACTGCTTCACGAGCTGCGCACTTCCGGGCATTTCTCGATGCGGATGATTTCAGTCAGGACGAGATCGATCGCATCGCCAGTGCCGCGGGAAGAGATCTCGCGTCGAGTCCCTCGGATCTAAAAGCAGTTGTCGACATGATGTCGCCACTGCGTCATTCGAGAGGCAAGTACCCCTCAACTACGGCAAAAGCAGCGATCAACCAGTCGATTCAGACTGCGATTCTAAATGCAAGCTCGAGCACAGAAAAGGCGTCGCTTCTGACGCAGTACGCGTTGGGCGGCGATCAAAGTGCAATTCTGATGGCGCTTCAAGGCGCAAGGGAACTGACGAGCGACTATGACAAGTCATCCTTCCTGACAACCGTCGCGGCGAGCGCGCTCACAGCCCGAAATCCCGAGATACGTCACGCGTACTTCGGTGTGTTTGGAACGCTCGGGTCGGATTACGACGGACGAAACGTTTTAATCGCTGCGATTCCTTATGCTCACGCAAATCCGGCGATAACGACTGACATTATCAACGGCACGCTCCATCTCAACGCGTCGAGCGACAAGGCCGACGTGTTGGTGTCTGTCGCGACTCAGCAGTTGATCACGACCCCCGAGATCAGCAGGCAGTACCTTGCAGCGGCGAAGAAAATCGAAAGCTCATACGACTACAAGCGCGTGCTCCAAGCCGCGATCCAACAGTAAGCAAACCCGCTACCAGCTACCCCCACCGGAAATTGCACTGATGCCAGCCACTCGAGCTCGAATCACGCCAAATAGTGCTAGAAATGTAGCACTCGCTTTTTCATTCGCTGCATTTCTCTTCGTTATTCCGCCGAGTGGAGCACAAACAGCTGTGCCGCGTGCGGATTCAAGCACACCGCTAGCTCCCGCTTCGGCCGCAGCTCGCGCCGCAAGCGTTACGGCTGCAATTGCAACTCGACCTCCGACCATCGATGGTTCGGATGCAGATAGCGCGTGGACCAATGCAATTGCGATCACCGGCTTCAGAATGTTTCAGCCGGTCGAGGATGGTGAGCCACGCTTTCGCACTGAAGCGAAAGTCACATACGACGCGACCAACTTTTATGTCTTCGTTCGCGCGTACGATCCGCATCCGGACAGCATCATCGGATTGTTGAGCCGACGTGACGTAAAAACCCAGAGCGATCAAATCAAAATCATGATCGACTCGTATCACGACCGCAGAACCGGATACGAGTTCGCCGTGAATCCAGTTGGAGTGAAACGCGACTACTACACCTATGAGGACTCACAGGAAGACGCGTCATGGGACGCGGTCTGGGATGTCAGTACAAAAATCGATTCGCTCGGCTGGACGGCGGAGTTTCGTATTCCTCTGTCACAGCTGCGATTCCCGCACGCCGATGTAAACACGTTCGGGTTCATGATCATGCGCGACATCGCGCGAACGAACGAGCGCGTTAGCTGGC
Organism: Gemmatimonadaceae bacterium; assembly: GCA_046262875.1. Taxonomy (GTDB): domain Bacteria; phylum Gemmatimonadota; class Gemmatimonadetes; order Gemmatimonadales; family Gemmatimonadaceae; genus UBA4720. The sequence continues at coordinate 27,649 of JBHELX010000015.1, read as the reverse complement.
CGCTTTACCGTTATTCAAAGCACGGCATATCATCGCAATACGGCGATGTAGCCGACCTTCGAGGGCTTGGTTCTCCGAGGCGGCTCGAGATAGTTCCGTACGCGGTGACAAAGAATGTCAGCGTGATAAAACCGGGAGCGTTCGGCCGTTCGCAGCAGCAATCACTCGGCGCTGACGTGAAGTACGGACTCGCGTCGAACCTTACACTGAGTGCCACGGTGAATCCTGATTTCGGTCAGGTCGAAGCTGATCCCGCTGTACTGAATCTCACGGCGTTCGAATCGTTCTTCGCCGAGCAGCGACCGTTTTTCGTCGAGAGCACGGGCATTTTTTCATTCAGCAGTGATGCGCTCCAGCTCTTTTATCCGAGACGCATCGGGCGAGCGCCGCAGCTCGGTGGATTAGTTAGCGATCCGAACGCAAATGTGCCGGGTGCTACAACGATTCTCGGTGCTGCGAAGCTCACTGGCCGGTTGTCGAGCGGGACATCAGTGGGTGCTATCGCAGCAATGACTCAGCGCGAATCAGTAAACGGAACGATTGTCGAGCCACGCACATCGTATGGCGTCGCTCGTATTGCACGTGATTTCCGGAACGGTGAAAGTGCGATTGGGGCGATGGTAACTTCAGTCGATCGCGATCTTCCTGGAATCACCGCGAATTACTTGCGGCGATCCGCGACTGTCGGGGGGATCGATGCTCGCCATCGATTCGACAACGGCGCCTATAATCTTCGAGCTTCAATTGCGGCAAGTGATGTGACGGGAAGCGCAGCAGCGATTGCGCGAACGCAAAGAAACAGCGTTCATCTTTATCAGCGGCCCGATTCGCATCTCCCATACGACACGACGCGCACCAACCTGACCGGAACCGGCATTTCCGCGGCATTCGAGAAGGTGAGTGGGCTGGTTCAAGGCGGAATTCAGCTTCAGCGACTGACACCCGGATTTGAATCCAATGACATCGGGTTTCTTTCTCAGGCAGATCAGCAGACGGCCACGCTTTTCGCAGGCCTCGACTCGCGCAAACCAAAGAATTTCTGGCGAAGAGCAAGTGGATATCTGTACCTCTTCAATCAATTCAACGCGGCGGGCATGCCCACCGGCCGCACGCCGGAGCTCGATCTGTTTGCCGAGATGAAAAACTCATCGACGTGGAGCATCAGCACCTGGGTGGATAACGCCGGGCCGGTGTATTGCGACCGGTGCGCGCGCGGCGGGCCTGCGCTTCGTGTTTCACCGTTTGCGAATATTCTCGTCAACTGGGCTGCAGATCCTCGACAGAAGCTGCTGCCCACGATGGCCGCGATTTACACGACTGGAGATGGTGGACGATCGAGACTCTGGCGAGTGCGTCCTTATCTGACGCTGCGCGCGGCAAGCAACGCGAGCTTCGAGATTGGGACGCGATATCAGCGCAACGTCGATAACACGCAGTGGTATTCAAATGTCGGAAGCGCAGGAAGCCCCGACGCGCATTATCTGTTCGCGCATCTCGATCAGGATCTCCTGAGCTTCACGAGCCGGCTGAACTACACAGCGAGCCCAACGCTTTCGTTTCAGTTCTACGCCGAGCCGTTTGTGACCACCGGAAAGTTTACGAACGTGAGAGAGCTGTCGGCGCCCAGGAGCGCGGATTACAACACCAGGTTCAAGCCGTATGCGCTGAATGGGGACGCCGGTGGATTCAACGAGAAACAATTCCATTCAAACATGGTCGTGCGTTGGGAGTACCGACCCGGCTCAGCGATTTTCCTCGTGTGGTCGCAGGGTCGCGATCAGGAAGATCGCAACCTTGGGACGTTCGCTCCGGTTCGCGATTATCGCGATCTGTTCGCCGCGAGACCGGACAATACCCTCCTCTTGAAAGCGTCGTACTGGTTCAGCTTCTGATTACGGATTAGGTCGCATTTCGCACTCTTTTTTCGTATACCTCATGCGGTATGCAAAAATCGAGAACCGGAGGCGAGCGCATTGCCGAGGAGATCGGGCAAGCGCTTGCGGGTGATGCCTGGCACGGACCGTCACTCAGCGAGCTGCTCAAAGATGTGACTGCGGAGGATGCAGCGCACCGACCAATCCCTTCGGCGCACAACATCTGGGAGCTGGTGTTGCACATTACGTCGTGGGCGAACATCACGCGACGTCGTCTGACCGGTGGAAAGGTCGAGCCGGAGCAAGGCGAGGATTGGCCGGTACCTGAAGCTGTCTCAGAAAAAAACTGGGAATCGGCTCTCGCCGCGCTAGCGGAAAGTCATGAACGCCTGTGCGAGGTTGTCGCAGGATTGAGCGACGAGGAACTCGATGCGAGAGTTCCCAAGGGCAAGCGCAGCGTTTCCAACATGCTGCACGGTGTCACGCAGCATGATGCCTATCACGGCGGGCAAATTGCACTTCTCAAGAAAGCGTTGAAAAGCACACACAAGAATCACTCATGAATCGCAGATCATTCATACAGAGAGCTTCGATCACTGCCGCAGCTTTCGGGATACTTCGAAACATTGAAGCGTGCGCAACCGCGGCTCCTCCTCCCCCACCGCCGATTACTCCGTTACCCGCCACGGATTTTCCCGGCCTGCGCGATCGCTATTTCATTTTCCATTTGCAGCGCAATCCCGTCACGTCAACCTACATCGGCGGCGATGGCTACAGTCCGGAGCTCGCAAACATAAACGGCTCATTGCGCGACTTCAGTCCAACCGCTCTCGATGGCGAAGTGAAGTTCTATCGCGACATGCAAGGAAATCTCGCCAGAATTCCTGCCGTCAATCTGTCTCCGACCGATTTGATCGATTACAGACTGATGAAAGCGCAGCTCGGTTTTCTCGTCCATCAGCTCGCTGATCTTCACTACTACCAGCGATCCCTCGACACGTATGTCGCCGAGCCATTTCGCGGTATCGACTGGCAAATCCAGCAAATGGCCGACTTGGGCGGCGGCCTCCTCGGCAATGAGGCGGACTGGCAGCTCGTCGTCAAACGAACGCAGGCGATTCCGATTTATCTCGAGACGGCGAAAGGCAATCTCCTCGCGGGCAAAGCTGCTGGCCGGATTCCCGATCGACGCATGGTGCAACGCGACGGTATCGACGGCAGCAAAGCAAACGCGGATTACTTCCGCAACACCCTTCCAAAAGACTCACAGAAATATCTCGGCACAAGGAGTTTTGCGCAGCCGACTCTCGCGTTGATTACCGCTGCGGGAATTGCCGCGGCAAATGCGTGGGAGGCGTTCGCCGCGTGGCTTCCTCAGACATACGACGTCAATGAGAGCGTCGACCGTTTTTCTTCAGGTGAACCCGAGTACGAGTGGCGCGTGCACAACGTTCTCCAGGATTCTCGCTCCGCGGCGGAGCTATACGAGTACGGCGCCGCTCAGGTAGCGCTTTACACCGCGAAGATGGTGGATGTCGCGCGTGAATTCGCCGCTGATGCGAAAATGGGAATCTCCTTCAACACCGATGCAGAAAAGAATCTCGGCATACGCCGAGTGATGGATTTTCTCTCGAAGGATTCGCCGAAAAACGATGATCAGCTTTTCAAATGGTATAGAGATGCCGGCGACCGCGCGGTTGCATATGGACGCGAGCACAATCTGTTCGACATTCCCGCCAACTATCGCCTCGATGTCGTCCCTACTCCACCGGTTTTGCAGAGCACAATCGACGCAGCGTACTATCCGGCGCCGCCATTCAAGAAAACTGGCGTCGGGCGCTTTTATCTGACGCCGACTGGAAATGATCCGGCTGCATTGAAGGTTAATAATTTCGCGTCCGTTGCCGACACCGCGGTGCACGAAGGATTTCCCGGTCACGACTGGCATTTCCGCTACATGAGCCAGCACGCGGATTCGATATCCAATATCCGCTGGCTTACGCCGGGGGCGGTTGAAGATTCGTCATCGATGTGGAGTGACTCGATGGCGCTCGAGGGTTGGGGTCTTTACAGCGAAGAGCTCATGGCCGAGCCCACGCCGAATCACAAGTACGGCTTCTACTCGCCGGGCGAATATCTCTATGAGCTACAGGGACAACTTTTGCGCGCGGTTCGCATTCGTGTCGATGTTGGATTACACACGGGTCGCATGACATTCGATCAGGCGATCGACTATTTCACGGAGCACGTCTCGTTCGTTCCGAACGCACGAACGAATGCAGCGACTGATCCGGCTGCCCGGGCAGTCGCGGATGGCGCGCTGCGCGCGATTTACCGCTATTCCAAGTGGCCAACTCAGGCGATCACCTACAATCTTGGAAAGAACGCGATCATCGAGTTACGCGAGGCGTGCAAGGCTGCAAGCGGCCCACAATTCTCGGAAAAGAAATTTCACGAGCGATTCATGGGGATGGGTCCGGTGCCGGTCGCGTATTTCCGGGAGACCTTCCTCGCGGGTTGCATCCCCACGTAATAGAATCTCTGCATGACTACACGCCGCGATTTCCTCTCGGGGATGGCAAGCGCGGGACTCGCAACGACCGCGGTTTTTAAATCGAACGCTATCGGATCGCTTTTTCGAGCGAATGTCGTCGCGGGTGACAAGCGGCCTGAAGAGCTGGCGGACGACGAAGCGTATTGGACCGAGATACAGCGAGCGTTCGATACCGATCGCACACTGATCAATCTGAACAACGGCGGTGTTTCGCCGACGCCGAGCCATGTGCTCGAGGCGATGATCCGCGATCTGAAATTTTCGAACGAGGCGCCCGCCGAGCACATGTGGCGAGTGCTCGAGCCGCGAGTGGAGAGTGTGCGGAGAGATCTGGCGCGCGATTTCGGATGTGATCCGGAAGAGATGGCGATTACCCGCAACGCGTCTGAGGCGAACGAGATCATGATCATGGGTCTCGACCTGAAGCGCGGCGATGAGGTTGTCGTTACGAATCAGAATTACGGTCGAATGATCACGACGTGGCAGCAGCGCGAGCGTCGCGAAGGGATCGTCCTCAAGCAGGTGTCGTTCAAGGTCCCGCCATCCTCGTTGCATTACATCGCCGAGCAGATAATGTCGGCGGTGACGCCGAGGACCAAGGCGATCGAGTTTCCGCACATAACGAATCTCACCGGCCAGATAATGCCGGTGAGGGAAATTGTGGATTTCGCGAAGCCGCGGGGAATCGAAGTCCTGATCGACGGCGCGCATTCATTCGCGCATTTCCCATTCACGCGCGACGAGCTCGGCGTCGATTATTTCGGGACGAGTCTTCACAAGTGGCTGCTCGCTCCGATTGGAACCGGGTTTCTGTATGTCAGAAAGGAAAAGCAGAAGGCGTTGTGGCCGTTGATGGCGGCTGGAGCGACACAGGACAACGACATCAGAAAGTACGAAGAGATCGGAACTCATCCGGCAGCCAATCACAACGCGATCTCGGCCGCGCTCGCGTTTCACAGGGGAATCGGCGCCGACAGGAAGATTGCGCGGCTGAGATTCCTCCGCGATCGTTGGGCGAAGCGGTTATTGGCGGAGAGTCCGCGCGTTAAGGTTTTGACTCCGCTCGAGGGAAAGACGTCGGGTGCGATCGGGCTGTTCAGCGTCGATGGTCTCGATGTCTCGAAGCTCGGTGGCTGGTTGTATACGAATTATCGAATCGTCAACACACCGATTTTGCATCCGGAGTTCAACGGAATTCGAATTACTCCGAACGTGTATACGACTCTCGATGAGATCGACACGTTCGCAGATGCAACAACGACTGCAATCAAGAAAGGGATAAGCTGACACGCTGGATGCGGCAGGAATGGCTCTCCTTTCTGCACCGTCAGTCGTGTGTGCAAAAAAAAGCGGCCTTTGAGGAGGCCGCTCTTTCATTACGCGATGGGAGCTCAATCCTTTCGCGTTTTGCTTCCCTTGGGCCGTCCACCCTTTCGTGCTGCACGGCCGTCTTCGATCATCTGATCGAACGCTTTCTTGGCGTCCCTCAAGAGATCGTTGTGAGCCGCACGACGCTCCTTCTCCGAGCGCTTCTTCTCGTGCTGGTAGATCGCCTGCGGGGTCTTCGTCCTTGTCTTCATCTAATCTTCACCTTGTGGTTTCAGGTCCCGATAATTCGAGCGCTCCGCGGCACGGGCCGGCGGAGCGCTTACGCATCCTCGATAAATATAACCTTTTTTGGGCCCTTTTTGTCGATCAAAATGTGATTTTTTGAGTAGATTCGGGCTCTAGTACAACATGCCCAATATTCTCCCGCAGCTGTTCCAGCATTTGAAATGGGCGGACGAGCGCGTGCATCAGAGTCTTGTTGACGCGGCAAATCCTCCGCCGCACACGCTCCCTCTTTTCGCGCACATCATCGCCGCCGAACATGTCTGGATTTCCAGAATTCGTGGCGAAAAACCGGAAGTCGCAGTGTGGCCCGAGCTTTCTCTGTCGCAGTGCGCGGAACTCGGAGCGAGAAACGCAAGCGAGTTCCTCGCGCTGACTGAATCAATCGATGAGACGGCCCTCGACGGCGGCATCACTTATCGCAACAGTGCCGGCGTACAGTTCACATCTACGCTGAGAGACATTCTCATTCATGTTGCGCTGCACGGCACTTATCATCGCGGGCAGATCGCAGCGGCAATTCGAGCGGGCGGCGACACTCCGGCGTCGACCGATTATATCGCGCTCGTTCGCGGCGCTCCGGCGGCTACGCGAGTTTGATTTCCGGAAATTTTCTGAAAGCCCACGCAGCATAAGCGAGCATGATCGTCGCTCCTCCCCCGATTGCCCACTGGATGCCGAACGCGCGGCCAATCGTTCCTTCGATCAATGACCCGATCGGCGTGAACCCGACATAGACAAAGACGTAAGCAGCCATCACACGGCCACGAAGCTCGTCGGGCACAATCGATTGCAACATTCCATTCGCCAGAGCGCCGTTCACCATCATCGTCAGTCCGATGAATATCAGCAGCAATCCTGCGAGCGTCGTTGATCGAACGACTGAAAAGACGAGCAGCAATACTGCGAACGAATACGCGGAAACGCCGAACATCCTGCCGCGACGAAATCGTGAGCTGAGCGCCGCAAATGCCAGCGCTCCAATCAGCGCTCCGACTCCGATCAGCGTGACAAGCAATCCGTAACCGCTGGCGCCACGGTGAAGAACGTCTCGAGTTATTACCGGCATCATTGAAACGAACGGCAATCCGAAAATCGCGTAAACGGCGATAAGCCCCATGATGCCCGTCACGTCGCGGCGGGACCTGATGTACGCGACTCCTTCCTGGAATCCCTCGCGCGCAGCGAGAATCGTCTCGGCCGGAACGAATTTCGGAAGATGAATCGCAACAAGACACCCAATGACGGCGATGTAGCTGAGCGCATTGATCCCAAAACACCACGCGAGGCCGATACCAGCGATGGTTGCGGCAGCAATCGACGGTCCGACAATCCGCGCGAGGTTGAAGCCACCTGAATTCAGCGCGATTGCATCACCGACGTCTTCCCGCCCGACGAGGTCGACGATCATCGACTGGCGCGCGGGAATTTCCACCGCGCTGATCATTCCGTTGATCGCAGCCAGGGCAATCAGCATGGGAATCGTGATTCGCCCCGACCACACGAGCCACCAAAGTACCGCCGACTGAATCGACAGAAGAACCTGAGCGATCGTCACCAGCCTCAACTTGTCGCGACGATCGACGATGACACCCGCATAAAGCGAGAAGAAAAGAATCGGAAGATTGCCGGCCGCGGCGACCAATCCAACGATGAACGCGCTGTTCGACAGCTGGAGCGCGAGCCATCCCTGTCCGACTTGCTGCATCCATGTTCCGATCAGCGAGACAGTCTGGCCGATCCAGAAAAGCCGGAAGTTCCGGTGCGCCTGAAGCACCCGGAATGGATTAAGCGATCGCGAGCCATCCGACATTACGTGGGATTATACACGGCGCCAGCACTGACTGTATTATTCGGCATGCGGTCGCACACCTACTCGCGCTTCAGCCCCGAGATGGCTGATGCCGTCGACCTTCAGTCGTTGCTGGAAAAGCTCGCGGATTTCCTTCTTCAATCAGGATTCGCCGGCGGCAGCCAGTTCGATCCGTGGGGCGATTTCAACGAAGAAGCCGATCGCTCACTCGAAGCGCTCAAGCAGGCGATTCTCGATGCGCTGATCGAGAGCGGTCAGTTCACACCGGAGCTGCTCGAAGCATTACGCGGCGACGGAACAGAAGACTCCGAAGACGAGCTGGCAAAGCTGCTCGACGATCTCGTCAAACGACTCACCGAGCAGGGTTATCTCAATCTCGATGCGCCGCCGCAAATGCCGGCGGGTCACCAGTCTGTTACCGGACCGGGCGGGCTCGCACATGCCGCATCCAAATCAGTCCAATTCAATCTCACCGACAAAGCAATCGACTTCCTCGGCTACAAGTCACTCCGGTCGATTCTCAGCTCGCTCGGAAAATCGAGCTTCGGCAGTCACGACACCCCGTATCTCGCAACCGGAATCGAAGCAGATGGATGGAGTAAGCAATACGAATTCGGTGACGTTCTGAATCTCGACGTCAACGAGACTCTCAAGAATTCATTGGCGCGCACCGGATCGCTCGAGATTCCGATGGATCTCGATTACAGCGACCTGATGGTGCGGCAAGCGGAATACCGATCTTCGTGCGCGACCGTGTTGATGCTCGACACGTCGCACTCGATGATTCTGTACGGAGAGGACCGGTTTACGCCGGCAAAGAAAGTTGCGCTAGCGCTGACTCATCTCATTCGCACGCAATTCCCCGGGGACACATTGCGCGTCGTGCTCTTTCACGATTCGGCCGAGGAAATCCCTCTTGCGATGTTGCCGCAGGCGCAGGTTGGTCCATATCACACCAACACCGCGGAGGGACTCAAACTTTCGCGCCGAATTCTACTCGGCCAAAAGAAAGACATGAGACAGATAGTGATGATCACCGACGGCAAGCCGAGTGCGCTGACGATGCCCAACGGTCACATCTACAAGAATTCCATGGGACTCGACCTGGCTGTCGTTGGTGAGACTCTCAAGGAAGTCGCGAACTGTCGCCGTGCCGGCATCATGATCAACACGTTCATGCTCGCGCGCGACCGCGCTCTCGTCGAGTTCGTGAAGCGAGTATCAGAGATCAGCCGAGGTAAGGCGTATTTCACCAACACGATGACGCTTGGTCAGTTCATCCTGATGGATTTCCTGCGAAAGAAAACCCGGAAGGTGTCGTAGTCGGGTCGTCTTTAGTCCGGCAGAGGCAGCGCGACTAAGAACGCAGTAACCGCGAGCACGAGCACGGATGCACTGAGCTCGAGCTTCGCCGAGAAGCGAAGCGCAATCACACCCTCATCGCCGCCGAGGTTGGGTTTCACTCTTCGCCAATTCCACGCGCCGAGTGAGAACAAAAGTGAAACGAGGGCGAGCTTGACGATCAAAGTCATTCCATAGGTGGTCTTCCACAAACGGGAGATCGGCTGGACGTGGATCAATGACGCTGCAACGCCGGTCGCAACCACGGCGGCTCCGCAAAAAAGTGCGAGCGGTGAGAACGCGTTGACGAGAGTTGCCACGCGCGTGCCTATCGAAATGTCACCAGGCGTTTTTGCGGCGGACCCAATACCGACGAACAGAATCAGCGCCAGGGTTCCGAGCCACGCGGATCCGGCGAGCACGTGAACGATATCGAGCGGCACTGTGATAAATGCCTGGTCGCTGCCGATCGCGTGTCCTGTCAACGCGGGCGTCACGGCGAGCGTCAATGCCGAGATCGCCGCTAATGCCCAGCTCTCGCTGTGCCGAGCGCGATTGTGCGCGAGAGCGAACGCGATGATCGCGAGCAGACATGCCGAGATCTGCGCCACCCACGCCCATCCCCAACTTGTTGAAAAAAGCATCGTGCTTGCGGGAACTCCGGGCATCGCGACAGTCTCACCATAAAGTTTGAGCAGCGAAGTCACGACCATTATCATGCCAGCGGACAATCCGGTGGTCGCAGCGCCCGTCAGCGCGATTTGCTGAAAAACTTCGTCGGTCTCGCGTTGCGCAGTGGGAATTCTTCCAAGAATGACATATCGAAAGCTCACCGCCCCAATCAGAAAAAAGAGTGCGATGAAGCCGGCCCATCGTGCCATCCACATTGGTGCGCCGAGTGCGAACTGAACCGCGTTGTTGATTCGCGAGCGAAACTTTACGGTTTTGGTCTGTACTGGTGCGACGACGGTCGGCCCAGTGGTCGCTCGACCCGCGACACCTTTTGCTCGAGTCACCACGGTGAAAGTGAACGCTCCGTTCGAAGCGTGTCCGTCACTCGCCGCTGTTGACCAGTTGAGTGTGTATTTGCCGGAGTCGAGAACAGAAGGCACTTCGGCGACGAGTGCGTGCCGATCGGCTGAATCGGTCCGCAGAGTCGAGAGTCGAACTGTATCCGAACCCGGTCCGATAAGAAAAACGCGGCTGACCGGAGCCATGGGCGCTTCGGAGAAAACGAGACGAATGTCTCGCGGCGATGAGCTCAAATGTGCGCCCGCTGCTGGTGTGCTTCGCAGCAAACGAGCGTGCGCTAACAAAACTGCAGGAGTAAGCAGCAGCGACAGCGTTACGAGCAGTAAACGTCGATTTGAGCGCATCGTGGGGTGGAAACTATCGCCGAACACACTTAATGAAAGATTCAGCGGTCACTTGAACATGAGAGAGCACCGTCCTACATTCCTCAGTCCATGAATTTCACAAACGGCCACCATCATGTGCATCATCTCCGCCCGACGGGCTGGGGCGACGCGCACGTGCTTATGTAAGCCGTCCGCACGTCTCATGGCGCACTCCGCGCCTCAGCCCGTCCTCCGGACGGGCTTTTTTGTTATCAGGACAAATCACAATGCTAAGAATTGCACTGCCCAACAAAGGGAGACTTTCCGACGACGCGCGAGACCTGTTCAACCAGGCGGGTCTCGAGGTGCGCGTCAGCGGCGATCGCGCGCTTTCCGCGTCGCTTGGCGGCGAGTTCGAGGCGATCTTCGTTCGCGCGCAGGACGTGCCGGAGTTTGTCGCTGACGGCGCTGCGGATGCGGGGATTACGGGATTCGATATCGCGTCAGAATCAGAACGCGAGCTCACATCGCTTCTCGATCTCGAATTCGGTCGTTGTCGTCTCGTCGTCGCGGCACGCGAAGACTCTTCCGCGCAATCAGTCTCCGACATGCCAACAGGTGCGCGCGTTGCAACCGTATTTCCAAAAACGACGCGCAGGTTTTTCGAAACTTTGCAAAAGCCCATTCAGATAGTTCCGATGTCGGGCGCCGCCGAAATCGCGCCGCATCTCGGAATCGCCGACTTCATCGTTGACATCACGTCGACGGGCTCGACTCTCAAGACGAATGGCCTTCGTGAGATTGGGACTGTCGCGGACTCGACGGCGAAGCTATTCGGCTGCGCATCTCGACAAACTTGGCCCCCGGAAAAACAAAAGGCACTTGAAGAGCTGATCGGTGCACTCGACTCCGTTGTCCGCGCGCGAGGCAAGAGATACCTCATGGCAAACGTTCCGCGCACAGCACTCTCGAAAGTCAAAGAGATACTCCCCGGTCTAAACGGCCCAACTGTCGTCGACATTCTCGATGGTGGAATTCACGTCGCGGTTCACGCGGTCGTGCCCACGAAATCAGTGTATCGCACGATCGCCGCGCTCAAGACGCTCGGCGCCGAAGGCATTCTGCTCACTCGCATCGAGCGCCTCATGCCATGAGTGACCAATTGTCATTGCGATTTCGAGGCAAGCTGTCCAATCTGTCCGCGGACGACCGAAAGAAGCTCGTCGATCGGTCATCCGCCGCAGACAAAGAGGTCGCTGGGATCACGGCGGCGATCATCGAGCGAGTTCGCGACCAAGGCGACGATGCGCTCATCGGTTTCGCTCGTGAGCTCGATGGTGTCGAGATGTACTCCCTGCAAGTGCCACGCGATGTGATTCGCGCCGCATTCGACTCTTTCGATCAGAGTACGCGAGAAGTGATCCAGCGAGCCGCGCGAAACATCGAGCGCGTGCACCGCGAGTGGTTGCCGAAAGAACAGGAAGTCGAGGTAGAACCAGGAGTGATCGTCGGCCGCCGACCTGATTCGCTGAACCGTGTTGGCATTTACGCTCCGGGCGGTAGAGCAGCGTACCCGAGCAGCGTGTTGATGGGAGCGATCCCCGCGCGCGTGGCCGGCGTTTCAGAAATCGTCTTGTGCTCGCCACCCGGCAAGAATGGATTGCCTGCGAGCTCGGTTCTCGCAGCAGCAGAAATCGCTGGCGTCGACAAAGTTTTCGCGATTGGCGGAGCGGGAGCAATCGCAGCGATGGCACTCGGCACAAAGACGGTCCCACGCGTCGACAAGATTGTTGGGCCGGGGAATGCGTTCGTCGCGGAAGCCAAAATTCAATTGGCGAGTGTTGTCGCTTTCGACTCGCCCGCCGGCCCAAGTGAGCTCGTTGTAATCGCCGATGACTCGGCAAATCCGCAGGTGATTGCGCGTGAGCTGTTGGCGCAAGCGGAGCACGACCCGCGCGCAATTGTGCTGGCGATCGCGATTGGCGATAGCCTTGCGAAAAAAATCGAAGCAGAGCTCGCGAAGATGCTCGGATCCGCTACACGTCGGGAGATAATCGCCGAGTCGCTCGCAACGAGGGGAGGTGTGGTCTCGGTGGACAAAGTGTCGGAGGCCGTCGCTGTAGCAAACTCCTTTGCGCCCGAACACCTCATGATTGCGACGAAAAATCCCGAATCAATTGTCAGCGCAATCCGAAATGCCGGAACCGTTTTCCTCGGCGAAACGAGCTCGGTTGCGTTCGGAGATTACCTGACGGGAGCGAATCACGTTCTTCCGACGGGAGGGTTGGCGCGCTCGTATTCGGGATTGTCGACTCTCGATTTTTTCAGATGGACAACGTGGCAGAGCGTGACTCGCGATGGAGCCAGTTCCCTCGCGGCGGACACTGCGGCATTTGCCGAGTGCGAGGGTCTCGATGGTCACGCTGATGCGGCGCGTGCATGGGAAGAACCAACATGAACAGACCGAGTTCGCTCGAGCTTGGACGTGCCGCACTAAGGGACTTGTCCCCTTACGACCCCGCGGCCGAGCAATGTCGAGTCGATCTGAGTGATAATACGAATCTCTGGGGCGCCCCACCGTCGGCTCGGGCGGCAATCGCGCTTGCGGATTCGGAAGCGATCACGCGGTATCCTGCTCCATATTCACGGCGGCTCACGCGAACACTCGGCGAGTATCTCGGTGTTGATGCAAACATGATCGTGGTCGGATGCGGGTCGGACGATGTTCTCGATTCTGCAATTCGCGCATTTGGCGAGCCCGGCGCTCGGCTTGCTCAGCTCGACCCGACATTTGGAATGATTCGCGTTTTCGCAACACTGAACGGACTATCGGTCGTTGAGATTCCCCGCGGTGATGGTCAAGTGTCGGAAGAGCTGCTGAGTGCGGCGGCGAGTGTGGTCTATTTGTGCTCACCGAACAATCCAACAGGAGAGTTGATCGATCCTGCGTCGATCGAGACCGTCGTCTCGCGCGCGAACGGGATTGTCATCGTCGATGAAGCGTATGCGGAATTCGCCGGCGTCTCCTCGATAGAGCTTCTCGCGCGCTACGACAATCTTCTCATCACGCGAACGCTTTCAAAAGCGTTTGGGCTGGCGGGGTTGAGAATCGGATACGCCGCAGGTTCCCCGGCAATCGTGCGGGAAGTCGAGAAATCGCGCGGACCATACAAAGTGAATTCGCTCGCTGAGCGCGCCGCGATGGTTGCGATCGCTGATGACCGCGCGTGGGTGGATGAAAAGATTGAAGAGGTTCGCGCTAATCGCGCCCGATTTACGGAAAGTCTGAGAGCGCTGGAACTCCAACCGATGGAGAGCAGGGCGAATTTTGTTCTCGTTCCGGTTAGTGACTCGCGACAGGTCGGGTCGCGCATGGTCCGCGCCGGCATCGCGGTTCGAGTACTCGAGAATCTCACCGGGATTGGCGACGCGATACGAATCTCCATCGGTCCGTGGGGGATGATGGAGGATTGCCTCGCAGCCCTCGAGATATCACTTCAATGAAAGTTGCGATTCTCGACTACGGGGCGGGAAATCTTCACTCGCTAGCTAAAGCAGTTCGCGCGGCTGGAGTCGATGTCCAGATCGAAGCGGATCCATCGGTTGTTGTGAAGTCGGACGCGATGTTGTTGCCGGGCGTCGGCGCATTCGGCAGCGCGACAGAATTTCTTGCGCCGCACCGGGAAGAGTTGGTGTCAGCGCTTCAAGGCGGATTGCCGTGTCTGGGGATTTGCCTTGGAATGCAGCTCCTCTTCGATACAAGCGAAGAGGGTCCCGGCATGGGACTCGGGGTCATCGCCGGTCGAGTCCGAAAACTCGCGACGAATCGAGTGCCGCAGATAGGATGGAACTCGATCGACGATCCGAACGATCGGTTGTTCGATGCCTCGCCGCTTTCGACGGCGTATTTCGCGAACAGCTATGTCTGCGAGCCGGACGACGCGAGAACGCCGATCGCGTGGAGTACACACGACGGAGATCGCTTCGTCGCCGCGGCAAGAACCAGCAATATTGTCGGAGTTCAGTTTCACCCGGAGAAAAGCTCCGCCGCCGGCTGTGATTTCATCCGCGCGTTTCTCGAGAGCGCACGGCGATGATCGTTATTCCCGCGGTCGATCTTCGCGAAGGACATTGCGTCCAACTTGTCGGCGGATCTTATGACCGCGAGGCGATTCGGCTCAATGACCCGGTTGACGTCGCTGCCAAGTGGGAAGCCTTGGGTTTTCGCACGTTGCATATCGTCGATCTCGACGCAGCCACCGGACATGGATCGAATCGAGACGTCATTCTGAGAATTCTGGAGTCGACGAAATGCGATACACAGGTCGGTGGAGGCATTCGAACAACCGAAGATGTTGATGAGCTTCTCGACGCAGGCGCTGATCGCGTGATCATAGGCACACGCGCGATAGAAGATGCGGCATGGCTGATGGAAATCGCTCAATCGAATCCAGGACGGGTGATCGTCGCGGTCGATATAAAAAATGAAAAGATCGTGACACGAGGTTGGACCGCGAGGAGCGAGCGTGATTTCCGCCTGGTTGTCTCAGAGCTCACCAAGCTCCCTCTATATGGTTTGCTGGTCACGGCCGTTCATCGCGAAGGCATGATGCAAGGCGCTGATTTGTCGCTCATGCATGAGGTGCTTGGGCATGCCTCGCTTCCGGTGCACGCATCGGGCGGAATCGGCTCCATAGACGATTTGCGCGCCCTGAAAAACCTCGGCGTCGCCGCGGTCGTGCTCGGCATGGGCCTCTACACGAGCACACTCGATCCGGACTTACTACTCGAGGAATTCGCACAATGAAATCCGTAGAACGAAAAACTGGCGAGACCGATGTCCGTGTCGAGATGAAACGAGGAACCGGTTCTACTTCGGTTTCGAGTCAATCGAAATTTCTCAATCACATGATGGGAACTCTCGCGCGATACTCCGGACTCGATATTTCGATTTCAGCAAAGGGAGATCTCAAACATCATCTGATCGAGGACGTCGCAATCGCTGTCGGCTCTGCGCTCGCAGGTGTCATCCCCGAGACGTGCGCGCGTTACGCCGACCGCACGATTGCGATGGACGATGCTCTCGTTCAAGCCGTGATCGACGCAGGTGGTCGCCCCTTCTATGAAGGACCTCTACCAAGCAACCTCTACGAGCAGTGGATGCGTTCCTTCGCCGATAATGCGAAAATCACGATTCACATTCGCGTGCTTCGCGGAAAGGATCGGCACCACATCGTCGAGGCTGCCTTCAAGGCCCTCGGCCTGGCGATCAGGGATGCGCTTGTGATTACCGACGCCGTTTTCAGCACGAAGGGATCAGTGTCGCTCGAGGTCGACTGATGCTGACTCGACGCGTGGTCGTTTGTCTTGATGTCCTTGCTGGTCGCGTAGTAAAAGGCCTCGCTTTCCAATCGTTACGGGATACCGGCGACCCCGTCGAGCTCTCGGCATTTTACGAGCGCGCGGGAGCAGATGAAATTGTATTTCTGGATATCGGCGCATCTCCAGAGGAACGCCGTACAATGCTCGACGTTGCACAGAGCGCTGCCGAGCATTTGTTCATTCCGCTTACGATCGGTGGCGGCATTCGATCAGTGGATGATGTCGCCACGACACTCCGCGCGGGCGCTGACAAAGTGAGTATCAATTCCGCCGCGGTTCGCCGGCCGGCGCTTCTGTCTGAAGGCGCGGAAAAGTTCGGATCTCAATGCATCGTCATCAGTATCGACGCGAAACGCGAAGGCGATGGATGGCGCGTTTACACGAACGGCGGCAGATCTCGAACAGATCTGGATGCAGTCGAGTGGGCGATTGAAGCGGTGCGCCGAGGAGCGGGGGAGATACTGCTCACCAGCATCGATCGAGACGGAACGCAATCCGGTTACGATCTCGAGCTTACGCGACAAGTGGTCGACAGCGTTTCAGTTCCTGTCATCGCATCGGGAGGCGCCGGGAGTCCCGCTGATGTTGCTCGCGTGATAGCTGATGCCGGTGCTGATGCTGCGCTCGTCGCGGGCATCCTGCACGATGGATTGACGACTGTCGGCGCTCTAAAGCAGGCGATTTCAGAAGCGGGCTTTCCGATCAGGACGGCTGCATGACCACTTCGAGTTACATGCACGCGGTCGCAGAAGTTGCTCGCGCGGCCGGCGATCGCGCACAGGAATATTTTGCGACCAATCTCGTTATCGAAACCAAGGCCGACGGCTCTCCGGTAACGATCGCGGACCGGTCAGCAGAGCAGCTCGCACGCGAATGGATAGCGGAGCGCTTTTCATCTGACGGAATTGTGGGGGAAGAATTCGGAGTCGATAAATCCTCCGCTCCGAGGCGGTGGATCATCGATCCGATAGATGGAACCGCGTCATTCGTGCGCGGAGTTCCGTTGTGGGGGACCCTCATTGCTGTCGCGGAAGCGAATGAAGTCATTGCGGGCGCCGCGTACTTCCCTGCTCTCGCACAAATCATCGTCGCGGGTCGCGGTGAAGGCTGCTGGTGGAATGACCAGAAGTGCTCAGTGTCCACCGTAGCAGAAATGTCGGCGGCCACCGTTCTTGGCTCCGGATTCATTGGCGACGGACCCCGCGCAAATCAATGGGCGGATCTGATTCGTAAGGCCGCGTTGTTCAGAACATGGGGAGACTGTTACGGCTACTTCCTTGTCGCCACAGGCAGAGCTGAGGTAATGGTCGATCCGGTTGTTTCAGAGTGGGACATCGCGGCATTCCTCCCGATCATCGAAGAATCTGGTGGCATTATCACCGACTGGACCGGCGCGCACACCGCGGAGGGTGGAAACGCGATCGCCACCAATGCGGCACTCGCACGCGAGGTCAGACAAATACTCGGTGCAAACACTGAAGAGGATCAACGCACATGACGCTCGACATCGACTCGCTCGATTTCCGCAAGAGTGGTGGCCTCGCAACCGTTGTGACGCAGGATGCGGTGAGTGGTGCAGTGCTCATGGTCGCACATGCAGATCGCGAAGCAATCGAGAGAACAATCCAGACCGGCGAGATGCACTATCGCTCGCGAAGCCGAGGATTGTGGAGGAAGGGCGAGACCAGCGGCAACATTCAGCACGTGGTATCGCTAACGGCTGATTGCGACTCCGATTCTATTCTCGCGCGCGTCACGGTTGCTGGTCCAGCGTGTCATACTGGAGCGATGTCATGTTTCGGCGACGATTCATTGAACGCCGATGCGTTCGCACAACTCGGCGCAGTGATACAAGAGCGAGCCGCAACGCTAGAGTCGGACGAAAAGCCCTCTTATACGCAGCGTTTGCTGAAGGATCGGAATCTTCGCCTCAAGAAAATCGGCGAAGAAGCAGCGGAGCTGGTTGCTGCTTGCGCAGATGCGGATCGTGATCGAGCGGTCGAAGAAGCAGCGGATCTCATTTATCACATCTTCGTTACGCTTCAGCCAATTGGGGCAAGTGTGGCTGACGTTCGTGCGGCGCTCGCTGCCAGAGCGAAATAAATACTTAACGAATCGAGTCGGTGGGTTTCGCCGGATTTGCAAGTGCCTTTGAGCTTGCTCCAATCGCCGTTTCCACCTGCGCCTCGAGCCGACTAATTAATTCGCTCAGTTCTTTTTCGCGTTTCACCGCAATTCCATTGTAGATCGTTCGCGCAAGCATGTAAAAAAAGCTGATCGAACAAGCCAGCAGACCAACGGAAATCGGCGCCGAGTGCCACACAGCCATGCTTCCGCCGATCACCGCCCCACTCGTTCCACCACCGGCGCCACCTACGATTCCCCCCAACAATGCGCCCGCGATGTTTCGCATTTCTTCTTCGACGCGAATCGTCGTTACTCCTCCGCGCGGCACTACACTCACATCGACCTGTCGTCCCTGCGCGCGACGACGCCCGGAGATGGTCGATGTCCACGCGAGCGATCGCCCAAGCACGCTCGGAAGCCCGTTCTGTCCGAAGGTGCGTCGCACTTCCGCGACGATTCCCTCGAATTCCTCTGTAGGAACTTCACCCTCTACGACTCTCTCGAAGACGAGACGAGTCGGAGCGCCGAGCCACGGCGACGGTCGATTCGTTTGTGCCGGTTGATCGAGCCCGAGTGCTGCTCGCCTGATTAATCGAGGATCGATGCCGGCTTCTTTCGCAATCTGCTCGACTTCAATCAGGGACAGTGCGGTACTCGGCTCCTGTTCTGTCTGCTCAGTTTGCTGAAGCTCCGCCGCGCGCTTGATGATGAGCGCGACCTCTTCCTCGCTGTATTGTCGTTCCCGCTTCGGGGTGTCGGCCACGCCGTTCGCTATTGCCTTAGTGCGTCTTTCTGTGTCCTCGGACCAATCGAATGCCGATGGTCGATCTTCGGATTGTACTCTCGCTCCGGCGGCCCGATATAAATTTGCCGGGGACGCGCAATCTTCTGCTCCTTGTCGAGCAGCATCTCTTCCCATTGCGACAGCCAACCAGCGGTACGCGCAATCGCGAACAGCACCGTGAAGAACTCCGTCGGAAAAGCCATCGACCGATAAATCAGCCCCGTGTAGAAATCCACGTTGGGATAAAGCTTGCGCGACTTGAAGTAATCATCCGACAGTGCGATGCGCTCGAGCTCGAGAGCGATCTCCAAATCCTTGTCCACACCAACGATCTCGAATACTTCGTCGGCAAGTCGCTTCACGATTTTCGCGCGCGGATCGTAGCTCTTGTACACGCGGTGACCAAAGCCCATCAGCTTTCCCTTCCCCGCCTTCACTTCCTCGATGAACTTCGGAACGTTCTTGACAGTTCCGATCTCGGCGATCATGCGAAGCACCTGCTCGTTCGCCCCGCCGTGGAGCGGCCCGAACAGCGCTGCAATCCCCGCGGATGTGGCTGAGAATGGATCGACATGCGAGGATCCCACGGCGCGGACCGAGCTCGTCGAACAATTCTGCTCGTGGTCCGCATGCAGAATGAACAACACTTCCAGCGCCCGAACGAAAATCGGATTCGCCTCGTACTTCGGCTCGCTCATCCGCGCCACCATCGACAGGAAATTCTCGACGTAGCTCAGATCATTGTCGGGATAAACGAAGGGCAACCCTTTAGCGTGGCGATAACAGAACGCGGCAATCGTCGGCATCTTCGCCAACAGCCGGATGATCGAGATGTTGCGCTCGGTCTCGTCGAAAATGTTGCGCGCAGAAGGATAGAACGATGCCAGTCCCGCGACTGTGCTGTTGAGCATCGCCATCGGATGCGCGTCGTACCGGAATCCCTCGAGAAACTTCCGCATGTTCTCGTGCACGTACGTGTGATACGTGATGTCGTGCACGAACTGATCGTATTCGGCTTGATTCGGCAGCTCTCCATGTCGGAGCAGCCACGCTACCTCGAGAAATGTCGAGCCTTCAGCGAGCTGCTCGATGGGATAACCGCGATAGCGGAGAATCCCTTTGTCGCCATCGATGAACGTGATGGCGCTCCGACAGGCAGCGGTGTTCATGAATGCGGGGTCGTAGCTAAGCAACCCCGGATCGTCTTCATCCTCGGTTTTGACTTGCTTCAGATCGGAGGCGCGAATTGCGCCGTCTTTGATCGGAAGAGTGTATGTCTTGTCGGTCCGCGGGTCGCGTACGTCCAAAGCGTCGGTCGCCGTTTTGGCAGGCGAATCAATAGTGCTTGTGTCGGCCATTCTTTCTCCTTTCGTACCTCAAATCTAGCGAAAGTGATGGTCGATTACATTGGCGGTCAGGCTAGCGCGGTGATTATCTCCCACTCCTCCGCACGAACTGGTTGAATCGAAAGCCTGCTTCCACGCTGAAGCAAAACCATCTTCTCGAGACCCTTCGTTTTGCGGAGCTCCTCGAGCGTAATAAGTCTCGGCAAGGGTTTCACGGCGCGAACGTCGACCACGAACCAGCTAGGAGAGTCGGGCTTGCTCCTGGGATCGAAGTGCGAATCCTTCGAGTCGAATGCCGACTTGTCGGGATATCCGCCACGCACAACCTCGGCGATTCCGGCAATGCCCGTGGGATCGGCGCTCGAGTGATAAATGAAGACGAGATCACCCGGCTTGATTTGATCGCGAAGCATGTTGCGCGCCTGAAAATTCCGCACGCCATCCCAATGGGTCGTTCGCTTTGGCGCGTTCCAAAGATCGTCAAACGAAAACGTCGTCGGCTCTGTTTTGAAAAGCCAATAGCGTCGGTTGTCTGTTTTCGGTGCGGTCATGGCTATGCTACTCCCCCAAAGGGTGGAACCATTGGCTTCTTTCGTCGTAGATTCACCTACCTTAACCAATGCTGCCAGTGTTCATCATTCAATCCGCTCGAAGAGCTGCGTTCGTCGCGCTCATTTTTCCTCTATTCGTTGGCGCACAAACAGCTGCGCCCACACTCAAATATCCGGTCGCCGCAAAGGGCACTCAGATCGACGACTACCATGGCGTAAAGATCGCGGATCCTTATCGATGGCTTGAAAACACGGATTCACCGGAGACAAAGGCGTGGGTCGAGGCCGAAAACGCTTTGACGTTCGGATATCTGAATACGATTCCCGAGCGCGCCGCAATTCGCAATCGACTGACACAGCTCTGGAACTACGCGCGATACAGCTCGCCTACCAAGTCGGGCGGACGCTATTTCCAATACCAGAACACAGGCCTTCAAAACCAATCTGTTCTGTATGTCCGTGATGGCGGCGGCGCGTGGAGACCCCTTCTCGATCCGAACACGCTTTCAACCGATGGCACGGTGGCACTCAGCGCGACCGAGCCGTCTCCTGACGGTCACATACTCGCGTACGCGACCTCGGCCAGTGGATCAGACTGGGAAGAAGTCCACCTTCGCAATGTCGACAATGGCCACGACATGTCCGACGATCTCAAGTGGGTCAAATTCTCGGGAATATCGTGGACGAAAGACAATAAGGGATTTTTCTATGAGCGATACGCCGAGCCGACGAGTGGGAATACGCTTACGAACGTGAACCGTGACCAGAAGGTCTACTACCATAGAGTTGGAAAGCCTCAGACGTCTGACGAGCTGATCTACGAGCAAAAGGATCAACCGGACTGGTTGTTCGATACCCAGGTAAGCGACGACGGATCGTTCGCAATCATTACGGTTTCTCAGGGGACTGATGAGCGGAATCGTTTGTACTACATCTTCCTTGGTGACAATCCGAAAAAGCCGCAGATCGATAATCCGGTTGTTCGTTTGATCGACCGGCTCGATGCGACTTACGATTTTATCGGTAACACCGGCGACAATTTTCTGATTCGCACCGATCTCACCGCGCCGAAAGGGAAAGTCGTCGCCATCGATATCAACAACGAGCAGCAGAACCGATGGGTTACCGTGATCCCAGAGGGAAAGGATGCTCTGACGTCGGCGCGAATCATCGGTAAGAAGGTCGTCGCTTCGTATCTACAGGACGCGCATTCATCTGTGCGTTTTTATGGATTGCCGCAGGATCGCAGCAACTTCCGTCGGAGCGGCGGCCCCACCGGCGGACCTGGCGGTGGCGGTGTGAATCGGGGCGGTACTCAACGGGGCAATCAGGGCGACACCACGCGTGATTTCCGTCGAGGAGGTATCGGTTACCCGTTTCAGGGAGAGCTCGCTCTTCCCGGAATAGGCACGGTCGGAGGAATCACAGGCAAGCCCGGTGACGACGAGATGTTTTATCAGTTCACGTCGTATCTCTCGCCCTCGGCTGTGTATCGATACGATGTCAACAAGAACGTGAACCAGGCGTACGCAATCCCAAAGCTGCCTGTGGACTTCTCACAGTTCGAGACGAAGCAGGTCTTTTACACGAGCAAAGATGGAACTCGCGTGCCGATGTTCATCACTTCGAAGAAAGGGATCGCGCTCGACGGGAACAATCCAACGCTTCTTTATGCGTACGGCGGATTCAACATCTCGCAGACGCCGAGTTTCTCGTCAGCGAATCTCGCGTGGCTGGAGATGGGCGGCATCTATGCGGTAGCGAATCTTCGAGGTGGCGGCGAGTACGGCAAGGAATGGCACGAAGCGGGTATGCTCGACAAGAAGCAAAATGTCTTCGATGATTTCATCGCAGCCGCGGAGTATCTGATTCGCGAGAAATACACATCGACTCCGAAGCTCGCGATTTCAGGTGGATCCAACGGAGGACTTCTTGTTGGCGCAGTGATTACACAGCGTCCCGATCTCTTCGGTGCAGCGCTGCCGGCCGTTGGAGTGATGGATATGCTTCGCTTCAACAAGTTCACGATCGGTTGGGCGTGGACATCGGATTATGGATCACCGGATGATCCAAAGCAGTTCGCTGTTCTTCGCGCTTATTCACCGCTTCACAACATCAAGGCGGGGACTCACTATCCGCCAACGTTGATCACGACAGCGGATCATGACGATCGTGTCGTGCCGGGTCACTCATTCAAGTTTGCGGCGACGATGCAGGCAGCTCAGGGCGGGGCCGCGCCGATTCTCATTCGAATCGAGACAAAAGCAGGGCACGGTGGGGGCAAGCCGACGTCGAAACAAATCGAGGAATCCGCCGACAAGTTTGCATTCCTGGTGAAGAACTTGAACATGCGCGTATCGCTTCCTCAGTGAGCGTCTTAGCGGCGCTGGGCACGCTGGTCGGGCTGGTCAAGATCGCACTGCTCGTAGTAGTCGCGATTCTCGCCCTTTTCTGCGTCCTCGACTGGGCAGTGCGAACGCGGCGCGTGAATCTCTTCGGCGGTGTCGCGCGATTTTCGCGAGCGAAAATAGATCCATTCCTCGCGCCGATAGAGCGCCGCGTCGTCGCAGCAGGAGGATTGCCGACGAGTGCTCCTCTTTGGGCACTCGCGGCAGTTGTCGTTGGCGGAATTCTGCTCATCAGCCTTCTCAATTTCATTTATGATGAGCTCTACCGCGTGTCTTTCGCCATCGATAGCGGCCCAGTTGGAATTTTCGCGCTTCTCGTATCGTGGATATTCGATTTCGTGAGAATCGCGATTCTCGTTCGCGTGATCAGCTCGTGGCTTCCGATTTCTCCATACTCGAAATGGATTCGTTGGTCGTACACCGTTAGCGAGCCGATTCTGAGGCCGCTGCGTCAGATAATTCCAAGCCTGGGAATGATCGACATCACGCCTATTATCGCGTACTTCCTGCTGGGATTCATTCAGGGAGCGGTGCTTCGACTACTTACCTGAAATTAACCGCCATCAGTTGCCGTTAACGCGCGGCGCGTTCATTTTGAGAAAGTCCGGGCGCAATTCTCGCGTGACCGACGATCGATTCGATCGAGTGATGGAGTAGTGCCAATGGCATCATTGCTTATTGTTGGAACCGATAGCGCGTTGATCGAAGGCATCGCGCAAACACTCACCGCCAGAGGGCACGAACTTTTCTACGCGCCCGGTCTCGCCGACGCTCTCGACACTCTCGGAGGTGCAAGACCCCTCGTAGCTCTCGTCGAACGCTCATCGATCGACGAGCTTCGGATGACCCTCAGAGTACCTCTCGCCCCGCGCGGTGCATTTCTCGTTTTTCACGCTGAGGGCAGTCAGGATGTGCCGCTTCCGCACCGCGTGCAGCGTGCGACTCTCGCTGAGCTCGAGCTTCCTCTCGAAACACAGCGCCTGTTGGCACTCATTCGTTATGTAGAGAATCGCGCGCACACGCTCGGGGCAGACTCACTCGACGACGGCGCGCAGATTCAAGCCACTTAACGAGAGTCAGCTGGGTGGCTGCGCAGGCGTGCGGCCTATGATGATCGTGACGTTGTCCTCACCGCCGGCGTCGAGCGCATCCTGAAGAAGCGCCTCGCAACCGTCACGCGCAGTCTTCGTGGTCATGAGTCGCTCGCGAATCCGATCGTCTGGCACGTGACGCGTGAGTCCATCACTGCACATCAATCCAACATCACCCCACTGCAGTCCGAGCTTCCGCACGACGGGCGCAGCCTGCGGTCCGCCAATAGCACTCGAGAGAATATGCGCCCATTTTGTGCGTTTTGCGTCGTCACGCGTGAAGACACCTTGCTCGATGAGCTCCTCCGCCATTGTCTGATCGCGCGATAGCTGAATCAGCTGACCTTCCCGCAATGTGTAGCAGCGACTGTCACCAACCTGGAGGAGAAACGCATTCGGCCATATTCCGAGCCAGAGGGTGAGCGTCGTGGCCATTCCGCGAAGCTCGGGGTGTTCGCGCGTCGCAGTTGCGAGCTCATTGTGAACTTTGAGAGCAGCTTCCTCGAGAGTGTGAATGAATTCTTCGTCTTCCGCAGCATCGTTGGTGTAGTAACACCGGAGCGCTTGCGACACATAACGGGTCACCCCTTCGAGCGCCATTCGACTCGCTTCCTCTCCCGCAACTGCGCCTCCGACACCGTCTGCTACCATACCGAGTGTCGCTATTCGTTCGTTGCCGCTCAATAAAGAAATGTCCGGCAGGCTCGTGTTGAACACGTGCATCCGCTTTTGAAGCGCGCAGACGAGAAAGTGGTCTTCATTATTTGTGCGGACCTTCCCCGGATGCGTGAGACCGTAAACGTCGATCTCGTTGTCGAGGGGACGTCTGCCCGGATCAGCACTCGTTAGCGAGGGTGACAATGCGGTCATTTAAGCCTCCACATTTATTAAATGTATGCCTAAACCTTTTCCCCGCATGTTGAGTCGACGCTTCTTGTCTGTCTGGCCGTTTCCAGTCCTCATACTTGTGTTGAATGCGTCTGCCGCTGTTCCGGCGGCTGCGGTAGTAACTCCGGGCATTTCGGTGCTCGTTGGTGATTCACTGCATCTCATTCGTGGGAAACGAGTTGGCCTCATCACCAATCAGTTGGGCCGCGATGAGCGCGGACGCAGAAGCATCGACCTTATCCATCGCGCAGCGGGTGTGAGGCTCACCGCGATTTTTTCTCCCGAACATGGAATTCGCGGCACCATTACTGGTGGCGAGCGAGTGAGCTCGAGCATCGATCGTGAAACCGGCGTTCCGATTTACTCGCTGTATGGTGAGACGCTCGTACCAACGCGCAGGATGCTCGCGAACGTCGACATTCTCGTCTACGACATTCAGGATGTCGGCGCGCGCATGTACACATACGTGTTGACGATGACTCTCGCGGCGGAAGTGGCAGAGGAATCCGGAAAGAAGTTCATCGTTCTCGATCGACCGGATCCGATTCGCGCCGATGTCGTCGAAGGTGGAATGATCGAGAATCGATACAGGTCATTCACTGGATTGCATGACGTTCCCGTTCGTTACGGACTGACTCCTGGAGAGCTCGCGCGATATCTCACCGGTCAACGGCTCTTGACCGGTGAGATATTGGTAGTGCCCATGAAGGGATACCGACGCTCGATGTGGTGGGACGATACGCGCCTAGAGTGGGTCAAACCCTCGCCGAACATTCGCGATCCGGAAACGGCACTTCTCTATCCGGGACTTTCGTTTTTCGAATCAACGAACGTCAGCGAAGGTCGGGGTACCGACGCGTCTCTCCGGCAGAACGAGTCCGCTCGCTTTCGCGACGCGGCAGCGTCATACACTTTGTACCTGCCGTGACAAATCTTCCGATCCGTCGTAACACTGTTCTTCTGGCGTCAGCGGTCGCGGTGAATTCCGCGACCCTTCAGCTGATGTCAGCGGTGTCGGCGCTAACGTTTGCGCTGGTTACGGGGTTCACAAGCCTCCTCGGGCTAGGACCCGCACTTTCTCTGATTTCATCAGCACTCACATCGTTCCCTGCTGGACGATTGATGGACCGAATCGGCAGAGTGCCCGTAATCGCTGCAGGATTTGCTGTCGGAACGCTCGGCGCTGTTCTCACGAGTCTCGGTGCCTATCGGCAATCGGGATGGATCGCGATAGCTGGGTTCATTCTCATTGGCGCGGCCGGCGCAACCGGATCACTGATTCGAGCAGCAGCCAGCGACATGTATCCCGCATCGCGCAGGGCACGCGGCATTTCGTATGTAATGGTTGGGGCAGTCGCGGGCGCCATACTCGGACCGTTAGTCTTCGAGCCGATTTTCAGAGGACGGGAGCTATCGGCTCCATCACTGGCGCTTCCGTGGCTCGCAGGAGGGGGTCTTCTCCTGATTGCGCTAATCATCGTGATCAACGTTCGTCCCGACCCAAAACGAATCGCGGAAATTATCGAAGCTGAGACGGGACAGACGCCGATGCGATCCGGGACGTCGAGCACTCCTCTGAGTGAGCTGTTACGCCGGCCCGGCGTTGTTCCCGCAATTATTGTCGGCGTTACCAGCTATGCAGTGATGACCTCAGTGATGAATCTCACCGGCTATGTAATCGTGCAGCATCGACATCATCCGCAGCATGTGATTTTTCCGATTATCGGCGCGCACGTTCTCGGAATGTATCTGTTGATGCCGGTGGTTGGATCTATCGTCGATCGCGTTGGACGACCGCGCGCACTCGCCGCGGGCCTCCTGATTCTCGCAGCATCGACGGCAGGTTTGATGTGGTTTGAATCCGTGGTTCCCATTGCACTCCTTCTATTCGGTCTCGGACTTGGATGGAATGTGTCGTTCGTTGCCGCGACGACTCAGCTTGCAAATCTTGCTGGGCCTTCAGAACGTGGGAAACTGCTCGGATTCAACGATCTCGTCGCAAATCTTGCGGGCGCATTGTTATTGTTGCTCGGCGGTTACATCCTCGACGACTTCGGGCTGACGGCGCTGGCGCTGAGCATCTCACTTATCGCGCTGGCGCCACTCATCATTGTTTTTCGCCCCTCACTTATCTCGGTGATCCCGGCTGCGGCGCGCCAGCCGTAATTGCCAACGCCAGTCGCTCCGCTTGCACGCTGTTATCGCCAACATAAACAGCTGCAAGATTTCCAGATCGAATCACGAGCGGTGGTCCCACCGTGTCCATCGACGCAATTTCGCGCCCTAATACTGTCGAATCATCATAGAGATACACTTCGAGACGCGCGCGACCGAGAGCGTAGACGATCGGAGTAACGCTGAATCGCGCGCTCTTTGCTGAGTCGCCGTTTACTCGCTTAGCTACGAATCCCGCCTGACGTAACCGGTTCTCCAGATTGCAAATCGCCCAGCGCCCGGTGTGAGGGCATGGATCGTTGTTGATTCGTGGAACCGCCGCCGATTCAACCGGAATGGCGGGGAGTGTCATTGTCTGATTACGCGG
>JBHELX010000014.1:79419-84666 GCA_046262875.1 Gemmatimonadaceae bacterium | reverse complement strand
TCGACGTGACCGATCGTCCCAACGTTTACGTGCGGCTTGGTTCTCTCGAATTTCGCTTTTCCCATTCTTTCCTCTATTCCCTCGTTACGACTTCTTATACGTCCAAGCTCGCGATCGGGATTGAACCGATGACCTCATCCTTACCAAGGATGTGCTCTGCCAACTGAGCTACGCGAGCGACTTCACCCTCGGAAGCGGGAGACGGGACTCGAACCCGCGACCACAAGCTTGGAAGGCTAGTGCTCTACCAACTGAGCTACTCCCGCGAAAGCTCCTCTGAAACGTTGAATACAAAAGCAGACCGACAGGCGCGCCGCATCCCCCGCCAGTGAACGCAATGGTGGGGGAAGGATTCGAACCTTCGTAGGCATAAGCCGGCAGATTTACAGTCTGCTCCCTTTGGCCGCTCGGGCACCCCACCCGATGTCCGTTTCCCCGTCGCGAAATTTTGCGTGATGTTCGCAAGAGACAGACCCAGTTGATTCCTTTCAGCAAGCTGACGGCCGGAATCGAACCGGCAACCTGCTGATTACAAATCAGCTGCTCTGCCAATTGAGCTACGTCAGCAAACAGCGATTCTTCGCAAGCCTTGAAGATTAAGGGATTTAGCAGGGCCTGTCAACGTGGCCGAAACTCGAAAATTGCAGTGGTTATCTGATCTTCTTCCAGCTCGTCCCGGTTGGGCCGTCTTTGATCTCGATCCCCGCGGCGACAAGCTCGTCGCGAATAGCATCCGCCCTCGCAAAGTCGCGCTCCGACCGCGCCTTTTTTCGCTCCGAAAGTTTGTCTTCGACGAACTTTTTCAACTCGGGATCCTCCGCGGACTCAGGAACGATGTCGAGCACCCCGTTGATGGCCGCGAAAGCTTTGCGCGCGCGATCGAGCGCACCTTTGTCCGTCCCGTGCCTGTCGAGCTCGGCATTCGCGGCACGAATGAAACGGAATAACGCGCCGAGCGCTTCGGGCGCATTGAGGTCGTCGTAAAACGCAGCGCGCGCTTCGTTTTCTGCAGTCTCAGACAACGCTGCGAGCTCGGCAGTCCCGCCGTCCGCACTTTCCAGTCGCTCCGCAAAATCTCCGACGCGGCGAACTCCTTCTATCGACGCCTCGAGAGCCTCACTCGAAAGATTGAGCTGCTTCCGATAGTGAGTCGAAAAAACAAAATGACGGAAAGCCGCCGCCGACACGCCCTGCTCACGCAGATCGCTGACAGTCGCGACATTGCCGACACGCTTCGCCATCTTGCTCCCATCCGTCAACAGAAACTCCCCGTGGCACCAGAAGCGCGAGAACGTTTTTCCAGTCGCGCCTTCAGACTGCGCGATCTCATCCTCATGATGAGGAAATACGAGATCCACTCCGCCGCAATGAATGTCCATCGTCGTGCCCAGGTATCGCATCGCCATCGCGGAGCATTCGAGATGCCAGCCGGGTCGGCCGCGACCCCACGGTGAATCCCAGGCCGCGCCGGTCTTCTCATCTTCTGGCTTTGCCGCTTTCCACAACGCGAAATCCTGCACGTTCTCCTTTGTGTAATCGTCCTGGGCGACTCGCGCGCCCGCTTTGATTTCACGGGTATCCAGTCGCGACAGCCTTCCATAGTCTTTGAATCGGTCGATGGCGTAATACACTGAGCCGTCGTCGGCCTGATACGCGATGCCACGCTCGATAAGCGCGCGCACCAGATCGATCATCTCGGGTAGATGCTCAGTCGCCTTCGGATACTTCTCCGCGTCCTGAATGCGCAGGAATTTTCTGTCCGAGTGAAAAACTTCGGTGACCGGCTCTGTTACATCGCCGATAGCGATGCCCTGCTCACTCGCGCGCTTGATGATCTTGTCGTCTACATCCGTGAGATTCATCACCTGAAGAACACTCCATCCACGCAGCTCGATTACACGCCTGAGCAGGTCCTCGAAAAGAAATGTGCGAAAGTTTCCCACGTGGGCCGGATTGTAGACCGTCGGGCCGCACGTATACATGCGAACCGTTTTCCCGTCCGCAGGCTCGAACGACTCGACGCTGCGGGTGAGTGTGTTGTAGAGGCGGAAGTCGGCCATCGGCGGAAGCTAGACTTGCCGAGTTGCAGGGTCAACGAGTCTCGATCGGCAACACTACTATAGTAAGGGCAGCCCGAGAGCTAATGATGTCTTTCCGCAACTCGGCTGGCAATTCTTTCGAGCGGCAATGAGTCGGCATCTACATGCGGCTGCGAAAGCCTTCCCTCATTCAGAAAAACATTTCGCGTGCTGACACCCATGACGCCCGTAGCGTCACGCGATGTGATGATGACTCCAGCGACAGCTTCTGCTGCTCGCGCAATCGCCGCCCGGGCAATGCGCGCATTCGGTCGATCCATTTGATCGAGTGAAGCGTCGAGCAGCAAAACTCTGGGTCGCGCAACGATTGCTTGCGCCAGAGCGACGCAAAGAACTTGCCCCGAGTCGAGCGAGCCGACGCGTTGTTGAGCGGTTTCAGTCAGCAGCATTCGATCGATCGATGAATCGATTGCGCGAGAGAGCGTGCGTGTTTCTCTTGTCAGCTTCGCGCTGTACGAAGAGAGTGCATCGCGCACAGAGAGGAACGGGTAGTAAACCGGATGTGGTGGAACGTAAGCAACATCGAAGGAATCTTGTGCTGAAGTAACGCGACGACCTAAAACCACAACAGAACCCAGGCTCGGCTTCAAGATTCCGGCGGCACACAAAAGCAACGTTGACTTTCCAGCTCCGTGAGGACCAACTACTCCGAGCACTTCCCCAGCGTAAACATCGAGATCAATGCTCGAAAGCGCCGGAGCCGTCCCGAATGATTTCGACAGCGACCGGATCGATAAAATTGGATACGACATTCCGCACGATCATCAGTGACCGGCGATCTCGCGCAATCAGAGCAAAGCACGACCAATCTTATTTACGTGAGCTACGCGCTCTTTACCACCGGAAGGGCGACGGTGTTGGCTTCGATGCTTCCGCGATAGACCATTATGTCATCGAGCTTATGGTGCGGGACTATCACTCCACCATCGGGCGACGGAACTCGAAGCACAAATACGCGATCGCGAGTGCTCTTTCGGAATCCGCGTCCTTCGTAAATACGATTGATGAGGATTCGACGAACAATCACCATCAACGCCGCAAGAGTGGGAACCGCAATCACCAATCCAAGTGGACCGAGCAGCTTCCCGATCACGAGCACCGACAAGATGGTGAGTACAGGGGGAAGATCCACGCCCTTTGACATCACAAGCGGAGAGACGACGTTCCCTTCGATGAGGTGAACGATTACACCAAGTCCGACGACGTACAGCGCCCGGGTTCCTCCGCCGGGACCGCTGAGCACGAACAGCGCGGGAACCAGTGTTGAGAGCAAGGTTCCGAAGAAGGGAACGATCGCGACGAGACCGGTGAAGATGCCGAACGTAAGCCAGTAGGGAACCTGGAGGAGGTAAAGTCCGAGCGCCGTGAGCGCGGCGAGCACCGACATTGTCGTAAGCTGCGCGACGATGTATGCGCGCAGAGTATCGGCAAGATCACGTAGTACATCGCGCACAAGATCCCGATGGACCGGCGGGAAAAGCGCGATGACCCACTCGCGATACACGCCCGGCGCAAGCGCCATGTAGATGCCCATCACCATCACGGCAAACGCATCGATGAGGACCTGCACCGCCGAAAAAACTTTCGGCACGACATCGCCGGCAGTCGACGACAACCGCTCGTACACCGCCTGCAAAACCTGATGCTGACCCGGTTGCCACACGCCGCGCATCGCAGGGAAGCGCGCGACGAAGTTGTCGATCCCCTTCTCCCAGTTCGCGATGTAGTCAGGAAGAACGTCGATCAATGCGCGCGTCTGCGCCACGACAGGCGGGACAAGCAATCCAATCAGTGAGCCGAGCGCAACGATGGTCCCGACGACGGCGACAATAAATGCGAGTCGATCAGGAAAATGGAAACGCTTCGCAAGAAAATCGCGAACAGCGCCGAGGTACAGCGAAAGAATTGTTGCTATGAAAAGAAGAAGAAAAACGCCTGCCGTCTTCCCCACCATCCATAGAAGCAGGACGGTAAGGATGATCGACGTCAGGATCGGAGCGAGTTTAAATCGCTCCGCATTAGCATCGCTCAACTCGTCGTCTTCTCGTCCGGAATTTCTTCTGCTTCCGGAATCTCCTCGTGGTCAGGCGTGCCGGTTCCGAGCTGCTTCGTCGTGTCAGGCGCCGGCGCAGCAATCAATCCCATTTTCTGCTTGAGCGCTAACAGCTGCGCGTCGGCGCCGGCGTTTCCGGCGGTTGCCTCGAGCTGCTTGAAATCATGCGCCAATCGATCGCCGGTGAACTCTCCTTCGATCTCGGCATGGGCGCGAATCTGTCGCTCGTTCTGATCGATCTTCTCCTCCATTCGGGCGAACGCTTCGAACGCGGATTTTTCCGAGATCGACGACATCGTCTCCGAAATTCTCTTCTGAGCTTCGGCCCGACGCTGCTTCGCGAGAAGGAGATTCTTCTTTCTCGTCGCCTCTTCGATGTTGTCATTGAGGCCGCGAAGTGAATCCTTGAGGCGATCGGTTTCCTGCTTGTGCGCTTCCCAGGTCAGCTGCATCTGCTGTCCGCGCGAGACGTGCTCGCCGCGGCGCATCAGCGCCTGTTTTGCGAGATCGTCTCGATTTTCCTTCACGGCGAGCATCGCGCGATGCTCCCACTCTTCTGCTTCGCGCAGCTCGGATGCGGTTTGGTCCTGAAGGCGCTTTTCGTCTGCGATCGCGGCAGCGACTTGCTGCTTCGCCTTAACGAGCTGTGAGCGCATGTCGATGATGATCTGATTCAACATTTTCTCGGGCTGTTCAGCCTGAGAGATCAGATCATTGACGTTCGCGCGAAAAAGACGGGCGATCCTATCGAAGATGCTCATTATTTATGCGGGCCTCCGCCGCGAAGATACCACAGGTCGAAACTGACTACAACTATTGAAAGGCGTAACTACAGGTCCGAAGTCTCAGGCCGCGAGGTCACAGGCGCGAGGGCAGGTGCGCGGCGACTGGCGCCTCGCCTCGTACCTCTTGCCTTATGACCTGCGACCTCGGACCTGTAGTTACGCATTTGTTCAATCCGCCTTCCTGATCTGATACAACCTCTCTTTCGCCAGTCGGCGGCCCGTTGGCGTCGCCGCCAGGCCGCCGCCGGCAGTCTCACGATATCGTACATCCATTTCCCGACCGATCTCACCCAACACGTCGATCACCTCG
>JBHELX010000014.1:25166-79409 GCA_046262875.1 Gemmatimonadaceae bacterium | reverse complement strand
AACCCACCCAACGGATCGCAAACAAGACCCAACATTCCCTGCATCGTCAGAGCGACTGCGTGACCGACCTGCTTCGGCGAACCGCCGAGCATTTCAGTCGCCGCACCGGCAGCCATTCCAGCCGCGGCTCCAGTCTCGGCCTGACATCCACCTTCCGCACCCGACAACGACGCACGTTCAGCAATCACCGCTCCGATCAAACCTGCTGTTGCCAATCCATCAACCAGTTTTTCATCACTGATCGAATTCGCTTTCGCGAGTCCAGTCATCACCGCCGGGAGAACTCCGGCTCCGCCCGCGGTTGGCGCTGCGACAATCACTCCCATTGCCGCGTTCACTTCCTGAACCGCGAGCGCGCGCGCCAGAATGTCGCGAAACGGCGTCGCTGCCAGCGGACCAGGCGGACCATTCATGAGCTTTGCTGCATCTCCTCCCACCAATCCAGAGGCTGAATAGAGATCACCGGTCAAGCCATCGCCGATTGCCCCACGCATCACGTCCAACGCGCGCTTGAGTGATGCGCGAATGTCAGCCGGCGAACGACCTTGATCGCGTGCTTCCTTTTCTATCGCAACCTCAGCCAGAGTTTTCTTGCTGGACTCGGCGTCGTGAATTGCTTCGGAGAGCGATCGATACATCTAGTTCGGCGCTCCGCCGCCACTCACTCTGTCGAGTCGTCGAGCCCAACGCACCCAATCGAGCGAGCGAATTTCGTCGCGCACTCCTTCACCCGGAGACTCGTCGCACTCGATCACCATGAACGCATCGCCGCCTCTCTCTTTTCGCGTCAGTCGGAGTGTGGCGATGTTGATGTCGTGCTCGGCGAGAATTCCCGTGATCCTTGCGATGGAACCCTTCTTATCCTCAGCTACGAGCACGATCGTGTGGAAGTTTCCGGTCACCTCTACGGGGTAACCATCGATCTCGGTAACAACAACCCTGCCGGCACCGAGAGACGAGCCGGTCATCGAAGCGCGAAGATCACCGCGCTCCATTTTCATTCTCACCGTGTTCGGATGAATCGCATCGGCGATCGTCGTTTTCTCGAATCGGTAATCGAGAC
This sequence comes from Gemmatimonadaceae bacterium, assembly GCA_046262875.1. Lineage (GTDB taxonomy): Bacteria > Gemmatimonadota > Gemmatimonadetes > Gemmatimonadales > Gemmatimonadaceae > UBA4720. The sequence continues at coordinate 78,346 of JBHELX010000014.1, read as the reverse complement.
CTTCCCGTTCGGCGATTTGGAGCGCTTCGCGAATTCTTTCGTCGTCGGGGCGAAATCCAAGGAGGCCGGCGACGAGCGCTTTGTCGGTGCCGTGACCCTCGCCTGTTCGCGCGAATGATCCGTGAAGCTCGAGCACCGCGGTTTGCGGAGTTCCACTAACCAGTCCACGGCCGAGTAAGCCGAGTCGACATGCGCCAGCGGTGTGCGATGACGACGGGCCAACCATTACCGGGCCGATGATGTCGAGAAGCGAAACCATGCTGACGGCTACCGGCCACCGGCTGACGGCAAACACCAGCGCGACCGACCAGTGTCGACACCGGTGGCCGGTAGCCTGTAGGAGAAAGCCGTTGTCATCCAACCTTCCTGCGCGCGCGACTCTTTAAAAGAGGGCGCAAATATCTTCCAGTGTACGACGCATTGACATCCGCGACATCCTCGGGCGAACCCGCAGCGATGACTGCACCACCGCGAAAACCTCCCTCGGGACCGAGATCGATAATCCAATCCGCGGTCTTGATCACGTCGAGATTGTGCTCGATCACGAGGACCGTGTTGCCGCGAGCCACGAGGCGGTGAAGAACCTCGAGCAACATTCGAATGTCCTCGAAATGCAATCCGGTTGTCGGCTCATCGAGAATGTAGAACGTGCGACCGGTGTCGCGCTTCGATAACTCTGTTGCGAGCTTGACGCGCTGCGCTTCGCCGCCGGATAGCGTGGTCGCGCTCTGGCCCAGGTGGATGTAGCCGAGTCCGACATCGTTGAGCGTGTGAAGTTTTTGATAGATGCGCGGCTGATTCTCGAAAAATGCGAGAGCGTCTTCGACTGTGAGATCAAGGACATCGGCAATACTCAATCCGCGGAAGCGAACCTCGAGCGTCTCGCGATTGTAGCGCTTTCCTTTGCACACATCGCACGGCACGTACACGTCGGGCAGAAAATGCATCTCGATTTTCACGAGACCATCGCCTTCGCAGGCTTCACAGCGGCCGCCCTTCACATTGAATGAGAAACGCCCAGGGCCGTATCCACGAATCTTCGCCTCCGGCATTTCTGCGAACAGCTCGCGAATCGGTGTGAACAGTCCGGTGTAAGTCGCAGGATTCGATCGAGGCGTCCGACCAATCGGACTTTGATCGATGTCGATCACCTTGTCGAGGTTCTCGAGTCCGGTGATGCGATCGTGCTCACCCGGAATAACGCGCGCACGATAAAAGTGTCGGGCCATCGCGCGTTGGAGGATGTCTTCGATCAGCGTCGATTTTCCTGAGCCAGACACGCCGGTTATCGCTACGAATAAACCGAGAGGAATCTCGACGTCGAGATTTCGGAGATTGTGCTCGCGAGCTCCCTTGATCCTTATTGCTTTTTTCGGATCCATCACGCGCCGCTCAGACGGAATTGGAATCGACTGCTCGCCGCGCAGATACTTGCCTGTAATCGATGCGGGGTTTCGGGCGATTTCCTCGAATGTTCCCTCAGCGATGACCAGGCCGCCGTGTTTCCCTGCCCCGGGTCCGAGATCGATGAGATGATCGGCCTCGCGCATGGTTTCTTCGTCATGCTCGACAACGATGACCGTGTTGCCGAGGTCGCGTAGCTGCCTCAGTGTTGCAAGGAGCCGCGCGTTGTCTCTTTGATGAAGTCCAATCGACGGCTCATCGAGAATGTAGAGAACGCCAACGAGACGCGATCCAATTTGCGTTGCGAGCCGAATGCGCTGAGCCTCCCCACCCGAGAGCGATTCTGCCGCACGGCCAAGCGTGAGGTAGTCGAGGCCGACGTCGTTGAGAAATCGAAGCCGCTCGCGAACCTCTTTCAGTATCGGACCGGCAATATCCGGATCGAGTCCAGGCTTCCCGTTCCCGCGGACCTGCACACCTTCGAAGAAACTGAGCGCCGATGTAATCGGCATCTCGGCGATTTCACCGACGTTCCGATCGGCCACCGTGACCGCGAGCGATTCCGGCTTGAGTCGACGGCCGCCGCAAGTGGTGCAGTCTCGCTCCTGCATGAACTCGATGAGCTCCATGCGAATCGAATCGGATTCGGTCTCATCGTAGCGACGCTGGATGTTCGAGATGATTCCTTCCCACTTCCCTGCCGGAGCGCGTTCGCGCTTTGCAGACCCCGAGCCGTAGAGAAGAATGTCCCGCGTTTCCTTCGAGAGCTGTCCCCAAGGAGTGTTCAGATTGAATCCGAACTGCTTTGCGAGTCCGGGCAGAATGACTTTGCGTAGATAACCGTCGGGTTCACCCCACGGCAGAATCACACCCTCGAGAATCGAGATGCTGGGATCGCCGAGTATGAGCTGCTCGCTCACTTCGCGACGTGTGCCGAGTCCGCCGCACGCCGGGCAAGCGCCAAATGGAGAATTGAACGAGAAATGACGCGGCTCGAGCTCGGGCAACGAGATTCCGCAAACAGGACAACCGTAACGCTCCGAAAAAAGATGGCGGGAGTTGTCGTCGTACCTAACGACCTCGATCAATCCTTCGGCGAGCTTGAGCGCAGTATCGACTGAATCGGCGAGGCGGCCACGATCTTCCGCACGAACAGCGAGGCGATCGACGACGACTGAAATAGTGTGATTGATCTTGCGATTCAGTTTTGGCGGATTTGCAATTTCCGCGAGATCTCCATCGACGTACGCGCGAACGAATCCCTGTTTGCGCGCGGATTCAAAGAGATCCTTGAACTCACCTTTGCGACTTCTGACGAGCGGCGCGAGAATCTCAATCCGTGTTCCCGCGGGCCACGTGAGGATCGTGTCGGCTATCTGTCCAGCGCTTTGTTTCTCGACTGCGCGCCCGCAATTAGCACAATGCGGGGTTCCCGCGCGCGCAAAAAGGAGGCGCAGGTAATCGTATATCTCGGTGACTGTCCCAACAGTCGATCGCGGATTGTGTCCGGCGGTTTTCTGCTCGATCGAGATCGCGGGCGAGAGCCCTTCGATTGAATCGACGTCCGGCTTTTCCATGAGGCCGAGGAATTGGCGGGCGTACGCCGACAATGACTCGACGTATCGGCGCTGCCCCTCGGCGTAAATCGTGTCGAAGGCTAGCGAGGATTTGCCCGAGCCCGAGAGTCCGGTTACGACGGTGAGCCGATCGCGGGGGATCGTGACGTCGATGTTGCGGAGGTTGTGCTCTCGCGCCCCGCGAATGATGAGCGCTTCTTCTGGCATAGCAATACAAGTTCGCGGGTTGCAGGGTCAGATACAAGTGAACCATCACGGACTGCGGACTGCGGAAGAACCGCGGGCTGCGGACCGCGAAATCCGTAGTCCGCATTCCGCAGTGGTATTATCTTGACGCAACTTCGACGGGGCCCGATTTGGCGCACACTGACGCCGTAGTTGTGCTGACGACTATCGCCACAAATGACGAAGCGGTGACGCTCATTCGAGAGCTGCTCGACCGCAGACTGATCGCGTGCGGCACCGTTCTGCCGCAATCGCGGTCGATCTATCGCTGGGAGGGCAAGATTGCCGATGAAACCGAGGCCGTTCTGCTTCTCAAGACTCGCTCCGGTTGCGTCGAAGGATTGCGCCGCGCTTTCAGCGAGCTGCACCCTTACAAAGTCCCCGAGCTTCTCGCCATTCCAGTAACGGGCGGGCTCGAGCGCTACCTCGGCTGGATCAACAGCGAAACGAGTCTCACCATCGCGTAAGGGACCTTAGGCGGGCGTAATCGTCTATGAGACATGACCCGCCGTTCAATCACATTAGCGATCATCGGTTTCTGGCTGAGCGGCCTCGCACTTCTATATAAGAGGAGCACAGCGCAGTCCCCGGAACAGACTTTGGTGGCTGCCGGCATGCGCGTGTCGCCGCAGACCTATTACTACCGGGTCGAAATGGCCGGTAAGCAGATAGGCGCGGCATCGTCCGCGATCGACACGACGACAACGCAGCTCACCGCAACAGATTTCATTCGCGCCGCCGTTCCTTCCCGCCGCGGTACATCGAGAATGCAAGCTCGCTCCGAAGCGCATTTCTCACGCGCTCTGCATCTTCGTGATCTGATCGTCAAGGTGCAGGGCCAAGTCCCACAGTTTCTTCTCCGGGGCGTGCTGCAAGGCGAAGGAAGCGCGCGAACCTTTCAGGTCACAACCGAAACACCCAGACGCCACGCAACGACGAATGAGTACGACGTCGCTGGTATGATGTTCGTGCCCTCAGTTGCTCCTTTGCCAGTGATGCTCGCTAAAACGCGCAAACCCGGCGTTGCGTTCTCGACCAGTATCTTCGATCCTATGTCACGAACCATCAGAAGTGTGAATTTGAAAGTCGAGCGCGATTCGCTTTTCACCGTCACAGATAGCGCGGCACTCGATTCTTCCACGGCGCGATGGGTCAAAGCACACTCAGACACCGTTCGCGGCTGGCTCATCAGCGGTGACGTTCCGCTAACAACGTTATGGGTCGATGAATCGGGCAGAATGATCGAGGCAAGCGAGCCGGGAGGAATTTCGTTCTCGCGCAGCGCATTTGAGATAGCTTTCGAGAATTGGCGGCTCGAGACGATGGCTCAGGATTCCTCCAGGAGACGCCACAGAAACCGAGAAACACAGAGCAAGGTACAATTGTCTTTAAGAACTGCAGACCTACGCTAATCGCGCGCCTGAAAGATTATGATTGAGCTGACTTCACTCACGAAGCGTTACGGTTCCTTCACCGCAGTTGACGCGATAGATCTTCGCGTTCCAAAGGGAGAGCTATTCGGCTTCCTCGGTCCCAACGGAGCCGGAAAAACGACAACGCTCCGCATGATCGCCGGAATTCTTCGGCCAACCAGCGGGACTGTGCGTATCGGCGGAGTTGACGTCGCCGCGGACCCAATGGCGGCAAAGAGAATTCTCGGATTCATTCCCGACCGCCCATTCATTTACGAGAAGCTCACCGGTATCGAGTTTCTCCGATTCGTTGGCGGACTGTACAGCCAAAACGGAAAAGACATCGAGCATCGAAGCCAGGAGCTGCTGGCGCTGTTCGATCTGGAGAAGTGGCGTGACGAGCTGGTCGAGAGCTACAGCCACGGGATGCGACAAAAACTCATCATTTCGAGTGCTCTCGTTCACAAACCCGACGTGATTGTCGTCGATGAGCCGATGGTGGGACTCGATCCAAAGGCGGCCAGAATTCTCAAGGATCTATTCCGCGAGTACGTGAGACGCGGCCATACGATCATGATGTCGACTCACACGCTCGAGGTGGCCGAAACAATGTGCGATCGCATCGGCATCATTCAGAACGGAAAGATTCGCGCGCTCGGCACAATGGCGGATCTTCGCGCTGCGTCCGCGCATGGAGACACGGGACTCGAAGACATTTTCCTCCGCCTCACTGGAGAGAACGCCGCCCGCGAATTCGTGGACGTGCTCGATGCCTGAAGAGATTCTGACTCCAGGCTTCCTTCATCTGCTTTCGCCGAAATGGCAAAGCATCCGCGCGCGCGCCACAAGAACAGAAAAAAGGTCGACCGGACGCACGATCGTACTTGGCGTGCTCGCAGTCATCTTCTGGATGTTCATCTTCGGCGTGCTGTTCCGCCTGCTCAACTACTTCAAGGGCGTTCCGGAAATTGGGCCTCTCCTCGCGGGAAAGCTTCTTGGTCTACTGCTCGTGAGCTTCTTCGGAATGCTGTTACTCTCGAACGTGATCGCATCACTCTCGACGTTTTTTCTCGCAAAGGACCTCGACCTTCTGGTTGCCGCTCCTGTTGACTGGCTTCGTCTCTATTTTGCGAAACTCACGGAGACGTGTGCGTACTCGAGCTGGATGGTCGTGCTGCTCGCCGTACCGATATTCGTCGCGTACGGAATCGTGTTCGACGGCGGGCCGATGTTCGTGCTCGTCGTGATAGCCGCGTTCGTGCCATTTCTCATTCTGCCGACCGTCATCGGCGCCGCGATAACGCTCTTGCTGGTAAATGCTTTTCCAGCGCGACGCACGAAAGACATTCTCACTGTGATTGGATTGCTCGCGGCCGGGGGACTCGTGCTCCTATTCCGGTTGATGCGACCGGAGCAGCTCGCACGACCGGAGGGTTTCCGATCGCTGATCGAATTCATTTCGGTGCTGAAGACGCCGACTTCAGCCTGGCTGCCGAGTGAGTGGGTGCAAACGGGTTTGATGAGCTGGCTGACGCGGGAGCCGGATTTTCTTCCCTTCTATCTCTTGTCTTCGACATCGGCGGCGTTTCTCGCGCTCGGCGCGATCCTGCACCGTCAACTGTACTCGAAAGGATTCACGAAGGCGCAGGAAGGCGCCGAGTTGTACGCCACGCAAAAGAAGCCATCACTTCTTCTGAAGAAGATTCTGTCTCCGCTCGGAATCGTTCGTCGCGAGCTCGTTCTCAAGGAGCTGCGACTGTTCTTTCGCGACGCAACTCAATGGTCGCAGCTCATTTTGCTCGGCGTGCTCGTCGTGGTGTACGTCATTAACATCAAGCTGCTGCCGATTCATGGCGGCGGCGTGACGTTCTTTGTTTCGAACCTCATTCCGTTTCTGAACCTCGTGCTCGCGGGTTTTGTTCTCGCGTCGATTGCTGCGCGCTTCATTTTCCCGGGAATCAGTCTCGAAGGCAGAACGATGTGGCTGCTTCGGTCGAGTCCGCTCGCGATGCGCGAGCTGCTCTGGTCGAAGTTCTGGGTTGGGACAATTCCGCTGCTGGTGATGGCCCTCGCATTGGTGGTCGTGACCGGAATGTTGATGCACGTCACTCAATTCATCATGCTTGTGTCGATTTTTACGATCACGATGATGACTTTCGCCATCGCTGGCCTCGCGATTGGATTTGGCACGATGTATCCGCGGTTCGAGACGGAGAACGCCGCGCAGATTCCGACGTCGTTCGGCGGGCTATTGTTCATGATGGCTTCGATTGTGATGATCGGCGGCGTGATCCTGCTCGAAGCCCGTCCGGTTTTTAGCTATCTCACCTCGCGAGCCTTTGGCGCAGAGTCGAGTACATTCGAGATGGTGATTGGTTTTGGACTCGCGGGAATTCTCTGCTGCGCAGCGACGATTATCCCAATTCGCGTCGCGCTCAAGAGACTGGAAGCGCTCGAAGTATAGAAAACGGATCCGTCGAATAGAACGGATGAGACGCGTGTGTGAGCTGTGGTAGGGCACGCTTTCCGCACCTCATCGGCCGAAATCGATTAAATCCGTTTTCTCCCCGCAATTGGAGCAGAACGCAGCATCCCTTTCTGGTCGGGGACCGCAGTTCGGGCAAACCGGATTACCACCCGCACGCATGACAGTGACTGCTCGCTGAGTGTATTCGGTTTTGAGCGCAGAGTAGTCGGCGTCCGAGAGCTTGCCGGTCTCGCGATCGAATTCAATCTCTCGAAGCGCCTCGAGCGCGGGATTGCGCTGAGGCTCCGCGCTCTCCTGATGCAGCACCGAAACGGACTTCGAATCGAACAACAGTGGATAGAGAACGAACGACAGCGCGATGAGCGACAGCAGAGCGCCAACGAGAAGTGGAATCAACTGTCGTCCTTCAACGCTGCGCTGATTGCTTCGAGCTCGGCTGGAGTCGCGTCAGCGGCGACTGCAACCGGTGCCGGGTGCTGCGACGCTCGTTCTCCCCAGCGGCGGATGAGAGCAAAGACGACGACTGCGCCGGTTGCGAGAGCGATCGACGGCGTCACATACCCGAGCCAGTTGAATCCTGTTTTTACGGGCGACATCAATACGCGCTCGCCATAAACTTTCTGGAATGCCGCGAGAATTTCTTTCGCGGCGTAGCCGCCATCGACCAGGCCCATTACATCGGCGTGCATCGCCGGCGAGACGCTACATGAGAAGTCCGTGGTGCGACACGTGTACACGTCGAGCGGACAACCACACTGACATTTGATCTGGTGCTCGAGATCGTCACGTTGCGCATCTGTCATCGATGGGCGCGCACCGGGTTTTGCCGTCAGCTTGACAGGGAGATATGCGTCCTGTTCCATCGGACCGGAGAAAGTCTGCGTCACGGTTTGAGCAGACGCGCGCTGAACGTTCGTCAACGCGACGCTCATCGCGCCGGCGGCAGCGGCGAGAAATTCTCTTCGGCTGTGCATCAGACCCCGACTAGGTCGCGCGGCTTTTCGGCTGGCTTGCGAGGTTCCATCGTCGCCGCGTATCCGCCTTGCACACGGCGTCTTCGCGCTTGCGGCCACATCACGATCAAACCGCCGATCGCCATGAGCATGCCGCCGAGCCACACCCAGCGAACGAGAGGGTTGAAGGTGACGCGCATTTCTGCGCTTTCGTCCGCGCGGACGCCCGCGAGAACGATGTACACGTCCTCTCTGAATGAGCTCCGGATGCCGACTTCTGTAGAAGGCTCGAAGGTCGGCTCACCGCGACTGTCGACATGCTGCCGTTTTTCCGTCGACATCACTCCCGCTGGTTGCCCATCGCGACTGACTTCCAGCCCAAGTGCCGTCACATGGCGATTGAGCGCGTCGTATTGCGACACTCCCTGACTGACGAATTTCCATTTGTGCCCCCATGGATCGACAACTTCGCGGGCATCGCCGGGCTTGAACGTGAGGTCGTATTCCTTCTTGAATGCGAGACCAGCGAAGCCGCAGAATACCACGACGACACCCATGTGCACGATGTATCCGCCGTAACGCCTCCGGTTCCGCGCAATGAGTCTCATGAACGCGTCGAAAATTCCTTCGGCGTACATGCGCATTCGTGCGCCAATTCCTTTGTAGAACTCCTGCACCACCGTCATCGCCACGAATGCAGCGAATGAATACGCTACAAGTGCAGCGAAGTCGCGCATTCCAAACAACAGGAGGACAAATGGCGTCGTGATGCCGGCGACCACCGGTCCGACGAATTGGCGCTGAAGGTTTGCGACCGATGCGCGGCGCCATGCGATCAGCGGGCCGATTCCCGTGAGCAGGAGTAGCAACAAACCGAGGGGAATATTGACCGCGTTGAAGAACGGCGGGCCGACGGTGATTTTCTGACCGCGGACAGCTTCGCTGATTATCGGAAAGAGTGTGCCCCACAATACCGAGAACGCGATTCCGACGAGAATCAAATTGTTGTAGAGAAACGCCGCCTCTCTACTGACCATGCTCTCGAGCTCGGCCTTCGCCTCGAGATCTTTCAGACGAGTGGTCACGAGGTAGGCTGTTACGACAATTCCAATTATCAGGAACGCGGCGAACCACTTGCCGACGGGCGATTGAGCAAACGAATGCACGCTCGAGATAATGCCGCTGCGCGTAATGAACGTTCCAAAAATCGCAAGCAGGAACGTCGTGACGACCAGAGTGACATTCCATTTTCTCAGCATTCCACGTTTCTCCTGCACCATGATCGAATGCAGGAACGCGGTGTTCACGAGCCACGGAAGAAGCGATGCATTCTCGACGGGATCCCATGCCCAGTAGCCACCCCATCCGAGCTCGACGTACGCCCACCACATGCCGAGCAGAATTCCAGTTGTGTTGAAGAACCACGCGAGGAGCGCCCACTTTCGCACCGCGGCCAGCCACTCGGCATCGAGCTTACGTGTGAGAAGTGCGGCGATCGCAAATGCGAATGGAATCGTCGTCCCGACGTATCCGAGGTAAAGATTCGGCGGATGAATCGCCATCCCCGGATTTTGCAATTGGGGATTCATTCCGCGCCCGTCGGGTGGAATCCAATCGAGTCGCTCGTACGGATTCGCGCCGAAGCACATCGTCGCGAGAAAGAAAATCAGAACGACGGCGAGCGTGCCGGCGACATAAGGCATGAGCACGCGATTGCGATTTCGGTTTGTATAGATCGCAATCGCCGAGTAGATCGAAAGAATGAGGCACCAGAAGAGGAGCGATCCCGCCTGTCCCGCCCAGAAGGCCGTGAAGAGATACGCTTTTGGAAGATTCGCGCTGGTGAATGACGCGACGTACTTGAACGAGAAGTCGTGGGTGAAAATCGCGGTCCACAAACCGAGTGAAGCCAGAACGACCATCGCGAGCGTAGCGTAGATCGCTCGTTCGCCACTTGCGACAAGGTCGCGTCGTCCCAGGGATCCACCGGCAAAAGAAACGGTGCCGGCCCAGGTCGCCATCAAGAGGGCGACCCAGAGCGACAGCTCACCAACTAGAATCACGCTCGCTTTTCGGCGGCCGCGGCGCGATAGCCCGGCGTCGATTTATACTTTGCGGTTCCCTTCTCCGGCGCGTTCTCGTAGCGCGAGGCGCATTTCGCGAGCAGAGTAGTCGCGCGGAAAGTTCCATCGCGCCCGAGTCGTCCTTCGACAACAACGTCAACGCCGTCGGTGAATGTGTCTGGCGTGATCCCGCGATATATGACGTTGTATGATTTCGCGCCATCGGTCATCGCGAAGGCAGTTTCGCGGCCGCCTGGGTCACGCTTGATGGATCCGGGAACTACGCGCGCCCCCACTTTCACGCCGGTGTTGAAGAACGTTGGATCGGAAACCGTTTTCGCACTAAGCTCAGCAGGCGTGAGATAATAGACAGCCGTGTCACGGATCGAGCTGGCCATGAGATAGCCGGCCGTACCGAGGACAACGAGTCCTCCGACCAGGAACTTGGTTCTTGCTTTCACGATGCTGAATATATCGTGCGGGACGCTCGACAGGCTACGATTGGGTCCAAGCGGAAATGGCCTGGTGAGACCAGCGAGACCAGCGAGAACCACGGAACTACGGCTTGATCTTTATTTAAACAGCGCAAATGCGAAGCTGTGCCCGCGGTTCCGTAGTCAAAAAAAAAGAAAAGGCGCAGTTATGTAATTCTCGCTGGTCTCACCAGGTCATTTCCGGTTGGGCGAGATCGTAGCCAGCCTCGCCAGCCTCAATGCTGCGTATGCCGGAGCATCAGGTACGTTGACCCGCCACCGGCCGCATCCCACGCGATGTCATGGAGACTGAACGGCCCGCTTCGTCGCTTGTCGTGGATCTCCTTCCCAATTCCGAACACCGCAGTCATACCAATCGCACCCGCGAATGAAGCATTACGATGAGCACCCGCAGCTTGAAGTCCGCTGAACGTCAGGCTTTCGATGAAAGCCGACATCAGAAAGTGTTTGACTTTGTCTGATCCGAACCAGCTGTCGCGCGGAGCCGAGTGTTTCACTTGCGCGCCTAATGGAGACGAAACTAGCGCGACAGAAACCAACAAAGTCGCAAATAAAAGTCTGCGGAGAATTCTCATGTCTTTTTATGAACCGACGTGATGAAGGCCGCGATATCATCGAGCAGCAACGGGACAACGGGCAGTGTGGGATCGCTGTATTTCGGAATCTGCGCCAAGCGGTCTCCGCTCACTTCCTTGAGAATGTGGTTCATCCCTTCGATTTGAACGAACTTCGCCGACTTGTTGCCGGCGGCGAGCGCCTGCGCGTCGGTCATTGAAGTCTGAATGTCTGTGGTTCCCTGAATGATCAGCGCCGGAATGTCGAGTTTACCGATTTCCTCGGCGGGATCGTATTTGAACCATGATACGAGATAGGGCATGACGCTCGCGCGAAAAAGCGGGGCAAGGACCGGTGGAACAGAATCGGGCGGGGGAATCGACCCGGCGGAAAGCGATGCGAGAATGCGCTGAATTTGCGCGAACATCTCTGGTGGCAGCGGCTGGGCCTTCAACTGCTCAGCGAGAATGTCCTGAGCTTTTCGGCCGGCTCCCTCGAGCGAGACATACCCATCAGCGCCGGCTTCGCGCGCCGCTACCATCCCAATCAGCGACCCTTCGCTGTGGCCAATCACCGTGATCGTTGAAAATCTCTTGTCGGCGCGCAGCTGCTTTATCCACGCCTCAGCGTCCTCGATGAAATTATTGAAGCGGAGATCTGCCTCGGTCGTCATCGCGGCTCTGCTCGCAGCGATTCCGCGCTTGTCGTATCGAAGCGATGCGATTCCACGCGACGCTAATCCATCGGCCAGCATCTTGAGACTGTTGTTGCTCCCGGGCAGCGCGGGAGTGTTGCCATTGCGATCAGTTGGACCTGAGCCGGCAATGATCAGAGCAACAGGCACAGGTTGCCTTGCAGCAGCCAGCTCCAGAGTTCCAAACACGTCGCCCGTTGGAGTCTTGAGTGTGTCCTCTTCGTTGGTGATCGCCAGCGGAGTGGGTGTCAACTCAGTCTCGGGAGATTTGGTTGTACACGCTGCAGCGCCAGTGCACAGCGCACCAATGATTCCAACACGCGCCAGCGTAGCGAGATTCATCGATTCTCCTCGGAGTCAACGGGTCGCCGTTCTTTTCGACGTTCAGGAAAATACTGCGCGAGAAAATCGATAAGGGCTCTCTCTTCGGGAGTATGCCTGAACCGCTTTTCACTGCGCATCGATCGCGTGGGATGCCTTACCTCGATCGTCGCGCCGTTCTGAACGTATCGCGTAATCAGAACAGGATGCACATACGATTTGCGCGCTATCGCCGGCGTGTTGTGCAGCTCCGACGCAACGAAGCGAACGGCTTGCGCGACGCTCTTCTTCCGCGCGCGCTCATTCTTCCCCTCAGGAAGGTCCGCGAGAACGATTGCCATGCGTAGCGTTCCGCCCCACGTGCGAAAATCCTTCGCGGTGTACGGAAAATCCGCCAGGCTCCGAATGTATTCGTTCACATCGCGCGCCGTGACGTTGACCCACTCACCGTCCTGCTTGTAGCGAAACAATCGTTGACCAGGAGTGCGCATCATCGATCGAATGAATGCCAACATCCTCGGCGAAGCTTTGTACGGCCGCTTCTGTCTAATCGAGCGTTTTCCGCGGAAATCGAACTCAACGGAATCATCGACAATCTTCACATGTGACTTTCGAAGAGTCGTAACGCCGAACGTATTGTTCTCGCGTTCGTAGCGATCGCTTCCTACTCTGAAGAAAGCGTCCGATATCAGCAGGACTATGCCAGCGAAGACGCGTTCCTTCGAGAAATCGCCGCGACCGAAATCATCACGCAGCGTGCGCCTCAGTTTCGGAAGATCGCTCGCGAGCTGACGAACGCGATAATGCTTGGCGAGCTCTCCCTTTTCCACCGCGCGAGTGTGATAGCGATACTGCTTTCGCCCGCGCGCGTCGAATCCCCACGCCTGCACGGGAGCTCTCGAGCTCACCGCGACGTGAACGTCCTTCCATGCCGGCGGAATCCTCAGCGCGTCGATGCGCACCAGCTCCTTCGAGGCAACCTTCCTGCCATTCGCACCGAGGTAACGAAAGCCACTATCCTTCGAGCCTTTTCGAAGAATCCACTGTTGAGCCATGAGCTACAACTGCGGACTGCGTACTGCGAAAAAACTACGGACTGCGGAAGGAATCAGTCCGAAGTTAGTCCTTAGTCCGTAGTTCATCCGGAGTCCGTAGTTCATCCGCAGTCCGCAGTCCGCAGTTGTAGTTTCTGGCGTACATTACACCGGACTCCAACTCGCGCGCCATGCCATACCAATCAGTGACTCTCGCCGCGAGCGGCGGAATCGCGACCCTCACTGTAAATCGACCCGACAAGCTCAACGCGCTGAACGCCGAGACGATGCGCGAGCTCGGTCAGTCAATCAGTGAAGTTCGCGATCGCGAGGACATCCGCGGCCTGATCGTTACCGGTGCGGGACGAGCATTCATAGCGGGCGCCGACATCGCCGAATTAGCGAAAGAAAACGCCGTTTCCGCTCGCAAGCTGGCAATGGAAGGCCAAAGAGTTTTTCGGCTGTTCGAGACGTCGCCAAAGCCGGTCATCGCCGCGATCAACGGCTTCGCACTTGGCGGTGGATGTGAGTTGGCTCTCGCCTGCCACATCAGAATCGCGTCCGAACAATCCAAATTCGGCCAACCTGAGGTGAAGCTCGGACTCTGCCCAGGCTATGGGGGAACTCAACGACTCGCGCGACTCGTTGGACAGGGACGCGCGCTCCAACTCCTGCTCACCGGCGAGACAATCGACGCGGCCGAGGCGAATCGCGTTGGATTGGTGAACCGGGTTGTCGCTGCTGATGCACTGATCCCCGTTGCCACGGAGATGATGAAGCAGATATTGGCCAACGGTCCACTCGCGGTCGCTGCATGTATCGAAGCAGTCACGCTCGGACTCGACATGTCTCTCGAAGCGGGTCTCGCCCTCGAGGCGAATCTTTTTTCGATGCTCGCAGGAACGAGCGACATGCGCGAAGGAACAAAGGCGTTTCTCGAGAAGCGAGCGCCGGAGTTTACGGGGAAATGACTGAGCCACGCGTCTGGCTGCGAAAGGCGGCCATTCGCGACTTCCGAAATCTCGAGAGAGTGGACTTGAGTTTCCCCGAGACCGGACTCGCAATCGTTGGCGAAAACGGTCAGGGAAAAACGAATCTTCTCGAGGCGATTTATTACTTGCAGGTGCTCCGCAGCGCGCGCGGAGCACGAGATCAGGACCTCGTCCGATTTGGTACGCGAGGATTTCACATCGCACTCTCCGCGCGCACTGACATTGAACACGATCTTGGAGTCGGATTCGATCTCAATGGAAAAAAGAAGCGCGTCTCGCTCGACAGCATCGCGTTGCCCAGGATGAGTGATGCGTTCGGCGGGTTGCCGTCGGTGATGTTCTCTCCGCGAGACATTCAGCTCGTCGCTGGATCTCCGGGCGAACGCCGCCGGTACCTCGACCTGGTTCTTGCGCTGACGTCCAAGCGATATCTCAACGCGCTTCAGAATTACCGGTCGTCTCTGATGCAGCGAAACGCCGCGTTGCGTGACGCAGCGCGAAATTCAGGAAGTGCCGATGCCGTTGCGGCGTGGGAACCAGCGCTCGCGGATTCAGGCGCCGTTATCGCTTGCGAGCGCGCTCGCTGGGTGGCCGAACACTCGCCTGACTTCACGAGGATCTGCGTAACGATCGGTGAAGACGGCGATCCGCGCATGGCGTATCACAGCTCGGTCGCACGCGAAGAAGAAACGAGAGAGCTGCTTGCTGCAGCGCTCGAGCGGCAGCGCCCTCATGACATCCGGCGCGGTCTCACGCACGCGGGTCCGCATCGCGACGATCTTCAGCTCACATTAGCTGGCCGCGAGCTTCGCTCGTTCGGGTCGGCGGGACAGCAACGCACGGCGGCAATCGCGCTGAGGATACTCGAGGCGGCAACTTTGCGAGATGCGTATAGCCTCGAGCCGATGCTGCTTCTCGACGATCCATTCGCGGAGCTCGACGTCAAACGATCGGCCCGAATTCTCGAGCTGCTCGAGAACACCGGACTCGGCCAGACGATTCTCGCGCTCCCGCGGGCAGCGGATATTCCAGACGAGCTCGTGTGGCTCGAGCGTGTTCGCATCGAAGCAGGAAAGATCTTTCCAACTGCGGCATGAAGAGAAAAAAACCCGACAAACGCGTGACACCCGAGCCGATCGGAAAGGCCGTGTCGAAATTTCTTGTCGACAAGGGATTGAGTCAGCGTGTCAATCAATCGAGCACGATTGACGATTGGCATGATGTAGTGGGAACACAGATTGCGCGCGTGACCGAAGCACTTTCCATCACAACTGACGGGACACTTTTGGTTGCGGTATCGACAAATGCCTGGATGAACGAGCTGTCGCTCATGGAGCCCGAGCTGATACGTCTTCTCAACGTTCGCGGGAGTGCTCGACGGGTCAGAAAAATCCGTTTCCAACTGAAGCGGTAAGTGCTTTAGAGATAAAGGCTTAGTACCCAAGATTTAGATTGCGTTCGGCCCCGCCGAATTGTACATTTAGAGGAATCGGAACAGTCCCTTTTTCGGGATGTGTTCGGTGTCTCCTTTCCGCTTAACCAGACATAATGCCGAAGACTGCAACAGCCAGCGAACCGCGATACGACGCTGGACAAATTCAGGTTTTGAAGGGACTCGATGCTGTTAGAAAACGTCCCGGGATGTACATCGGCTCAACCTCCTCGCGCGGCCTCCATCACCTTGCATACGAAGTTGTAGACAACTCGATCGACGAAGCGCTTGCGGGCTTCGCGACCAAGCTCAGCCTCGTGATCCACGCCGATGATTCCATCACAGTCGCAGACAACGGCCGAGGTATTCCGGTAGACGTGCATCCCACCGAGAAAATCCCAGGCCTCGAGCTGGCGATGACTGTTCTTCACGCCGGTGGAAAGTTCGACAAGACCATGTACAAGGTTTCCGGCGGACTGCACGGGGTTGGCGTCTCGGTTGTGAATGCTCTCTCGGAGCAACTCAAGGTGTGGGTGAAGCGCGGCGGGAAAGAGCACTACATGGATTTCGTGAGAGGGAAAACGCGAACGAAGCTCACGGTCACAGGAAAGACGGGCGCGAACGACAGCGGCACCAAAGTCTGGTTCAAGCCCGATCCCGAAATTTTTACCGAGCTGCGCTTTGATTACGCCACGCTGGCGAATCGCCTGCGTGAGCTCTCCTTTCTCAATAAGGGCGTCGAAATCAGACTGGGCGACGAGCGCGAGGGGCAGGAGAAACAGGAAACCTTCATGGCCAAGGGCGGTCTGAAGGAGATGGTGCAGTTCCTCAACGCGACCAAGAAGTCGCTGCACAATGAGATCGTCTACATCGACACTCAGCGCGACGACATCGGAATCGAGCTCGCGTTCCAGTACAACGATGGATACAACGAGAACGTTTTCTCGTTCGTGAACAACGTCAATACGCACGAGGGTGGAACGCACCTCACCGGCTTCAAGGCCGCCCTGACGCGAACTATCAACGCTTACGCATCGAAGTCGAACGCGCTCAAGAAGGCTGATTTCACGTTGAGCGGTGACGACGTGCGAGAAGGATTGACCGCCGTTCTCTCCGTGAAAGTCAACGAGCCACAGTTCGAGGGACAGACAAAAACCAAGCTCGGCAACTCGGAAGTCGAAGGCGCGGTGAAGACCGTCGTCAACGAAATGCTCGGCGCTTACCTCGAGGAGCATCCGCGCGTTGCGAACATCGTGATCGAGAAAGCAGTCTCGGCTGCGCGGGCGAGGGAGGCTGCGCGAAAGGCGCGCGATCTCACGCGCAAGAAATCCGCTCTCGATGTCGGCAATCTTCCGGGAAAACTCGCCGATTGCTCGCTGAGCGATCCGGCGTTATGCGAGATCTATCTCGTCGAAGGCGATAGCGCCGGGGGTTCGGCAAAACAGGGTCGCAATCGCGCATTCCAGGCGATTCTTCCTCTCCGCGGAAAGATTCTCAACGTCGAGCGCGCGCGAATCGACAAGGTTTTGTCGAACGAGGAAATCCGGACGATCATCACAGCAATTGGCGCAGGCATCAAAGAAGAATTCACTATCGAGAACGTGCGTTATCACAAATGCATCCTGATGACGGATGCCGACGTGGACGGCGCGCACATTCGCACTCTCTTGCTGACGTTTTTCTTCCGGCAGATGCCGGAACTTATTGAAGCCGGCTATGTCTACATCGCCCAGCCGCCCCTCTATCGCGTCGCGAAGGGGAAGGACGAGTTCTACGCGTACGATGAGAAGGAGCGCGACGAGTATGTCGCCCGTCTCGGCAACGGCGACGGAAAGGGTCCGAACATCCAGCGCTACAAGGGTCTAGGCGAAATGAATCCGCTGCAGCTCTGGAATACGACGATGGATCCTGAGACGCGAACGATTCTCAAAGTCACGATGGAAGACGCGGTGTTAGCTGACGCGACCTTTCAGATGTTGATGGGAGACGAAGTCGAGCCGCGGCGACAGTTCATCGAAGAGAACGCGAAGTTCGCGGGCAACCTCGATATCTGAGTTCTGTGATCGATTAGTTACGGCTGTGACAATACAGATGACACAGATCGGGCACAGGTGACTGTGCCCCATCTGCGTCTCAAAGCAGCTATCCCTTACTTCAATTCGAATCGACGAACGCCCGACCACGATCCGATTGTCCCGTCGGAAGCAATCCCTCGGACACGCCACCACATCGTCCGAGTAGGAAGGTTTGCAATCTGCACTTCGGAAGATGTGACATTTGCGCTCGCAACGAGCGGAGCCGGGAACGTGTCCTTGTCGTCGATCTGGATCTCGTAGCTCGCAGAGTTGGCGACGTCTGTCCAATCAAAGGTCACGATACTGCCCGCAGCAAATCTCTGATCTGCATTCGGACTTACGGGCGATGGCGCCGGCAATGGGGAAGTTGTCGTCCCGCCGGTTACAACCGTTATCGAGCTGTTGATGACAGTGTTCGCATTGCTTGCGCTCAGCAGGAAGCTTGTCGTGCTATTCGGGAAACCGGCGAAGGTAGAAATTGGAAAACTCACCTGAGTCGCGCCGGCGGGAACTGTTACACTGGGTGGGACTGAGGCGGATTTCGGAATCCTGCTACTCAGCGCGACAACCAGTCCGCCTGATGGCGCGGCAGTGGGAAGAGTCACTGTACCTGTCGCCGTTACACCCGCATCAACGGTACTTGGATTGACCACGAACGATGACAGCGATGGCGGCGGCGGTGGGGTTCCGGGCGGATCCACGATGAGGTCTGCGGAGACAGTCACACCATTTCCGGTAACGAAAACGGTTACGACGGTTCGCGCGGACACCTGCTGCGGAATGATCTGAACGTTTGCACGCGTGGTGTTTGCGGCGAGGGTTGTCCCGCTTGGAAGGAACGGCAGTACCTGTGGATTGTTGCTCGTCACATGCAGGAATCGATCGAACGATGTAGTAGCTCCCACGTACACGGTGCCGCTCGGAGACCCGGGGCCGCCGCCGACTACCTCGTTCGGGAGAATCCTCAACGAATCGGGCGTCGCCTCGGGCATGCTCGACGATCCCTGATCCTGCAAGGGTCGACCCGGCACCGTCGTCAGCGTGTCGGCCGAACAGGCCGCAAGCAGCACAATGCCTCCCAACAATCCAACTCTTAACTTTTCAATCATCACAAGATCTCTCTGATCAAAGGTTTATTTGTAAATCGCATGCTAGATGAGCGCGCACGTCAGATGCGATCGGATGAGGTGAGAGATGTTTTTGTTGCGACGAGTGGCGCGTATCGCGAGGTAAAACGGGTGCGATGCGATTAGAGAAGTTGGAGAGCGCGCTCCAGAATCGGATCCGCACTCGCTGGCGCGGTAAGAAGATCGACAACAATTGACGGCACCCAGCGTTCGCGTGGTGTGCCGTCGATATGCGTGAGGCGAGCCGTCGGCAGGCCGGCGCGGAATCCGGAACATGGTAGCGTGATGTCGTCGACTGCGCCGGCGAGACCGGCCATTGGCGTACCGACAACAGTTGCCCGATGCATCCCATCGAGTCCGATCGCCATTCCCTCACCCATGCTTCCAGTCCAGCGATTAACCAACACGACGACCGGGTTCGTATAACTCCACGGTCCTCGCGGTGACACTCGCCTCACATACGCAGACTCGGCGCGCGGGATTACTCGTTGATAACCTTCCTCGCGCGAGATCAACCGACCCATAATCGGCTCTGCGACGCTCGTGTTTCCTCCACCGGGCGTATTGCGAAGATCGAGAACGAGTCCCTTGCTACCGCGTAACGCGGCGAGCGCAGAATCGAAAGCAGGGACGCTTCGCTCGACTCCGAGAGCGTTGAGCCGAACATAGGCGATAGATCCATTGATCAGTCGCCATTCGACCGGCGGAAGATTGTCGGCAGCATCAACTTCATGTCTGCCAGGTTCGTCGACGACGATATCACTCACCTTCCCGTCCGACAATGCGACACGAAACGCACGCGGTATGTCATGCCGACCCGCGAGGGCGGACAGCAAAGCCCACTGTCGGGCATCGTCGGTCCCCTTCGTGAGGGCTGCGCCGAGCCGAGCAGAAACTGCATCGTCGATCGGAACGCCGTTGATCGCGAGCACATTCATTCCGGGACGGATTCCAGCCTGCTCTGCAGCGAAGCCGGGGCGAACCGCGGTCACGATCGCTTTTCCCCGGCGCCACTCCGCCCAGAGATCGGCCCCACTTGGCACAATGCGGAACGACTGTGCCGTGTTCGTGCGAAGCGTTGCGTGTGCATCGTACAATTCATCCAGCATCCGCTCGAGAACACCGACCAGGCTTCGTCGCGAAGTGACCGTGTCTGCCTGCTTGTCATAGATCAAACGCGCGCGCTGCCAGTCTACCGGCTTTTCGCGCAAATACACGTAGCGATCGCGAACAGCGAACCAAAGCGCATCGACGTCAGCGCGATACGCGGTCTGGAGCGAACAGGAAGTGCTGACGGGCGGTGGAACGTGCGGCGCAGCGCAGGCCGTCACGCCGATGATCGACGCGATCGCCGAACCAATCGTCCAGCTCAGGAAATTCCTTGTGACGTTCAGACCGGGGGTGGTATGAGCACGACGCCATCTTGCTCGTCTTCCTTCGCATCGTCGTGGGACTGAGGACCTTTCCATTTCTCACGACTCGTTGCGGTGATGCGATGCGAAATCAGCTCTAACGGCGCAACGTGCGCGTCGGCGATTAGAATCGCTTCCGACAAAGCCCGCTTACCCACCGCGAGCCCGTGTTCGTCGCGCGCGTAAATGGTTCCGATCGCCTGCCCTTTCTTTACGTGGTCGGCGGGCTTGATCGGGATGACAAACCCGACTGCTGGATCGACGTCGTCGTCCATCGTGCGGCGCCCGCCGCCTAGTGAAATGATCCCATGCCCAACGACGCGGGGCGAAACCCGCGCGACGATACCATCGCGCGGTGCCTTGTACTCCGCGCGGAATGGCGCCGTGGGCAAACGCGTTTGATCATCGATCACGCCGCGATCGCCGCCCTGACCTTCGATTATCTCGCCGAATTTTTCGAGGGCTCGGCCCGAAGTCACTGCATCGCGAAGCAGCGGCCACGCATCGTCGGGCGTCGAAACTTTCTGGGCGAGAAAAAGCATTTCGGCAGCGAGCGCGAACGTGACCTTCATGAGATCATCCGGCCCTTCACCTCTCAGCGCTTCGATCGACTCGATCACCTCGAGAGAATTTCCGCACGCGAAACCGAGAGGACGATCCATCGCCGTGAACAAAGCGATCGTCGGACAGTCTCTCCGCGCACCCAGATCGATCATCGCGCGCGCCAACGCCAGCTCGCTTTTTTCGTCGGTAATGAAGGATCCCGACCCACGTTTGATATCGAGAACGAGACCGGTCAGTCCCTCTGCGAGCTTCTTGCTCATGATGCTCGCCGCGATGAGGGGAACTGCCTCGACAGTCGCGCTCGTATCGCGAAGAGCGTAAAGCTTTCGATCGGCGGGCGCGATTTCTCCCGTCTGGCCGATCATCGCGCATCCGATCGACTCGACTTGTGCTTTCGCACGATCGAGTGAGAGATCGGTCCGAAAGCCGGGAATCGACTCGAGCTTGTCGAGGGTTCCTCCCGTGTGACCCAATCCTCTTCCCGACATCATCGGAACCGCGATGCCGAGTGACGCTACGAGCGGTGCGATCACGAGGGAAACCTTGTCGCCGACGCCGCCTGTCGAATGCTTGTCGATTCGCGGCACTTTCACTTCCGCGAGATCCAGAACGGAGCCGCTGGCAAGCATCGCGTCCGTGAGAGCGTACGTCTCTTCACCATCGAGACCGCGAAAGAAAATCGCCATGAGCAACGCCGACATCTGATAGTCGGGTACGTCACCGGCAGTGTACGCGTTGATCAGCTCGCGCCATTCGGCATCGCCGATGCGACCGCCGTCGCGCTTCCGCTCGATGATTCGAGGAACGATCATTCGGCTTCGCGGGGGGTATTCCACCAAGGTGCCACTAGTTGTCTCCTGGAGAATTTCATGCGCCTGAATGTTTGCACAGCAGTGATGCTATTCGCCGTTTCTTCGACAGCACTCGGTCAAAGTGCTGCCGACGAAATCGCGGCGGGTGATCGCGCCTACGCAGCTTTGGAAGAACCCGCCGCGTTGGAACATTACCAGAAAGCAGCCGCCGCAGACCCGAAAAACTACGAAGCGCTCTGGAAGGCTTCACGCTCCGCCATCGACTACGGAATTCCCCAAGCGTCCGAAGCCAAACGAAACGCGATGTTCGCCACCGGCGAACAATATGCGCGGAGAGCGGTCGAGGCGAACCCCAACGATGCCGAAGGCCACTTCGTGCTCGCCTGGGTACTCGGCAAAACAGCTCTGACTCAGAGCGCGAGAAGTCGCGTGAAATACGGGACGGACGTGCACACTCACGCGATGGAGTGTTTGCGACTCAAGCCCGAGCACGCGGGATGTCTGCATATCATGGGCGTTTGGAATGCGGAGATCATGCGACTCAACTCTTTTGTTCGCCTGATCGCGAAGAGTATTCTCGGCGGTAAAGTTTTTGGGGAGGCGAGCTGGAGCAACGCCGCCCGCTACATGGAAGCGGCTGTCGCCGCCGAGCCGCAGCGAGTCGTACATCGGCTCGACATGGGCGAGGTCTATCGAGATGTCGGACAAAAAGAGAAAGCCAGGGAGCAATGGAACATTGGCTTGAAACTCCCCTCGACTGATTACAACGATCCTCGATTCAAAGGGGACATTCAGGCCGACATTGAAAGAATGAAGTGAACAACAGGTCCCAGGTCTGAGCAGTCGAGGTTGCCAGGTGCGAGGTCAGGCCTCAGACCTCGCCTCGTACCTTGTTCCCTGACCGGTTGAGACCTCGGACCTGGGGTTGAAGTTCAAGTGGCAGCGACACGAGCGTCTCGCTCAGCTCGTTCTTTCTCGAGCGCCTTCTCATCCTCGATTCTTTTCTTTTCGAGTGCGCTCCGACGGCGGACTTTCACGGCCCGCTTGAGCTCCCGTTGCAGCTTGGTCCAGGCATCGTCTTTACCCCGGATGTGGCGCACCCGATCGCGAATGCTGTCGCGCATCTCCTCGCCGCTTCTGGGCGCGGTCAATAGGGCGATTCCAGCACCAATCGCCACGCCGATGACCATGCCAAGACCCAGCATGCTGACCGATCGCGCGTCCGGGACATTTCGATAGGAAGAGCCGGAAGGGCGAACAACCGGCTCGGAATCCGTTGGACCGGCGTCAGATGAAGGAGTGTACATGAGAATCGGAGACGGTATGGTAAGAATTTTGCTCTTCTACTGGGCTTGCAATACCCATGCGAGGCAAGTGGATGAGTGAGTCTGGTAAAACTATACTGCTCGTCGAAGACAACGAGGACAATCGAATCGTCTATTCAACCATTCTGAAACACTTCGGATACAACGTGACCGAAGCCTGGAATGGCGAAGAGGGTATATCCAAAGCCAGGTCCGGAAAACCCGATTTGATTTTGATGGACATATCGATTCCGATCATCGATGGCTGGGAAGCGACGCAGGTCCTGAAGCATGATCCGGCGACGAAACACATCCCAATCATCGCTTTGACAGCGCACGCCCTTGCATCGGACCGCGAGAAGGCGTACGAAGTAGGGTGTGACGGATATCTTGCGAAGCCCTGCGAGCCAAGGGCAGTCGTCGCCGAAGTTCAGCGATTCCTCGGCCGCAATAATGGCCACTAGGAACGACACAAAAAAACGACTTCTCGTCGTTGACGATCATGAGGACAACGTAGAAGTCCTGAAGGCTCGGCTCGAAGCGCGCGGCTACGAGGTAAAAGGAGCGCAGGACGGAGAGGCTGCACTCGAGACAATCGAGGGATGGTTGCCCGACCTGGTGCTGCTCGACGTGATGATGCCGAAGGTTGATGGCCTCGAGGTGGTTCGCCGTATCAAGGCGAACGATTCGCTTCCATTCATTCCGGTGATCATGCAGACCGCCCTCGATTCCACCGAGCGAATGGTGGCCGGCTTCGAAGCGGGCGCGGACGATTACGTTACCAAGCCGATCAACTTTGCCGAGCTCGAGGCTCGGGTGAAGTCGCTGCTTCGCATCAAGGCGCTCCAGGAAGCGCTGGCAGAGCGCGAGCGACAGCTGTCGGAGATGAACGACAAGCTGTTACAGATCTCGCTCACCGACGGCCTCACGGAAATCGATAATCGACGCTCGCTCGAGTCGAAGCTGCACAAGATGTTCGAGCATTCGTACCGACTGCACGAGCCGATAGCGTGTGTGATGTGCGACATCGATCATTTCAAGAAAGTAAACGACACCTATGGGCATCAGGCCGGCGATGAAGTCCTCAAGAGTTTCGCGAAGATCTTGAAGCACGAGGCGCGCGAGATCGACAGCGTTGGGCGCTACGGCGGTGAGGAATTTTTGCTTCTCCTTCCAGGAACAGTTCTGGATTCCGCGGTTACGTTTGCGGAGCGGCTGCGACAGCGCGTGGAGGAGCATACATTTTCGTACGAAGGCGGAACGTTAAAGCGAACGATGAGCTGCGGCGTCGCGGCCTGGCCGCACCCTCGCGTTTCAGACGCTGAAGCGATGTTGAGGTCGGCAGATGATGCCCTCTACGTTGCCAAGGAGCTGGGACGCAACAGGGTGATCCGCTTTGACAGCGCCGAATTCAACGCGCACACTGAATCACAACCCGACGACGCGGATGCCGACAAAGCCACCACGACACGCCACTTCACGCCCGCATCACAGCGCGCCGGCGTCGAGGGCGGCCGAGCTGAGGGAAGCGCTTAACCAGGCATCGCATCAGTACTACGTTCTCGACCGGCCGAAGATCTCGGACCGCGAGTACGACGAGCTCTTTCGAGAGCTGCAGCAGATCGAAGCCGACCATCCTGAGCTGCGCACACCCGACTCCCCGACGATGCGAATCGGAGCAGCCGTCCAGTCCCAGCTTGCCAAGCACACACACATTCAGCCGATGCTCTCACTCGGCAACGCGTTCGACGATGATGAGCTTGCGGCGTGGCAGGAGAGACTCCTTCGCCTCGTAGGAGACGACGTCTCGAACGCGGGATATACAGCCGAGCTGAAGATCGACGGCGCCGCGGTGAGTCTCACGTATGAAGACGGGATCTTCGTCGACGGTGCCACTCGCGGCAACGGATTGATCGGCGAAATTGTAACTGAAAATCTTCGCACCGTCCGCGACGTTCCGTTGCGGCTCGCGGGAAATGCGCCAAAGGGACGAATCGAAATCCGCGGCGAGGTCTACATGCCGTTCGATCGCTTCGAGCAAATGAACGAAGAGCGAGTGCGTGCAGGCGAGCCAGTGTTCGCGAATCCTCGTAACTCCGCTTCGGGAAGTTTGCGAATGCTCGACCCATCCATCACAGCGCGGCGGCCGCTCAAGTTCTTCGGGTATTCGGCAGTTTCTGAAAACAGCGCGTCGCTTCCATTCAAGACGCAATGGGAGCTCCTTGAAACGCTCGAGAAATGGGGAATCCCGGTGGCTCCGCATCGCAAACGGGCAAAAACACTCGAAGAGGTGTTCGCTTGGGCGCACGAGGTCGAGCACAGTCTTCGCGGTCAGTTGAATTTTGCGATCGACGGCGGAGTTGTGAAAGTCGACACTCTCTCGTTGCAGGACGAGCTCGGAGTGATTGGCGGACGAGAGCCGCGATGGGCGATCGCGAGAAAGTTCGCGCCCGACATTGGTGAGACGAGATTGCTCGACATTCGAGTGAACGTCGGGCGGACAGGGGCCCTGAATCCCTACGCGGTTCTCGAGCCTGTTGAAATTGGTGGAGTGATCGTGAAGCTCTCGACTCTCCACAACGAAGATCTCGTCCGCAAAAAAGATTTGCGCGTTGGCGACATCGTGCAGGTGAAGCGGGCGGGTGAAGTGATACCGCAGATCATCGGGCCAATACCCGAGAAGAGCGAGCCGCGCGGACCGCCGTGGAAAATGCCGAAGAAGTGTCCTTCCTGCGGAACTCCCGTCGAGAAGGACGAGGAAGAAGTTGCAATCTATTGTCCGAACGTCGCGTGTCCCGGACGACAGCTCGAGGGTCTCGTGCATTTCGCTTCTCGCGGCGCAATGGACGTTCGCGGACTTTCGTACTCGCGAATCGATCAGTTGATAAATGAAGGATTGGTCAAGGACGCCGGCGATCTTTACTTCCTGAAGCGAGAACAGCTCCTCACGCTCGAGGGCTACGCGGAGAAAGGAACAGATTCGTTGCTTGCGGCAATCGAGACCTCGAAGCAGCAGCCACTCTCGCGATTATTGAACGCGCTCGGTATTCGACACGTTGGCACGATGGCGGCGCAGCTTCTCGCCCGTCATTTCGGAACTATGGACGCGCTTGCCGCTGCGTCAGAAGAAGAGATCATGGCGGTGCGCGGAATCGGCGAGATCATCGCCGTTGGAGTGGAATCCTATTTCAGGAATGGCGCAGCGAAGCGTCTCATCGAAAAGCTCCGAAAAGCGGGTGTGAACTTCACGGAGCCGCGCACGGTTGCTACGGGCGGTGCGCTCAGTGGAAAGACGGTCGTGATCACCGGCACTCTTCCGACTCTTTCGCGCACTCGCGCGACAGAAGTTGTCGAGCAGGCAGGCGGACGCGTGACTAACTCCGTTTCAAGAGCGACGAGCTTTCTGGTCGCGGGGGCTGACGCGGGAAGCAAGCTCGAGAAAGCGAAAGCGATTGGAGTCGAGATTATCGACGAAAGCGAGCTATTAAGACGAATAAAGCAGACGTGAGAGCTGCGACGAACCGGGAACCGGGAACTCGGAACAGATTACCGGAACTGCGGACTGGCAACCGGCTGCCAGCTTCTAGTACCAGTTCCCAGTTCCCAGTTCCCGGTTTAGATCGACTACCATAACTTGCCCTCAATGACGGACACGGCCGCTCGACAGCTGATCGGAATTGCGATTCCTACTATCAAGGAGTTGAGAGCGGCGACGCTCGCAGCCGGAGTCGATGCTGTCGATGCGTTACGCGAGGCCGGGTTCGCCGGAGGGCCCGCCGTTTACGATGCATTCGAGCAGTGGCTTTCCGAAACTGGAGCAGCGGACACGCCCCATTCGGCGACCGAGCTCACCATCGAGGAATTTGGCGATCGCGCCGCGCGATACTTTCGCGATGCGGGATGGGGCGGTGTTGAATTCGAGACGATGGAAGACGAGGGCATCGCGTCCCTATCGATGGACAACTGCTGGGAATCGGATCCGGAGGGCATCGATGCGGAGCCTTCGTGTCATATCACTACCGGAATGCTTGCCGCTTTTTTTGGAAAGCTTGCGGGTTATCCCGTGGCCGTCATGGAAACCGAATGTCGATCGGCGAACGGCGAGAAATGCCGATTTTTGCTCGGCAATTCCCAAATCATGACCTACCAGTGGGAAAAAATCCGGTAAGCTACGCCCGGTATCCGGTGACCGGTATCCGAGGCCAGATCTTTCACCCGACGCGGGCGAGCTTGAATGTCACAGAATGTTGTCCCTGATGATCCGACGCCGGCTCAACAAGACCCAAGCCGTTCCAGGCTTGTCCCTTTTCATCGTTGAACTTCCAGCGCACCTCACTGAGGCCGCCTTGTTGCGCGCGGAGTATGAATCCGCTCGAAGCGGTTGAGCTCTTCGCGCCGGTCATGGATTGAACGTTCCGATTTGCGTTCGCTGTGATTCGCGCCCGCAAAAGATCCACCACTTCTGCCTGAGTGCGTGGCTTGGAAACCAGGATCTTCGCTTGCCACTCGTTAGTCCCGCCATGAGTCGAGACGAGGACTGAGTCCGCTCCATTCAGTCTTCCCTTTCCAAAAGCCAGACCATCCGGCAGGTATCTGTCGGCGAGAGAAGCGCGTATGAACGGCGAATCAGGATCCCAGTGGTATTCCATCTGGAGGGCCGCCGACTGTGCGGCTCCGACTCCAGCCACCTTGGCGATCAAATGCAGGGCGCCATCGATTCCCGAAGTCAGGCCAGCCGTCGTAATGATTTTTCCGCTGTCGACGTAGCGCTGGTCGTGAACGACCTTCGTATTCGGAAAAGCGAGCAGATCGTCTACCATGCCGTAGGTGGCAGTGGCCGTGTGACCCGAAAGAAGGCCAGCCTTACCGAGTATGAACGCGCCCGTGCAGACCGACATTACGTGACTTACGTCATTCGCCTTCGACTGGAGCCACGCAATAAGTCGCGGATTTGCCATCGCCTGTGTGTAACCGCCGCCCGGAACCAGGAGTATGTCAGCTCTCGGGCTATTCTCGAACGTGAAGTCGGGCACGATTTTCTGATTGAAAACCAGTGTCAGCGGATCCAATTTCTCAGCGACAGTGTGGACCAGAAAGCCGGCTGTTCCGAACGCCTCCCACGGCCCCGAGATGTCGATGATCTCCACGCCATCGTACAACAGCATCGCGACGGTCGGAATGCCCGCGCCGCCCGCCGGTATCAGCGTCATTCCACACTGCGGGCAATTTCCCGGCGCATCGAAGGTCAGCTTGTCACACGGTAGTCCGCACGGGGGACAGACATAACTCTCAGCACGTGTGTTTGCCCGACTCGATTGCCGTCGCGCTGAGAATGGACTTGACGGAATCAGAGAATACGCCGGAACGAGAGCTGCCAGCGAGGTGACAAAAGACCGACGGTTTACCGGGTTGCACATAAGAGTCTCCCAAATTGCGATGGAATTCCAGCTCTCGAGAAAGTCGACACAGGTGAAATTATCGCGCGCACGGAGAACCTACGGAGGCGCGTCGTGCGGAGCGTGTTGGAACAGTGCCGGTTATGTGTGAGAAGTGTGATCGTGACTGAGGGCGTTCAACGCCCAGCGCGTTTCATTCCTGGATGCTTCTCACGGCGTCGGCATAAGCCGGGTTGGGAACCAGCTCGCCATCTTTGATCACTTCGCGGTCCCATGGCAGGACGATGGTACTTGTCGTCGCAAGCGCGTGAAAGTCCGGCACGTACGACCCCGTTTTGAACTCGACAGCAGTACGCACCTCGGCAGCGCCTGCGTGGATAATCGACGCGACAGCTAATCGCATGGTGTCACCGGAATCGCAGGTCTCGTCAACGATTAATACCCTGCGATCGAGAACTTCGGCGGGGGCGGCGCCAAAAACCGCGGGCGTATCTCTTACAATCTCGCTTCCAAACTTCCGGCTCACGACGATGGAATGGAACTCGCGTCCAAGCATTGCAGCAACGACTGCACCGGGCACGACACCGGCCGTGGCAATTCCGACGACGAGCTGTGGATCGTATTCTCGCGCCACTTTGAGAGCGAGTGCGCGGGATAGCTCGCCGAAGAGCGGCCACTCGACGTTGAAGACTCCCTGAGAGGGATCGACAGCTAGTTTTCGCGGTGTCATGACGGTGAAGTCAAGGTAGCCCCACTAGATACTCGATGGTAGATTCGCAGCGATGTCATTCTGGAACCGGCTCAGCGGTGGGAAGTCAAAGAGCGAGCAAAAGCGCCTCGACTACCTGAGCGAGGGGCTGGCGCTCGAACGTCAGGGTGACTACGAAGCGGCCCTGACGTCGTATCAGCTCGCCCTGCGCGATCAGCCCACGAATCATCGGGTTCTCCAGAACATGGCGATCGCATATTCGCGCACCGGAAGACAAACCGAAGCGATTCGCTGCTATCGCCGCGCTCTCGACATCCAGCCCAAGCTCGCCGGCGCGCATTACGGTCTCGCGTTTCTCTTATTGAGACGCGGCGACACGGACGATGCAGCGTTCCATCTTCAATCATTTCTCATGGATCCGCCGCCGCCGAGCGCCGAAGCAGAGCGGTGGGTAAGGCACGCAAAAGAGACGCTCGAGCGGATTCGCACATCTCCAGCCGCGGCGGAAGGCGGCCCTGTTGGGAGTGGCGAATACCCTGAGGTCTCCGAGTAGATGGGCGATGTCCTCGCGATCGTCAGTCAAAAAGGTGGAGTAGGAAAGACCACAACCGCGGTGAACCTCGCTGCGGCATTTGCGAGGCACGGGCTGAAGACTCTGATTGTCGACGTCGATCCCCAGGGATCTGTGCGCTACGGCGTCGGTCTTCGGCGCGATCAACAGAATGCGGGCTTCGCGGATTATCTGAATGGTCAGAAATCTCTTCGCGAAGTGATTTTGCCGACGGCGCTTCCGTGGCTGCGGGTGATTCTGGCCGGGTCAGTATCCGATGAAGCCGATCAGACGACTTACCAGCAGTTAATCGCCGAGACGTCGATTCTCCCGGACTTGCTCGAGACGGCGAAGGCGCGTTGTCACGTAGTTGTCGTTGACTCTCCTCCCGGACTGGGGCCAATCACGAGACGTGTCCTCGAGTCGAGTCAACATGTAATCGTGCCCCTTCAGTGTGAGCCGCTCGCGCTTCAAACGACACCTCAGATTCTGCGGGGTATTCAGGATGTGGTGTCGACCAATGACCAGCTCACGCTGGACGGAATTCTCATGACGATGTTCGAGCCGGGAAATCCTGCGAGCGAGCGCGTTGTCGATTACGTGCGCAGACATCTTCCCGCGAACATCGTGTTCGATACGGTGATCCCGCGCACCATCGCTACCGCAGATGCATTTGCGGCGGGTCAGCCAGTGGTTCTCAGAACACCGGCAGATGGGGCCGCGCAAGCTTACGTCAACCTCGCGACCCAGCTAGTCGAAAGATTCTTATGAAGTCGGCGCGAGGCGCGTTTCCATTCGCGCTTGGATTGTTTGGACTAATTGCGTGGAGTGCGTGCACCGACATTCCGACGTCCGACAACGCTGTGCTCGCGATCCAGATCGACACGCTGCCGGCGCCGGCGGTGGTTTTGAAAGACACGCTTCGCGACAGCACTGGAAAAGCGAGCCCGATCACCGCCACGATTTTCAATTTCAAGGGCAACGTGATTACGACATCGGCCGTGCGCTTTCACGCGCTCGATCGCGGCGTGACAGTGGACAGCGTGACTGGGTTCCTCATTGGCGACAGCGTGCGAACAACTCCGGCGCGAATTGTGGTCAGCGTTGGAAGTCTTCAGGCAATTCAGTCACTTCTCGTCACACTGAGGCCGGACACTGTTTTCGGCGTGAATGCTCGGGACAGTCTCGCTTACTCTCTCCTCGACAGCACGAAGAATATTTCCAACGCTCTCTCAGTTCGCGTGCTGCATTCGTTGACGAGCGCGGACAGCGCGGTGAACGCATACGTGGTGGGCTTCGCAATCATCTCGCCGACCGACACGGTGCTCGCAAAACTTGTAAACGACGCGAACGTGCAATCGAGAAGTGACACAACGGACGAAACTGGAACTGCATCGAGGAAGATTCGTTTGAATCCGTTGGCTCTCAAGGAGCTGACCGACTCGATCATTATCAACGCGACAGTGAAATATCGCGGCGCACAGGTGAGAGGAAGTCCGGTTCGCCTCGTGTTGAAAGTGAAGCCGGGTTCATGACGGGCTCGAGCAAGGATGGAGTCGAGAGCGGCGGGCCGCCGCCGGTGCCGGGAACCCTGAATCAACTTTTTTTCGAATCAGCCGAGCGTTATGACAAGCCCGATGCTCTCCAGTACAAATCGGGCGAAAAGTTCGTGCCGATTTCGCATCGCGAAATTCTCGAACGCGTGCGACACCTTGCGAGGGGCTTGCAGCTCTCTGGAGTAAAGCGTGGAGATCGGGTAGCGATTCTGTCCGAGAATCGCCCGGAATGGGCGATTGCAGACTATGCCTGCCTCACCGCTGCGTTGACCGATGTACCGATTTACCCGACGCTTCCCGCCGAGCAGATCGCGTATGTGTTGGATGATTCCGGCGCGGTCGCGATCTTTGTGTCGAATGCCGAGCAGGCCGCAAAGATCGCATCGATTCGCGGCGAAGTGCCGGCGTTGAAAACCGTGATCGCGTTCGAAACAGGAACCCCAACTGCTGACACGACGTTGGCCGCGTTAGAGGAGCTCGGCGCACGTGACGAAAATGCCGAGTCGGTTGCGGAGTACCGGCGTGAAGCGTACGCGGTGCAGCCAGGAAATCTTGCGACGCTGATCTACACGTCAGGTACGACGGGGCCGCCGAAGGGAGTGATGCTGACCCACGACAACATTCACTCGAACGTCGAAGGCACTCGGACAAAGATTCCATTCCGCGGCGATGACGTGTCATTAAGCTTCCTGCCGCTCTCGCACATTTTCCAGCGAATGGGCGATTACATGATGTTCGCGACGGGAACTTCGATCGCGTACGCGGAGAGTTTCGACAAGGTTCCCGTGAACATTCAGGAGGTTCGACCGACAATCGTATTGTCGGTTCCGCGACTGTACGAGAAGATCTACGCGCGTGTGTTGCAAAACGCAGTTTCCAGCGGGGCAGTAAAGCGCCGCATCTTTTTTTGGGCGCGTGCAGCAGCTGAACAGCGGGCCGACGCAGTACTTGCCGGCGGGCAACCAGGATGGGTCACCGAACGAAAGTATCGCATCGCCGACAAGCTGGTGTTTGCGAAAATCAAGGAGCGAACGGGCGGCCGGATGCGCTACTTCGTTTCGGGAGGAGCGCCGCTCGCTCCCGAGATCAACAAGTTTTTTTATTCGGTTGGATTGACGATTCTCGAAGGATACGGATTGACGGAGACGTCACCGGTGATTGCGGTGAACACACCTGACGCATTTCGAATTGGAACTGTAGGAAAGCCGATTGCCGGTGTTGAAGTGAAGATCGCCGCAGACGGAGAGATACTGACGCGCGGATCGGCCATCATGAAGGGTTATTACAAGAACCCGGTGGCAACGGCTGAAGCGATCGACTCCGAGGGATGGTTTCACACTGGCGACATCGGCGAGCTTCGCGACGGGTTTCTCGCGATCACCGATCGGAAGAAGGACATCATCGTTACTGCGGGCGGAAAGAACATCGCGCCTCAGCCGATCGAGAATCGCGTGAAGACCAACAAGTACGTCAGCCAGGTGGTAATGATCGGCGACAAGCGGAAATTTCCTTCGCTGCTCGTGGTGCCGAACTTCGAGCAGTTGGAGACCTGGGCGAAGCGTGACAACCTCCGCTGGGCACAGCGGTCCGAGCTGATCGCAATGCCGGCAGTCCAGACAAAGATGGAGAAGGAAGTGATGGGCGAGCTTGAAGGACTCGCGCACTTCGAGATGCCGAAGAAGGTCGCCCTCATCGAGCACGACTTCTCCATCGAGAGAGGCGAGCTAACGCCTACTCAGAAGGTGAAGCGAAAAGTCGTTGACAAAAACTACAAATCATTGATCGATTCGCTTTACGCCGATCACGCAACTACGGACAGCGACGGAAGTACATAGAACGGGCGAGACTGAGTTGCTGGTCTCACCGGTTCCTAGCTACGCGACTTCAGGGTTACCAAGGCTCCGACAAGTTCACCAACTACTTCCTGGTCGCCGGCGGCCAATTCCCTGAACTGCGGTGGCAGTTGTGCGCTCGACTTTTTGTAGAGTCTTCCTCCCGATTTCAGAAGTCTTGCCGCTTCGGTAAGGAAGTCCGGCGTCGAGTGCGATTCATCCAACGCAATGCCATCAAGAGAATTCGATGCAAGCGGGATTCTCGATGACGCTCGAATTTCTGCAACGTCGTCGATCAAGTGTGCGGCCGACGGCGAATTGAGCGAGATCACGCGTGCACCGGACGACTTGGCGACTGACGTCGCTATGCGCGCAAAATCGCCCGCGATGAGAACAACTTTCCCTGGTGCGATCAAATCCAGGAAAGCCGATATCCGCATCCCATAACTGTCATCGAGCAAAATTGGCGGCGGAAAAGCCGTGACATCATCGAAAATCGCGACTTCGTCTCGAATGAAAAACTCAGCGGCGCAAACGGGGCAGCCGAGCTTTGCGTCAATAACGTGCCGGCCATCGACTCGATTGAACGCAGCAACGAGCTGGCTTTCCTCGTGTGGCTCAGGACAACGCAGAAGATCTATGAACTCGATGTACACGGCTTCGGATTACGCACGAGAGAGCCGCAGCTCGTCGATATTGACCAGTGCTGGTTGCGTCAGTGCAAACATCACTGCCCGGCAGACGGCGTTGGGATGCAGCATCTCCTTTCGTGAGGGGAAATTGGACGACTCACTTTCGGTGTCGAGCTCGTCCCAGAGCTGCGTGTCGACGGACGACGGAGAAATCAACGTCGCCCGCACGCCGGTTCCCTTGAGCTCGAGCCGCAACACTTCGTGCAGCGCGCGCAAGCCAAATTTCCCCGCATTGTATCCGGCGTTTCCCGGAAAAACCTGCCTGTCTCCCGCGGACCCGATCGTTATCACGTGCCCGCTTTTTCGCTCGCGCATCTCCGACAGGAATTCGTGGAGCATCAGAAACGGTCCGATCAGATTCGTCGAAACCGAAGCGATGAAATCCTCCGGCGACATCGTGTCGATCGGCGCAACGCGAAAAGTCCCGGCATTGTTCACGATGATGTCGGGTGCGCTGCCAAATGCTTCGCGCACGCGAGCAGCTGCTCCCGCCACGGAGAGCTGATCGGTAACGTCGCACTCGAGTGGAAGCGCACCGTCGCCCAGCTCGCCCGCGAGTTTCTCGAGCGCAGCTGCACCGCGCGCCGCGAGTGCAACTCGCGCTCCCTCGCCAATGAGCTGACGAGCGATCTCCGCACCAATGCCTCGCGATGCACCGGTGACAATTGCAGTGCGACCCGCGACAGATTTCACAGTGTTGCTAACTGGCGTGCGCGAGCCGGAGGAATTCGTCTCGCGTCTTCGGATCATCGCGGAATACGCCGCGCAGCGCCGACGTGATCGTCTTCGAATTCTGTTTTTGCACGCCGCGCATCATCATGCAGAGATGATAAGCCTCGATGACTACTCCACATCCCCTCGGCCGCAGGATATCACAGATCGCTTCCGAAATCTGATCGGTGAGTCGCTCCTGCACCTGAAGCCGTTGCGCGAAGACGTCGACGATTCTCGGCAGCTTCGACAATCCCACAATCCGTCCATTAGGGATGTACGCGATGTGCGCCTTTCCATAGAACGGCAGCATGTGGTGCTCGCATAGCGAGTAGAGCTCGATGTCGCGCACCATCACCATGTTTTCGTGCGCTTCCTCGAACACTGCGTCGCCGATGATTTTTCGCGCATCCTGCTCGTAACCGCGCGTGAGCCAGGCGAGAGAAAGCGCGACACGCTCCGGAGTTTTTGTGAGCCCCTGCCGCTCGGGATCTTCGCCGAGGAGCTCGAGCTGACGTCGCACGATCTGCGCGAGCTCGTCGATGATTTCGGGAGCGTCTACACCCTCGAGATTTTCGAGGAGTTTTATTCGATCAAGATCCGCTGTACTCGACATAGTTGTTCTCGGTTTCCCAGAGTACCAGTCTCACGAGCCGCGCGGGAGCAATCGCCGGCTGCAGAATTTCCCAGAATGCGACGATGATGTTTTCGGAAGTTGGAATTCGCCCGCGCATGAAGGGTACGTCGAGGTTGAAGTTCTTATGGTCGACGAGATCCACCACTTCGGTGTTCACGAGCTCCTTCAACTTACTCAGATCCATCACGTAACCGGTTTGTTCGTCGATCGGCCCCTCGACGGAAACATCAAGCCTGTAGTTGTGGCCGTGCCAGTTCGGGTTATTACACTTCCCGAATGTCGCCTGGTTCTTTTCGTCGCTGAACGAGGGATTGAATACGCGATGGGCGGCGTTGAATCGGAGCCGCCGCGTTACGGTAACGCGAGCCATAGTTGTTCCCGGAGGCAAAAACTCCGCCGTCACTGATCAGCGGCGGCGGAGCTTAGAGTTGGAACGAAGAGGTTTTTTGAAGCCCCGTCGAATTTTTGAGGCCCTCACCCGTGCTTACCGCCTTCCCCGCACTGGGGCATGACGTCAGCTCGATTTATCGAACCCACCCGAGAGACTTATCGGCTCAAAAAGTGAGCTCCCCGTTCCTCGAAGATGTAACTGCACACCTTCGATAGGGCTATAATTTACGGGCGGGGCAATTCACCGTCAACGAAATATCAATGGATCTTGGAATCTTCGGCGCTGTAATGATGATAGTGATCTGGGCCATTATCGTCGCAACAAGTGAAGCGCCAGGTTACACGCACTTGCTGCTGACGCTCGGAGTTTTTCTGCTGATCTGGCGAATCACCGTGCGCTCGTCTCGGACGCCGAAGCCGCCGCCCGGCTGATAACGGAAGTCTCTCCGCAAACGTGACCGACGCGAGCGAGTCCGCGACAGCGGTTGCAGAGCAGCCACAATCGATAAAAATCTCGCGCGAGCGTCCGGTTGTGGTCACCGGCGCGAGTGGTCTCGTCGGGACACATCTCTGCAGACAGCTCGTCGAAGGCGGATGGAAGGTTCGCGCGATCGTGCGCGACGCCGAGAAGGCAGCGATGAGACTAGGCCATCTCAAGCTCGAGATTCGGGTCGCCGACATTCGCGACGCGGAATCGATGAGATCTGTGCTCGCCGATGCGGGGGCACTCGTGCACCTCGCTGCGATTGCAATCGAGAAAACCGGCGAGAGCTACGAAGCGATAAACACAGACTCCACCGCGATTCTCCTCGAGGCAGCGAGCGCAGCGCAGATCGATCGAATCGTTTACATGTCGCAGAACGGCGCGAGCAGCACGTCGCGATATCGTTTTCTTAGAAGCAAGGGCGTCGCCGAAAACATGGTGGCATCGAGCAACACGAAGTGGACCGTTCTCAAGCCGTCGGTGATCTTCGGTCCGGAGGACGAATTCGTAAATGTGCTCGCCCGGCTCGTTCGATTGTCGCCGCTCGTGTTTCCATTGCCGGGCGGAGGCGTTGCGCGATTTCAGCCGATTGCGGTGGAGGATGTCGCGCGGGCGGTGGTGAAGGCTCTGGAAGAATCGACTTCGGTGCGCGAAACATACTCGCTTGGCGGGCCCGTTCCGTTGACGCTTCGACAGATGACCGAACGCATCCTGGTCGCGATGCACGCACGGAGAAAAATTGTCGGAGTGCCCGTGAGTGCGATGCGCCCCCTGATCGCGGCGGGAGAGAAAATGTTGCCGAAGCCGCCGGTCACGACGGCACTACTCGATCTACTCGATATCGATAATGTGGTTCCCGAAAATGATCTCACAACCAAACTCGGAATCCACCCCGTTCCATTTGCGCCGGAAGAACTACTCTACCTTCGTGAGATCACGGTGTCGGGGGCGCTCGGTTCGCTTTTTAGAAAAACGTAGGAGCACGGTCGCCGATACCCGCTGGCCGATAACCGATCCCGGATATCCGAGAACGGCCCAGGTGAGAGTTTGTAGTTTCGGACATCGGAAATCGCGTATCGGCCAGCGGGTATCGGCGACCTGGCAATCAGATCTCCCAATTCGAGAATACGACTCCGCGTTCAGTTTTCTTCTCAGCAAACCCGGCGGCAGACATTCGCAGGTCGGTCCAGCGAACTCGAGCTCCTCGTGCAATGAGCCGATGGTATGCCTCCCCGTACTGTCCCTGAACCCTGATCGCAACGCGACGAGTGCCGCTGCGCCGCGCATGATCCGCCAGCACGGTGATCAGAAAATCGAAATCCGTTTCGTCGCGGGCAGCGAGCTTTAGAACTCTCAGCTCCTCGCGAACGCGACCCTCGACGAGCGGAACCGAATGCGCAACGGCAAACGCGACAACCTCGTTATCGCGCATCACAATCAGCGTATCGCCAAGCGCGAGCTCCTCGGTCAGCTGCATCTCACGGGAAAAATCGTAACCTGGCAGGAGCGAGTCCGAGAACTTTCTGCACTGGGCGAGTAGGGAATCCATCTCGGCCGGTAACAAACCGCCAAGTCGAATCGCGCGCCCGGGAATCGGGTCCGCTGCATAAGCCGCATCGATTGTCACTGTGAGCGTCAAATAACCGGGAAGCATTCCGAGCGACGAATAGAAGCCGATGTTGTCCATCGTGCGCGGCATCGTCTCGAGTCCAATGACTCTCGCGTTCTGGCGCTTGAGCCACTCGATGCCGGTATTCACGATCGTTTTGCCAAGTCCGTGTGACTGAAAATCCGGGTGAACCGCGAGTGGTCCCATCCATCCCTCGGTTCCCGACAGATGCGTGACGTTGAACGCCGCGATATTCCCTCGGTCATCGCGCCACAGCATCGCACCATCGCGCGCGTCGGAAATCGCGAATCGCCATACCGCGGGATTGAGATACGGAACACGCACTCCCGCCATTCCATCTTTTCGATATCGGTCGGTGAACGCGTCGCTGAACACCGCGTTCAACAGCGGGATGTCGGTCTCGTGGATTCGATACGGTCCGTCAGGCGGCGTTTGCTGACGCCAGGTTCGCGCGACAGCCATCACGCGACTCCAGCGGGAAGGAGCTCCAGAACTTCAGGCTCAGCGCCGCCGGCCGATAATTCGACAATCGACGACGCAGACGCAGGGTCATAGCGAACGCTGATCACTTGATCCACTCCGTCCCTGACTCCTTCGATGTGCGTTATGAGAATAACCTGCTCGAATCTGTCGCCAAGCGCTCGCAGCAGCTCCAGAACATTGAACCGCCTTAGCTCATCGAGCGAGCCGAATA
The DNA here is from genome assembly GCA_046262875.1 of Gemmatimonadaceae bacterium. GTDB lineage: Bacteria > Gemmatimonadota > Gemmatimonadetes > Gemmatimonadales > Gemmatimonadaceae > UBA4720. The sequence goes on along the minus strand of JBHELX010000014.1, from coordinate 40,127 downwards.
TCTCATCCAATATCAGGAGAGAAAATGCCTGACCCGATCTTTCCGCAATCATTTGCGACACCGCGAGCCTCAAAACGAGATTGGCGACGTCCTCCTCTCCACCCGAAAGAACAGGTTTGGTAATTCCGTCCTCGAGGATAGTGAGGTTGTACTTCTCGTCCAGCTCGATTTCCACGGTTCGTGAATCCAATAGCTCGCGCAGAAATCCGGTGCCCAGATCAGAAAGCTCCGGACGAAGCTCGGCGTTGAGTGTTGTGCGCATTTCGTTGAAGGCGCGGTCGAGCTCGTCATGCAATCGGCGATCGGCTTCACGCTGCGCGACCGTAGCCTGAATGATCTTCGATTCTTCGCCTGCTGCGAGCGCCGCCTCGAGCGCATCGCGCGCACTCGAGAGATCGCTACGCGACTTGTGCAGCTCGACTTCTGCAGCGCGCGCTTCGGCTGAACATTTGTCGAAAGCCTGACGAATCAGATCGAAGTCCGACGCTGACGACTCCATTTGCTTCTGTCTCACTCTAAGAGTGCCGAGAAGCGAGCGAAGTCCGTCGAGCGTCCTGGAATATTGCTGCTTCTCCCCGAGCAATTGCGGCTCACGTTCGGCAAGCGCGCTGAGTCGCGCGGCCTTTGCTTCGAGCGGCGTCAGGCGAGCGATTTCGGCGCGGACGAAATCGAATCGTGCCGCGTCGAAACCTTTCGAGAGAATCCCGATGTCGCGCCTCATCTGTTCGACTCGGCGCTCCTTTGCTGTGATCTCTCTCACGACACCGGTGAGCTCGTGAACCGCAAGCTGCACGCGTGCAAGTTTTCGTTCGAGCGCGGCGGATTCGTTTGTCAAAACACGACGACGCTCGTCGAGAGCTTTCACTTCTGCCGGCATGTCAGACAGCTGCTCGAAGCGTGTCTTGTAATAGAGACCGTCGAGGCGGAGTGTCTCACTCAGGCCATCGAGATGATCGACGACAGTATGAAGACTTTCGCCGAGCTGCCGGCTGCACGTCGGACACGGCGCGTCGGGACCAAGGCTGATCACGCGCTCGCGCTGTTCCTTTACTTCCGCCCACTGGCGCCTCAAATCCGTGAGCTTGGTCTCCGCATCCTGTCTGTCGCGAACCCATTCGGTACGCTTTGCCTCGAGCGTGCCCTGGGCTTCCTCGACTTCCATGCGCTTCTTTTCGAGGTCGACCGTCACTTCTTCTTCCTCTGCGGGCGCTTTCTCGATCGCCGCATGGCGCGATTTCAGCTTGTCGATCTCGTCGCGGAGCACCGTCTCGTTTTCGACCAGCGCTTTTCGCCGCCCCTCCTCGCGGTATAACTCGTCGAGAATTCCGATCTCATCACGGAAATCGGGAAGCGCTTCGATTCCCTTCTGAAGATTCCCCAGCTCCACGTGTGCGTCCGAAATTGTCGCGAGCTCAGCCGCAACTCGCTCGAGATTTTTTTCCAATGAGCTCACTTCACGCTCGTTGCCGCTTATCTCCGAGGCGAGCGCCTGAACCTTGTCGCGATCGTGCTGAGCGCGCTCCCATTTCGGAGCAATCATCGCGTATGTGCTCTGGGCGATCGTGTTGCGGTGTTCCGCGCTGCGCGACGCAGTGCTTGCCGCGGTAACGCGCACGTCCGCATCTGCTATCGCTCGCTCGACTAGAACGGGATCTGCCATCGCCGCGCGCAACCCGGAAATTTCCGCGGTGAGAGCGCTCTTCCTCGCGCTGACGAGATCCTGCGCCCAGCGAAGCTTCTCGTATCCCAGAACCTTCGAGAGAAATCTGCCACGATCGGGCGACGCCATTGCGGCCATGGCCGCGAGCTCTTTCTGACCGGTGAAGTAAGTCTTGAAGAACTCATCCTTCGACATTCCCATCAATCGCTGCAGTCGCTCAGTCACTGCACTGATGGAGTTTGCGATCGGCACAGCATCACCATCGAGATAGAGCTCCGCCGAGTTGCGACCTCGAGCGACTCTGTATCTGTGGCTCCCCAGCTCGAAGTCGAGCTCGACCTTCATCACTCCTCGGCCGACCGGATGCTGCGAAACTATTTGATCCTTCGGCGTCCGGCCCACAGCATAGAGAGAGTACGCGATCGCTTCGAGGATCGTCGTCTTCCCCGATCCGTTCGGACCGATGATCCCCGTAATGCCGGAGTCGAACCGAATTTCTGTCGCGACGTGCTGACGGAAATTCTGGAGACGGAGCGAAAGGAGTTTCACTCGCTCTCGCCGATTCTTGCCGAGGCTGCGCGATCGGCCTCACCGAGATAGCGAAGTCCGAGCTCGACCAACGCAGTGCGATCGATGCCGGGAGTGAGAGTGCGGCGCTCCAGCATCGAGCGCACAGTCTCTGTGAGCGAGCTGCGGCGACCAGGTGCACCACTCGCCTCCGTGCGCATCGGTTGAGGACGGCGCGCGTCGAGAAGAAAGTGCATCGCGCGACGCTTGAATTCGCGAACCATCCGATGATCCAGGTCTCGCAGCACGTGTCTGGGCACTTCTCTAACGACGAGCCGAACGATTTTGTCGTCGATGCCACCTTCACACGAAGTCACCGATTCGCGAATCGCATCTCCCAGCTGTTCCGCGGTGAGGCCCTCCGCGGTCAACCCGGGCAGGTCGATGACACGGCGCGCGGATTCGATGGTTTTGAAATCGTGCGCGCCGGTCTCGAGATTGTGCTCGATGTATCCCTTCCCCGGTTTTGGATTCCTGCTTTCCTCGTCGATTTCTCCCCAGATGTTCGAGCTCGAGTACTCGAGCGATCCCGAGTAGTACGCATTCGGCGCGACTTTGTGATACACGTGATAATGTCCGAGCGCGATGTACGTCCACGCCTCGGCATCGAGCTCTTCGAAAGTGAGATCATTGGCACTCTCTGCAGGAGTTCGGAACGAATAAAGACCCTGAAACACGTCATGGATGAGAAGCACGTTGTAGCGCGCGTCAGCATCGGGGTCGAGCTTCGGGCGCGGGCGCATTCCATACGGAACGGCCAGGATCGAAAGCTCTCCGCCGCGGAACGTGAGCCGCTCCGGCTTCTCCATCACGACGTGAATTCCAAGCGATTGAAAAAGTGCGAGGAGACATCCTGTCTCACTCGTTCGCGGCGTGTCATGGTTGCCAGCCACCATCACGACGATCGCATCTGGAAGCATTTCGACGAGACGCGAGAATTGTTTGTACGCGTGGAGAATCGCCGGATTCGTCGGGCGGACATTGTGGAACACATCGCCGGCAACCAGCACGACGTCGGGCTGCGCGTCGATCACGCGATCGATCGTCTTCCGAAATGCAATCGCGATGTCTGCTTCGCGCTGATTGATTCCCGTCGGCGTCTGCCGCTGATATTGACGATAGCCGAGGTGGATGTCGGCGAAATGAATGACTTTCATCGAGATGCTGTGACCTTCAGAGTTTGCACGACTCGCGTATGAACGTCCATTGGTTTTCCGGACGCTGAATTACGAACGAGAGTCCAGACATCGATTGTCGCATGAGTGTCGGTGATCCACGCGAGGCGTCGGTCGAGCTGCATCGTACCGGTCAGGGACCCGGATGTATCCGAGTGGCTCCCGTCGGAATGATTGTGCGAGAGGACGCCGCGCATCGAAATGTAGGCAACGTTGCCACCCTTGCCGAGCGAATCGAGCTGAAGAGTCGTTCGAACCAGTCCCAATGCGCCGGGCTCGTCAGGAAGCGGCACCTTCATCTCGTGAATCCACTTCTCACCGATTGCGAGCGGCTTCCGCGACAAGGTCGCGGGCATCTGACCGAACATCTCTCTGACTTCATCGCTGCCCTGACCGGCGCCGAGCTCCACGCTCCCGTCACTTGTAATTCGAATCTGCACTGGATTCTTTGGAACCGGCTGCTTCAGACGCGGCTTCCCCGCTCCTGGCGATGTCATCACGGAATCCGTGATGGCGAGAAGATCGGTCGCATCCCGTGATGAATCTCGAACGATCGCGCGGCTGTACACTTCCATCTGCGTCGTCATCGACCGAACGTCGGAGCAATTCGTCGGAGCGGTCTTCGGCCGAGCACGCAGCGCACTACTCTGAGTACTGCAACCAACCGGCATACCAGTCATCGCGACTTCCTGCTCGAGACGCACACGAAGTGTGTCGCCGACGTGGGGGCGAATCTGAAGCAGAACGGGCTGCTGCGCGTGTGCGGGTAATGAGGCTCCGAAGAAACCAACTGTCGCAACGAAAAGCGTTCGGAGCTTAGAACCCATACGGATCGTCGATCGGCAATGTGCGAACTGCTCGCGTTTCTTCACGCGAAGCGGCGGCGGCGGCAATTGCCGGTTCTGTCGGAACAATCTTTCTGAACTGTGACTCGAAGTAACCCTTCACATTTCCCGGCCGCGCACGGATCGTCGCGTCACGCGCGCGCAACAGATCGTTCTCGTCGTACAGCGCGACGAGCTTTTGAATCCACGGAAGTGTGATCGAGCTGTCGAGGGGACGAAGCGCGCGATAAATCGCGACATCGAGGTCAGTCTCGACCGACTGCGGGAATTTTTCTGCGCCGTCCCTTCCCTGCATTACTGCGGGCCGCGGGAATCGAACAAAAATTGGCTGCGTGAAATGCGGATGACGCACCATCAACTGCCCTTTCTCCAGCGTCGCGAGCTTGGTTCGCGTCGCCGCGCTCAGGACGGAGTAACCAGGAGTTGCCAGCTCATCCGCGTCCATTCTCCCGAAGAGCGACGTGCCCGAGTTTCCGACAACGCGCCGATGTACCTGCGACCTGAACTGCTGGGCGCTGAAGAGCACCAGACCGAGATACCTTCCCCGCTCGGCGATGTCGAGCAGCATTTTGCGAACGTAAGTGTCGGGACCATCTGAAGACGCATACTTATTGAGCTCATCGACAAAAACGATGAGATGTTTGACGCCGAGATCGCGGCGCTCGAGGTGCTCGCGAAGCTTGGAGACGATGCGCGCGAAAATGAGATCCTGCGCGTCCTCTTCCAGCGTCGCTACATCTACTACATACACCATCCGGTCTTCGAAGCTCCCGAATGGAAGGTCGCTGACTGCTCCGGTGTCGGTGACGAGACCCGCACATCGCGTCGAGATGTTCGAGAGGCGGTTGCGAACTTTTCTGATCGTCGCGATGTGATGCGTGCGCCATGAATCGTTGTTCTTTGCTTCGAGCCCACGCAATAAATCCTTGAACCAATCCTCCAGGTCGGCGAACGATTGGACGGTATGATCGCGCGAGAGGATTCCATCCTTCTCGAACACGCGGTCGAGCACGCGCTCATTTATGAAATCGATCAGTGCATCCGCTTTCGCGTCGATGTCGTCGCGATTGAGAAGCACTTCAGCATATCTGAGAACTTCTCGCAGTCCCCATGTCAATGGAGTAACATTGTCGAGGAGTGCTTCGTTGGAGCGCAGCGTATTGAGCTGAAATCCCTTTGCAGTGTAGGGAGCGAAATACTGAATTCGCTCGAACGGCTTCGCCGGCACACGCATTTTGTGGTACAGCTCTTCGTCGCGGTCCTCTAACTTTCCCGGTTGATCCAGGAAGCAGAGATCGGGACCCTTCACGTTGAAGCAAACCGCGGCGATCGATCCTTTGTCCTCGGGAAAATGCGCGAACACCGATGCGAGCAGCCACTCGATCGCGCTCGTTTTCGTCGCGAGACCCGACATTCCGGAAATGTTCAGGTGGGCTGCCTCCGGTCCGAGAAGGAAATCCGCGTCGAGATAAATCGTCGAGTCGGTTGCTCCGGCGTGATAAACGCCGATCGGAATTCCTGTGCTCGCGCCCTCCTTTAGATACCCATCCATACGGAGGGCTACAGCAACGTCGTTTTCGTCGGCTAGATGGACTTCTCCCATCGGAACCGGCTGAAGCGGCTCGTCCGGTATTTGTCGAAGAACAGCTGCGGAATAGAGTCTGATTTCCGAACGCTCGGTAACCGCGAACCCCGCATTCTCGGGCGAGCCGTCGTGACCCATCACGTCGTGCATCGGCGACTGAAGGTCCGTGTAGCTGAATCCCTCGATGACGATTCCGTAGATGCGAGGAACCTGACCATTCACCGGATTCGATCCGTCGACGCGGACGATCGTTCCGATTCCAACCGGCGAATCGAGCGCAGTCCAGAAATTGAATTCGTGCGGTGTGTTCGGACGACGCTCTGTCGCAACCACACGTCCCAGTGGCGCGTTGCTCATGAGATCGCCCTCAGAAATTCTTCGGTGTCGCGAATTCCATAAGTCATTTTGTCCCAGCGGCCGTCGGGCAATGCGAGCGGCGAACCTTCGGCGATGATCCAGCGAGAGATTTCGTCGGCGCGCGCGGTGAGATCGACCGGCTCTGCCGTTTCGACGCGCACAAGACCGAACAGCGCGTCACGGCCCGACGCTGCGCGAAGCCGAACGTACCAGCTTGCGACCGCATGTCTTCGTTGAGACGAAACACGAAATACAGATGAGCGTTCGCCCGATTCCAATCCGACGACAACTCGAAACGCATCTCCGTCGGCGTAGAGAGTGCGATGACTCTTCACTACGCCAATCGTTATTGCAGACTCCGCAGTTATAGCGCTCGCGGCGATGCTTCCATCCACATAAAGTGGCTCCGACTCTTCGATGCACCACGCTTCGGCGAGGCTCTGCTCGAGATCTTCTCGATCGCGCTGCACCTTTTGAATCGCACAATCGAGAAGCGCGGCCGGGTGACGCGACGGAAACTTTCCCGACGCATCGGTTTCGGCCGTGTCTACGACGCGAGGATCGTTTCGCAACGCCGGATTGATGTCATCCAGATATCTCAGTGGCAGATAGTATCTGCGACTCACCGCAGGTGTGCGCTTCTCCCACGCTGTGAGTCTTCGATTGTGACGAACACGAATCGCGGCCGAAACCGTCGCCCAAACAATCGGAATTCCATGCGAATGATTTACGATTCTCACATCCTGCACACCGTCCAGAAATCCAGCGAATTGCGATTCGAGTTTTGCGCCGCGACCAGGCGCAACGCGAATCGCTTTTAGCTTGCGACCCTCGATGACGTTCGGCGCATTGAGTACGGGCGGTTCATCTGCTCGAGCGCGAGGCTGCGACTCGTTGTCGGAGAGATCGATTGGACTCGAGTCGGGAACAGCGCGCATGATGAAACGTCGCGCTGCATGAATCGATGTCGGCCAGCTGAGCTCTTCGTCTCCGCGGTCCAGGTCGTTCGATGTCACTCCAGCCCGATGTCCCACGCCTGCTCCAGATCCTTCTTCGAGTACGCGCGAAACGCGGTGAGCGTTTGCGTGTTTTGTATTCCCGGCACGGCAGTGAGGTGCTCGGTTACGACGGCCGCCACTCCTTCGTAGTCATTGACTTCGATGATCGCGACGAGATCCCATTCGCCGGAGACAGAATAGACTTGAGAGACCCCCTCGATTCCGGCGATTTTCATCGCGCATTGCGGAATCAGCTTGGGATCGGCTTTTACGAGCACGATTGCGGTGATCATTGGCGGGTTTTGAGGGCCAGCAGTAGGTGCGCGCCGGCGGGCGACACCGGATGGAAGGTGCTATACTTCCGACTCGAAGATAGCAAAACTCACGTACGATTATAACAGTATCGGCGCAGTCGAAGCCGCGCCATGTGGCATTCTGGAGCAGAAAATCTTGGAACCGGAAGAACGAGAGGCCGCGACTGGCCGAAGTCGCAATGTCGTGCACATTCTGCCCCAGTCCGGTGAGTCCGTGCCGAGGTTCCTCACCGCACCTCTCGAGCGCGTGGACCCGACCGCAGGTGGCACGCAGCTCGTAGTCGTCACCGAGGATTCGGAGAGCGCCGTAGCGTTGGCCGAGTCGGTTTTGAGGCTAACCGGGCTGGGTGGGATCGAGCTTTTCCCGGTAACGAGCGTCCGCCGGGCGGCGAGACTGATGACCGGCCGCCCCGTTTTGGCGATCGCCGGCTCAGCCGCTGACCTCGCGGGGCTCATTAGGGGTAGCCAGCTCAAGCTGCAGGACGTCCAGACGCTTGTGATCGCCTGGGCAGATGATGTTTTCGGCGGAGACGCCGAGGCGACCGCGGCCGTCGAGCTTGTGATGGCTGAGCTTCCGAAAGATGCAGCCCGGCTCGTGGTGAGTGACCGCGCCGACGCACAACTCGATCGCTTTGTCGAGCGTTATCTCCGCCGCGCCAGACGTGTTGACGAGACCGAAGCACCCGACGCGACCACTCCGGTTTCACTTCAATACGTGACCGTCTCGGCCGCGTCGCGGATGGGCGCGCTGAGACGCCTTCTGGACGATCTCGACCCGCCGTCGGCGGCCGTCATCGTCGTCTCGACCGAAGAGGAGCAGGCGGTGTCGAGTTCACTTCGCGCGCTGGGAAACTCGAATGGTGTCACTGTGAACCTCGCAGCCGAGAATGCCGCGCCGACTGCTCACGCGGTCATCTTCTATGGAATGCCGCAATCTCGACAGCAGCTTGTTGCAGTTGCGGGCACCAATCCCGTGAGTGTCATCGCGCTCGTGCAGCCGCGCGAAGTCGAGCGACTTCGAAGAATGGCCGGTGGTGAGGTGAGACCGCTCACTATTTCCACCGCCGGAAAAACAGCTCGGGATCGCGAGCGAAATCTTCAGCGCGAGTTATCGGCGGTTCTCGAGGCGGGTGTGCCCGCGCGCGAAATTCTGGCAATCGAGCCATTGCTCGACCGCCATGATGGAATCGAAATCGCTGCCGCTGCCCTTCGCTTGCTCGAGCGTGAGCGAGCGATTCGAAAAAACATCGAGGCCGCTGCAGCCGCTGCCGCTCCCCGTCCTGCGGCACCGCCCCGTCCTGAGCCGCCGCGATTCCCTCGCCGCGACGCACAATCAGGGGGACGTGCCGACCGCGATCGCCGGCCTCCTCGCGAGGGACGACCTCCGCAGGATCGCAGACCTGCGCAGGATCGCAGACCTCCGCAGGATCGCAGACCGCCGCGCGACGCCAGACCACCACGCGATCGCAGACCACCGCGCGACCGCTCATGAGCCAATCGTTCCACCAGACAGGCGGTTGGATCGAAGTCATTGCCGGCGTGATGTTCAGCGGCAAAAGTGAAGAGCTGCTTCGTCGCGTGCGTCGCGCGATCATCGCCCGAAAACGCGTGCAGGTTTTCAAATCGCGACTCGATGAGCGCTACTCGGGCATATACACTGTCTCGAGTCACGACGGTCGCACCTTCGAAGCAATCCCCGCCGATTCGTCGACTCAGATCTCGCAGCAGGTTGACCCGATGGCGAACGTCGTCGCAATCGATGAAGCGCAGTTCCTCGACCCGGGCATTGTCCCGCTCGTGACATCTCTGGCCGGCCGAGGAAGGCGGGTGATAGTCGCAGGAACGGACACCGATTTTCGGGGGGAGCCTTTCGGATCGATGCCGCAATTGATGGCGGTCGCCGAAGTCGTCGACAAGCTGCACGCGATCTGCGTTCTCTGTGGCGGTCCGGCGAGTCGCAATCAACGGTTGATCGGCGGAAAGCCCGCCCCATACGACTCGCCGACAATAATGGTTGGCAGTACCGATTCTTATGAGGCGAGGTGCCGGATGTGCTTTTCGGCGCCTCGCCGTGACGCGGGGCAAGGATCACTTCTATAGAGAGAATCTGTAAACAAACGTCGCTAAACGCCGCCAAATAGTTGTTGTTTACCTGCGGCGAAAATCTTTCTAGGTTGCAGGATCATGAAGTCAAACGGGGCTCCCGCGAAAGTCATTGCACTAACCGGAAACATTGCCAGCGGAAAGTCTGTCGTCGCCGAAATTCTGGAACGGAAGGGAGCGACGATCATCGACGCTGATGAGCTCTCACGAGAAGCTGTTGTTCCGGGCAGCCCTGCTCTCGACGCAATCGTCGCTCGCTGGGGACAAGGCGTGCTGAGCTCGGATGGAACGCTCGATCGCGCCGCACTTCGGAAGACGGTGTTCCACCATCAGTCGGATCTCGATGCGCTCAACGAGATTGTCCATCCCGAAGTACAGCGACTTCGAGAATCACTGATCGAAGCCGCTCGCATGCGAGGGGATCGCGTTGTTGTCTCCGTGATACCGCTTTTATTCGAGCGCCATCTCGCCGATGACTTCGATTACATCGTGCTCGTCGACGCGCCGCGCGACATTCGACTCGAGCGAATCGTGCGAGATCGAGGATTGGAGGAAGCCGAGGCAATGGATATGATCGCTTCGCAGATGCCGGCGGAGCTGAAGCGCGCGCGCGCCGACTGGGTAATCGAGAACGCGGGCTCGAAGAAAGACCTCGAGCGCGAAGTCGACAAATTGTGGGACGAAATCGTGCGCGACGATGTTCCGCTCAGCGCATCGAACGCGCCTTGACACCATTCTCCGGCTTCCGGTAGACTTCGGCTCCCAATCAGCTCGCGCATCGGCGCGACGCAACAAATTCTCCCGCCGGAGTGCGCTGTGGCAAAAATTCCCCCTGATCTCAAGTACACTCCGGAGCACGAGTACGTGCGCTCGAAATCTGATGGGACGGCAGAAATTGGAATCACGGATTACGCTCAGGGAGAGCTGGGGGACGTTGTTTATGTGGAGCTTCCGAAAGTCGGAGCGAAATACTCGAAGCACGACGTTTTCGGAACGATCGAAGCGGTGAAGGCGGTGTCGGAACTTTTCTCGCCGATTTCGGGGGAAGTCACGGAAATCAATGAGCGGCTGGACAAGGAGCCGGCACTCGTCAATACGGATCCATACGGCGAGGGATGGATGATCAAGATGCGAGTTACGGACAGCGCACAGTTGGCCGCGCTACTTACAGCAGACGATTACTCGAAACAGGTGAGCTAAAAAAACCGCGGACTCCGGACCGCGGAAAAACCGCGGACTCCGGACCGCTGAAAAACCGCGGACTCCGGACCGCGGAAAAACCGCGGACTCCGGACCGCGGAAAAACCGCGGACTCCGGACCGCGGAAAAACCGCAGACTCCGATCGCGGAAAAACCGCGGACTCCGGATCGCGGAAAAACCGCGGACGCCGCAAACAAAAACCGCGGACGACGGATTGATGGAGCTCTCCGGCTCCGTTTTCCGCCGCCCGCGGTTTTTCCGCGGTCCGGAGTCCGCGGTTTTACTTGAGCGCGTCCTTGAAGCTGACGCCCGCGCGAAAACCTGGAAGTCTTCGCGCCTTGACTTTTACCGTGCGCCCCGTGAACACGCTGTTCACGTCGCGCGCCTTGTGTGACCGCCGGTCGAATGTTCCGAAGCCGGCAATTGTAACTTTCCCGCCGCGCTTGATCTGTCGCGAGATGACACCGTCGACTGGATCGAAGATCGCGTCCACCACCCGCTTGACGTGCGTGGGTCGAAGCTTTGTCTGACGCTGCAGTGCTTCCAGCAGTTCCGCCTTGTTCATCGCGGCCCCCGGGACAGCAGTTGGCGAGCTCAAAACATCATTGCGATTAAGCTACTGCTCCCTTGTAACGCGTGCCAGCACTCAGTCGGCGTGTGCGTATGCGTCAACTGGCGGACATGAGCACATAAGATTTCGATCGCCATATGCACTCTCGACACGCGCGACGGCGGGCCAGAACTTCGAATCCCTCGTCCAGTCCGCGGGAAATGCCGCGCGCTCGCGTGCATACGGGTGAGTCCACTCGTTCGCCGTCACTCTCTCCAACGTGTGCGGCGCATTCTTCAGCAGATTGTCCTTTCGATCCGCAGTCCCCGTCTCGATTTCTCGAATCTCCTCGCGAATAGCGATGATCGCCTCACAGAAACGGTCGAGCTCAGGTTTCGACTCGCTCTCGGTGGGCTCGACCATGAGCGTTCCAGAAACGGGGAACGAAACAGTCGGCGCGTGGAATCCATAATCCATCAAACGCTTCGCAATGTCTTCTACGTCGATACCGCTCGCGCCCTTCACAACGCGCGTGTCGATGATGCACTCGTGCCCAACGGTCCCATGCACGCCCTTGTACAGAACGGGGAAATGCACGTCGACTCGCTTTGCGACGTAGTTCGCGTTCAGGATCGCAACCTTCGTCGCGAGCTCGAGTCCAGGCCCGCCGAGAAGTCTGATGTACGCCATCGAAATCGGAAGAATGCTCGCGCTGCCCCACGGGGCAGACGACACCGCGCCGACCGCGTGCTTTCCTGGAAGCGGAATGACCGAGTGTCCCGGAAGAAATGGAATAAGATGATCCGCTACTCCAATCGGCCCCATTCCCGGTCCGCCACCGCCATGCGGAATGCAGAAAGTCTTATGAAGATTCAGATGACAAACATCGGCGCCGATGTCTGCCGGACGACAAAGTCCGACCATCGCATTCATGTTCGCGCCATCCATGTAAACCTGACCGCCATGCTCGTGAACTATCGAGCAGATGTCGACAATCCCTTCCTCGAATACGCCGTGAGTTGACGGATAGGTCACCATCAGCGCGGCAAGATTAGCGCTGTGCTGCTCTGCCTTAACGCGCAAATCAGCGACATCGATGTTTCCGCGCTCATCTGTTCGCACCACGACGACTTTCATTCCGGCCATCACAGCACTCGCAGGATTTGTCCCGTGCGCCGACTGGGGAATCAGACAAACATCTCGATGATTCTCACCGCGTGATGCGTGATATCCATGAATTGCAAGAAGACCAGCATATTCGCCCTGCGAGCCGGCATTCGGCTGGAGCGAGATCGCAGCGAATCCAGTGATTTCTCTCAACGCAGATTCGAGGTCGTCGAAAAGCTGGCGATAACCTTCCGCTTGATCGACAGGCGCGAATGGATGCAGCTTCGAGAATCCCGGCCACGTGATGGGCATCATCTCGGCAGTTGCATTCAGCTTCATCGTGCATGAGCCAAGTGGAATCATCGAGTGCACGAGTGACAGATCGCGCGACTCGAGCTTGTGCATATAGCGGAGTATTTCCGTTTCCGAGCAATGCGTGTTGAACACCGGGTGCGTCATAAACTGCGTTGTGCGCTTGAAGCGCTCGTCGTAGCGCGCGTCCGTCGCCTCGGCAAGATCGTCGAGTGAGGTTCCGATGCTCCCGTCTCCGCCAAAAATCTCGAACAGTGCGTTGAGATCGCTCTCGCGAACTGTCTCGTCGAGTGCGATGCACACCGACTTCTCGTCCATCAAGCGGATGTTGATTCCACGTTTGACCGCGCGCTCCAGAGTTTCAACCGCGGCGCCGTCACTCAGCTCTACTCGAATCGTGTCGAAGTAATCCTCGTGCGCGATACTGTGGCCGAGCCGCTTCAGTCCTTCTGCGAGGACGGCGGTGTACTGGTGAACCCTCGACGCAATGCGGCGCAGTCCTCGCGGTCCGTGCCAGACTGCATACATGCTGGCGACGACTGCAAGCAACACCTGCGCTGTGCAGACGTTGCTCGTGGCTTTCTCGCGGCGGATATGTTGCTCGCGAGTTTGCAGCGCCATGCGCAGCGCCGGCTTTCCATCCGCATCGCGTGAGACTCCGATGATGCGACCAGGAATCTGTCGCTTGAATTCGTCTCGCGTCGCAAAGTACGCGGCGTGAGGACCGCCGTATCCCAGCGGAACGCCAAACCTCTGCGTGTTTCCGACAACGACGTCGGCGCCCCATTCTCCGGGCGGAACAAGCAGAGTTAAACTGAGAAGATCCGCTGCGACCGTGACGAGCGCGTCCTGCGCGTGCGCCTTCTCGCAGACGTCTCGATAGTCGAGCACTGCTCCGTCGGTCGTGGGGTACTGGAGCAAAACGCCAAAGGCGTCTGACCCGATGTTCGCCGTCGAGACGTCTCCGACTTCAACGGTTATTCCACGAGCTGCAGCGCGCGTTCGCACCACATCGACGGTCTGCGGATGACACGCATCCGAAACGAAGAAAACCTCTTTTCCTTCGTGGCCCTTGATGCCGTAACTCATCGTCATCGCTTCGGCAGCGGCTGTCGCTTCGTCGAGCAATGATGCGTTTGCGATCTCGAGCGCCGTAAGATCGATGACCATCGTCTGGAAATTCAGGAGCGCTTCGAGTCGGCCCTGCGCGATCTCGGCCTGATAGGGCGTGTACGCCGTGTACCACGCCGGATTCTCCAGAACATTTCGTTGAATCACCGGCGGTGTGACGCAATCCGAGTAGCCCATTCCAATGAACGAGCGGAAAACGCGATTCTTCGCGGCGATTTCGCGGAATTCGGCGAGCACCTCGGCCTCGCTCTTTCCCGTTGGAAGATTCAATCCGCGGCGATAGCGGATCTTCTCGGGAATCGTCGCGTCCATCAGGTCGTCGAGCGATGCGAAGCCAAGCGTCTCGAGCATCGCGGATATGTCGGCCTCGGTTGGTCCGATGTGCCGAGGGACGAACGACTCCGTCGGCGCAAGCGCGCGCTCGGAGTGTTTTATAGTAGTGGCCATGATGGGTTCAAATTTAACATGACCGCATAAGAGCCGGTCCCCGATACCCGCTCGTGATGCGGCTAGCCTAAATTCCTCGTTACATGAGCGCACATAGGTGGCGACTTCTTAACGCTCGCCCGCGGCGTGGCGCCGAGAACATGGCCCGCGACGTGGCGCTAATGCATCGCGCGAAGGAAACGGGCGAAATCGTCTTTTCAGTATATGGTTGGTGTCAGCCCACGCTCTCGCTCGGACGGAATCAACGCGCCAATGGTTGCTATGATCGCCAGCGAATGCAGGCGATGGGGGTTGACGTTGTGCGGCGACCAACCGGTGGCCGAGCGTTGCTTCATCATCGCGAGCTCACCTACAGCGTGACCGCTCCGCTGGAATTCAGCGCGAGCCTTCGCGAATCATATGAACGGATCAACCGCATTCTTCTTTCCGGATTACAACGGCTCGGTATCGGAGCATCTGTTGCAAGCGGCATCGGCTCCGCGCTTCCACCAACGGACATTCCCTGTTTCGCAACGCCTGCGCGGGGCGAGCTCGTGAGCGATGGCGCCCATCGGCCCCGCGGCGGCGGCGTGGTTGGCGTCCAGCCCGGTGCGAAGGTAGGTCTCCAGC
>JBHELX010000014.1:18390-25156 GCA_046262875.1 Gemmatimonadaceae bacterium | reverse complement strand
GTCGTGACCATCACGGGCACGAGCTTCAACACCACGGCCGGCGCGACGACGGTGCGCTTCTGCAACACGGCTCGATCCTCATTGAAGATGATCAATCGATGATTCGACTTTTTTCCGTCGGCGGTGATCGCGCCACAATACCGATGCCTGCGACGCTCACTGATGCGCTCGGGCGCGCCCCTCGACTTTCCGAAATTGCAGAGCTGATGTTCGAGTCCGTTCGCGAGCTCGAAGATTCTGCCGCCGAGTCGTTCGACGAGTCGGAGATTGTCGCGGCAACTCTCAGGGGAGTTCCGCACTTCGAAAATGAACTGTGGACGTGGCGGCGATAACGTCCCAACTTTGTCGCGCGTAAATTCCCATCACGTACGGAAATCATGCGACAGCTCGCAGCATTCGCGGCAATCCTGCTGACCGCAATCGGTTGTGAAGGCGGCAATCAACCTTCCTCGGGAAACTCGGGTGCGACACGCGGTGGAACGCTCGTCATAGCATCAGCCGGCGAGCCCGACGTCTTGTTTCCACCGCTCACCGCTACGGTCACCAGCAGGCAAATTAGCGAGTTGGTTTACGATCACCTCGCTGATCTTGGAAATTCACTCAACACAGTGGGCGACGCGGACTTCAAACCGCACCTCGCGAAAAGCTGGACGTGGTCGCGAGATTCGTTGTCGATTCAATTCCATCTCGATCCCGCAGCGAGGTGGCATGACGGTCTTCCCGTGCGCGCGTCGGACGTCGCGTTCACGTACGCGATCTACAAGGACACTGCGAGCGCGTCTCCATCCGCACCGCTAATTGCCGACATCGATTCCGTAACAACACCGGACTCTTTGAACGCCGTGTTCTGGTTCAACAAGCGATCACCGACTCAGTTCTTCGAAGCGACGAGTCCGATGGTGATAATCCCCGAACACGCATTGCAGGGAATCAGGGGCGCGCAACTTCGCGGTTCTCCTCTCGCGCGCGCACCGATCGGCAGTGGTCGCTATCGATTCGTGAGCTGGACACCGGCAGCATCCGTAGAAATCGCGGCGGATACTGCGAATTATTTCGGGCGTCCAAATCTCGATCGTGTTATCTGGAGCATCGCACCCGATCCCAACGTCGCCTTTACGAGGCTCATTGGAGGCGAAGCGGATTTTCTCGAGCAAGTCTCGCCCCCGGAGCTCTCCGAGCTCTCGCCGCACCACGACATTCACGTCGTTCTTCTTCCGGGCCTCGAGTACAACTTCATTCAGTTCAATCTCCACGATCCGAAGAATGCGGCGCGCCCTCACGACGTTCTCGGCGATCGAGGAGTGCGACGCGCGTTAACGATGGCTGTCGATCGCTCGCGTACGGTGCAGAGTGTGTACGATAGTCTCGCCGCGACCGCATTGGGCCCGACGGTTCGCGCATATCCAACTACCGATACGACTCTTCAGGAAATTCCGTATTCTCCAGACGCTGCACGACGCCTGCTCGACTCGCTCGGCTGGCGCGTCACTGGCGCTGACAGCATCCGACGACGCAACGGGCGGCCTCTCGAATTCACCCTCACCGTGCCGGGCTCGAGCAAGAATCGCGTGAACATGGCAGTGATCATTCAGGATCAGCTCAAGCAGGTGGGCGCGAAGATGAACATCGACAAACTCGATTTCGCGGCCTTCATCAATCGTGAAACGCAGCGGAAATTCGATGCGATGCTGGGAGGATGGCATGTCGACGCGAGTCCCGGCGGCATTCGACAGACCTGGGGATCATTGGGGGCGAAGCCCGGTGGCTCGAATTACGGATCGTACATGAACACCGCATTCGACGCGCAGGTCGACAGCGCGCTGTCGTCGATGACGCTCGACGATCGGCGCGCACGGTTCAAGCGGGCGTATCAAACAATCATTGACGATGCGCCGGCAATCTGGCTCGCGGAGCCCAGGAGTGCAGTCGCAATAAATAATCGGATACACACGCCCACGCTGCGTCCCGATTCGTGGTGGTCGAGCATCGCCGAGTGGTGGGTACCAACTGCCGAGCGAATAGCCCGCGACAGCGTCAGCTCTCGCAAATAACTGGTGGCCCGCTACCTCCTCGGCCGGCTGTTACAGGTTGCGGTAGTAGTCGTTCTCGTCGCGACCATAACTTTCTTCCTGATTCATCTCGCGCCGGGCGACCCGTTTGGCGAGGCACTCGAGAATCCGAACGTCACCGAAGCGGTGCGCGCGCATTGGCGCGAATCGTACGGACTCGATCGTCCACTTCCAGAGCAGTTCGTGAAGTACGTCGCGAATATTGCGCGCGGCGATCTGGGTTGGTCATTCTCCGTGCAGCGTCCGGTTGCGGCTGAACTTCGCGACAAACTTCCGAATACAATTTTCCTGATGACGCTCGCATTGCTTGCGAGCTTCGCTGTTGGCATTGGTGCGGCCGTGTTGCAGGTGATGAAGCCCGGCTCTCTCACCGATCGAATCATCGGAGGAGTCTCACTCTTTCTATTTTCGCTGCCTGAGTTCTGGCTGGCGCTGATGGTAATTTTTTTCCTTACGTATCGGCTTCCCGTTTTGAATCTCCCAATTGGCGGGATGACTGACCCGTCGGTTCATTCGAGTCTCGGGCTCGGTGGACGAATAGCCGATATCGCGAAGCACACGGTGTTGCCAGTGCTGACACTTACGCTGATTCTTTCGGCCGTTGTCGCACGATATCAGAGAGCAGCGCTTCTCGACGTCCTTCCCGCTGACTACGTAAAAACCGCGCGAGCGAAAGGCGTTCCTGAAAAAACAATCGTGCGTCATCACGCGCTGAGAAACGCGCTGCTTCCGACAATCAGTCTTTTCGGACTCGCATTCCCCGCTCTGCTCACTGGAGCTGTGTATGTCGAAAAAGTTTTTTCATGGCCTGGAATGGGACAAGTCATCGTCAACTCGATCGACAGCCGGGATTACCCGCTGCTACTGGCAAGCGTGATAATCGGGAGCGTTGTCGTTGCCGTCGGCAGTCTTCTCGCAGACTTGCTATACATGGTTGCGGATCCGCGGCTAGCGCATGATCGCTGAGCTGTCGCACGCGATTCCCTCGAGAAGAACGATTTCGCGGCGCCTCTTCGCGAACCGTACCGCCGTGCTGGCGATTGCGTTGCTACTTATCATCGTGATTCTCTGTGCGGCAGCACCGCTGTTCGCTCCATACGATCCATCAGCGCAACCCGACATTATCAGAGGCAAATATCAGCCGCCTTCGGCGCTGCACCCGTTTGGAACTGACGGTTACAGTCGCGATGTTCTCAGCCGCGTTCTATATGGGGGCCGCTTGTCGCTGTCAGTCGCGCTTGTCGCGACGCTCGTAAGCATTACACTCGGCACAGCGTACGGCGCGGTTGCGGGATACGCTGGTGGAATTGTCGAATCAGTGATGATGCGAATACTCGACGCACTCTTGTCGATACCGCGCCTTTTATTGCTGATAGCGATTTTTGCTGTGTGGCGTGACCTTCACCTGAAAGCGTTTGTGGTCATCGTCGGCCTTACCGGCTGGTACAGTTTGAGCCGTATCGTGCGGGGTCAGGTTCTTGCGATAAAGGGAGAGGAATTCGTAATGTCCGCGCGCGCGCTTGGCGCAGGAAGCACGCGCATCCTTTTCCGGCACATTCTGCCGAATGTCCTGACGCCGATCATCGTCGCTGCTGCACTGGGGGTGGGACACGTCATTCTTCTCGAGGCGGGGCTGTCGTATCTCGGAGTCGGGCTTCAGCCGCCGACACCAAGCTGGGGAAACATCATTCAGGATGTCAGCGCCATTCAGATTGCAACTCTCTGGTGGATGGCATTCTTTCCCGGCATGGCAATCGTTCTCACTGTGATGGCATTCAACGTTCTTGGTGACGCGCTGCGCCAGGCGCTCGAGCCACGACGCATGAGGGTCTGATGGAGGAACCTCTGCTTTCCGTCGAAGATCTCCATACATACTTCCACACTGGTCCGGCCGTCGCGAAATCAGTTGACGGAGTGTCGTTCACCGTAGCGCCGGGAGAGACTCTCGGAATCGTCGGCGAATCCGGTTGCGGCAAGTCAGTCACTGCGTTGTCGATTCTGAGATTGATACAGCCCCCGGGAAGAATCGAACGCGGCAGCCGGATAATGTTCGAGGGAAAAGATCTGGTGACTCTCGATGACGCGGCGATGCGCGACATTCGCGGGAATCGCATCTCCATGATTTTCCAGGAGCCCATGTCCGCGCTGAATCCGGTCTTCAGCGTTGGCGATCAGGTTGCGGAAGTGGCACGAATTCACGGAACCGGATCCCGACAGGACGCATGGAAGCGCGCCGTCGAAATGCTTACCCTCACGGGAATTCCTGCGCCGGAAGATCGCGCGAAACAATATCCGCACCAGCTCTCGGGTGGAATGCGCCAGCGAGTGCTCATCGCGATGGCGTTGATCATGAACCCTGCACTCGTCATCGCCGACGAGCCGACGACTGCGCTCGACGTCACGATTCAAGCGCAGATCCTCGAGCTGCTCGTCGATCTTCAAAAGAAATTCGGCACTTCGATCTTAATGATCACGCACGACCTCGGCGTGATTGCGGAAACTGCGTCGCGGGTTGTTGTGATGTATTGCGGAGAAGTAGTCGAAGAGGCAGCCGTCTCCACTCTATTCGGCGCGGCGCATCATCCTTATACCGAAGGCTTGATGCACGCGATGCCTCAGCTCGGCGAGCCACGCGCCCGGCTCAACGTGATTCCGGGATCCGTTCCGCCGCCGACAGACTGGCCGACAGGTTGCCGATTCCGCGAACGCTGTCCATATGCGTGGGATCTTTGCGAGCAGGAGCATCCGCCTCTTTATCAGATAGCGGAGTCACACACGTCACGTTGTCATCTCGCGATCGAGCCGGAGCGACGCGCGAATCCTCATCCACCGCTTGTTGAACAGCTCGGAGTGCCCGCCTGATGTCGCAGCCGAGCTGGATGATGGAAACGAGCGACCGCATCAGGATGGTCGAGCGAATGCGAACGCCGGAGGCCGACGGAAAGCCGCTGGTTTCCGTACGCAATCTGACGAAAAGTTTTCCGATCAAACACGGAATTCTCGGCCGCACCAAAGGTCAGGTGCGCGCAGTGAACGATGTCTCGTTCGACATCGCTCGAGGAGAAACGCTGAGTCTCGTCGGTGAATCCGGGTGTGGCAAGACGACAACGGGCCGATCGATTCTGCGACTCATCGAGCCTACCTCGGGTGAGATCCAATTCGACGGGCGGGACGTCGGTCGTCTGGGAGCATCCGAATTACGCGAAGTGCGTCGCGAAATGCAGATCATTTTCCAGGACCCAGTTTCCTCATTGAATCCGCGAATGACTGTAGGCGCTGCAATCCGTGAGGGCATCATCATTCATCGCCTCGCAGAGGGAGCGGCGGCCAACGCAATAGTGAAGCGACTGCTCGAAGAAGTTGGTCTTCGCGGAGAATATTCAACCCGGTATCCGCACGAATTCTCGGGCGGTCAGCGCCAACGAATCGGCATTGCGCGCGCGCTCGCAGTAGAACCGCGCTTCATTGTTTGCGACGAGCCTGTGTCGGCTCTCGATGTGTCGGTTCAGGCGCAGGTGATCAATCTTCTGCGCGATCTACAGCGAGAGCGGCAGCTCACCTATCTCTTCATCGCGCACGATTTGTCCGTGGTCAGACACATGTCTGACCGAGTTGCTGTGATGTATCTCGGAAAAATCGTGGAGCTCGCGTCCGCGCAGGATCTTTATCGCGAGCCGATGATGCCGTATACGCAGGCGCTGTTGTCAGCTGTGCCGGTGGCCGATCCGAAAGTGGAGAAGACACGAATTCTTTTGCAGGGAGACGTTCCTTCGCCCGCCTCACCACCGTCCGGTTGTGTTTTTCATCCACGCTGTTTTCATCCCGCAAAGGACGCGGCGTGCACGAAGATCGTTCCTCCACTCGAGGAGAAAGCAACCGCGCACTATGCGGCGTGTATCAAACAACCACCCACGACAGTGACGTGGGAACAGCAGCAGCAAGCAGGAGGCACGAATCCTCCCGCGCGGTATCTTCCCGTCGTGGAGCAGCTTTCGCGATCAGTCAACTAGATCCCTATATCGGCAGGCAAATATGACCGTGACCGACAAGTCAGTATTCGAGCAGCCGCAGGGTATAGCCGTCACAACCGATCTACCACCGACGGGCTTGGAGCAATGGACCGGAGACCGCGGATTCTTCGGACATCCGCGCGGACTCTCCACGCTGTTCTTCACCGAGATGTGGGAGCGTTTCTCCTACTACGGACTTCGGCCACTCCTCATTTTGTTCATGTCGGCCACCGTGACGAACGGTGGATACGGCTTCGACAGGACTGAAGCGTCGGCGATCGTCGGGATATACGGCGCGTTTGTATATCTCATGTCTCTGCCGGGCGGCTGGATTGCAGACCGGTGGCTCGGCCTCCGCCGATCAATCTTCATCGGCGCCGCACTGATTTCGTCGGGCCACATCTGCATCGGTTTATCCGGAGTCCTGAGTCAGAGCGCCGGCAAGATTCCATTCTTTCTCGGACTCGTTCTGATAGTCTGCGGAACAGGGCTTCTCAAGCCCAACGTCTCCGCCGTTGTCGGCGACCTGTACCCCGAGGGCGGCGCACGGCGAGATGCCGGATTCTCGATTTTCTACATGGGAATAAACCTTGGCGCGTTCCTCGGCCAGCTCGTGACCGGCTACCTCGGTGAGAAGGTGGACTGGCATGTTGGCATGGGCGCCGCCGGCGTCGCGATGCTGATCGG
>JBHELX010000014.1:0-18380 GCA_046262875.1 Gemmatimonadaceae bacterium | reverse complement strand
GGCATACGACGAACATGGTTCGACGAGCGCGCCGGGTCCGATCTCATCGATCGACTGGTATCGCAAGATCGTGCAGCGCGCCACGAACCTGATTCCGCGAGACAAGCTCGTGATCGGTCTCGCGAACTACGGTCTTCGTGCGAAGAAAACACTCGGTCCAATCGGAATGAATCCTTCGCGCAATCCTGATCCGGTTGTGCAGGCGAGACAGGAGCGCAACGTCAAGACCTTTGCAATCGGCCTTGTCGTCGTGATAGCGCTTCTCTTTGTGCTCGCGGCAACGGGCGTCATCGTGCTCGATGCCGCCGGAATCGCGAAGTACATGACCTACGCGATGGTGGCGATGGCCGGCGTGTTCTTTGTCGTAATCTACGCGATCGGAAAGTTGTCCAGCGAAGAGAAGAAACGAGTCGCTGTGATTTTCGTGCTGTTCATTTTTGCGGCGGTGTTCTGGTCAGCGTTCGAACAGGCTCCGACCGCGCTCAATTTGTTCGCTCGCGATTTTACAAGGCGAACGGTCGGAGGATTCCAGATTCCGGCGACATGGTTTCAGTCGGTCAATCCTCTCCTGATCATTGTGTTCGCACCGGTGCTCGCGGCACTGTGGGTGGGATTGGCAAAACGTGGCCTCGATCTTTCCGCGCCGGCAAAGTTTTCCCTCGGGCTTTTCCTTTCGGGTCTGGGTTTCCTGCTTATGATCTTCGCCGCGAAACGAATAGTCGCGAGCGGAGGAACTCTTCTGGTTTCGCCGTGGTGGCTTGTCGCAAGCTATTTCTTCCAATCGGTCGGTGAGCTCTCCCTCAGCCCCGTTGGACTCTCATCGATGACGAAACTTTCGCCGCGGAAATATGTCGGACAGATGATGGGGATCTGGTTTCTTGCTTCAGCTCTGGGAAACGTGATTGCCGGCAGAGTCGGAGGTAATATCGATCCCGAAAAGCTCGAGCAAATGCCAAAACTCTTCACGACCACAACGCTGTCTCTCATGATCGCGGCGGCAGTTATCGCTCTCTTGATTGTGCCGATTCGTCGCATGATGAAAGACGACACAAATCCATTGAGCTGATCCTCACAAGCACCGCGGACGGCGGACTGCGGTATTACCGCGGATTTCGGGAAAATGCGGACTAGCGAAACAGTCCGAAGTGAATTCCGTTGCCCGCGGTATTACCGCGGTCCGCCGTCCGCGGTGTTCTTCACGGCCAGTTAAAGATGCTCGTCGGAATGGCTCGCTCGCGGTTCCGATCGACGTCGTTCGGCTCTTTCCAGAACATTCGAGTAAAGTTGTGACTCGTGAGTCGAATCGTCCATTTCGCTCCGTTGTCGGGGTGAATCGGAAACGCGAGGTCGAGGCGCCAAAGTCGCTGTGACCGCGGGGGCACCGAGGCGAGCAGACTGATTCCCGCCGAGTACTTTACTCCGGTATTCGATCCGAAAGGTACGTCTCCAGCCCAAAGCTCTCCCGTGTTCACGAACGGAGCGACGCCGAGAGTCGCAAATTGTTTGAGAGGCCCAATAAGAATTCGGTCCTCCAACCGCGTCACTATTCGCCGCGCACCCGCGAGATTCGACCTGCGATAACCGAGTGGCCCTCCGTCTTTGTCCGCGAGATAAAGTTGAAAGGGAATTCGCTGACGCCATCCGGCACTCCACTCCGCATCGGCGACGATCGTGTTTCGCGGAGTCGGCTTGAGATAGGTGACTGCGCGTCCACTCGCCAACAATCCATCCCACTCGCCATTGCCCTCGGGTCTTCGTCCTTCCGCCATGACTTCAGCTGCTCCGAACGCCATTGGAGATCCAAAGCCTGTGTAAACGTCGCTGGAGACGAACATGTCCTGTTCCGCCGAGCCGAGTGGCTTGATCCCAGTCCCGACGAGAGTCGCGATTTCAATTCCCTTTCGCATGTCCTGAAGTCCATCCAGCGATTCGAAACCGGTTGCCTCCATGAAGCTCACACTCCGCACGCCGAATAGCCCATTCAGTCGCGTCGTCTTGTGAGACGTGTAGCGACCGTCGAGTGGAGTTCCCGATTGAGGCTCGAGGCGGCGGTCCGGCAACACAAACTGCGAAGGAGTCTTCCCCGGATTCTCACGCTCGTATGAAACCGACCCTCCGATCAGAAAAATGCGACCGGGGTGGCCAATTCTTGCGACGCCGCCCACGTCACCATATGCCCGGCTGAACGGAAGAAAGAGAGACGTTCCATCGAGGCGGCGAAAGCGTGTGAAACCATCGCTCGAGCCCGCAGTAGTTCGCCAGGAAAAATTCTGGAGATCAGTCAGAAAGGGATGACTCGTCTCGATATTCCAATCCTGACCTCGCTCACGTCGCGCAAGCTCGAGGTGCATTTGATACGGCTTTCCGAAAGCCTGATAGTCAGTGAATCGCGTCGAGAATTCGTCGCGGAAGTCGGCGTTGTAGTGCCACCTTCCGTCGAGACTCATCGCTTCTCCCATGAGATTCGCTTCGCCGAGCTTGAATCCCCTGATGTAGGGGTGTTTGCCCGAAGCGCCTCCGCCCAGCATCAGGGAGATTTCGTCGACCGTGAGAACCGAGATCGCAACCGTTCCGTTCTCATCTGGAAATGCAAGTACCGCTGCGTCGGCGAGATAAGGCTGCGCGCGAAGAATGCGCTCCGATTCGGAGCGTTTGATCTCTGTGCAAGTCTCGCCCGGCTTCAGCCTGAGAAACCGCTGGATGATCTCGGGATTGGTCGTCGCATGTAGCGCGGTGACCTGTCGCGCGAGTCGTTGCTGCAGCTTCGATCCGCCAATCTCGAATGGCGGACGCGTGTGAACTTCTATGCGGCTTACAATCTGGCCCTTGCAGGCAGTTGACAGCGGTTCCAGACTTTGTGCCGTAAGTACAATTGGACGAGCGATCGCCAATCCAACCATCAGACCGATTAGAGATCTCAACGTGTCATCCACCCTCACGCGCACGGGCTCAGGCTCCCGGCCCGATGTCGCGGCGAAGAAAACGACGCACACGGTTGCCGTGTCTGCAACGTCCGACACAAAGTTTGGAGTTCACCGGGTTCGTCTCAACACCGCTTATGTCAAAGCTCTCGAGTTAGCAGGGCTCATACCAATCATTATTCCCCCACTCTCGGACGCGCGTTCCGCGGCTAGCGTAATCGCGGCAACCGATGGTTTGGTTTTGACAGGAGGTGAGGATGTCGATCCAGCTCTTTACGGACAAACGCCGCACGAGCGGCTCAGTACAGTAAACCGCAGCCGCGACGAGACTGAAATAGCGCTTGTACGTGCGGCGCGCGAGGCCCGAAAACCCGTCCTCGCGATTTGTCGCGGGCCGCAGCTGTTGAACGTCGCACTGGGCGGCACGCTCATACAGGACATTGGCTCATGTGTCCCCGGCGCGCTCGACCATGACGCGAACGGAGTTCACGACGTCAGAGACGTTCGCGTACATGAGGTGAACATCGAGCCCAACTCACGAGTCGCCGCTGCTATCGGGCAAACTCACATCTCGGTCAACTCACTGCATCATCAGAGCATTCTGGATCCCGCACCGGGACTGAAGGTCACTGCGCGCGCTCCTGATGGAATCATAGAAGCGGTCGAGAGCGACGACGAAGACTGGTGGGCGCTCGCAGTCCAATGGCATCCGGAAGAAATGACTGACTCCCCGGAGCCATGGGATCGCGGAATCTTTCGCGCATTCCGAGATCGGTTGGACGAGGGTTGAGGCAGCTCCGAATTCTCCATATCGACTCCGGCCGCGAGTGGCGCGGAGGTCAGCGTCAGGTTCTCTTGCTCGCAGACGGACTGCGGCATCGGTCTCATGATCCTCTGATTCTCGCGCCGCCCGAGTCCCCTCTACTTCAGCGCGCGCGCGGTATCGGAATAAAAACCGAGCCGCTGGTGATGAGATACGATTGGGATGTCCGCGCGGCGTTGAGCATCCGCGAGCGCGTGCAGGATTCGAGTGTGGACATTGTACACGCGCACGATGCACGCGCGCACGCGATCGCCCGCGTTTCATTGATCGGCCTCTCGAGCCCGCCTCTCGTCGTCACCCGCCGCGTACCATTCGTGCCGAAGGCGGCGCGTCTCAAATATGGCAATCGTGTCACGCGCTTCATTGCAGTATCGCGCGCGGTGCGAGACGCGATGGTCGCTGCGGGAATCGAGCGGAGGAGAATTATCGTGGTGCACTCCGGAGTGGAGAACCCGCCACCGAATTTGATTCCGCGCGATTGGCGCGACGAGCTAAAGTGGCCGACAACCAGCGTCATCTCCGGAGTGGTCGGCTCGATGACCGCCGAAAAAGGCGTGGAAGAGCTGGCTGCCATTGCCGAATCGATCGACCCCGAATCGCGCGCGCGCGTGCGAATACTTCTTCTCGGCGGTGAGCGCCGTGGAGCGCTGACAATCGGCGGCATTCCGGCGTATTCCGCGGGATTTGTCGAAGACATCATGCCGGCAATGGCCGGGCTGGATGTGCTCTGGCATCCCTCGCGCGCCGAAGGACTCGGCACTGCCGTGATCGATGCAATGGCAGTCGGGGTGCCGCCCGTGGCATTTGCGGTTGGCGGAATTGCAGAGGTTGTAGAAAATGAAACAAATGGGCTGCTTGTCGAACCTGAAAACATCGGCGCATTTGCGCGATCGGCCGAACGATTGATTACGGATGAGAAGCTTCGCGCGTCACTCGCATGCGCGTCTCGCGAGCGCGCCAGGGTGTTTAGCGCGGCGGCAATGACCGAGCAGACGGAGGAGGTGTATTACGAGTTGCTCTCCGGTAGCGAGAATCATTCGTCACCGTCTATTTTGCGGAGTACCTCCGCTTAGTCAAGTCAAAGAGGCTTCTTGCTTTACATCTGTATACCGTCTTACAACGAAGGCCCTACGATAGGGGTCCTGCTCTGGCGAATCCGTAAGGTCTTTCAGGCGTATTCGCGTGAATACGAGATCATCGTTTACGATGACGGGAGCACCGACGAGACCCGCGAGCGTCTCGACCCCTACGCCGAGATCGCCCCGCTGACCTTACTGCGGAGCGATACAAGGCAGGGCTACGCACACGCGGTGGATCGGCTGTGCCGCGAGGTCTCCCGCCGCACAAAATATCCACGGCGCGACGCGATGATCCTGATGCAGGGAGACTTCACCGATCAGCCCGAACACTTGACGGAATTGGTAAAGCGCTTCGAAGGAGGCGCCGACATCGTCATTGCCGAACGTGAGACGAATAAAGCGCCGGCCGCCGTTCGGAGATTGCGAGCACTCGCTCCATGGTCACTCCGGTTCTTTGTCGACATTCAAGGCGTAACCGATCCGTTCAATAGCTATCGTCTCTATCGCATTTCGCTTTTGCGTGAGCTCATCAAGTCATTTGGCGAGAAGCGGCTGGTGACGAGCGAAGGATGGGGCGCGAATGTCGAGCTTCTCATGAATACCGCGCCGCTCGCTCGACGCATCGAGCGTGTGACGCTGGCACCTCGCTATGACGTCAGAGTTCGCGACAGCAGAATTCATCCGATCGCCGACGGAATGGCGCTTTATCGCTTTGGTTGGAGAACGCGAGGACGAAAGATCGTTGCGTCCACTGCGCCACCGGCGCAATCGAACGGATCTTCGGGCAAGACGGCGGCGGAGGCAGCAGCGGCTGGCAAGGCGGGATCTTGATTCGCTCGCGCATCGGCCTCGCCGCAATCGGTCTCGTTTTTTCCGCGACAATGCCACTAGTTGCCGCCGCCCCGCCGCGTCAAGTGCCCGGTGAGGCTTTGGTGCAGCCACATGCCGCGCCGTCTTCAGCGATACGCGTACCGTTTGGTATCGGCGAAAAATTCCTGTACGACGTTCGGCTCGGATCACTCAAAGTCGGCAGCAGCGCGATGGAGGTGCGAAGCATCGAGAATATCCGTGGCCGCGACGCGTGGCACACGGCGTTCTGGCTCAAGGGCGGGACTTTTTTCTATAGAGTCAACGACGTTTTCGAGAGCTGGATCGACGTCGAGACTTTTTCATCGCTTCGTTTCGTGAAACAGCTCGAAGAGGGTACGGAAGATCGTGCGCAGCAATACGAGATCTATCCCGAGCGCGGATTGTACGTGAACCAAAGGAACGACAAGCCGACGAGAACGCTTCCAACCGTTCGGCAGCCGCTGGATGACGGATCGTTCCTTTATTTCATTCGAACGATCCCGCTGGTGGTCGGCGAGACTTACGATTTCAGCCGCTACTTCATTCCAGATCGAAATCCGGTGACAATCAAAGTTCTTCGACGAGAGCGTATTACGGTCCCGGCGGGAACGTTCAACGCAATCGTGGTGCAGCCGGTGATCAAGACAAAAGGTATCTTTTCCGAGGATGGACACGCCGAGGTCTGGCTGTCCGACGATTCAGCGCGCATGGTATTGCAGCTGAAATCGCGACTGGTGTTCGGCTCACTCAATCTCTACCTGACATCGTACTCTCTGGCGGCGGTCCCAGCGACGAAGACTCCGGGAAACTGAAGGCATCGGACGACCCACAGTCCGGCGCTCGTCCACCCATTCCCGAAGCTGATCTTTCCACCGTTCGCACAGTTCCAGTCGAGCTGAGGCCGAACAAGGTCCGCACCGAAGAATTTGCGAGTCCTCCGCGCGGTGACCGTTCGTTCGAGGCATTTCTCGCGAGCCTGCCCGACGTTCTCGTCGCGGCTGATTTTCGCGCTGTCGTTGCTGCGATTGTGAACGCTGCTCGAAAGAAGCGCGCGGTTGTTGTGATGGTCGGCGGACATGTTGTGAAAACCGGCGTGGCTCCGTTGCTCATCGAGCTCATGGAGCGGGGCGTGATCACACATCTCGCAATGAACGGGTCCGCGCCCATTCACGACTACGAGATCGCGCGATTCGGCGCGACGTCAGAGGATGTTGCTCGCGGACTTGTCGATGGAACGTTCGGAATGGCGGAAGAAACCGGACGCGGAATGAACGAGGCTTTCATCGCCGGAATGAAGAACGGCTGGGGAATGGGCGAATCAGTTGCGCGAGCGTTGAAAGAGATTCCGCTCGCTCATCCCGAGATGTCGCTATTGCTCGCCGCATACCGACTTGGCATTCCCTGCACTGTTCACTCGGCGATTGGCGCGGAAATCATTCATCAGCATCCCGCAGCTGACGGAGCGGCGATCGGCGACACGAGCCATCGCGATTTTCGCCGCCTCGCGGCGTCTCTTCCGGCGCTCGACGAAGGTGGCGTGGTGATCAATCTGGGAAGTGCGGTGATCATGCCCGAGGTTTTTCTCAAGGCGCTGACGATTGCGCGAAATCTCAACGCGCCGAAGCCGCGCAATTTCACGACGTGTGACATGGACATGATCCGCCACTATCGTCCGCGCGTGAATGTCGTGATTCGTCCGACGAACGCCGGCGGGAAAGGCTACGAGATCACCGGCCATCACGAACTAATGGTCCCTCTCCTCGTGTGGGCTGTGGTGACGGAGCTGGAGCGGACAGGGCAGTGAGGATGTGATGGGAAGTTTTTCGGGATCCCTATGGCAGTATTGGGTTCCTCAGGAAATTCCGGGAAACCTCTGGCGTAGAAGCTTACGCTCAGTTTGCGTGTCGGGAGTGATCAGTCTTTTCAGTTCGGCGTTTCGAGTAGCATTGCCGTGACGACAGATCTCACTGGAAGTCTTCTGCATATCACCGGAATGTTCCGGTGATGGCGGGGCACGGTGTTCATGTAGAATGCCGACATGCCGGATTACCGCCGTCTTCGCATCTGGAGAAGAGCGCACGCTCACGTTCTTAGTGTCCGTCGTGCGACAAATCAGTTTCTGCGGACGGGCTATTCTTCGACGAAGACTCAGCTTATGAAAACGGCGGAATCCGTAAGGATTGGAAATCGCTGACCGTAGAGACCATCGAAATCCGACGAATGCTCTGTGGATTACGTCGAAGGGTTCTTGGAGATGATGATAAAAAAGGGGCGTGATCCGTCGTCACGGCAATGCTACTGAAAAACGCCGAACACGAAAACTGAAAACTCCCCACGAGTAAACTGAGCGAACGATCGGAGCTTATGGCCCGACCGATTCCCGGTATTACCGGATGAACCCAATACTGCCATGCTGATACTGGGGTTCTGAATGTCAACGTGCAGATATGCGTCCATTCGACTCGACCCAGATATCCTATGTACGCCTTTCTTGTATTCTGTTCGATTGATGCTTCCCTCCACATAAATTTGGATGATGCGCGCAGGCTATCCCAGCGATTGGAGATAGCCCATAGGCGCGACGATGCAAATTTGATTGGGTTGATGCCGGACGGATGTCCGGCTACAAGGGCGGGGGAACGGAGAGTTGCTCTACGCTCTTATTCTAAATCTACCTACGCGTGATTATGATGCACAGTCCAGCATGATGGAGTCCGACATATATGGGGAGGATCCTAAAGAAGCGTAAGCCGCCGAAGAAACAACCCCCTCAGGTGCAAGCAATCGCATCACGGCTTAACGAGTACCTAAAAAGACTCGACAACATGAGCCAAACAAAGTTTGTGGTGAAACTCGACCTAGCTCACACGAATTCGACGCAATGGTTCAGGCAAGACGGTCGCAATACCCCTCCGAGCGCAGAGTCGCTCATTCAAATGGGAAAGAAGCACGGCATCAGCCTCGACTTTCTTCTTCTAGGCAAGGGGAAAAAGTTTCTTCCCGGTCGCGCACCAAAAATGAAAGTTAGGGAACGTCATAGGCCTTCATCCCAGTGATCGTCGCTAAGGCGCTATTGCCATTCCTATACCCGGCGGTGAACTCGACTTGGCCGACATATGGCGTGGACTCTTCGATTCTGCATCAATCACAGCAACCTGGAGTAGGAGGTCGTTTACCTCGTCCACTTGATCGAAGCGTATCCGGCCCTGTTCATCTAAAACGTAGTAAGCTGGTGTTCCAAAGTTCCGAAGCGCACTTGAGACTTCCATTCGTGAATCGTACAGAATCGGCATTTTTATCATGTGTTCGCGGAAGAACTTCGCCGTTTCCGCAGACGGTGGTTCATCCGCAATGAGATAGGCCGCTATGCCTCGCCTGTGGAGGGATTGTCCGACTGAGTCGATGGTGGGCAGCGCCTCAAGCGCAGCACCGCAGTGCCGCGACCAGTAAACGACAACCGAAGGGTGCCCTGCAGTTAGACTCTTGAGATGTTGGACCTCTCGTGCCGTGTTCACGACGGTCGGGTCTCCAGGGATGTTCCGCTGTTGCGCATCATTCATGACTTCGCGGACCATCTGCTTTTGAGCGTTCGCACGGGCGTCCGCCCATGGGTTCGGACCAAGTCGCGCAACCGCCAAGCGAGAAATGCTATCCACGTGCGCGCGCGAAGTACGAGGGTCTACGGAGATTTTCGCCTCTACTGCGAGGGCCCCCGACGTATCGCCGAGCATCATCTGTTGCGATGCTACCCGCCTCAGTAATTGGACATTCCATCCGTCACTCACCGCAAGAGACAACGTGTCGAGACCTTCGCGGGGTTTATGAGCAGCTATCAAGGCCTCACCGAGGGCAGCTAGCAGTTCGCGTCGTCGATCAGCCAACACGCGCCGATATTCAGTGTTGTTCAACGTAAGCGGACGATCAGCCGCGAAATCGTTGGGGGACTGTCTCAGAGCGGCACGAATTCGGTCCATCCCGTTTTCACGGGTCGGAGCGAAACTAGCGAGGGCTACTCCCGTGCGAAACAAACTGTCTTCGCCGGATCCTCTCTCTACCCAACGAAGAAACGCCTTGTCATCACCAAGGTTCCTCGCAACCTGCCGACCTGTACTGATGATCATGTTACCAGGGCCGGAGACGGGTGCCACTGTAGCCCAAAGCCTTTCCAGAGAATCCAGCAACGTTTGAGGCGCGGTTGTCTGGAACTGCCTCGCAAGTCGCACTGTGGCCATCTGCGCGACTTGAGGATCGTGCGGAGCTTCTCTCCGAAGTCGATCGTACCAGTACTTGAACGCAGTCGAATCGTGCTTCACGTAGCTGCGCCAAACGATCGCGCTGAGTTCAGTAGAAGGAGTCTGAGCGGCGGAACTATCTCCCCGGATGAGGAGGTCTATCATCGCGCGGCGATCCGCCGCTAGACTGTCAGCCGCCGCGTCTCCAAGTAATGCCCGCTCAAAAAACTCCAGGTTGTTCCAAACAACGACGTATTGAGGGTGAAGCTGGGCGTTCAGCTTCGCAGCTGAATATGCTTCTTCCCAGCTTCGCCCCATGAAATCATTCTGTCGCTGAGTGAGCGCATCGAGCGTTGGTTTCCCATCGACGTCATGCACCGACACCGCCCAGAGCAAACCATTCCGATCATCGACAACGGTAGCGAGGGAGTCTTCCACTACCATCGCGACATAAACGACGGAGTCTGGCAGTACGAATCCACCACGAAATACTCCGTCATCACCCCGATCAAGGATTGCGAGCGTCTTAACGGTTGTACCTGAGCTGTACATCGCGTTTTGTGGAGTTCGAAGTCTCCCTCGCAGAATTAGTCGCTTCGCACGTTCAAAGGAGGCAACGTCTGGACGGTATTGGATCTTGATGTGTTCGCCAACACGAGGCGCGATGGGAGATACCACGAGCCTCGACTCATTTTCGCGAGCAAACCCAACGGCCCGCATCGCGAGGACCGCTGCAGCAATGGTAAGAAATGCAACGGCAATTGTTGCGGTCCGAATCCGGCTTCTCATCTCTATCGCGCGCTCCGCATCTAAGGAAATTTCTGTGCTGGACAATTGCTGGACAAATCAGCCGCACAGAGCGTTCCTAATCGCATCAGCATCGAACAAATACTCTGGTAAGTCTTTGCGGCATCAGCATGTAACTTATCTCACTAGAGCTAAAACGAACTGAGAAGAACAGCCTTATTTCAGACTGTTAATCATTAAGATCCCGAAAAACTTCCCATCACATCCTCAATGCCCTGTCCTGGACGCACCGCCACCGATCCCGGGCTCGTATCGCCGGAGGGCCAATCGAAGTGATCCGAAGGTGACGTGCGATTTGATTTGCACGACCATGCGGGCGCTGTCGTCGGTGATCCACACTTCCGCGTGTTCTTTTTTTGAGAACAGCCCGGGCGCCGCGATTTGAGGCTGCACGACAATCGTGTTGAATGTGCCGGCGGGAACTTTGATCCGCTCCCTTCTGAGCACGTTGATCACAACCGGATTGCCTTCGGGCTGGAAGTATCTCGAGAACACGTAGCTCTTGCCGAGCTCGAGCGGAATGATGCGCAGAAAAAATAAAAATGACGTTTCGTCTAGCGGCTCAGCGACTGATGGACTCTCAGGCTTTCCGTTTTTGCTGAACGTCGAGCGCTCAGGGTAGATCTCGTAATCACGATCCGCGCGGTAGCTGCCTTCGCGAAGATGTTGCACGTAACGGAGCGATGAGAGACTGCGAACGTCGAACCAGCTCACCGTGCTGTCGCGCACTCTGTAGAGAGGCAGGCCGCCACTTACCGTCATCGTCGCCCGCCACGCGAGGCGGCTCCTCACAGTGTCGAATCCGGAGAGCTCTATGGTGCCACTCCCCACACGAATTATTCCGAACGATGCGTCGTACGTAAACTTCTCGCCGGCGCGAAACGGCATCGTAACCGAAGCTGAAGGTCTTTCTGCTTCTTGCGCTCCAGCGAGGGAAACCGCACAAATCAAAACGACCGCGGACTTCGAACTGCGGAAGAACGCCGGACGGCGTACGGCGGAAGGAGCGCGGACTGATAAAGTTGCAAACACGCGTACTACGTACTGCTGCGAGCTAAGATTGGTTCCGCGGGGCTCGTTTCTTCCGTTTCTGTTTCTGTTTCTGTTTCTGTTTCTGTTTCTGTTTCTGTTTCTGTTTCTGTTTCTGTTTCTGTTTCTGTTTCTATTTTCCGTTTTCCGCGGTTCTTCCGCAGTCCGCGGTCCGCAGTTGTAGTTAGTATCTGTCGATGCTCGTGCCCGACCACTTCTCCCGCAGCCTGCGCGCGGTATCGGGAGCGAAAATGCGAAGTGCTAGGTATGCGATTGCACCAACGATTAGCGCCTTGATTGCGAAGGACAGAAGGAAGATCGTGATGCCAATCAGCGTACCGAAGATTCCGAACACGAGGTTCAGCGCGATGAAGGCGCATATAACCAGCAGGCCGGTCATCAGGATTGTGCGAAGCATCGAAACTTTCTCCATTACGGGAATGGTGAATTATACGAAACGCGTCGCACTCATGTTTCAATCCGAACTCCGCAGTCCGCCGTTTCGACCCGCAGTCCGCAGTCCGCGGTTTCAACCCGAAGTCCGCGGTTTCAACCCGAAGTCCGCAGTCCGCAGTGGTAGTTGACGTCACGATTGTGGGTGCCGGAATCATCGGCCTCGCCACCGCCGCAGCTGCCGCGCGGAAGGGATTGAACGTCACTGTCGTGGGCGATCAGCGACCCGGTGAAGCGTCGTCAGCCGCGGCAGGAATGCTCGCGCCATCTATCGAGCGCGCCCCCGGTCCCGCTAACGCTTTCGCTTTCGCCGCGCGCGATCGTTATCCCTCCTACATCGAGGATCTCGCCGAGCAAACGGGCATTCGCGTGCCCTTGAACCGTTTGGGGATTCTGCAGGTCGCACTCACGTCCGCAGGTGTGAAGGGCCTTCGAAAAACTGCTCCTGCGACAGCCGAATGGATCGAGCGAAAAGATCTCGCGGAAGCAGAGCCAACCCTC
The DNA here is from genome assembly GCA_046262875.1 of Gemmatimonadaceae bacterium. Classification (GTDB taxonomy): domain Bacteria; phylum Gemmatimonadota; class Gemmatimonadetes; order Gemmatimonadales; family Gemmatimonadaceae; genus UBA4720. The sequence continues at coordinate 5,686 of JBHELX010000014.1, read as the reverse complement.
GGCCACGGCCTCGGGGCGATGATCAATCCCGACGACGGCGCTGTCGACAATGTGACTTTGATGCGCGCGCTCACAGTGTTTGCCGATCAGAACCCTGCCATCACGATTCAATCCGATACTGTCTTTCGCGTTGATCGTAGCAGGCTCAATCCGCGCGTCGAGCTTTCATCAGGACGCAGCATCGAAGCGAAGCACGTGGTCATTGCGGGCGGCGCATGGTCTTCACTGATCGATGGGGTTCGACTTACCGGCGTTACACCGGTGAGAGGCCAGCTTCTCGCATACGCCGGCATTGGATTGAGACATGTCGTCTATGGTCCTCGTGGGTATCTGGTTCCACGAGTGAACGTTCAGACCGTCGCTGGAAGTACCATGGAAAATGTCGGATTCGATTCGAGCACCACGGTAGACGGCCTTGACCGAATTCGTTCCGCGTCCGAGGAGATCGCCCCTGCACTGAGTGTGATGCCGATCCAAAGCTCGTGGGCAGGATTGCGCCCGGTCACCCCCGATCTTCTGCCCTTACTTGGACCAGACCCGGAAGCGCCGAATATCATCTACGCTTGCGGTCACTCCCGGAATGGAATCCTTCTCGCTCCCCTCACGGGCGACGTCGTGGCAGCGATGCTGGTCGGCGAGCCGGTTTTGCACGACCTGTCACAATTTCGCCCGGACCGGTTTCAGGGTAGATTCTAGGGGACCATGAGCGAAGTGTTATACCAGATCATGGGCCGCCACCGGTCGGAGCCTCTGCCCGAGCGCAAACCGCCGTGGCTGAAGGTGAAAGCCCCAGGCGGACCCAACTACATACGGCTCAAGCATTTGATGCGCGAGCTGGACCTCCATTCGGTGTGCGAAGAGGCCCATTGCCCGAACGTCGGCGAGTGCTGGGAACATGGCACTGCGACATTCATGATTCTGGGCGACGTTTGCACTCGAAACTGCGCGTATTGCGCGGTCGCGCACGGTCGCCCGCCCAAGTATGACATCACCGAGCCTGAGCGCGTCGCACAAGCAATCGCCGAGATGGAATTGCAGCACGCGGTGATTACATCTGTGGATCGCGACGATCTTCCGGATTTTGGCTCGTGGATTTTCGCCGAAACGATTCGGCAAATCCACGAGCAAGTTCCCGGATGCTCGGTTGAAGTTCTTGTTCCCGATTTTCAAGGAAACGAATCGAGCATCCGCCAGGTGCTCGATGCAGGTCCGGAGATCTACAATCACAACACCGAGACAGTGCCGCGACTATATAAGAAGGCGCGTCCAGGTGGGCGCTATCCGCGCGTGATGGAAATCTTCCGGTTTGCAAAACGAATCGCGCCGGAGATTCCAACAAAGACCGGAATGATTCTCGGTATGGGCGAGACTACCGAAGAAGTCATCGAGGTGATGCGTGATTTGCGCGAAGTCGAGGTCGACATTCTCACACTCGGTCAGTATCTGCGTCCGTCCGACAATCACATCGCCCTCGATCGCTACTACACGCCTCAGGAATTCCGCGAATTGCGCGACGTCGGAATGGAGATGGGTTTTCGTCACGTCGAGTCGGGGCCGCTCGTGCGCTCGAGCTATCACGCGTGGGAGCAGGTGCAGGCGGCGGGCGTATGACAGAGACGGCTACCAGCGACCAGCTGCCGGCTACCGGCGAGAAAGAACGAGACGTTCCTCTGACAGGTCAATCCAATAACGGCGCCGCTGACGAAAATCAGAAAGCTCTCCGCATCGAGCTGCTGAAGTCGATGCTCGTTCAGCGACGATTCGAAGAGCGATGCGCGGAAGCATACGCGCTTGGAAAAATCGGTGGATTCTGTCACCTCTACATTGGACAGGAAGCGGTTTCGACAGGAACAATGTCCCTTCTTCGTCCCGATGATTACGTCGTGACTTCATATCGCGATCACGGTCAGGCACTCGCGCGCGGAGTCCCTCCGCGCAAGGTGATGGCTGAGCTTTTCGGACGCGCAGACGGATGCTCGGGCGGAAAGGGCGGGTCGATGCACATCTTCGACAAGAGCGTCAACTTCCTCGGCGGACATGGAATTGTTGGCGCGCACATCCCACTGGCAGCCGGTGTGGGCTGGGCAATCAAGTATCGCGAAGGCGATCAGGTTTGCGTTTGCTTCTTCGGCGAAGCAGCGGTGAACATCGGCGCGTTCCACGAAGCGCTCAACATCGCGTCTCTGTGGAAGCTGCCAGTTGTGTTCATCATCGAGAACAATCGATACGGAATGGGCACCGAGATTTCGCGCGCTACCGCGAATGAGGATGTCGTCGCGCGCGCGGCAGCTTATCGAATGAAAGGCGAGTCCGTTGATGGTCAGGATGTGTTTGCAGTTCGCGATGCAGTCGGTCGTGCGATTGACCTGGCTCGCAAAGACAAGCAGCCGACTCTTCTCGAGATGAAGACGTTCCGCTTCATGGGACACTCGATGTCCGATGCGGCGAGTGGTACGTACCGCTCGAAGGAAGAGCTCGAGGACAGCATGAAGCGGGATCCGATCCTGATCTTGCGCGAGAGGATGCACGCTGACAATCACCTGTCCGAAGGCGACCTGTCGAAACTCGACGACGAGGCAAAGGCAATTGCGCAGGACGCGTGGGATTTTGCCGACGCGTCCCCCGAGCCGGCCCTCGAAAAACTTCACGAGGATGTTCTCGTGGACACTACGAGCTGACGATGGCAGTCATGACGTATCGCGATGCTCTGACTCAGGCGCTCCGCGAGGAGCTGCAACGCGACGATAGCGTTTTCCTCATGGGAGAGGAAGTCGCGCAGTACAACGGCGCGTATAAAGTCTCGAAGGGTCTGCTCGATGAATTCGGACCGAAGCGAATCGTCGACACTCCAATCACCGAGCTTGGTTTCGCGGGCGTCGGCGTCGGCTCGGCAATGGTTGGCTTGCGTCCGATCATTGAATTCATGACGTGGAATTTTGCGCTGCTCGCGATCGATCAGGTTGTGAACGCGGCTGCGAAGATGTTGTACATGTCGGGTGGTCAGTTCCCAATGCCGATGGTATTTCGCGGCCCCAATGGATCGGCGCTGCAGCTCTCCGCTCAACATTCGCAGGCGTGGGAGAGCTGGCTCGCTCACATTCCCGGATTGAAAGTCATCACCCCCGGAACGCCGGCGGATGCAAAAGGTCTTTTGAAATCCGCCATTCGCGATGACAACCCCGTGGTATTTCTCGAAGGTGAGATGCTATACAACACGAAAGGAGAAGTTCCTGAGGGAGAGTACACGATTCCAATCGGAAAGGCAGAGCTAAAGCGTGAAGGCGACGCGTGCACAATAGTGACGCACGGTAAAATGGTGCTTGTCGCGATGCAGGCGGCAGACACGCTCGCGAAGGAAGGAATTGCGATCGACGTAGTCGACCTTCGCACTGTGCGACCGATGGACGTCGAGACAATCGCCAACTCGGTGCGCAAAACGAATCGAGCCGTCGTTCTCGAGGAAGGATGGGAGATAGCGGGCATTGGTGCGCAGACCGTCGACTTCATTCAGCGCGAATGTTTCGATGACCTCGACTCGCCCGTGTTGCGAGTGCACCAGGAAGACGTGCCGATGCCGTACGCGAAAAATCTCGAGCGGGCTGCCAAGCCCGACGCTGCAAAAGCAATCGCGGCGGTGAAGAAAGTCATGTACCTCGCCTGACGATGGCCACTAAAGTCGTGATGGAGGCGCTGTCGCCGACGATGGAAGAGGGGCGCCTCGTAAAGTGGCTGAAAAACGAGGGGGATGAGATCAAGTCGGGCGAGGTGCTCGCTGAAGTCGAAACCGACAAAGCGATTATGGAGCTGGTTGCCCGTGGCGATGGGATTCTACGAAAACGGCTGGCCAATGAAGGCGACGCCTCGCCGGTTGGAACGTTGCTCGCGGTCATCGCCCCGGCTGACGAAAACATCGATCAGATTATTGCGCAGGCTGGCGGAGCAAAAGCAGAAGCGCCCGCTCCCGCAGAGGTAGCCGCCGCTGGGAACCGGGAACCGCGAACCGGTACTTCGGAACCGGGAACTGGTTCGCCGGTGACGGCCGGGCCTCCAGAACCGCGCGCATCGGCGCAGCCAGTCGCGACTGCAACTGTCGCGTCCCCACCGCTTCCTCCTCCGAGTGTTGGCGCGAACGGTCGTCAGCGATCGTCGCCGCTCGCCCGGCGTCTTGCAACCGATCGTGGCATCGAGCTCTCGCTCGTTCGAGGTTCTGGTCCTGGCGGCCGCATTGTCAAGAAAGACATCGAGAGCGCGATGGCCGCGGCTGCATCGAAGCCAAAAACTGCCGCCGCGACTGCACCGGCGAAACGCGTCATCAGTCGCGAAGGCGACTACCAGGATGTTCCGCTTACGCAGATTCGAAAGACGATTGCGCGCCGACTCGCGGAATCGCTCGGCCCGATTCCGACTTTCTATCTCACGGCGGAATTCGACATGGTCCGCGCGGCAGAAATGCGTACTGCTCTCAAGGAAATCGGCGACGAGTTCAAGGTTTCGTTCAATGACATCGTGATCAAGGCGGTCGCCAACGCGCTTGCCGATCATCCGGAGGTCAACGCGCATTGGATGGTGGATCACATCCGTTATTTCAATCGCGTTCACGTTGGAATGGCTGTCGCGATCGAGGAGGGCCTGATAACGCCTGTGATCTTCGACGCCGACAGAAAGACTCTGCCCGAAATTTCACGCGAAGCAAAGCAGCTCGCAGAGCTCGCACGGAATCGCAGGCTGACACCCGAGCAATACACGGGCTCGACGTTTTCCGTGTCGAACCTCGGCATGCTCGACATCGATCATTTCACGGCCATCATCAATCCACCGGAAACGGGGATTCTCGCAATCGGGGCGGTGATTGAAAAACCGGTTGTCGTGGACGGCTCGATTGTTGTGCGGCATCGCATGCGCGTGACGATGAGCTGCGATCATCGCGTGATAGATGGAGCAACCGGCGCGCGATTCCTACAAGCAGTCAGACGGCTCATCGAAAATCCGCTGCTGCTAGTTCTTTAACCACTAAATCAAAATGGCATCGTACGACGTGATCTTTATCGGCGGAGGACCCGCCGGATATGTTGGCGCAATTCGCGCCGCTCAGCTTGGAATGTCAGTCGCGGTGGTCGAGCGCGAGTTACTCGGCGGCACATGCGTAATCTGGGGATGCATCCCGGCGAAAGCGCTTCTGGAATCCTCTTACCTGGCGAACAAGATTCGAAAAGCCGCTGACTTCGGCATCACTGTAGCCGATCCCAAATTCGATTACGGTGTTGCGATGAAGCGCTCGCGCGCGGTGAGCACGCAAAATTCGAAGGGCGTCGAATACCTATTCAAGAAGCACAAGATCACGTGGATCAAAGGAACCGGAAAGATCTCGAGCAAGAATTCCGTCGCAGTGAAAACGGCCGACGGCAAAGATGAAAAGCACGAGGCGAAGAAGGCCGTGGTCATTTCAACCGGCTCGCGAGTCAAAGGCCTTCCGCAAATCGGACTCGAGCTGAACAAGACGACGGTCATCTCATCCGACGAAGCTTTGATCCTCGAGAAAGCTCCGAAGACGATGGCAATTGTCGGCGCAGGAGCAGTCGGGTGCGAATTCGCCGATGTGTTCAACGCGTTTGGAACTCAAGTGACTTTGATCGACGTAATGCCGGGAATTCTTCCGCTCGAAGACAGTGACTGCTCTGTCGAGCTT
>JBHELX010000013.1:0-85276 GCA_046262875.1 Gemmatimonadaceae bacterium | reverse complement strand
GTTTCATGCTTTCCAAACTTTTTGTGGAACCGTTTTAATCAGCGCCATCGCGTTTCGAGTATCCACGATGCATTGGGCCCAATCGGCAAGTTCTTTATAATTGACTGCGTCATGCGCCGTCGCAATTACCACCGATCAACTTCACCGATACAAGGAACATCGACAGACCGAGGACGCTGCGGCCGCAACGATCCGCAACGAACTCACTGCACTCGCGCGAGCGTTTCGCGTCGCGGTGGAGCGCAGGCTGCTTACATCGAACTCGGTCCCATCCTTCCCTAGCATCGTCGTACGCAATGCACGCGATGTTTTCTACACAGATGCCGAGGTGCAAGCCGTGCGCGACGAGCTACCGCATGAGTTGCGCAATCTCTGGACGGTCGCGGTGTGGACCGGCTGGCGTCGCAATGAACTCTTTGCGCTGCGCTGGTCGCAGGTCGATTTCGAGGCTGGCCTTCTTCGCCTCAACGTAAACACGACTAAGAACAACGAAGGTCGAGAAATTCCGTTCGCGGCGGTACCTGAACTCGAAGCCGCACTAAAGGCGCAGCGCGAGTACACGCGCGAAGTCGAGCGCAAAACCGGCCAGATCGTGCAGCATGTTTTCCACCGTAATGGCGAGCCGATTCGGCGCATGGACATCGCGCGTCAAAACGCATGCAGAAAGGCGGGTGCAATTGGGCCTGATGGCAGACCAAAAACTTTGCACGATCTGCGGCGCACGGCGATTCGAATGCACACCCGCGCCGGTGTACCTCGACACGTCTCGATGAAAATTTCTGGGCACCAAACGGAATCGATGTGGCGCAGGTATTCGATTGTAGAAACGGACGATATCCGCGACGGATTCGGTAAGGTTGTGGCGTTCCGTTCTCAGCATCCTGCGAAGCAAGCGCAAGCTGTGTGATACTTATTTCGCTTCATTGCTAACGAGCCACGGGAGTTTTTCCCGCGGCTCGTTGCTTATGCGCCCACCACACCATCGCCGCTTAATAGCTACTTGGCTGGTCTCCGTTTCTGGTCCCCTTGGTCGCCGTAGCCCGGCTTCACCGTTTTCTTCGCATGCTGCCGAACATCCCTAGACAATGAGCGGCCGACATCGTCCGACTCGCTGAACTGGCCTTTCGGATTCCGCCGTACAAACCTCTTGTCCGTGCCGGTGTTGATCAACTCGCGCTTTCCAGTTCCTTGTTTGGGCATCGATACCTCAATGGACTAAAGACACCATCCGCGACGCAGATGCTATGCCAATCTTTTGGCGTATCTTCGGGATCGTGCTGGTAAGCAACCTCTTACGTTGCTCCGACGCCACAAAACGCCACAATTTGCGTCGAGCGATTCCCTAAAAACGCAGTTAGGCCCCTAGATCAGGAGCCTAACGAGTGGAGGCGCGGGGATTCGAACCCCGGTCCGAGACTAGATTCACCACAGCTTCTACGTGCGTATCCCATCGATTGAGGTCTTCAGCTGCTGGCCAATGGGCGACCCACCGCTGAACAAGCCTTCTAGAGTTTCGCCGAGCGCCTGAAGGCGCGACACCCGACTATCCCGAATTTGCGATACCCATGACGCCGCCTCAGGAGGGCTTCATCGTGGGCAGGTGCAGCAACTCCTAAGAGTTACGCAGCCAGGGCCAAGTTATCGTTGGCAGTTGAAAAATTTCCCGAAGGTTTTACCAGGATCCGAGGACCTGGGCACGCGGCCACAGCTTCACCAAACCCGTCGAAGCCAGTCGCCCCCGTAATCATTGAAATGTAGCGCCCCGAGCCCTCCGGGTCAACGAGAATACGCCTTAGAACTTACGTTACCTAGGCTCTCTAAGCCGCAGATTCTACGAAACTTAGACCTGCCGAGTCGCGCGTTAGATAGTCGCCGAAAATGCTCTCGATCTCGCCAAAGGATTCGACCGCGAAGAGTCGCTTTTTGAGCTCCGCGGCATGCGGCAGACCCTTCGTGTACCAGCCGAGATGCTTACGAAATTCGATCGCCGCTCCGCGCGGATCGGGCTCATATGCCTCCGCCATTCGCGCGTGCTCGACAGCAATTGCAAATCGCTCCTCGACTGAAGGCGCCGCCGGCTTGGGCTTTCCCTCGAGAAGAGCGCGCGTCTGATCGAAGATCCAGGGCTGACCAAACGATCCGCGCGCAATCATCACTCCCGCGCAGCCGGTCTCGCGCTGAAGACGCACAGCATCCTCGGCAGTCTTGATATCGCCGTTTCCGATCACCGGAATCTCGAGCGCCTCCGCAACCATCGCGATCTCTTCCCACCGCGCAGAGCCGCTGTACATCTGCGTTCGCGTGCGGGGATGAATCGCGAGAGCGCGCGCGCCTGCGTCCTGACAACGCAACGCGATGGTCACGGGATCACGCATCTCCTCGCTCCATCCACTGCGAATTTTCACAGTCACCGGCAAATGCGTGTGCTGCGCAACCGAGCGAATGACCGATTGTACGAGATCGAGATCCTTGAGGCAACCCGATCCACCATTGCGCTTTACCACTTTCTTGACCGGACAACCGAAGTTGATGTCGATGAACTCGGGCTCGAAAACTTCCGTGACGAGCGCGGCAGCTTCGCCCATTCCGGTCGGATCCGATCCAAAGATCTGCACGCCGATTGGCCGCTCATCCTCAGAGAATTTCAGCTTTGACAGTGTCGCCTGATTCTCCCGTCGAATTCCTTCTGCCGACAGAAATTCCGTAACGACTACATCGGCGCCAAAGCGGCGGCAGAGTCGCCGGAAAGGAGACTCCGATACACCGGCCATTGGTGCGAGGTAGAGCGGAATTTTTTTGTCGATCGGGAATGGGAAGGTCATTGCAACGAATGGTAATGGTCGCTCGAAATCTCGACAACCGGAAACTGGACATTGCCTTTGACAATCCCTCCCGTTAGCCCGTAACTTGCCCGATTCCGTGCAACGAACCTGGAATCCCGAGGAAGATGAATGGAGCTGCGAGAATTTTTTTCTGAGGACGCCGTCAAGCTGGAGCTCGAGAGCACCACCAAGGATGACATCCTGAAGGAGCTCATCAGTCTGCTCAAGCTCGACGACAAATCCGAAGGCATGCTCTTCAAGATGCTCAAGCGCCGCGAGAATCTCGGCTCAACGGGGATCGGGCGAGGCATCGCGATTCCCCACTGCCGCTCGCTGGTCGTCAACAAGCTGCGAGTCGCGTTTGGCCGCAAATCGGGCGGAGTGGATTTTCGCGCGATCGACGACAAACCCGTGAATTTCTTTTTTCTGATCGTCGCGCCGCCGCTCGAAGTATCGAATCAGTATCTACCGGTACTCGGCAAGATCGCCCAGTTCAGCAAAGAACCTGACGTGCCGGAAAGACTTTTCGGTTTGAAAGAGCCAGCCGAGTTTATGGCGCTGCTGGAAGAGAAGGCGCTCTAAGAAACACCGCGGACGGCGGGCCGCGGTATTACCGCGGAACGCGGGCTACGGAATACCGCGAACTCGCGCCTCTTCGGTTTTCCGCTGTCCGCGGTTCTTCCGCAGTCCGCGGTCCGCGGTGGTTACTCCCACTCAATGGTGGCTGGTGGCTTCGAGCTAACATCGTACACGACGCGGTTGATTCCAGTCACCTCGTTGATGATCCTGCTCGAGATTCGTGCGAGCACATCATACGGAAACTGATACCAGTCGGCGGTCATTCCATCGGTGCTCGTAACTGCGCGAAGTCCGAGAACGTTTTCGTAAGTCCGCTCGTCACCCATAACGCCGACGCTGCGCACCGGAAGCAGAACCGCGAACGCCTGCCAGATTTTGTCGTACAGCCCTGCGGATCGAATCTCTTCGAGATAAATCGCGTCGGCGACGCGGAGAATGTCGAGTTTCGGCTTCGAGACATCGCTCAATACACGAATCGCGAGACCTGGTCCGGGAAATGGATGGCGTCCCACAATCTCTTCGGGTAGACCGAGCTCGCGGCCGACGTTTCGCACCTCGTCCTTGAAGAGCTCGCGAAACGGCTCGATCAATTTGAATTTCATGCCCGGCTTGAGACCGCCGACATTGTGATGAGTCTTTATGGTGACTGACGGTCCACCGGTGGGCGACGACGACTCGATTACATCGGGATAGAGAGTTCCCTGGACCAGAAATCCATGATCGCCGCCAACTTCGGCCGCTGCAGATTCAAAGACGTCAATAAAAGTGTGGCCGATGACGGTGCGCTTTTTTTCCGGCTCTTCGATTCCTGCCAGTGCTTTTAGAAAACGTTCAGATGCATCGACAGTCACGAGCTTCATTCCCATATACTCACGGAATGTCCGCTCGACTTGTTCGCGTTCATGCAGGCGCAGCAATCCTGTATCGACGAAGATGCACGTCAGTTGATCGCCAATCGCACGATGAACGAGCGCAGCTGCAACGGAGGAGTCAACGCCACCGGAAAGCCCGCAGATCACCCGACCATTACCGACTGTCGCGCGCACCTTTGCAATCTCGTCATCGATGAATGCACCAGCTGTCCAGGTCGCCTCGGCCTTGCAAGCGCCAAAGACAAAATTCGCGATGACCTCACCGCCGCGCGGTGTGTGCGCAACCTCAGGATGAAACTGAACGCCGAATATCGGCTTCGATTCGTGACGGAAGGCCGCGAGAGGATTCGATGAGCTCGATGCAGTGCGAATGTATCCCGCAGGCGGCGATTCAACATGATCGCCGTGACTCATCCAGGCGGAGAAGTCTTCGCCCTCGTTGAACCCGGCGAACATTCCGTCCGACTCGATGACAGTCACTTCAGCTCTACCGTACTCCCTCCTTCCGGCGCGTTTTACTTCCGCTCCCTCGATCCACGCGATGAGCTGCATGCCGTAACAAATGCCGAGTATCGGCGCGACATCGAGGAGAGCGCGGTCTGCGGTGGGGGCGTTCTCACCATAAACTGAATTCGGGCCACCACTCAGAATTATTCCGGTGGGACTCCAGTTGCGAATCCATTCGACGGAGCGTGTTGGTGGATGGATCTCCGAGTAGACACGCGCCTCTCTGACGCGGCGCGCAATCAGCTGAGTGTACTGTGCACCGTAATCGAGAATGAGTATCCGGCTGCTCACAGCGTGAGTATCTCGACTTCGCGCGTGTCGAGATCGAGCAAGGCCGCAGTGCAGCGTCCGGTGAGCCAACCACATGCTTCGCCCGGGTTCACCAGTAAAGTTTTCCCGCGCCGCACGACTTCCTCGCGATGCGTCAGCCCATGAACGACGATGTCGTGCGAATCGATGGATCGCTTGTTCACTTCGCCCAAATCGTGAACGAGAAGGATTCGCTGTCCGCTCACATCGAAGCTGTGAGGTGATTCGTAGAGCTCCGTTCCCATTCCAGATGCCGCGCGCGCTTTGATGCCCTCGGGATCTCCATCGTTTCTGCCGAAGATTCCGAGTACGGGAAGATTTGCTTCGATGAAAGGATCGAGCGAGAAAGGCGCACAATAATCCCCGGCGTGCATTACGAGAGGGGCGCCGCGCTCCGCGAACAACTTCACAAAATCCCGAATCGCGGGTAGACGATCGTGGGTGTCGGAGATTAATCCAACGATCATCAGCCCGACCTCCATGCTGGCTCGAGTCTCTCTTTCCTCACCAGGTCGGGATAGTCCTCACGCTCGGTGATTACTCCGAACCGTCCGCGATCTACTAGAACCTCGGCGGCGCGTGCGCGCGAATTATAGTTCGACGCCATCGCAAAGCCGTACGCGCCGGAAGACCGCACGACGACGAGATCGCCGGGCTCGACGTCGTCGACTTCGCGATGCAATCCGAAGAAGTCGCCGCTTTCACAGATTGGGCCCACTACATCCGCTGTGACTTTTCCGCCGCGAGGGGTGACAGCTTCGATCTTGTGGTACGCGTTGTAGTGAGAAGGACGAAGCAAATCGTTCATTCCGGCGTCGATGATTATGAATTCCTTTCCGCCGCTGCGTTTTCTGTACAACACGCGCGTCAGAAGGACTCCCGCATTGCCAACGAGAAAACGACCCGGCTCGAGAATCAGCTTCAGCCCTGTCGGCTTCACGAGTTTCTTCACTGCGACGCCGAATCCTTCGACGTCGATTGGATGCTCTGCGTCGTAGGTGACGGCGAGCCCTCCACCGATGTCGAGATACTCGAGTCCAGTCGCGCCGGCGGCGCGGATTTCCGACGTGAGCTGCAGCAAGCGTCCAAGTCCAATTTCGTACGGCTCGAATTCCGAGATCTGCGACCCGACATGCATGTCAAGACCAATCAGGCGAATGTGCCGCATCTGCATCGCGGCCTTTGCGACCGGAAGTGTTTCATCGAACGGAATCCCAAACTTCATTCCCTTCACACCTGTGCGCGTGTACGGATGTGGCGTGTCCACCATCACTTCAGGATTGACGCGTAACGCGACCGGTGCAACAACGCTCATTTCGCCGGCGATCTCGTCGAGCAGCTCGAGCTCTTCTTCAGATTCGACGTTGATCAGGAGAACACCGACTTTCAGCGCTTCCTCGAGCTCCCGCCGCGTCTTGCCGACACCGCTGAACACAATGTCCTTCCCTTTGAATCCAGCAGACTCGGCTCGATAAAGCTCGCCGCCGGAGACAATGTCCACGCCGGCGCGCAATCGACGCAAAACTCCGAGTATCGCGAGATTCGAATTCGCTTTGACGCTATAGTGCAAACGGTGCGGAACTCCATCGAGCGCACCGGTAAGTCGCTCATACTGCGTGCGAATAGCCGGTGCACTGTAGACGTATACCGGCGTACCCACCGCACTCGCGATCTTTTCGAGAGACACTCCATCGGCGACCAGCGATTTTCCTTGCCGGAAAAAACCCGATTTCGCGGGAGGTTCGACTATTGCGCGAATTCCCTTAGCGGGTGATTTAGTGGCCAAGGTCAGTAGGCCTTCGCCCATAAGGCTTCTGCCGTCGCGGGGCGGCCGCACTTCAGACAACGCTCCGGCGCTTCAGCGGATCGGAACTCTTCGTCGGGCAGTACTCGAATTGTCGCCTTCGTCTCTTCCTTGATCTCGGCTTCGCATTGTCCGCTTCCGCAGAATCCCGCGTAAACGAACGCACCGTTGCCGTCCATCACTTCACGGAATTTGTCGTACGTGATTCCACCGCGAATGCTGTTTGCCTCGCGCCGCTCGAAAGCTTCGACGCGCATATCGGTTTGGATCATGCTCAGCAAGTCGGCAACATCTTCGCCAATCGAATCGAGCGTGACCGTGCGCTTCACTCTGTTGTCCCGCCTTACGAGAACGCACTGATTCTGATCGAGATCCCGTGGACCGAATTCGAGTCGCAGCGGAATGCCTCGCAGCTCCCACTCATAGTATTTCGCGCCAGGCTTCATCCCATCTCGGTCATCGAGTTGTACGCGAAGCTTGCCGGTCTTGCGCCGCTCCCATCCGGAAAGCGTATCGCGAATCGCCCGAGCAGCCTCGAGAACACGCGTCTTGTCTTCGTCGGTGCGCCAGATCGGAACGATGACGAGCTCGACAGGAGCGAGGAACGGTGGCGTTCGCAAGCCAAAGTCATCGCCGTGAGTCATCACCAATCCACCTACAAGTCGCGTCGAAACTCCCCAGCTCGTGTTCCAGGCGTAATCCATTCCACCCGTCTCCGTCTGGAACTTCAAATCGAACGCCTTGGAAAAGTTCTGACCGAGATTGTGCGTTGTTCCAGCCTGCAGCGCCTTGTTGTCCTGCATCATCGCTTCGCACGCCCACGTGCGCAGTGCGCCGGCAAATCTTTCGGAATCGGTCTTGATGCCGGTAACTACCGGCATCGCCATCCAACCCTCCATGAAGTCGCGATAGACGCCGAGCATTTTGCGCGCTTCTTCTTCCGCCTCTGCTTCGCTCACGTGAGCGGTGTGACCCTCCTGCCACAAAAACTCGAGCGTGCGGAGAAATAATCGCGTGCGCATTTCCCATCGCACGACATTCGCCCACTGGTTGATGAGAATCGGCAAGTCGCGATAGCTCTGCACCCACTTTGCAAACATCGAGTAGATGATCGTCTCGGATGTTGGACGGATGACGAGCGGCTCCTCGAGTTTTTTTCCCCCACCGTAAGTCACAACGGCGAGCTCGGGAGAAAAGCCTTCGACATGCTCGGCCTCTTTGTGCATGAAGGATTCGGGAATCAGCATCGGGAAGTACGCGTTCTCGTGTCCCGTATCCTTGAACATGAAGTCCAGCTGGCGCTGCATTCGCTCCCAGATACCGTAACCACGCGGACGAATCACCATGCAGCCGCGAACCGGCGAATAGTCGGCGAGCTCTGCTCGCAAGACCGTTTCGTTGTACCACGCGCTGAAGTCAGCAGCGCGTGTGGTCAGTTTCTTGTCGTCAGCCATTTCCTGTCAATTCAGTGTATTGAGGAACTCATCCAGCGGCACCGCACGCTCAGTACCAGAGTCGAGATCTTTCACCGTTACTTCGCGCGCGCCGAATCGGTCGCGCTTCAGCAAGACGGCATTTCTGGCGCCGATGGTGGCCGCCGTCTTGAGCTGCCTGCTCAGCTGCTGCGGGCGAAGGGCATACTCTACGCTTCGATTTCGACTCCTGAGCTCCGCGGCAACACGCATTGCTTCCTCGAGCAAAGAGTCATCGTCGAAGGCAACCCAGAAATCGGTACGAATTTCCGGCGGCGGAATCAGATTCCTGTCTTTCAACAGCTCGCCGAGCACAACGTCGCCCATTCCGAATCCGAGGGCGGGGAGATCGACTCCTCCCAGCGTCGCGAGAAGCGTGTCGTAACGACCGCCGCCGCAAATTGCGCGAAGCTCTCCGCGTGTGTCGAATAGCTCGAACACTATACCGGTATAGTATGCGAGGCCGCGGACGATAGAAAGGTCGAGCTGCACCCAATCACTGAATCCGAGCGCTTCCACATACGTGAGATACTGTCGCATTCGCTCGATGTGCGGCGCTGCACTTCCGACGTCAGCGTACCGCTCGACTAGCGACGCGACATCCCGGCATGAGAGAATCTCCTCAACGCGATCCGCAATTTCCTCGCGGCCGACAGCTGCTTCCAGTTTTTCTCGCGTGGTGGCAGCGGGCTCTCGTCCGCGCTTGTCGACGATCGGATAAAGCGCTTCCACATCGGAATTGCTGACGCCGGCTCCGACGAGAAGCGCTTCAAGAAGCCGCCGGTCGGAAACTCGCGCGACGACGTCGGTATGAGCGAGTCCGAACGAGCGCATAACATCGAGCGCGACTGCGAGAAGCTCCGCATCTGCCGCTACACTTTCTTCGCCGACGATGTCCGCATTCAATTGAAAATGCTCGCGGAGCCTTCCCCGCTGCTGTTTTTCCTGACGAAACAGCTGCGGAACGGAAAACCATCGAACCGGCTTACGCAAAGAATTCGCGCGAGCTGCAACCATTCTCGCAAATGTCGGAGTCATTTCAGGACGCAGTGCGACTTCGCGCTCGCCTCTGTCCTTGAACGAATAGATCTGGCCGACTAATTCACCCCCGCTTTTTTTCCGGTAGAGGTCGAGCGGCTCGAGTGGTGGTCCGTCGTATTCAACGAATGCGTAGCGCCGAAGAACGTCTCGCCAGACGCCGAGGATGTACGCGCGTCGGGCGAGCTCGTCGGGATAAAAGTCTCGAAAGCCCGGCAGTGCGCCTTGTGCCATCCGCGAAAACTACTAAGTAAGCGATAGAGCGATAGAGCGACAAAGAGATTGAGCGATTGAGCGATAGAGAGATTGAGCGATGGTGCGGTAAGGTGATCGTTCGGTCACCGCTAAATCGCTCAACCGCTCTCGCTCAACCGCTCTATCGCTCAACCGCTCAATCTCTTTGTCGCTCTATCGCTCGATCGCCATGAGGCTGTCTCCGACAGTGTGAAATGATCCCGTAACGATGACCGTCGCAAAGTTTTGTTCTGCCTCGCGTAGTGCTTCCCCGATGTCGCCGATAACTCCCGCATTCCAACCGTTCTCCTCTGCGAAATGCAATGCATCCGACGGATCCCACGCACGAGATGCCGGGGCGCTCGGCGGCAATGTGAGAATCGTGCGATCGACGAACGGGCAAATAATTCTCATCATCTCGCGCCAATCCTTGTCTCGAAGAACGCCGAGGACAGCGGCCAATGGTCGTGAAAGAGAGACAAGCTGCATGGTCTCGACGAGCGATCGGATTCCATCGGGATTGTGAGCAACGTCGAGCACAAATTTCCCCATCCGCTGAAATCGTCCGGGCAGTGATACCGATGGAAGGATCTTTTGAGCGTCAGGAATGCTCACGTTGTACCGTTCACCAGCTGCCTCGAGCATCGCCAGCGCGACGCACGCATTCATCGCCTGAGGGTGACCGATCAATCCAGTTCGCAGTGTGGCCGACTCGCCATCATGCTCGATATCGAAAACCGTTCCGTCGCCGGCAACGCGAATGTTCGCGGGGCGATATTCATCTTCGACGGAAATCACTGGCTTCGATCCGGCCACGCCAGCCGCCTCGGTCAGAGTCACCCGCGCTTCGGGTGAGACTGAACCGTAAATCGCCGGAATTCCTCGCTTGAAGATTCCACCTTTTTCGCGTGCAATCTCTACGATAGTGTTTCCGAGATACTCGGTGTGGTCGATTCCAATAGAGGTCACTGCCGCAGCTAGTGGTGTGATAACGTTCGTCGAATCCAGACGCCCGCCAAGCCCCGTTTCGATGACGGCGACGTCAACGTCATGTTGTGCGAAATGATCGAGTGCCAGTGCCGTCGTGATCTCGAAAAATGTCGCGCCGACTTGCTCGGTGTTGCTTTCCCATCGTTGCAGGAAAGCGTCGACTTCGGCTTCGCCGATCTTAGTATCATTGATTGCGATGCGCTCTCGAAAATCGACGAGATGTGGAGAGGTGAATCGTCCAACGCGAAGACCTTTTGCGCGCAGCAGCGCGTCAGCCGTCGCGACGACACTTCCCTTTCCGTTTGTGCCGGCCACATGAAACAGTGGAATCTTCTCGTGTGGATTGCCGAGAATTTCGAGGAGGGCCCGAGTGCGTTCCAGTCCAAACTTCGAGGTGCTACCGGTGCGCGCGAAGAGGCGATCGAGCGCGCTCTTGTAACCGGTCAGGCCGCTGTCCAGCCCGTTGCGGCAGGCTTGCCGCTCATATGACGCAGAAGTTGGCCTACGGTGTTCTTCAGTTCCTTGCGTGGAACGACAGCGTCCACCATTCCGTGCTCGAGGAGAAACTCGGAGGTTTGAAATCCATCCGGGAGATCCTGACCGATCGTCTGCTTGATCACGCGCGGACCGGCAAATCCGATGACTGCTCCGGGTTCTGCAAGAATCGCGTCACCAAGCATTGCGTAGCTTGCGCTCACGCCGCCAGTCGTCGGATTGGTGAGGATCGATACATATGGTATGCGACGCTCGGCAAGCTGCGAAAGAATCGCTGCCGCTTTTGCCATCTGCATTAGGCTGAGCACGCCTTCCTGCATGCGCGCACCACCCGAAGCAGACACGAGAATCAATGAATATTTGCGTTCGATGGCCTTCTGTCCGAGTCGGGCGATTTTTTCGCCGACGACTGAGCCCATGGACCCCCCCATAAAGGCGAAGTCCATCACCCCGAGGCACACGGGGAGCTCTAGCAATTGACCGGTGAAGGTGAGTATTGCGTCGCCGTCACCGGATTTGCCGATCGCCTTATCGAGGCGTTGCGGGTATTCGGGAAATCCAAGTGGATCGGTTGAGCGAATCTCTGTTTCGGTTTCTTCGGCTGTGCCTTCGTCGAGAAGGATGGTTACATATTCGCTCGCGCGAATCCGGCGGTGGTGGTCGCAGTTGGGGCACACGTTGAGATTCCGCACAAACTTCTCGCGGATGTCGGTGTGCCCGCATTTTTCGCATTTCTCCCATGCGTCCGGCGGGATTTCGTGCTTCTCGCGTCGCGGCTGCCGGGGCTTCTTCTCCTTACGGAACCATGCCATATCGCCGAAATGTCACCCGTCGCCTTCGGGCAGGCAAGCTGTCCAACACCGCGGACGGCGGACCGCGGAAGCACCGCGGACGGCGGACCGCGGAAGCACCGCGGACGGCGGACCGCGGAAGCACCGCGGAACGCGGACCGCCGAGGAACGACGGACGCGGCAAGAAAGAACGCCGACGGCGGAAAAGTTTGGACGGGGTGCGCAGCCCGAAGTGCGGATTTGTTCCGTTTTCCGCCCTCCGCGGTTCTTCCGTGGTCCGCCGTCCGCGGTGCTTTTTCAGCTCTTCTTGAATGCAGCCTTGCCGCGACCCTCGCCGGAGATTCGCATCAGTATCCCGATCGCGAGCCAGCTCGCGAGCATGAACGATCCACCGTAGCTGAAGAACGGAAGCGGGATGCCCGTGATCGGCATGAGGTTGAGCGTCATACCGACGTTGACCAGAACGTGAACAAACCAGCTGGCCATTAAACCGAACGCAACCAGCGAGCTGAATGAATCGTTCGCTCGTCCCGCGATTTGCGTTACGCGAAGAAAGAGTGCGAGGAAAAGCGTCAGGGCGACGGTAACTCCGATGAAACCCATTTCTTCGCCGACGACGGCAAAAATAAAATCCGTGTGCTGCTCAGGCAGGAATGCCAGTCGTTTCTGCGTTCCCATAGTAAACCCTTTGCCGACCCAGCCGCCTGATCCAATCGCAATCTTCGACTGAATGACGTGATAGCCCGATGCTCGCGGGTCAGCGGAGGGATCGATGAACGTCTTCAATCGATTCTGTTGATACGGCGCCAACTTCTCCCAAAGAATCGGTGCGATTACACCGGTGGCGATGTTCGCGAGCATCAGCACAATCCCTTCTACCAGATACGGACGGTAGTAGAGCACCAGCGCTAGAAGCACGAGGAACCACGCGCCCCACAGTCCCGTGCTGAATGAAAGGACGAGGCTCACAACAGGACTTGCGAGGAGGAGCAAAAGCGGCCAGGCCACGCCCGACCAGTACAACATCCCGAAAAAGATCCCGATGAAAACGATTCCCGTTCCAAGATCCGGTTGAAGCATGATGATCGCCCAGGGGATGAGGACAATCAGCGCAGGCCTCCAAAGATCGAGAAGTGATTTTGGCGGCTCTTTCCTCGATGCGAGAACGTAGGCGAGCATCAGCACAACCGTGACTTTTGCAACCTCCGAAGGCTGGCCGATTCTAACGCTCCCGATTGCGAGCCAACTCTTCGTGCTGGCCGCGGTGCCCGCACCCTTTCCGACAACGAGCGTCAATGCGAGCAACGCAACAGACAGGATATAAGCGGGAATCGTCATCCACTCGATGAACCGCACCGATGATCGGCTTATCCCATAGGCACCGATCATCCCGATGACGAGCCAGACGATCTGGGATTTGTAAACGCGCGCGACCGCGGTGGGCGTATCAGTTTGCCCCGCTGAATAAACCATCGCGACGCCAAAAATCGAAAGGGCGAGCGCGATGATTACGAGTGGATAATCCGCTACGATGCGGCGCATCGATCAGCCGCCCGTGTCGACGAAGTCGGCAGGCTGTACGTGCAGGTAGTAGCCGATGATCTTCGACGCGATACGCGCAGCGAAATAACCGTGAATTCCGAACTCCAGAAATACGCCGACGACAATTTTCGGATCTTCTGCAGGCGCGAAACCCACAAACCAGGCGTGATCCTTGTCAGGATTCTCCGTGTTTTGCGCGCTACCCGTCTTGCCCGCGATCGTGAGTCCCTGAATGTTGGCCGATGCCGCAGTGCCGCCGGCGGATGTCACGCCCGCCATCGCTTTGCGCAAGCCGTCCATCTCAGCCAGGGTAAGGTTCATGATTTTCTTGCGCTCGGGATTACGCGCGACGAGCTCGGGTTTCGACGCTGTTCCATCAGTCGCAAGCGCTGTGTAGAACTTTGCCATGTTTACGACGGTCTGCGAATTCGCGCCCTGGCCAATCGCGAGATTCAGCGTTTCGGCGTTGCTCCAGTTTCGCGCACCGAACATTCGATCGTAGTACGCTTTCACATCCTTCGCGGGAAAGCGCGGACGAATCTCGTTCGGAAGATCGATCCCGGACCGGTCTCGGAATTCCAGATCGATTCCACCGGCGACGAGTCTCGCAAGACCGATCTTGAGTCCGAGCTGATAGAAGAATACGTCGCACGAATGCGTGATGGCGCCCGAGAGACTCAAACTTCCGTGACCCTTCTTCTCCCAACAGCGGAAATAGCGGCGACCGTACTGCAATCCGCCCGAGCACGAAATCGGCATGTGAGAATCGATCGTGACGAGCTGCTCCTCGAGTCCAATCGTCGACGTCGCAAGCTTCCACGTCGAGCCCGGTGGATACGTTCCTTGAATGATCTTATTGAAAAGCGGACGACGTGGATCGGTGTTCAACTGCTTCCAATAATCAGCGGGAATTCCGCCTGTGAACCGATTTGGGTCGAAGCTCGGCGCGCTGTAGAGAGCCAGGACAGCTCCGGTCTTCGGATCCATTGCAATCGCGCCTCCCTGCAACGAATCGCCGAACGCCTGCGCAATGAATTTCTGCAGGTCGAGATCGATGTTGGTTTTTAGTGCGGGCGCTCCGCGGGGCTCACGCTCCGGACGCGGTCCCACACCGCGAACCGGCCGCCCGCGCGCGTCGACTTCGTCGTATCGCTCGCCTTCCTCACCATGCAGATCAGTCTCGTATTGCTTCTCGAGACCACCCTTTCCGATGATCTCACCCGGCTTGTATCCGGCGTACTGCGGCTTGTTGAGCTCGTCCTCGCTGATCTCACCGGTGTAGCCCACGAACGATGCGACGACCTGACCGTCAGGGTAGTATCGCTTCGGGACCGATTGAATGATGAGGCGAGGAAAATCGATTCGATGCTCCTCGAGAACCGATATGACGTCGATTGATGCATCGGGCAGAACTACCGTAGGACGGGTTGGGGCGCGGCGGAATCGCCGGATTGCCGCCGAAATATCGCTCGCGGAAAGTTGCAATGTCGGTTGAAGCGTGTTGAGCGCCGCGCGAAGTGAATCCTCGTTTGGCGCGATGAGCGACACCGAATACGCGGGAAGATTTTCCGCGATGATCTGGCCTTTCCGATCGTAGATGATTCCGCGCGGCGCAGGAAGCGGAATTGCTCGCAGCCTGTTCTCTTCCGACTGCGTTGCATAGTTCTGATGATCGACGACCTGCGTTCGGAAAAACGCACCGAGCAATGCGACGAAGCCGATCGCAAGAACGATCGAGCTGAGCCGCGTTCGCCGCGCGATGTCGTTCGGATGGAAGCTCATGCGTGTGACGGCTCGAGCATGGGCCGCATGATCAGGAGAAGAATGATTCCCGCAATTGCGGTTGCCGCTGCGGACAGCGGCGACCACAACAGAAGCTGTTGCACGAGCTCGATTCCACCGAGCCGACCTTCGACGACAAAGTAGATGATGTCGAACAGCCACTTGCCGACGAAAAAGAAGAACGCGTTCAATGCGAGATTATCGGCGAAGAACACTGCCTTTAGCCATGATGCCAGGTAGCCGACGACTGTCATCGCGAGCGCGGCGGCTCCGAGCGAATCAGGCGTCAAAGAATCAGCAACGATTCCCAATGCCAGTCCGATCAGCGCCCCCACCGCAGGCCTGACGCGAATGGACGCGAGCAGTAGAGCGAGAAGGAGAAAATCCATCGGAGCTCGCAAACCAAGAAGCGGACGCAACGTATAATGAAGCAACACCAGTATCACGAACGTTACAATCGCGCGCAGCGTCCCGCCAAGTGTCATCAGAATCCTCTTGTCGGACTGCGCAGAGAATCGCGCCGGACCGAATCCGTCCGTGCGGAGTCGCGTCTCAGCGAGTCGCGACGTGCCGCTGCGCGCCGGGCTGCGCGTCTCGCAGCTGCCGCGCGGGCGGAATCCGTAAGCGGCGCAGCGCCGGCCGCCCCTGTCCCGACGGTGTCCGGTCTCAGCTCGGGAGGCAACCCGCCGGGGACTTGTCCGCCCGCAGTAGTGTCTCGTGCAGGCTCGAGCGCGGCGCGACGAGCCGCTGCTTCAGCAAGAGCCGCAGCCTTCGCAGCAGAATCACCAGCGGCTACAATGCGTTTCGCCGCTTCATCGGCGCCCACCACATTTGCCCAGACATTCTCGAATGGCTTCGTGGTACGCTCCGGCCGAAGAATCATCACGGCACCAAGATCGGCCGGCGAAACCGCAGGTTTTATCAAGTATGTGCGCGCCCAGCCTTCAGACGTTTTTACCTCTTCCAGCACTTTTCCAATTGGAATTCCCCGCGGCCAAACGCCACCGAGACCGGAGCTGACGATCAGCGTTCCAGGTTTCAGCGCCGTACGAAATGGAATTCCGCGAAGCTCCATCAGATAACCACTCGTCGCACTGGCGAGATGCCCCTCCACGATTCCAAATGCGCTTCCGTCCTCTGACATTGCGCTAACGCGAAAATCAGGATGAGTCCAGATCATCGCCTGGCTCATCGTTGGATCGACGTCGGTGACCATTCCAACAACACCCTCGGGCGCAATCACTGGACTCAAGCGGCGCACACCGGCATTCGACCCGGCAGTGAGTGTCATTGATGTGACGTCGCGAACGCCGCGTCCGTGAATCGCTTCGGCGGCGATGAATCCCCATTGAATTCGCGATCCCAGTCCAATCACTTGTCGCAGCCTGTCATTCTCATTTTCAAGACTTGCGACCGTCATCGCCTTGAGCGTCACGCTGTCGCGAATCTGGGTGCGCTGCTCGTCGAGACTCAGTGAGCGGCGACTCGCTTCGGCTCGCTCCTGGAGCATGACGAGCGGTGCGAGGAAGGTGCGCCGCATCGATGTTGCGATTGGATCTCGCATGTTTGCGGGAAGACCTCTCGCCACCAGCGCCATCAAGGCGCAGGCGCCAAGGACCATCAGATCACCGCGATTGCTGCTTCTTAGTGCGCGTGCCACTTCAGCCTCAGGTGGCTAGTACAGACCAGTACTTGTCCTCGTCGTCGAGGATCCGTCCACAGCCGCGAACGACACAAGTCAGCGGATCTTCATCGACATGAATCGGGAGACCGGTTTCCTGCGACAGAAGAACGTCGAGCCCGCGAATGAGCGCGCCGCCTCCGGTCATAACTATACCCCGCTCGACGATATCCGCCGCAAGCTCCGGCGGAGTGATCTCGAGCGCGCGGCGAACGGCACCCACGATCTGCTGAATCGGCTCCTGCACCGCATCGCGAATCTCCGCTGAATGAATTCGCACGCTCTTTGGTATTCCTGAAACCAGATCTCTTCCCTTCACTTCCATCTCCCGCTCTTCACCAACCGGATACGCGGATCCGATCTGAATCTTGACCTGCTCGGCGGTCGATTCACCGATGAGCAGGTTGTAATTCTTTCTCATCGATTGAAGAATCGCCATATCCAATTCGTCGCCGCCGGTTCGAATCGAGGTGTCGCTCACAATTCCGGATAATGCGATGACGGCAATTTCTGTCGTTCCGCCTCCAATGTCGATGACCATGTTTCCGGTGGGCGTCTCGACAGGGAGTCCGACACCGATCGCGGCAGCCATGGGCTCAGCTACCATGAAGACTTCCTTCGCCCCAGCGCCGAGCGCCGAGTCACGAACTGCGCGCTTTTCGACTTCGGTGATTCCGGATGGAACACACACGATAACTCGCGGCTTCACCTTGAAGACGTGATTCTCGATGATGAGCGCGAGGAAATACCGAAGCATCTTCTCGGTAACGTCGAAGTCCGCGATGACGCCATCCTTCATCGGACGCACGGCGATGACTCCCTCGGGCGTCCGTCCAAGCATTCGCTTCGCCTCGAGTCCTACGCCTTTGATTTTTTTCGACTCGCGGTCGAGCGCCACCACCGACGGCTCGTTGAGAACGATTCCCTCGCCCTTCACATAGATCAGTGTATTGGCGGTACCGAGGTCCACCGCAATCGCATTCGCGGGAAAAAACGATCCCGCTTTCCAGAAGGGCCAGCGCATTTAGTCTCTGGTCAGGTATGAATCGACGCTTTTCAGTGGCAAGCCGAATGCCTCAGCAACAGCAGGATAAACGACTTGTCCGTCGACGACGTTCAAGCCTTTCTGTAATGGAACACTTTCCTTGAGTGCGCGCTTCCAGCCAAGATTCGCGAGTTTCAGTGCATATGGGAAAGTAGCGTTGGTGAGCGCGAGAGTAGAGGTGCGTGGAACTCCGCCAGGCATGTTGGCAACGCCGTAGTGAATCACGCCGTCGACGACATAAGTCGGATTCTCGTGAGTCGTCGCTTTGATTGTCTCAACGATGCCGCCTTGATCGATAGCAACATCAACGATGACAGAACCTGGTTGCATTCTCTTGAGATCCTCGCGGCGAATGAGCCGCGGTGCCACTGCGCCTGGAATCAGAACGGCGCCCACCACCAGGTCGGCAGTCGAGATCTGCTCCAAAATGTTATGACGATTGGAGTAAATGAGAGTTACGTTCGCCGGCATCACGTCAGATAGATATCTCAATCTCTCGAGCGACAGGTCGAGAACCGTGACTTTCGCACCCATTCCCGCAGCCATTTTCGCCGCGTTGATTCCGACAACTCCGCCACCGATGATCACTACCTTCGCGGGGGGCACACCGGGCACGCCGCCGAGGAGAACCCCGCGTCCACCGTAAAGTTTCTCGAGATATTTCGCCCCTTCCTGCACAGCCATTCGTCCAGCGACTTCCGACATCGGCGTGAGCAGCGGCAGCTCGCGATTCGGTAACTCGACAGTCTCGTACGCAATGCACGTAGCTCCGCTGTCGATGTGCGCGCGCGTCAGCGTTTCATCAGCGGCAAAATGGAAGTACGTGAAGATCGTCTGACCCTTCCGCATGCGCGGCCACTCGCGCTTGATGGGCTCCTTGACCTTCATGATCATGTCGGCTTCGCGCCAGACTTCCGCCGCATTCGGCGCAATCCGCGCGCCCACATTCACATAATCCTCGTCAGGAAAGCCGCTTCCCTCTCCCGCGCCGGTCTGAATCAGCACATCGTGACCCGCGGAAACGAGAACCTCTGCGCCGGCAGGAACAAGCGCGATGCGATTCTCGTTTGTCTTTATCTCTTTTGGTACGCCGATCTTCATTCGATTTTAGTTGAACGTTATTGAGTAAGTGTCGCGCTCTGCGCCGCGAGCGGTCCCAGACTTACAACAGTCTGAAGATCCGGCGCGAAAAAATCGCGACAGACCGCAAGAACACTCTCGCGATCGATGGAGTCAATCAGTGCGAGCACTTCGTCAAGCGACCGGAATTCCTCGTCGTAAAGCTCGACGCCCGCCGCGCGATACATCCGCGAAGATACGCTTTCGAGCGAGAGTGTAATCTGACCCTTTAACTGGTTTTTGCCAGCAGCCAGCTCATCATCGGGAATTCCCTCGGCCGCGACGCGAGCCAGCTCGTCGCGTATCGCGTCACTTGCCAAGCCCGCCGTTTCCGGACCAGTCCCGACATAGACGCCATGAATTCCAGCATCATGATGAAACGATTGGAACGTGTAAACCGCGTACGCGAGACCCAACTCTTCCCGCACCCTCTGAAAAAGACGAGAGCTCATGCCTCCGCCGAGTAGCGTGCTCACGAGAGCCATCGCGTAGCGGCGTGGGTCGCCGTGCGGAACCGTGGCAGACCCGAAGACAATGTGTGTCTGGGCGCCTTCGCGCTCGAAGTGTGTGATCGTGGGAATCGCAGGAACCGCGGGTCTCGAACCAAGGCGGGATTTGCCGCCTGACGGGAACGAATTCCATCCTGTCCGCTCGAGAATCGAGATGAGGTCATCGTGCTCGATGTTCCCGGACGCTGCTACCACGACATGTTCCGGATGATACGTGCGATCGTGAAGCCCGCGAAGATCGTTCGTGGAAAACGAACCTACCGTCTCGCGCGTTCCGAGAATCGGATATCCATAAGGGTGATCGCCCCACAGTCGCGCGCCGTGGAGCTCGAATACCAGATCGTCCGGCGTGTCTTCGACAGTGCTTATTTCCTCGAGAACTACTTTGCGTTCCATCTCGAGGTCAGACGCCCGCAACAACGGGCGGAAAATCAGATCGGCAAGGACGTCAGCAGCAATCTCGACGTGCTCGTCGAGAACGCGCGCCTGATAGGATGTGTGCTCGCGCGAAGTGTAGGCATCGAGTGATCCTCCAACCGACTCCAATGCAACAGCGAGCTCTTTTGCCGAACGCCGCTCGGTTCCCTTGAACACCATGTGCTCGAGGAGATGCGACAATCCCATTGTTTCCGGACTTTCGTGGAGCGACGCCGCGCGCACCCAGGCGCCTAACGCGACCGACCGCACTCCCGGCATGTGCTCCGAAAGTACGGTCAGGCCATTTCCAAGAACGGTACGGCGAAGCGTTACATCACTCATCGCCATAGCAGAGGTCACTCGCGGCTTCTGCCTCCACCGCTGCGAGAGGGACGTCCACCGCGCGGGCGCCGCGGACGTTCTTCGCGTTGCCCTACAGCTGCACCTGTCTCTTCGCCAACCGGTGCATACCCGTCATCGACGGGAGACGCATTTCCATCGTTGGCGTTCCTGCCTGTTGATCCTTCAGCCGGGCTCTCTCCGAATGCGCCACCTTCGGGCTTCGGTACGAGCGCCTTCATCGAAAGACGAAGACGTCCACGCTCATCGCGCTCGAGAAGCTTGACCTTCACGCGGTCGCCCTTCTTCACGACATCTTCCGTTTTTTCCGTTCGGCCGTGCTTGAGCTCGGAGATATGAACGAGCCCTTCTGTTCCGGGCATGATCTCAACGAATGCGCCGAAGGCAGTCGTGCTCTTCACAGTACCTTCGTACGTCTCGCCGATGACCGGCTCAGCAGTAAGCGACTGAACCATCTGGCGGGCGCGCTCCATCGCCTCTCCGCCGACCGCCGCGATCGTAACCAATCCAGTGTCGTCCACGGTGATCTCGGCACCAGTCTCTTCCTGAATTCCCCGAATGGTCTTGCCCTTGGGCCCGATGAGGTCGCCAATCTTTTCCGGATTGATGTTGACCGTCACAATCCGAGGAGCGTACTTCGAGAGATCATCGCGATGTGCGGGCAATGACTTGTTCATCTCGCCGAGAATGTGCAAGCGACCTTCTTTCGCTTGCGTGAGCGCCTCGTCCATGATCTTGAGGTCGAGACCCTGGATCTTGATGTCCATTTGAATGGAAGTCACGCCCGTTTCTGTTCCCGCGACCTTGAAGTCCATGTCGCCGAGGTGATCCTCGGTGCCGAGGATGTCCGTGAGGATCGCGTATTTCGATCCTTCCTTGATGAGACCCATCGCGACGCCTGCAACGGCTCCACGAATTGGAACTCCCGCGTCGAACAGAGCGAGTGATCCGCCACAAACGGAAGCCATCGAAGAAGACCCGTTCGATTCGAGAACATCGGAAACGATTCGAATCGTGTACGGAAATTCGTCGAACGCAGGCAGCACGCTTTGCAGCGCGCGCTCGGCAAGATTTCCGTGGCCGATCTCACGCCGGCTCGTTCCACGCATCGGTCGAACCTCTCCGGTGGAGAACGGCGGGAAATTGTAATGCAGCATGAACGACTTTGTTGACTCGCCCGCTTCATCGATTGAATCGAGACGCTGCACGTCATTCGCCGTTCCAAGAGTCACGACAACGAGCGCCTGCGTCTGTCCGCGAGTGAAAAGCGCGGATCCGTGCGCGCGCGGTAAAATCTGAGTCTCGACAGTGATGGGTCGAATTTCTTTCAGCCCGCGACCATCTACACGTTTGCCCGTTTCGAGTACCTGAGATCGAAGACTGTTGTACTCGACGTCCTCGACGAGAGCAGCTATGTCCTTGCTGTTCTCGGGGAATTCATCGAGCAGCGCCTTTGCGATTTCCTTCTTCGTGCGCTCGACCGACTGAATGCGCGTGTGCTTTTCAGCCTGGTTGATCGCGTCGACAATCGGACCTTCAGCGAGGGCTTTGACGCGAGTCTCCAGCGCTTCGGGCGACGCCGGTTTGGTCCACGACATTTTCTCGGCGCGGCCGCGAGCGAGCATTTCTTCCTGGATCGAGATCAGCTCCTTGATGCCGCCGTGTCCAACGGTGATTGCCTCGAGGATGTCCGCCTCGGGTACTTCGATCGCTCCGCCCTCGACCATCATGATCGAATCCTTCGAGCCGGCGATCACGATATCCATGTCACTGTACGGAAGCTGCTGGAAGGTCGGATTGAGAATCCAGTTTTCCTGAACTCTTCCAACGCGCACACCGGCGATCGGGCCCATGAAGGGGATCTTCGAAGTGTTGATCGCGTACGACGCTGCGACCAGAGCCATCACGTCGGCGTCATTCTCCTGGTCCGCTGAGATCACATAGATGAAAACCTGAACCTCGTTCTTGAATCCTTCCGGAAAAAGCGGCCGGATGGAGCGATCGATGATTCTTGCTTTCAGAATTTCTGAATCGTGAGGGCGGCCTTCGCGCTTGATGAATCCACCGGGGATTTTTCCTGCTGCGTAGGCCTTGTCACGGTATTCGACGAGGAGCGGGAAAAACGGGAGCGGACTTTCGTTGTCGCTAACCGTCACCGCTGCGAGGACCATCGTTTCGCCGAACTGAACCAATGCTGACCCTGCTGCCTGCTTTGCCATGCGGCCCGTCTCGATGACGAGCTTCCTACCCGCGAATTCGCGTTCAATGCGTTCCATTCTTTCCTTCGTTTTCCTAGAGAACACAAAGCGCGCGGGCAGCACCATGCTCCCGCGCGCGTGACATCAGATGACGAGATTAGTAGCGGAGTCCAAGATCAGCGATGATCTTGCGATAGCTCTCGAGGTCGGTCCGCTTGAGGTAATCGAGCAGGCGACGACGTCTTCCCACCATCTTCAGCAGTCCGCGACGGCTGTGATGGTCCTTCGCGTGAGCGCGGAAGTGATCGGTGAGGTAGTTGATGTTCTCGGTGAGAATTGCAACCTGGACCTGCGCCGAGCCGGTGTCGTTACCGTGTGTGCGGTACTTCTCGATCGTAGCTGTCTTCTGAAATGCCATTGATGCTGTGCTCTCCGCGCGCCATTGCGCGCTGGTGTCTTTGAAATCCTCGTAAGCTGAGGAATTTAGAGGACTTACGGCGTTCTGTAAAGGCAGAGACCTTAGAAAAAAACGTAACAACAGGTCCGAGGTCTGAGGGGCCGAGGCGAGAGGTCACGGGTGAGGCGTCAGATGCCGTTTTCTCGCGCCTCACCCCGCGCCTCTTCGCTCGCCGTCTCAGACCTCGGACCCGTTGTTACGTTTTTCAGGGGTGACTTTGTCTGTTTTCGCTTCGACAACCCCGTCATGAAGCAGCAAATCGAATCGTTCATCTTTGATGAACTGTTCAGCGCTCGTGAGCGCTTCACCGTCCGCGCCTCGAGCAACTGCATAACCGCGTGATAAAGTTGCGAGCGGACTCAGTGCATTCAGTCGGCCAGCCAATGACGCCATTCCGCCGCGTCTTGTCTGCACTAGTCTGACCGCTGCCGTCTTCAAATCTCTAGCCGTTGTTTTCACGTCCGCTTGCGCCGACGCTGCGCGATGACTTACTGCGGAGATCAACGCACTCCGACGCGAAGAAAGTGTTGCACGCAAATCTTCGATTGCCGGAACCGCGCGCTCCGCTGCAGCTGAAGGAGTGGCTGCGCGAAAATCGGCGACGAGATCGCACACTGTCGTATCCACTTCGTGTCCGATCGCCGAGATAACGGGCACCTCGCACGCGGCGATTGCCCGTGCAACCGCTTCGTGATTGAACGCGCGAAGATCGTCGCGTGCGCCGCCGCCGCGACCGATGATGATCACGTCGATTTTTTTCCAACGGCGGATTCTCGATAACGCGTCGCACAGCTCGCGCGGCGCTGTGTCTCCCTGCACCGATGAGCACGCGACAATTATTTCAATACCTGGCCGTCTGCGCTTTGCGACCGAGACGATGTCGTGCAGCGCCGCGCCACTTGGACTCGTCACGATACCGAGAGAGCGAGGAAACAGCGGAATGGGCCGTTTGCGATCTGCTGCGAGAAGTCCTTCGCCGCGCAAACGCCCCAGCGTTTCCTCCATCGCCTTGCGAAACAGTCCATCACCCTCGGCCTCGATACGCGTGATTCTCAGCTGAAGATTTCCGCGCGCTGGATACATCGTCATCTGCGCGAGGGCCACGACTTTCATTCCATCGTCCGGCGATGCGGGCATCCCGCGCTGATCGCTCGCCCACACGACGCACTGGATCTGCGACATGGAATCACGCAGCGTGAAATACCAATGTCCGCTGCGGTAGCGCTTGAAATCGCCAACCTCTCCTCTCACCCAAAAACGTCCGAACGCTTCTTCGACTACAACCTTCGTGGAGTTGTTGAGATCGGTGATGCTGATTGCCGTTTCTTTGGACGCGCCCGGCGCTTTCCTTGGCTCCGGAAATAGCGGAGTCGAGACGTAATCGAAGGAGCGGGGTGGTATTCGCTGTCTCACGCCTTCACCGCAGGCTTTGGCCGTGCTGCGCGCGCATCGCAAATCGACTCGCCGAGCGAACAGTATTGGATAGAAGCATCGCAATCGTCATTGGACCCACGCCTCCCGGCACCGGAGTAATCTTCGACGCGACCTCTCGCGCTGACTCGAAATCCACGTCTCCCACAATTCGATAGCCTGATTTTGCAGACGAGTCCGGCACACGATTGATGCCCACATCGATTACCACTGCACCGGGTCGAATCATCTCGCCGTTAATGAAATTTGGCCGACCCGCAGCCACGATGAGAATCTCCGCGCGTTTGGTGTGCGACGCGAGATCACGCGTGTGTCGATGACAGACTGTAACAGTGCAGTTCGCGTTCTCAGCGTCCTGCATCAGGATTGCGGCCATTGGCTTGCCGACGATGTTGCTTCGTCCGACGATGACGCAATCCTTTCCCGTCGTCTCGACGCCGCTCACGCGGAGCATTTCGCGAATTCCCGCCGGAGTACTCGGAAGGAATCCGTCACGCTGGCCGATGAGCATCTTGCCGACGTTCACAGGATGAAATCCATCGACGTCCTTCGACGGATGCACGCATCGCATCACGGCTTCGGCATCGATTTGTGCAGGCAGCGGAGTTTGTACGAGAATGCCGTGAATCTCGGGGTCGGCATTGAGCAGATCGATCTGGCGTAAAAGCTCGATCTGCTGGGTCGTCACGGGCAATCGCAACGTGACACTATGGATTCCCGCTTCGTCGCAAGCTTTTCCCTTGGAGCGGACGTAGGTCGCGCTGGCAGGATCATCGCCGACGAGAATTGCAGCAAGGCCAGGTCGAACACCGCGAGCAACGAGCGCACCTGTTTCCTCCGCAACGCGGCGACGAATGTCACGCGCGATGCTCACTCCATCGATCAGCTCAGCGGGCAAAGTCCACCGAACGTGTCTCTCGAATCAGCACGACCTTTATCTGTCCCGGATACTGAAGCTCCGCCTCGATGCGCCGCGCGATCTCATCGCTGAGTGACACCATCCGAGTTTCGTTGATGTCATCGGGAGTCACGATCACCCGCACCTCGCGGCCCGCCTGAATCGCAAAAACTTTTTCGACGCCGCGGTATCCCGACGCAATTCGCTCGAGTCCTTCGAGTCGTTTCACGTAGGTCTCGAACGCTTCCCGTCGTGCGCCGGGTCGCGAGCCGGAGATTGCATCTGCCGCCTGGACGAGCACCGACACTTCACTCTCGTGCGGTACATCGTCATGATGCGCCGCGATGCAATTGATCACCAGAGGATGCTCACCATAACGCGTCGCCATCTCGACGCCGAGCTGAACGTGAGTTCCCTCGTGCTCGTGCGTGAGAACTTTTCCCATGTCGTGAAGCAACGCTCCGCGACGCGCCATCGCGACATCGAGCCCCAGCTCCGCGGCCATGATGCCGGCGAGCCACGCCACTTCCTGTGAGTGCGACAGAATGTTCTGACCGTAACTCGTGCGCCATCGCATGCGGCCGATCAGCTTGATGAGCTCCTGGTGCAGACCGTGCACTCCGCTCGCATATGCGGCTCGCTCACCCGTGTCGATGATTCCCGCGTCGACTTCCTGTTTCGATTTTGCGACGACTTCTTCGATGCGCCCGGGATGAATGCGACCGTCTGCTACGAGTTTCTCGAGAGCCAGTCTGGCGACCTCTCGTCGCACTGGATCGAAGCACGATACGACGACAGTGTCCGGCGTGTCGTCAATAATTACATCGACTCCGGTGATGAGCTCGAACGCGCGAATGTTTCTCCCTTCGCGGCCGATGATACGTCCTTTCATCTCATCGTTAGGCAATGAAACCGCGGACACAGTCGTCTCCGCTGTTTGCTCTGCCGCGATTCGCTGAATGGCGAGCGCAATAACTTTTTTCGCCTCGCGATCCGCGTTTCGCTTCGCAGTTTCGCGAATGTCACGAATGCGATTCGCTGCGTCAGCCTGAGCCTCGTCCTCGAGACGCTGCATCAACTCTGCTTTTGCTTCCTGGGCACTCAGCCCCGCCAGCTGCTCGAGGCGATGCCGCTCATCGGCAACAAGCTTGTCGAGCTCCTGCTCCCGGCTCGCCATTGCCGACTGTCGAGCGTTGAGGGAGGCCACCTGCGCAACGCTGTCTTTCTCGCGCTGCTCCAGCAAATCGTATTTACGATTGAGAAGGGACTCGCGCTCCTGAACCCGGTGCTCTTCACGCTCCACTTCTTCCCTTCGCTTGCGGGCTTCCTGCTCCCATTCCTCGCGAAGATGAATCAGCTCTTCCTTACCGGTAAGGATCGCGGTCTTTCGAAGAGATTCGGCGTCTCGCGCGGCCTCATCGAGAATGCGCTTGGAGGTTTCCTCAGCGGTTGACTTAGCGCTGCCCTGCCGCGCTACTTCCCCGCTCCTTCCGAACCGACGCCCTACAAAGAAAAAAACCGCGCTGGCTGCAACTATTAGAACGATGCCGGCGGCGGTAAGCCACACTGATAGAGTCATTGTGATCTATGTAGGCCCGCGGCAACGCCACAGGCGGCCCCTAATCGCGCCGAAAAATCGTCGCGTGTCTTGCGGCTAATTTAATCGTGCCGCTTGGCCGGGGGGAGCCAGGGACGGATTTCATCGCTCAGCTCGCGCATGTTAGCGGCCAACCGAGCCGTCTCGTCGCGCGCCTCGAACAGCTCGCCTGCAATTCTGAGCGCGGCAAGAATGGCGGCCTTGTGACTTTCCACCATTTGGCCGCCTTGCATCATATCATTTATTGTGTCGTCGACGTACGCGGCTACCGCGTGCGCATGCTCAGGCGTCGTCTCCGTCCGAAGAGTGTACTCGCCTCCGAGTATGCTGACTTTGACGACGTTCTTGCGGGTGGTCATCTCGCCGCCGTTTCATGTTGCTGTCGAAGGAATCGAACGCGATCGAGCATTTGACGAGTTCGATCCCGAGCTTTTTCCAAACGCAGCTTCAGGTCCGCGTTCTCGCGCTCGAGTTTCGCGATTCGTTCCGGACTCGTGCGGGTGGCGCCGGGGGACGACTCGAGAGCTTTAACTCGCCCCTCGGCATGAATCGCGCGGCGCCGGAACGACGCGAGCTCGTCACCCAGGTGACGAACCAGCTTATCGAGATCGGCAAACGCCTCTGCCAGCTCAGCCTGTTCGTTGTTTGACGCCAAGTTCGTCCTCTAGCGATTTGACAATCTTCGCGGTGCGCCCCTGAACTTCGCGATCGCGAAGTGTGCGCTCCGAATGCCTGAACGTCAACGCCCACGCGAGACTGCGGGATCCGTCAGGAATTCCCGCTCCGCGAAATTCGTCGAAGAGAACGAGTCTTTCAAGCAGATCTCCGGCGGATTGTCGAATTACGCGCTCGACCTCTGCTGCCATTCGAGAGTCCGGAACCACGAGTGCGAGATCGACTTCGACTGCGGGCATGACAGGAATTGCGACGAACTCTTTCTTCGCACCCGACGCGCCTTCGGATGGCTGCAACGTCAGGCTCGCCAGAACACCGGCACCTAGTGCCTGCAAATCGATCTCGACTCCGTATGCAGGGGCGGCCCATGCGGGCGCATCGACGGATATGCGTCGCACAACTCCAACTCTTGCGTCGCCGGCGGTGACGTTCCAAAGAACGCCAGTCTCCGATTTAACGCACGTTATTACGTGACCTGGAAACGCCGCTTCACCGATCGATTCGGCGAGCGCTTTCGCGTCCCACTCGTCGTAATGAGGTGGCTTCGGTTCCGTAAAGTGCGGCGGCCGGCGAGCACCCATGATCAGTGCACCAACGTGGATCTCTTCTCGCGGAAGTTGCTGTGCCGGCTCAGCCCGCGAGAACACCGCACCAATTTCAAAGAGCCTCACATTGCGTTCCATGTGAGCAAGGTTGTACCCGGCCCGGCCCGCAAGCGTATCGAGAATGTTTTGGCGAAGAAAGGCCTCGTCTTCGGCCAGCGGATTGCGAACGCGAATCGAAGTCTCTTCCTCGATGCGAGTGAATGGCAATGGCCGCGCTTCCAGCAATCCGCTGGCGACGCAGGCGCGACGCACACGATCTGAAATGATGTGGAGTGGCGCATCCGGAACTGCACTTGGCCGAAATGGCCGAATATCCGACGGAAACGCGTCGTAACCGTGAAGTCGGGCCACCTCTTCGATCACCTCGACTTCGCCGACAACGTCTCGTCGCCAGCTGGGCGGCGTAACGCTCAAGGACTCGCCACCGTTCTCAGTCGTAACAGCAAACCCAATTGATTCCAAAAGCGACGAAATCTCATCAGCCGGAATGGGATCGCCCAGGACCGCGTTGATTCGAGCGACTCGTGCTTCAACAGGAAGCGGCAAAGAGAGTTTTGCGCTTACATCCGTTGGTTTGGTGGCGAGAGTTCCTCCTGCAACTGCAACAATAAGATCGACCGCGTATCGGAGATGTCGATCGAGCGAATGCGCGTCGACGCCGCGCTCGAACCGGTAACTCGCATCGGTGGAAATTCCAAGCTTGCGCCGGGTCGAGCGTATGCGACGCGCATCGAACGAAGCAACCTCGAGCAAGATGTCGGTCGTGCTGCCCGTTACTTCGCTTCCCTCTCCGCCGATCACTCCGGCGATCGCTTGTGCGCGGACTGCGTCGGCAATCACGGTCATGTCCGCATCGAGATTGCGGTCGACACCATCCAAAGTTTTGATCTTCTCACCTGGTCGGGCGCGACGGACAATTATTCGCTCGCCTTCGAGATTCTTCATGTCGAATGCGTGTGTCGGCTGGCCGAAGCCGTGGAGCATGTAGTTCGTCGCATCGACAACGTTGTTGATCGAGCGCGAACCGACAGCTTCGATTTTAGCTGAGAGCCAGGATGGACTCGGGCCGATCGTGACGCCTTGAATGAGCGCGGCCATGTATCGAGGACAACCATCCTTATCTTCGACTTCGACTGAGACGGGGTTCGATCTGTCTCCCGTGAGAGTCGACGCATCTGTTCCGCGTGCGATCGGCGGAGCTCCGAGCGGCAAGTTGGTCGCAGCCGCGATTTCTCGCGCTAATCCCTCGTGCGACAAAAGGTCAGGACGATTCGGGAGAACATCTATGACAAGTCTCGTGTCTCCAACCGCCACGACGTCGAGAAAACGTGTGCCGGGCGCCGCATCAACATCGAGCTGCATGATGCCCGTATGATCAGTGCCGAGTGCGAGCTCTCTCGCCGAGAGGAGCATTCCCTCGGAGACTTCGCCGCGAATTTTTCTTTTCTCGAGTTTGAGACCGCCCGGAAGCGTCGTGCCCACCGCAGCGAATGGATAGAGTGCGCCGACCACCACATTCGGTGCACCGCACACCACGTCGAGAAGCGCGCCTTCGCCTGCATCTACTTTCGTCACCCACAAGTGATCGGAGTTGGGATGTGGAGCGGCTTCGACGACGCGACCGACGACTACCTGATCGAGATCCGCGCGCAGGCGAATCAGATCTTCGACAGTCGCCACTCGCGACGTCAACAGATCTCGAAGCTCTTCAGGCGAAAGCGCGAAAGGGACGAACTCGCGAAGCCACTCGTACGACGCGTTCATCCCGCGAGCTGCTCCAGGAATCGCATGTCAGAGTCGTAGAGCATTCGGATGTCGGGAATGCGGTAGCGCTGCATCGCCATGCGGCCTGGCCCCATGCCGAATGCCCATCCCGTGTATCGCTCGCTGTCGACGCCCGATGCATCGAGTACGGATGGATGCACCATTCCCGAGCCGAAGATTTCTGTCCAACCAGAATTTCCGCAAGCCGGACAACCGTTTCCTTTGCACAGCGTGCACTCGATATCCATCTCTGCCGAGGGTTCGGTGAATGGGAAAAAGCTCGGACGAAAGCGAGTGCGGGTTGCGCCGAAGAAGCGCCTGGCGAAATGCGTGACCGTTGCTTTCAAGTCGACAAAGCTTATGCCTTCGTCGACAGCGAGTCCCTCGAGCTGCGCAAACACCGGCGCGTGTGACGCATCGAAGAAGTCACGACGATAAACATTTCCCGGTGCGAGAATGCGAATCGGCGGTTTGTACGCCTGAAGGGTTCTGATCTGGACCGGTGACGTGTGCGTTCTGAGCAGCACGCCATCGTCGAGATAGAGCGTGTCGTGCATGTCCATCGCCGGATGATCGGGAGGAAAGTTCAGCGCGCCGAAGTTGTACCATTCGGTTTCAGCTTCCGGCCCGAGTGCGATTGTGAATCCGAGCTCGCGGAAAATCTCCTCGATTTCTTCGATGACGAGCGTGACCGGATGCTTTCCGCCTTTCCATAGCCGACGAGCGGGCAGCGTGAGATCGAGGGCGCTCCGTGTTTGACCGGCACTTGATATTCGAGTGGCTCGTTTGTCGAGCGCGTCCTCGATTGCCATCTTCACGAGGTTGGCCGCGGATCCGCCTTGCGGTCGCTCGTCGGGAGACAGCGACGGCAGCTCCTTGATGAGCGCGCTCAGCGCGCCGCTCTTCCTGCCGACGAGGCTGGTGCGCACAGCTTCCAGCGAATCGGCTGTGGCCGCATTCTCGATCAATGCGGACGCACCGGCATCGATTTCTGCGAGTCTCTGGAGGAAATCCTTGAGGGTCACTTCACCTCACGGGTAGGCGACAGCTGGACGCACCGCGCGCCCAGCGAGTCGGGCAGCGCGCAGTGCGTCATTTCTTACGCTGCTGCGAGCGCGGCCCGTGCTGCTTCAGCAAGTGCTCCAAAAGCATCCGGATCGTTCACCGCAATGTCAGCGAGAACCTTGCGATCGATCTCGACGCCCGCGCGCTTCAGTCCGTTCATGAACACGCTGTAGCTCATGTCGTGCTGATGTGCGGCGGCATTTATCCGCACGATCCACAGCTTTCGGAAATCGCGCTTCTTGTTCTTGCGGTCGCGGTACGCGTATTTCCAGCCGCGCTCGACATTTTCTTTCGCTGCCTTCCAGAGTTTGCTGCGAGCGCCGAATGCGCCGCGAGCGGCCTTCATAACCTGCTTCTTGCGCTTCAGGCGCACGACGTTGGATCTGACGCGAGGCATAGTGTGTCTCCTTTACGCCTGTAGGAGGCGCTTCAAGTTCTTTGCTTCGCCGCGCACGGTGATCGTGGTTGCCCGGCGGAGCCGGCGCTTTCGCTTGGAAGTCTTCTTCGTGAGGATGTGGCTCTTGAACGCCTTGAAGCGTTTGACCTTGCCCGTCCCCGTAAGCTTGAAGCGCTTTCTCGCGCCCCGGTGACTCTTCATCTTCGGCATTTCTGATCTCTATTCGTTGGCGACTTCGAGTCTCGCGCTATTTGGGCGCGAGAATCATCGTCATGAACTTTCCCTCGAACTTTGCTTCCGTCTCGATCTTCGCCACGTCAGCAAGCTCCTGTGCAACGCGATTCACTACCACGCGCCCGAGCTCCGGATGCGCGATTTGACGCCCGCGAAACATCAGCGTCACCTTCACTTTGTTTCCGTCCGCCAGAAATTCGCGAGCGTGTCGCGTCTTCGTGGCGAAATCGTGCTCTTCAATTCCAGGACGAAACTTCACTTCCTTGAGATGGATCACGTGCTGCTTTTTCTTTGCCTGCCGAGCCATCTTCGCCTGCTCGAACTTGAACTTTCCGTAGTCCATGATGCGAACTACCGGGGGACGAGCGAGCGGTGCGACTTCGACGAGATCCAACCCCTGCTCTACCGCGGCGGCCAACGCTGATTCGACGTCCATGATTCCAAGCTGCGCGCCATCCGCGGCAATCACGCGAAGCGGGCTGATACGAATCTGCCGGTTCACGCGAACTCTTTTTGTTGTGTCCTGAATACTTGTCTACCTCTTTTGAAGAAAACTGAAAACGAAAAGCGCGAGCCCCTTTTCAGAAGCCCGCGCGGAATCGAGACCGGAATGATCGTCCGGCCCCGCTCGGCATGAACTCCTGCAGCACGCCTCGCTCAGTGCGAGGGCCAGAGGGTGAGACGATCCGCCCGGACCGTCTGCTTGTCGTTTTGTAACTCACTAACAGTAAACGCCTTGGGACAATCAAGCAACGGATCAAAAGCGGAGAAAAGAGGTCCGACGTCTTAGACGCCGAGCCGTCCAGGTTCGAGGCGAGGTCCCTGGCACCTCACCTCGTGCCTGAGATCGTTGGTTACTCAGACCTCGGACCTTCAGGTTTCGCGTTTACGTTATCGCGAATTCTGTACGCGCGACCATCATGCTGAATTCTTCCCCACGCAATCGACGCATCGTGCTCGAAGATCATGAGCCAATCTTCATCTTCCGCCTGACGGAATATTCGACGCTTCGTCTCGAGCGTCACGAGGGGCTCGACGTCGTAGCCCATGATCCACGGAAGCGGAAGATGCGCGTGCGTCGGGCACATGTCGCCCAG
Source organism: Gemmatimonadaceae bacterium (assembly GCA_046262875.1). Classification (GTDB taxonomy): domain Bacteria; phylum Gemmatimonadota; class Gemmatimonadetes; order Gemmatimonadales; family Gemmatimonadaceae; genus UBA4720. The sequence goes on along the minus strand of JBHELX010000013.1, from coordinate 52,490 downwards.
AAAAAACGCCTTCTCTCCGGCTGATTCGATCAATACGCTCTGGTGGAACGGCGTATGGCCCGGAGTTGGAATGACGCGAATTCCCTTCACGATCTCCCGCTCGCGACTCACGAACTCGAATTTTCCGGCGGCAACAATCGGCATGAAGTTACGCTCGAAATAGCTCGCGCTCGTTCGCTCATTCGGATGAGTTGCGTAATCGTATTCGCCGCGCTTCACGAAATACCGCGCATTCGGGAACGACGCCTTGATTGCGTTCGATTCGTCGCGGTAGGTGTTGCCCCCCGCGTGATCGAAATGAAGATGCGTGTCGATCACGATGCCGATGTCTTCGGGTCGAACGCCGATTTGTCGCAATCCGTCCTCGAGAGATGTACGCCCCTCTTCGCCTTCGTTCTCGATTCCGTAAATGTCCTTGAACTTCTTGTCTTCCTTGTTGCCTGCTCCGGTGTCGATCAGCACCAGGCCGGACGGATGCTCGACAAGAAGTGTTCGCATGCCAAGCTGAATTCTGTTTCGATCATCGGCGGGAATTCTTCGTTCCCAGAGCGGCTTTGGAACGACGCCGAACATCGCGCCGCCATCGAGCCTCTGTCCGCCGGCTTGAATGGCGTGAATAGTGAGCGCGCCTACAGGCCGCGATTCAACGAGTGGAAGCGGCTTGGTCACGCGGTCCTGTCGTTTTCTGCCGGACCGGGCAGAGCGGATCGACGTCGCTTGCGGGCGCGCTTGCGCCGGTACGTGACGAGACGGTGGAGATCGTCCCACGTCTCACATCCGCGATCTGCGGCATCGGCGAGAAGACGTATGAGGCAATGCGCGGTTGCGATTGCATCCCCACCTGCACGGTGGCGATTCGTGATCTTCACGCCGTAATACGACGCGAGATAATCGAGTGATCGTCGCGAAAGTTGCGGCAACACCTGCCGCGTGAGCCGCACTGTGCAAATCCGTCGTCCGACAAGCTCGCGACCCGACGCGCGACGCACTTCGCTCGAAAGAAAACGCCAATCGAAATTCGAATTGTGGGCAACGAACACGTGACCGGTCAGAAAATCGAGCAGCTTCGGCTCGATGTCGGCGAAACGTGGCGCATCCTTCACCATCTGCCACGTGATTTGAGTGAGTCTCGAAACGAACGGCGAAATGGGACGATCCGGATTCACGAGACTTTCGAACACTTCCGCAATTTTTCCATTTCGGACCACAACCGCCGCGACTTCGATGATGCGGTCGCCACCATAATGCTGAGTTCCGGTCGTCTCGAGATCGACGACGACATAGGAAAGCTGTGTCAGCAAATCCGGATCGATAAAACGCGTTGCTCCGGCGTCCGACACAGACGTGAGTAGCCAACGACCGGAATCATCGCGCAGGAATTCAGGACGCCCAGCGAAGATCGCCTCCGCCATGTGCTCGGCAACGATGCGCGGCGCGCCGGGAAGATTGCAGACGTGTCCAATCAGGGATACGGGATCGGCTGGTCCCTCTTTCAAAAATTGCGCGGCACGCTCGGCGAGGAAGCTCGATTCCGCCCGCGTGTCCATTCCGCCTCGACTCACGCCCACGGATCTTCCCGCACGAGTGGACACGTCATGCAGCGGGCACCGCCGCCGCCACGCACGAGCTCCGCGCCGTCAAACGTGACCACCGCGCGGTCATTGTCGGCGACGCTGCGCGCGTTTGAGAGAAAATCCGATCCTGTAATCACGTTGAAGCCAGCTTTCTCCATTTCATGCAGCGTAAGATCGTTGCGAGCGTACGATAGGACGAGACCCGGCTTTACCGCAACGAAATTACAACCGGACGACCACTGTTCCCTCTCCTGCATCTTCCTTCGAGGACCTCCGCAAAGGATCGGCTCCATCGGAATCCCGCACTCTTCCAACGCCGCGAATACACTTGGCATCTCGCGCATTCGCTCGGCGCCTTTGTTCCAGAGAAGAATCGGCAAACGACCAGGACCAATGAAGTGCGGTGGATAGACGACGCACAGATGCCGATCCACTTGCGTGAAAATCATGTCGAGATGAATCGCGATGTCTTCACCCGGCATGACCACAATAACAATCTGCTCGACATCGGTGTTGCTGAAGAGAACCGATGCGAGCTGATCGATCGCCGCTGGACTCGACCTCTCGCTGAAGCCGATCATGAGAGTCTGACGACGCATGGGATGTACGTCGCCGCCCTCGAGTGTGTAGTTCAGTCGGTGCTCGATGGAACCATCGTAAATGATCCCTCGATTCGCCAGACGCGGATTGTGAGTGAAGATCGCCTTCATCACCAGCGCTTCGGTCCACCGAATACTGTATCTCATCGAGCCAATCATGATGTGTTCGTTGAGGCCGACTGCGACGTCACGCGTGAAGAACAGATTTGGAAGTGGCGGCAGCGCGTAACCGCCTTCGTTCAATGCGGCAGCGAGGGGACCTGGCGATTCCTCGCGACCCTCGATGAGCGCACTCGCGAGTTCTGCCGGATCCATTTTTTCGAGCTCGCGTGCGATCGGCACCGATGGAAGAATGTCGAGGGTATCGCGGATGAGTCCCTCTTTTACTTCAGGATCCGTGAGCACCTCAGCGAGGAGATCGTGCACGTAATTCACTTCCGCAAAACGCTCGAGTATGGCAACGAATCGGCGGTGTTCACGCTGGGCTGACGCGACATCCATGATGTCGTCGTACAGGTAGTCTTCCCGAGTCGAAGGCGTGACGGCGTAGAGCTCCGCCCCCGGAGGGTGGACGAGGACAGATTTGAGAGCGCCGATCTCAGAAGTTACATGAACTGCCATGATGCAAAATAGTGTCTAGAAGCAGCTAAGAGGAACGCAGGCGGCTGCCGACTACCGGCCGCCGGCTGCCCGCTCCCGGCGTGCCCGCCGGTAGGCGGTAGCGGGTAGCCGACAGCCGGGCTAACTTGTGAACTAATTCACAAGCACGACTTTGAGACGCATCGCAGAATCCACAATCAGACGGCTGTCGCTCTACCTCAGCTTTCTCGAAGAGATCGAGGCGAGGGGAGTCACTACAACATCGAGCGATGATCTGGCGCACCTCGGAGGAACAACCTCCGCGCAGGTGCGAAAAGATCTTTCGTTTTTTGGGTCATTCGGAAAGCGCGGCCTCGGCTATTCCGTTCCAGAGCTGTCGTCGCGACTTCGCCAGATTCTCGGACTTGGTAAGCAGTGGCGAGTCTGCATCATCGGCGCCGGAAAGATTGGCGCGGCGCTCGCGCGGTACGAAGGATTCGCGGACCGCGGATTTGTCGTCAGCGGTGTGTACGACGCCGACCCCGAGAAAATCGGCACGCGTTGGGGAGAGATAACCGTTCGTCCAGAGAGCGAGCTCGAGCGAGACATCTCGTCCAGGCGATATCAGATCGCAGTGCTCGCAGTGCCACCCGACGCAGCTCAGAAGCTCGTCGATCGCGCAGTGAAGGCGGGCATCAAAGCGATTCTGAATTTTGCCCCGGCGCAGCTCAACGTACCGCACGATGTCTCACTTCGCACAGTCAACATGGCGATGGAGCTCGAAGCACTCACCTTCGCTCTGACCAATAAGAGCGATTGAGCGATCGCGAATCACCAATCGCTCGATTCGCTCAACCGCTCATTCGCTCTTGTATTCCGCATTAACGCCGCGAGCTGTAGCGGACTCAACATTTCGGGTCTGGCTGTCGGATCGATTCCTTCGCTCGCCAGGATTTCATTGGCGCGCTCGAGTGATATTCGACGCACCGACCGCAAAACATTGGCGATTTGTTTGCGCCTCATTCCGAATACGGCGAGCACAAAAGAACGAAATTCGTCCAGCTCCTCGACGGGAATGAGCGGCGAGTCTAATGGCGTTAGCCGCACGACAGCTGAATCGACTTTCGGCGGCGGGCTGAATGCGCCGGGAGGAACACCTCGCACGATTTCAGCGCGCGCGACCGCCTGCACATTCACCGTGAGTGCGCCGTAATCGCGCGAGCCGGGTGTCGCAACTATTCGTTCGGCCACCTCATGCTGGACGAGAAAAACGCATCGCTTCGGTAACGGCGCCCCTAGCGTGTGAAAGAGTATCGGCGTCGTGATGTAATACGGCACGTTTCCGACTACGATGAATGGCTCGTTCACGAGATCGGTAAAGCGCACCTCGAGGACATCCGACTCCACGACGGTGATTCGTTGATTACTCGCGTACCGCTCGCGCAGGCGTTCGGCGAGCATGTGATCGATCTCGATGACGATCACCCGGGCCGCGCGTGCAAGCAGCAGCTCGGTGAGCGACCCCCTTCCCGGTCCGATCTCTATCACGATATCGCTTCCAGACGCCCCTCCGGCATCGGCGATGTCCTCGAGCGCTGATCGGTCGTTGAGAAAATGTTGACCGAATCTTTTCAGAACCGGCGGATGCGGCCGCTTGCGCGTCAACGTCAGCTGCGAAGAACCAGGAGCGTCAAATCATCGTCGCTTGGCGCACCGCCGGTATGCGAGTCGAGCATGTCGAACACGCTTCGCAAAACTTCATCTGGCGGCTCCGAGCGATGCTTGCTTATGACATCGAGAACTTTGGATTCGCCGAGTCGGTCTCCTGCCGGGTTGCGGGCATCGATAACTCCGTCGGTGAACAGGACAAGAAGGTCCTCGCCTTTTTTCCACGGCTCCGCGGCGGCTCCGGGAACTTCCTCACTCATTCCTAGAGGAGGACCATGCGCGACCAGGCGACGAGGAGCCCCTTTGGCGCCAAAAATAAATGCGTGCGGGTGACCTGTATTCGAGTACCGGAGAGTCGAAGTTTTTTTCTCGATCACTCCATAAAACATCGAGATGAACATCTCGGTAGTCGCCAGCTCTTCGCGCAGCGTGGCCAGCAGCAGCGATAGCATTTGCCCGGGATCAGCCGCAGCTTGCGCGTGGATCGCAGCAGCACTCATCGCGAGCGCCATTATCAACGCTGCGCGATAGCCGTGACCGGAGACGTCGCCGACCATCACTCCAGTGCGGCCCGCCGGCATTCTGAATAGATGATAGAAATCACCGCCAACGCTTTCCGCCGGAATTACGCGCGCAGCAACTTTCGCTTCCGGAGCAACGATTCCCGGATTCGGCAGCAGCTTCATTTGAAGGTCGTGCGCGAGATACATCTCCTGCAGCAATCGCTGTTGCTCGAGCGAGGAGCGGACAAGTCTCGCGTTTTGAATCGCGGTGCCGATCTGTGTTGCAATTGCGGCGACAAGTTTCTGATCGCCGGCGCTGTATGGCTGGTGCGTTCGTCGATCTGACAGATTCACAACGCCGAGTGGCTCGCCGCCGGACGGCGTCGTCCACATGATCGGCACCGAGAGCATCTCACCGCGGCGATATGGACGCTCGGCGTCGCAGATCATCTCGTTCTCTTCGACAGTCAGCGGATGCTGCGTGCGAAAGACTCTCGCGGAGACGCACTCCGCATCGTCGACGCGAATTGGAGGCGCACCTTCGGATCCCGATCCAATGGCGGCGACGACATGCAGCGTGTCGGTGGACGGCTCGTGGACGAGAATCGATGCGTGTCGCGCGCCCACCGTCTCGGAGATTTCGGTAAGAATTGTGTGAGCGGCATCCTCGAGAGTAACCGTTCGGCCGAGAATCTCACCGATCGTGTAGAGCAGATTGATTTCTTCGTAGCGCTCCGCAAGCTCGAGCGCTGCGTGATCGACTTCCTGAACGCCGCGGAGAATCTGAGCGACGAATGGAAGCAGCAGGCGAAGGTGTCTCTCTGCCGGCTCACCAGCGGCGCTACAGGGGGCGACAGCGAGCCACGTACGTTTGGCGCCGGGCACGGGCGCGACGAGCATTGTCCCATCATTCGTGCGCAGCGGCGCGGTCGCGTTTACCGAAGGGAGAGCGTCGGGTGGGGGCGTCTTTGGTGAAGAACGGGCGACAGCGGTAAGCTCGGTCCTGTCGCCCGTCGTCGTGGTCCAGACAGTCGCATCGCATTCCGAGACATCGCGAAATGCAACGAGAGCCGTCTCGAGCTCTTTCATTCGCGGCGGAGCGTGAGCCTGATGACGTTGCCGCGGTTGCGGATATGCTCGACGCGGTCCATCAGACGATGCATCAGAAAAAGACCGCGCCCGTCTTCGCGCATAATTGTCTCGGCCGTTGGCTCGACTCGCAGTTTCTCCATATCGAAGTCGGGGCCTTCGTCTGCAACGTCGAACACGATCGCTTCATCGCTGACCAGGGCGCGCACACGCACGTGCTTGCCCCTACCATTGGCATTGCCTCTGATGATCGCGTTCGATAGCGCCTCCGAGAGCGCCACGGGAACGTTCAACGAGCATTTTTTCGGGGGTATGTGAAGCTCGCGACACTGACGCGTCGCGAGCTCTACAACTTGTTCGATGTATTTGACGTCGCTGGGGATCTCGATGTCGAGAGCGACGCGCGGTTTAGCCATCAGAAACTCTCGAGCGCACGCTCCCTTGAGTCCGAGATTTGAAAGAGTGTGTCGAGCTTGGTGAGCTCGAACAGCGTCTGCAGATCGTCGTTGAGGTTCGCGAGGCGAAGCTCTCCTCCCTGCTCGCGGATTTTCTTGGAGAGCGAGACCAAAACGCCGAGTCCAGAGCTGTCGATGTAACCGGTCTGACTGAAGTCGATCAGAAATTTCTTTTCGCCGCGCTCGAGCTCGTCCAGAACCTTTTGCTTGAGCTCCTGGCGATTACCGACGATGAGCTGACCTTCGACGTCGACGACTACCACATCTCCCTGCTTGCTGATCGAGAAACTCATTCTTTGTCTCCGAGTGTTTTATTCGGCCGCCGCAGGCACCGATTGCAGAGCAGTGATTGCAGCGACGTTAATAATGTCCTCCGCGGTAGCGCCGCGCGAGAGATCGGCGGCAGGCCGGGCCAGTCCCTGCAGGATGGGACCGATCGCGCTCGCACCTGCGAGACGCTGCACCAGCTTGTACGCGATGTTTCCCGCGTCGAGCGAAGGAAACACGAGCACATTTGCTTTGCCACCAATGCTTCCGCCGGGCGCCTTGCGAAGCGCGATCTCCGGAACCAGCGCCGCATCACCTTGCAATTCTCCGTCCACTGCGAGTCCGGGCGCGCGAGACCGAATCAGGTCAAGCGCAGCGAGGATGGTTTGCACGCTCTCGCCGGCAGCGCTTCCATGAGTGCTGAATGAAAGCAGAGCGACGCGCGGCTCATCGCCCACAATGCGCCGACGATCCTCGGCAGCAGTTATGGCGATCTCGGCCAGCTGCTCCGCTGTTGGATATCTGACGACAGCGCAGTCAGTGAATGTGAGAACGTCGCTGGACGCTTCCCACGAGGAACCGGCAACCATATAGAAAGCGCTGGAGACCGTCGTGAGTCCCGCACGCACGCCTATTTTGCGAAGCGCGGCTCGGAGCACATCCGCCGATGTAAAAACCGCACCGGCCACGCATCCGTCGACCTTTCCTTCAGCGACGAGGGAGTCCGCGTACTCCAACCTCGAACCCTCGGGTGCGACGATGACTTCGAGTCCGGTCGCTTCCCCACGCGCGGGGCTCGGCGTTCCCGAGTCGACAACGAGAACCGGGCGGACAATCCCGAGCGTTGATAATGAGACCGCCGCTTCAAGAACTCGCGCATCTGCGGATTCCGGAAATGCAATTCTCGCATCGAGGGCGGCCGCCCGTCGGCGGATGCTCTCGATGAAACGCATTTATTTCGATTTCGCGTTCTGCGCGTACCGTTTCGTCAACGCTTCTGCAACGGCGGGATGCACGAGGCCTTCGAGCGAACCACCATGGAGCGCGATTTCCCGCACGATACTCGAGCTGATGAACGTCGTCTCGACCGACGGGATCATGAACACAGTCTCCAGCCCGTGTGAGAGATGCCGATTCATGAGCGCCATCTGAAATTCATATTCGAAGTCGCTCATCGCTCGCAATCCACGAATGATGAGCGACGCGTTGACACTTCTCGCGAAATTTACGAGCAGCCCCTCGAACTGCTGGGTATCTACACAATCATTGCCGCGGGTCACGTCGTTTATCATTTCGACCCGCTCGTCCGCAGTGAACAGGGGCTTCTTCGAGCTATTGCGCGCAACTGCAACGACGAGCTTGTCTACGAACTCGCAGCTGCGCGTGATCAGATCTTCGTGGCCGCGAGTGATTGGATCGAAGCTTCCCGCGTAAATCGCGATTGTTCCCACGCTATTCCTCGGAGCGATAAATGGTGATCGCCGTGGTGCCGTAACGCCGGGTCACGCCGCCAGCCGGCATCGAATCAGAGGCGGCATGCTCGACGGACAAGATCGACGCGAAAGGAACTTGAAGCCAGTGGGCAGCGACTCGTGCCGCTCCGCCGCCGGCGTAAGGCGCGTCGGCGAAAGCGAGGTCGAACGCGGCTGGACCGAGCTTCTCGATGAACTTCAAAGCGTCGGCTCTGTGAACCGTCGCAGAATCGGACGCGCCAAGCTTATCGATGTTCGCGTGGAGAATCCTCAAGCTCGCTGAATTGTTTTCGACGAACGCTGCAGACTGAGCGCCGCGCGACAGTGCTTCGAGGCCAAGCGCGCCGGAGCCGGAGAACAAGTCGATTACCTTCGCACCCGGAATATCTGCCTGAAGAACGCTCATCCACGCTTCGCGAACGCGATCGAGCGTCGGGCGTACCACCGCGCCGCCCGGCGCATCGATGATTCTTCCACGCCAGCGACCCGCGACGATACGCACTCAGATCAGGGGATTTTGCTGCGGAGAGATATCGGCTATTCGCGCCTGCAAACGACTCTCCCCGTGGTAATCGTCGCGCTCCAGGCGAAATGCAATGTCCACCGGAAGTGCTACGTCGAACTCGGCAATGCGGGGCGCAAATCCCCACCCGATTGCCTCGAGCTCGCCCTTTCCGGCGGAAAGGCGGAGCTTCAGTCCATCGCGGCCAATCAACTTTGGAGGAGCGACGAGCCGAACACCTCGCGCGACGAGTACCGGCGCCGGATTGCCAATTCCAAAAGGCTCGAAATGTCTGAGTAATCGCTCGAGCTCTGCGTTCGCTCCATCGAGCGCAACTTCCATGTCGATTCGCACTTCGGGAACCAGATCTTCAGGTCGCAACATCGAGCGGCAGACTTCGTTGAACTTTCGTGTGAAATCTTCGACGCGGTGGCGCTCGATGGTGATGCCGGCAGCCGCTTTGTGTCCGCCGAAGCGAAGCAGGAGGTCGCTGCATTTCGCAAGCGCGGTGTGAAGGTTGAACTTCGCGGCCTGAATCCCGCGGCCAGATCCCTTCCCCGTGTCACCGTCGAGCGCGATCAACACTGTTGGACGTCCGTACTCTTCGACAATTCGAGAGGCGACGATGCCGATCACTCCCGGGTGCCACGCTTCACTTGCGAGCACTATTCCGTACGTCTTTGCGGGATCCATCTGGAGCAGCATGTCACGCGCTTCATCGAGCGCTCGATGATCGAGCTCTTGCCGCCGCGCATTGAGCTCTTCGAGCTCACGCGCGAGTGAGTTAGCGTGATGCTCGTCGGTGCTCATCAACAGCTCCACTCCTCGCATCGCGTGGCCGACTCTACCTGCGGCGTTGAGTCGGGGCGCGAGGATGAAACCGACGCGACCCGCGGTGAGAACTTTCCCCTGGAGCCCAGCGGCGCGAATCATCGAGCGCAATCCTATGTTCCGGGTCTGCGTCAACATCCGCAGACCATATCTCACAAGGATGCGATTTTCTCCTCGGAGCGGGGCAACGTCGGCAACGGTTGCGAGCGCGACGAGATCGAGCATTCCCCAGATGAACGAATCATTTCGACCAAGATGCCTCGCGAGCGCGAGCGCGAGCTTGAACGCAACTCCAACAGCCGCGAGATCTTTGTCGGGATATTCGCATCCCCCCTGTTGCGGATTGAGGACCGCCAAACATTCTGGAAGCGCTTCGCCGGGAAGGTGATGGTCCGTTACGATCACATCGATGCCGGCTTTGCACAGCTCGGCAACTGGCTCACGTGCGCTTGTCCCACAATCGCACGTGAGTACAACTGACGCGTGATTTTCGATCGCAGCGCGAACTCCGGCAGCGCTCAGATCATATCCGTCTTCGATGCGTCGAGGAATGAACGGAACAGCCTTCGCGCCGAATTCGCGGAGCGTTCGCGTCATGATCGTTGTCGAACAGATTCCATCGACGTCGTAGTCGCCGTGAATGAGTACGGTTTCACCATCGTGACACGCGCGCGCGAGTCGCTCGACCGCTTTGGCGAGTCCGCGCATGGAGAATCCATCGTGTAGATGAGCGAGCCGCGGGCGCAGAAAATCTTTTGCGGAATCCGCATCGACATGGCCGCGAATGAAAAGAAGGTTCGCGACCGTTTCCGGGATGCTCAGCTTGTCCCGCAAACTCGCAACGACTTCAGGGTCGGGCGCACGCGGAATTATCCAGCGCGCGTTGCCGCGAATTGCTCTTGGGGTGTCAGGAATTGCAGTCGTTGCAGTCACCCTCGGAAGCTAGACACCGCTCTAAAGCCGCTCAAGCGCCCGACGCGCGATAGAGGAGTACACCGCACGCCTCACACACGTCGATCGCTCCGTTCACGGCCATGAGATTCCGACGCTGCATTGGAATCGCAGTGTCGCAGTTGCCGCACGAGTCTCCGCGCAGAGCGTAGAGTGCCTTAGGGCGACGGGTTCGAATGCGGTCGTACTTTCCCAGAAGCGGTCGCGATACACCGGCTGTCTTTTCATTTCTTGCCTTCCGAGCTGTCTCGAGCGCGGATGAAATCTCCGTTTTCTCCTTCGAAATTTCGTCGCGTGCGAGAAGCTGTTCTTCCTCCACGGCAGCCACTGCTGCTTCGTGCGTCTCCACCGACGATCTCAGCTCAACAAGTCTTCGACCGATTGTCGCAAGCTCGCTCTCGTCGTCGGCAATCATGCGACGCGCAGACTCGACCTGTGCCATTGCCGCGGTCGCTTCCTTGAGACGCTTCACAGCATCCAGCTGGGCAAGATTTCGCTCTTGCATCTGCTTGTGCGCTGCGACCTTCGTCAGCAAGTCGCGCTGTCGCCTTTCTTCCGTTTCGACTGAGCCTTTGGCGCGATTAAGCGTCGCGACTGCGTTCTCGAGTTTCCTGTCCAGCTCCGACATTCGCGGCTCGAGCGCGCGCAATCGCGTTTCCAGCTCGTATATCTCTGTATCGTCAGCCTGCAATGACAACAACACCTCGACATCATTTTGCATCAGTTTCCCCCTGGGTTATTAGCGCGCACGGCCCGGCCGGAACGCCTTGAACGACATCTTGCCCGACGCGCGCATCTGCAGAACGAGTTTCTGCCGCTCTTCATCGAGACCCATTTTCTCAGCGCCGCTGGCGAGCGGAAAGAGCCGGTCGATCTCGGCCAAACGCTCTTCGATCTCCCTTACCTCGAGCTTCGCCAACGAATCATCGATGGTGCGCTGCGCATCGACGAGCGCGTTTGGATCTTCCATCAGCGATTCGATCACCTCGATCTCCTCCGGGTCGAGCGTCGCGGTAACTTCCTCGATGGTCGCGCTCTCACCTGCGCCGAGGAGTGCCGAAAAAATTGCGCGATAGCGGGAGTCCCTGAAGCTGTCGGGGCCAATCCGGTCGGCGATCGCATCGGCGCGCGAACGCTGCATTAGCATCGCCTGAACGAGGGCTTTCTCCGATGAAGCGCCTCGTACATGAGACCGCCCACGGCGATCCCCGCGAGATTTGCGAATCTCGACATTGATCCGCGGTGCAGGTGTTTGTCGCTGTGGTATGGGCGACGTAGTCTCACGATGTCCGCCGAGCTCGCTCAGCAGAATCTTCCGATCGACGCCCGTGATTTCGCCGGCACGCGAGACGTAAAGATCGCGCATGATCGGATCCGACGTCGCGCGGATTGTCGGAAGAAGACGATCGAGAGCGCGCCGTTTCTTCTGCAGCTCACCGAACCAGCCCGCGCGCTCGAGAATCTGAATTTTGCGCTCGAACACATCCATTGCGTTCTCGAGCTGTTGCTCCATTGCGGCAGCACCGTGGAGTCGCACAAAGCTGTCCGGATCTTCTCCCGGTGGAAGCGTTACCACGCGGACTGCAAATCCTTGCCGCAGCAGCTCGTCTCCGCTGCGGAACGTCGCTTTGAGTCCCGGCGCATCGCTGTCGTAAAGAAGAAAAACGTTGCGCGTGTATTTTCGAAGTAGACTCGCCTGCATCTCGGTAAGCGCAGTCCCAAGCGGCGCGACTACCTCTTCGATCCCGGCGCCCATCAAACGCACGGCGTCGAAATAACCTTCGACGATCAGCGCTCGATCTGCGCGACGAATCGCATTTCGCGATCTGTTCAAGCCGTAGAGAAGTTTTCCCTTCGAGAAAACCGGCGTCTCCGCAGAATTGAGATATTTCACGTCACCCGGACCGAGGAGTCGTCCGCCAAATCCCACGTGACGTCCCGCCACATCGAGAATCGGGAAGATCAACCGACTACGGAATCTCGGACGGGGCTCGGTCTCCTGATCCGGCTGGGTGAGAAGTCCTGCCTCGAGAAGTCGCGTGTCATCGAAGCCGAGAGTGTTCATGTAGTTCCGCATGAGCCCGATTTCCCGCGGCGCAAATCCGAGGTCGAATTCTTCCGCGACATCGCGCGATAGGTCGCGCTCGGCGAGATATGCACGTGCCGGCGCGCCGATCTCTTCGTCCCATAACAACTGTCGGAAGTAAGCGGCGGCAGTTGCATTGAGCTCCCAGAATGGCTCCCGAGGATCAGGGCCATCGCGGCGCACCTGAGTGTCGCGCACCTCGATGCCAACCTTCTCGCCAACCATCCGCACGGCTTCAGGCCAATCCACGCCGAGTCGCTTCGTGAGGAACTTGAATACGTCGCCGCTCTCGTTGCAGACGAAGCAGTGATACATGCGCTTCGACGGCGAGACGGAAAAATTGCGCCGGGTTCCCTGGTGAAACGGACATGGTCCGCGAAAATCGGCACCCGTGCGCTTGAGCGGGACATACTCGCCGATGATTCCGACGATGTCGGCCGACTCCCGAACCTGCTCGATCGTCTCGTCGGGAATCACGATAGCTCCACGACGGTCACACCCGCGCCTCCTTCATTCCACGCGCCCAGCCGAAAGCTCGACACACGACTTTCTTTGCTGAGCATTTCAGCAACTCGCTCGCGCAACGCACCCGTTCCCTTACCGTGAATGAATCGCAGGGTTTTCAAATCGGCGCGGACGGCAGAGTCGACTGCTCGCATCACCAGGTCTTCGATTTCCGCTGCGCGCATTCCCCGAAGGTCGATCTCTCTTTTCGCTTCCAGCTCCGGAATGTCGCCGTGAATTGGAATTTGGACATGTTCAGCAGCATCGGGTGCATCTGCCTGAACGAGTGTTGCGCGTGGAACGGTCATCTTGATTGAGCCGAGTGCGACGACTGCATCATCGCCTCGAATCTCCAGCAGTCTTGCCGTCTTTCCGCCGAGCGTTGGGACTGAGACGAAGTCTCCTTCTCCTGGCGGCGACGCACCGGGGGAGGATTCGTAGCGCAGTCCCCCGCGCGATTCGACGTCAGCGGATTTGTCGAGAGCCGATATCGCCGCGGCTTCATTAGAAGCCAATTGCTCGATCTTCCGTCGCGCATCGCGTGCCGCCTCTTCGCTGGCAGATTCCGCTGCTTCACGCAACTCTCGAATGGTTTGCTCTACCTGGTCACGCGCGTCGAGCAAGACTCGCCTCGCCTCGCGACGCGCGTCGCGTTCCGCATTTCTCTCGCGTTCCTTTACCGACCGCTCTCGTTCAGCAACACGCCGCGCTCGCGCCCTCGCGTCCTCTGCGATCACCGCGGTTTCACTCTCTGTTTCGCGGAGTTGCTGCTCACGATGCTCGAGCTCAGCGAGAAGCGCGTTGACGTCGCGATCACCCGTTGGCAACCGCGCCTCGGCATTCGCTAAAACATCCTCTGGAAGCTGCAAACGCCGAGCGATGCTGATTCCGTACGATCTTCCCGGAATTCCTTTGATCAGTCTGTACGTGGGCGCCAACGCTACCGCGTCAAACTGTAGTGACGCATTCACGATTCCAGGAACTTCGGACGACAGCTCCTTCAGCGCGCCAAGGTGCGTGGTTGCAACCGACAGGCTCCCTCGGCGTGTGAGCGACTCGAGGATAGCCGCACCGAGTGCGGCGCCCTCCACTGGATCAGTTCCGGATCCAAGCTCGTCGATGAGGACGAGTGAGTCCGGCGTGGCAGAGCTCAGAACTTCCGCAAGATTTTTTACGTGCGCGCTGAAAGTCGAGAGACTCGAGTCGATGGATTGCTCGTCACCGACGTCGGCGAATATCTCGTCGACAATCGCCAACCTCGACTGCTTGCCCACCGGCACAGGCATTCCAGATTGTGCCATTGCAGCAAAAAGTCCGAGCGATTTGAGCAGCACCGTTTTCCCCCCGGTGTTGGGGCCGGAAATGAGAAGCGTCCGCTCTTCTGGCTCCAACTCGAGATCGAAGGGCACGACTGGAATTCGTTGAGCAAGAAGTAATGGATGACGACCGTTTGTAATCGCAAAGCCTTCATTCGCCGTTCCCAGCTCGAAGCTCGTGCAGTTGAAATCGATTGAAAATCGTCCGCGAGCGTAAAGTGTGTCGAGCTCGATCAACGCATCGAACGATGCCGTGATTGAATCGAGCGATGGCCGTAATGCGTCGCTGAGCTCAGCGAGAATGCGATCGATTTCCCGAAGCTCGTCCGCTTCGAGCTCGCGGATACGATTCCCTGCTTCCACCGCTGCTGGTGGCTCGACGAAAAGAGTGCCGCCGGTTGAAGACGTGTCGTGAACGATTCCACCGATTATGGATCGCGCTTCTTTCCTCACTGGAATGACGAAGCGACCATTTCGCACAGTGACCGACATGTCGGCTACGCGGTGGTGAGAATCGAGACCGGCCACAACGCGCTCGAGAAGCTTCACCAATTCGCCCTGAGAGCCGCGCAGCTCGCGGCGCACTCGACGCAAGAGCGGAGAGGCCTCGTCGCGCACATTTGCATCGTCATCGATCGCCGCGAAAATTCTCTTTTCGTCGGCCTGCGAGCTGACCAGCGCACTGATCTCCGCCTTGAGGAGGGCCTTCGATAATTGCGGGACATCAGCACGAGCGAGCGCTTCAGCGGTGAGACGCGAACCCCGCAGCAAGTTTGCAACAGCGAGGAGATCGGCCGCAGAAAGCGATGCGCCTTGGACTCCCAAGCGAACGAGTGCAGGACGAATGTCCGGGATTGGTTGAGGAGTCCACGCGAGCTTATCCGCGATCAGCGAGCGCACAGCCGCAACGCGCGAGTGCTCGCGGACAAGAACTTCACGGTCCGATGTCGGCGATGCTTCGCGAATTCTCTCAGCGCCGAGTCGTGAAGAAGCGTGACCAGCTACCAGCTCGAGCGCGCTTGGGAATTCGATTACGCGAAGTGCGTGTTCGTTCATCCGGAGGAGAGCTTCCTGAAACAGAAAAACCCGAACTCGCGAGTGTCGTCGCCAGTTCGGGTTTTTGCTGCTTTTCTCGAGTTGATCACCCCTGCTTGCCGAGCTCCTCTCGCGCGATCGCGTTAATGGCCGATCCTTCAGCGCGTCCCTTGAATTGAGGAAGAACTTTTTTCATCACTTCGCCGATTGTGGTTGCTCCGCCTGCGATCGCAGCCTTGGCGGCGATCCGCAGCTCCTCCGGATCGACTTGCGCGGGAAGATATTTCTCGAGTGCAACGACCTCGCTGCGCTCCTTCTCTGCGAGATCGGTTCTTCCGCCTTTCTCATACATCTCGACCGACTCGCGCCGCCGCTTGATGCCTTTTCGTAAAACGTCCACTACTTCTTCGTCGTTGGGATCTCGTCTCAGCTCGATACGGCGGTTCTTTATATCAGAAAGCACCGTACCCAGGAGAAGTGTTGCCGGCTTGTCTTGCGCTTTCCGCGACGCGTTCAGATCAGCCTGCAAACGCGCCAGCAGCTCGGACATTTAAACTCGACGTGTCCGACGGTTTTTGCGCATCGCGGTGTTCAGCTTTCGCTTCCTCCGCTCGCTCGGCTTCTCGTAATGCCGATGCTTGCGCAGATCGGAGAGAATGCCCGCTTTTTCGCACTTCTTTTTGAAGCGCTTGAGCGCGCGCTCAAAGTTCTCGTCGTCATGGATTATGACTTCCGACAAAATCTACTTCCCCCCTTCGTGGCGTTTGTTCGCCTGTTTATAGAGACTTGCAAGTTAGTCCGCCAAGGAATGACGAGCAAGGCGCGCGCCCTTATCCAGGCGGCCACGTCATCTGCCGCCCGCCGAGCACATGAAGATGCAGATGATCCACCGTTTGCCCGCCGTGAGAGCCGGTGTTGATCACAACCCGATAACCCGAGTCAACGAGTCCCTCCTTTCGAGCGACGTCGGCAGCCGTCCGCATCAGAACTCCCAAATCAATTGAGTCATCAGCATGCTCCAATGACTCGATGTGCCTCTTGGGAATCACGAGGATATGAGTTGGCGCTCTCGGGCTGATGTCGCGAAACGCGACTGCGTGTTCATTCTGCATCACGATGTCAGCCGGGATTTCTCCCTGCGCGATCCGACAAAAGAGACAGTCCTTTGACATTCAACCTCTCTCGCTCGAAGACTCGAAATTTTCGCTCATTGCACGCGCCAGTGCCATGGCGGCGATTCCCGCAGTCTCGAATCGGAGCACTACGGGCGCGAGACGAACGGGCGTAAATCCACCGTCGATCATCTGCTGACGTTCGTCGTCCGCTAGTCCGCCTTCCGGCCCGAGCGCAATCACCAGCGGGAATCCCCCCTCCCGCGAGAGCATCGATTGTTCTCCAGTCGCATCGAGCAACAATCGGTTTCCTTCGGGAGCGGCGGCGATTGCGCGCGCAATCGGAGCAGATGGATGGATCTCGGGGAGCCATCCACCGCCTGATTGCGTCAGCGCTGAAATCATTCGCGACCGAATTCTTCCAACGAATGTCGGGCCCTCGCCTTTACCTTCCACGCTTTTCGAGCGGCGCCACATTACCGGTCTCCAGCTTGTCGCGCTGAGCTCCGTAATTTTTTCCGCAAGCATCAGCATTCGCTCGCGATCGCCGACGGGAACGAGCAAATGAACCGGTTGAGGAGCCGGGATGCTCCACGTCTCACCGACATCGATTGTGAGAGATCGCTTTGTCATGCGAGCGATGACTCCTCGCGCCGCACCGCCGACTCCATCCCGTAGCTCAACGGTTTCTCCAGGACCAATTCGCAAAACACGAGCATGCTGCGCGGCCTCATCCGCGAGCGAGATATGTCCGCCCGCAAAATATTTGTCGGCGCAAAAAAAACTTGCTGCTACGCGCGCGCGGTCAGGCCGCTCCACCATTCATCCTCGGTATCCTCTCTCAGTAATCTCCAACCTTTCAGGTCGATTGCGTCGAGCATCATCGCGCGCTCTTCGCGCAGGATTCCGGAAAGAATGGCGTGTCCGTCGAGTGCAAGCGAATCTCGCATCACCGGAAGCAGATCCACGAGCACCGACGAAAGTATGTTCGCAAGAATTACGTCAACCGGAGCGATTAGGGGAAGCAACGTCGACGCATCGCCTTCGATGAAATGAACGCGATCGCCCACACCGTTCTGGCGAATGTTCAGAGAGGCGTTGCTCGTCGCATCAGGATCTATCTCGATTGCAACGACACTTCGCGCACCAAGTTTGGCCGCAGCGATTGAAAGAATTGCCGAGCCCGCGCCGAGGTCCGCGACAGTGCACGCGTCGAGTGGAATCGTCTGCATCAAACGGATTACTCCGCGTGTCGTCGCATGCTCGCCGGTTCCAAATGCCATGGCAGGATCGATAATTACCGCGTGGCCGGGATCGAGATTCTCCGCCAGCCAAGGCGGAGCAATGGTGAGCGCGCCAAGGCGATGAGCAACAACGCGCGCTCGCCATTCATTCCACGATTGGGTTTTAGCAGGGATGATCGAGACGACCGCGTCCGGGTCGGCCCGCCTCAGCGCAGTACGGACTTCTTCAGCAGCTCGGTTCTCAGCAACCCATGTTATGAGTTCCGATCCCACTTCCTGAACTGCCTGCGCACCCGCAGCAATGAGCGCTGCGATAACGGAATTTCTTTCGCGGGCTCCCGAGATTCTTATCTCAAGCCAACTATCGGCGTCAGCCGTCAATCACGCGCCGAGTGACTCTTTGACCTTCGACCAGAACCCTTTTGGACGCCGCTCGAGCGGAGCGACCTGCAGCTCTCCAAGTCGCTTGATGAGACGCTCTTCTTCCTCGAGCAACGTATCCGGAGTGTGAAGCTGGAGGCGGATGTGAAGATCGCCGACACCGGATGCATTCACTCGCGGAAGGCCACGACCCCGAAGATGGAAAACCTGGCCGCTCTCGGTGCGCGCCGGCACATGAAGAGTGACACTTGCGGTCACAGTTGGAACTTCGACATCCGCGCCAAAGACAAGTTGCGGATACGTGACCAGCACCTCGCAGTACAAATCTTCGCCGTCGCGCTCGAACCGCGAATCCTCTTCGACTTCGAATATGATCAGAATGTCGCCGCGACCGCCTCCGCGCGGGCCAACGTTGCCCGCGCCCCGCATCGTCATGTACTGACCAGTCGCGACACCGGCAGGGACGTGAATCTCGATCTTTTCGTCCTGTCGAACGCGACCTTCTCCGCGACACTTCCGACAGGGCGATGAGATAACGGTCCCTTCGCCGGCGCATGTCGGGCAGGGCGAGACGCTGATCACCTGGCCGAAGAAGGATCGTTGTGCGCGCCGCACCTCACCCGATCCAGCGCACGTCGGGCATCGTGTGGTTTCACTTCCAGGCTCGGCGCCCCTCCCCGCGCATCGATCGCAGCTCACGAGCAGTTTCGCTGTCACGGTTCTGTCGATCCCGCTCGCAACTTCAGCGAGAGTCAGCGGAAGCGTAATGCGAATGTCTGATCCGGTTCGCGGCCCCGCACCCCCGCTGCTTCCTGCTCCGAACAAATCGCCGAATCCTGCAAAGCCGCCAAGATCGCGCATGAAAATATTGAGAGCTTCGGCGAGATCGACGTGATGATAGCCTGCGCCGCCGCCTCGCAGTCCAGCTTCGCCGAACCGGTCATAGGTCGCGCGCTTGTTCGGATCGCGGAGGACGTCGTACGCCTCGGTGATCTCTTTGAACTTTGCTTCCGCCTCAGCCGAGCCGTTGTTGCGGTCCGGATGGAATTGCATCGCCAGCTTTCGATAGGCGCGCTTTATCTCATCATCGGACGCGGTGCGTGCAACGCCCAGCGTGTTATAGAAATCAGCCATGTCGTGCAGCTACTCCAGTAGCTCTGTTATCAGTTTCGATGTATGCGTCACGAGGGAAATTACTTTGTCGTAAGGCATTCGTGTTGGACCGATGACGCCGATTACGCCACTCAGGCCCCCTGCACGGTACTGCGCAGTCACAACGGTAAAATTCTCGAGCTTGGGATCGTTGTGCTCAGAGCCGATCGAGATCGTAATTCCGCCGACATCGCTTCTTTTTCTTAGAAGAGCAGCGAGATCCTGCCGCGTTTCGGTGAGCGCAACGAGTCGGCGCATGTTGTTGACAGTCGCAAACTCGGGTTGCTCTGCAAGCACTGATGCGTGACCTAGAAGAACGTCATCCGTCTCGCCTTGCATCGCGGTCTCGAAGAGCTGCTCTCCTTCTTCGACAAAGACATTCAACAGCTCCGCCGCGCCGGCAGTGGGACCCGTGTCGCGCAAACGCTCCATCAGACTCATTCGAATCTCACGCAGAGTCGAGCCCGAGAGTCTTTCATTCAGTACACGGGTTACTTCAGCGAGCGCCGCGTCGGCAACTTCGCCTTTGGCTTCGATAAAAATCGTGCGCACCGAGCCGCCGGCCAGCGTCAACGCGACGAGAATTCGGTCGGATGACAATCGAACGAGATCGAGTCGCTCGAGAATACTGTTGTCGAGTCGCGGGCCGAGTGCAATGCCAAGCTCCTGCGTGATGACGCCGAGGCTCTGCGCTGCACGAAGCAGAATTCCTTCCACTGCCGATCCGGCGCCGAAGATCTCCGCCGTGAGCCGCTTTTTTTCCTTGCTCGACATCGCGGGAAGCTGGATCAGCGAGTCGACATAGACACGGTAGGCGACATCGGTGGGGACTCTCCCGGCCGACGTATGCGGGTGGTACAGCATTCCCTTGTCTTCGAGGTCGCTCATCGTGTTGCGAATCGTCGCCGCGGACACGCCCAGTCCGAAGCGGCGGGCAATCGCATGGGAGCCCGCGGGCTGAGCGGTTTGCACGTACGACTGGATGACGGCCTCGAGCACGCGTCGCTCGCGGTCGTTCAGCTCGGGATAAGCCATTGCGTCCAACGTAAGAATTGCTTCAAGACCCTGTCAACCCGGTTGCGAGGGCGTCAAGTCGCAACCAGCCCTCAGGATTGAGACGCACGAGATCGCCATCTATCACCGCCCATCCAGCGCGTGCCCATCGCTGGGCAGTCGCGCGCTCTTCGTAGGCTCCCTCACCGAGGTGATATCCCTCGCGCGTTCTCAAACCGAGATACACCCGTTCGACAGCGGAGTTCTGGGCATCGAGAAGCTCTTCACCTTCGATCACCGACTCTCCGTTGCGCAATCGGCGGAGCCATTCCGCGTACGGATGAATATTCCAGCGCCGATAATTTCCATCGAAGCTGTGAGCAGCGGGCCCGATTCCGAGATATGGCTCGGCAGTCCAGTACGCGGAATTGTGACGGGACTCTCTCCCTGATAGAGCGAAATTCGAGACCTCGTAATGTTCGAAACCTCGCGATGTCAGCCGCTCGTGGGCGAGGAGGAACTCTTCGGCGTAACGGTCGTCGCCCGTCCGGGAGACACGATGCTGATCGATCCACCGGGACAGTGGTGTCGCGCCTTCGATAGTCAATCCGTAGAGCGACACGTGTTGCGGCTCGAGGTCGAGCGCGGCATCGAGATCATTGCTCCAACTTCGGTCGATTTCCGGTGGTAACGCGAAGATCAGATCGAGCGAAATGTTGTCGACGCCTCCTTCCTTTGCGATGCGAACCGACTCCCCGATTTGTTTCGCGTCGTGAGTCCGGTGCATCCACGCGAGGACGTTATCGTCGAAGCTCTGTGCGCCGAGTGACAGACGGTTTATGCCTGCGCCTGTCCATGCGGCGACAACAGCTGGTGTCACATCTTCGGGGTTTGCTTCGATCGTAACTTCTGCGTCGAGTGGAAGGACGAACTTTGCGCGAATGAGATCGAGTAATTCCCGAACCCCTTCCCCGCCGAGCTTCGATGGTGTGCCGCCGCCGAGATAAACGGTCTCAAGGCGCGACGAGTCAGCGCCGCTCAGCTCGTGTTGGATGCCATCCAGATAGTCTGCAACAGGCACTGTGGAGCGTACCGCGATCGAAAAATCGCAGTACACACAACGGCGTGCGCAAAATGGCACGTGCACATACAGGTGAGATGCGGGCACGGTTCAATATATCAGCGACAACTGCGGACTTCGGACTCCGGATGTACTGCGGACGTCGGACTAACGGCGGCGGACCTCGCCAGTCAATAGACACTCGACCATCCCATGCAACTCGAGTGACGTAATTGCCGCCAAGCACTCGCGAGCGGGGAGATTGGATCGCGTGCAAAGTGCGTCGACATCGAGACCACCGTCGCCGAGCGCGTTCCAGATAGCACGCTCCGTTTCATCGAGCTGAGGCTCCGGCGCGCGACGAGGTGCGTCAACACCCACGAGTGCAAGCGCTTCGTCGACCGCCGACAGCATCGTCGCACTCTTTGTGCGAATGAGAAGATTCGTACCTGCGCTCTGAGGCGAATCGATCGGACCTGGCACAGCAGCCACAGTGCGCCTGAGGTCGCCGGCCCAATCGGCCGTGTTCAGAGCCCCACTCGTTTCCGCGCCTTCGATCACGATTGTCACTTTTGCGAGCGCAGCAATGATGCGATTCCGTTTCGGAAATGCTCCTTTGTGCGCCCGTGCGCCCATTCCATTCTCGGAGATCACCAGGCCTTTCTCGGAGATCAGCCGGTGGAGCTCCCGATGCGCGACCGGGTATGGGACATCAACCCCTGTACCCATTACCGCGACGGTTCGCCCGCCAGCTTCGAGGGCAGCACGATGCGCTGCGGCGTCGATGCCTCTCGCCATCCCGCTCACGATCGACACTCCAGCGCGAGCGAGCGCTCCGGCGATCGCTCGCGTGATTCTCAGGCCGTAGCCCGTCGCATCGCGCGTCCCAACAATCGACACGGTGGGCGGTTCGAGCATCGAACGATCGCCAAGAGCAAATAGTTGCGGGGGAGGACAGTCCAAGTCCTCGAGCGACTGAGGATAAGAGTCGTCGCCGCGACGCCATATCATGGGCTCCATCGAGTCATGCTGGCGGCTGGTAGCCGCAAGCCCGTAGCCGCTGGCCATTAAGCCTATGGCAAATCGGCGCTTGCGCCGGTCGAGCTCATGTTTTCTCTCAGGCGCAGCAGCTCACTCCACCAGAACCTCAACAGCGTATCGAGTCCCTGCCGGCTCGGCGCGCTAACAGAAAAAATTCCGAACGCGTCATCGGTTCTAATCGACGGGACATAATCCTCGCCCAGTAGGTCGAGTTTAGTGAATACGACGCAATGGGGACGGTCTGTGAGCTCCGGCGAATACGCCGTAATCTCCCGCCGCAATTGATCGTACTCTTCCTGCCAATCCATCGAATCGATCGGAATGAGAAACGCGAGCAGCCGCGTGCGCTCGATGTGACGCAAAAACTGAAGGCCGAGCCCCTTCCCCTCATGCGCGCCTTCGATGATTCCTGGAATGTCCGCGACGACGAAAGTGCGATGATCGCTCAGCTGAACTACGCCCAGATTCGGCTGGAGAGTCGTGAAAGGATAGTCGCCAATCTTTGGAGTCGCCGCGGAAATGACTGAAAGCAGAGTGGACTTTCCGGCATTCGGTTGTCCGACCAGGCCTACGTCCGCGATGAGCTTCAGCTCGAGCTCCAACGTTTTCACTTCACCTTCTTCGCCGGGTTGCCACTCTCGCGGAGCCTGATGCGTCGAAGTCGCAAAGAAACTGTTCCCTTTCCCACCACGACCGGCTTTCGCAACAACTGCCTCTTGCCCGTCTTCGAGAATTTCCGCGAGAATCTCGCCGGTTGACGCATCACGTACGATTGTTCCTGTCGGAACCGGAAGCACGACGTCGGCTCCCGCTCGCCCGCTTTTGTTCGAGCCCATCCCGTGCTCGCCTCGCTCTGCAACCCAGCGATCGCGGTAAGTGTAGTCGAGCAGCGTGGCGAGATTCGAGTCGCCGCGCACGATGATGTCCCCGCCTCGCCCACCGTCGCCGCCATCGGGGCCACCCATCGGTACTCGGAATTCCCGACGGAAGGAGGTCGCACCCGACCCCCCAGTTCCTGCTTCGACGTTTACGATTACGCGATCAACAAACATCGGTGGGCGACTTGAGCTCGAGCGTCGCACGGCGCGCTGCAACGACACGATCGAGAAGGGCGGAATACCGGCCGAGCTCAGTCGGAGGCACAAGGTCCGCGAGCGCGTCGAGCGCGGCATGCACTTCGTCGGGGAGCGCTCCGCTATTCAAGGCGCCGTGAAGATGCGAGTGGAGCTGCCGCTGCTGTCCCGCCGCCGCACACGCAGCGACGATGCAGAGCTCGCGGCGCTTCAAATCGAGAGCAGGCCGCGAAAGAACTTTGCCGTAGCCGTCGGTGATCATCCATGCGTCGAGCGCCGGATGGAGCTCGCGAACATTGCGGCGCAGCATCTCGTAGGAATCGCCATAGACGATCCCGCAGGTTTGCTCGCCGCGCGCCTCCCATTCGGCGACATGCGCAGAGGACGCGGCGTCGTCCGACCTCGGTGCGGCAAGACCCGACATAGAGCGCCACATGCGCGCAGCATTGAGTGTGCGCGGAAATCCCGCGAACAGATACGATTGCAAAATCACCTCGTCTACCAGGTCTGGCCGCACGTTTCCAATGAGCTCCTCAATCACCACTCGGGTAGCGACTTCGCTACCGCCGGCGACGACCGCAGCGAACCTCACTAGAAGGCGCGTTTCTTCGTCGATTGATGGATTCATAACGGTTTAATTGTGCCAGCGCCTAATCAGCGCTTCGCACGTAGAATCAGATTGACGCGAGAGCAGGTGCGTTGCGTCGCAAGCCGGACCGGCCGACAACTGTCATCTCCCCGATGATCTCGCCCCGACTGTTTCTCAATGGCTTCCGCAGAATCTCGGCAAGCCGTTGAGGAAGCGGATCAGGCAGTGCATCCAACTCCTGTAACAGATAAAGCAGCGCGGGATACTGCGCCCTGCTGTTACCATCTTCGACCTTGAGGGCGATTCCAATCGCGCGATCGAGCACAACCGCCGAGTGAACGCCCTCAGCGCCGACCTTTGAGAGGACCCGTCCGCCGGTTTCCTCCATCAGAACCGAATCGAATCGGTCCGTTCCGCCGACGAGAAATGGATGCGTCACCATTGCACGCGCTACTCTGCACGCTATCTCCTCACCGCGACGCGTTGCGCATCCGAGTCGAGCGAATGCGCGCGCCATGCGATCGAGTGGCAATCCGAAGACCACTACACCGCAACCATCGATCGCGAGCTCGAGCTGAGATGTCCGCATATCGGCCCATAGCGCGATGTGATTGAGAATCGCCTGCTGCACCGGGTGCTCGATTCTCTCGTATCCTTCGATTGGCCAGCCCTGTGTTTGAGCGAAGCCGAGCATCGCAGTGTGCTTGCCGGAGCAGTTGTTATGAGTGCGAGTTGGCCGGTGTCCCGACTCGCGAAGAATTTTTGAGCCCCGCGTAGAGAGAGGATCTTGAGGACCGCATGCCAGATCACCCTCTTCCAATCCCAGGTCATCGAGCATTTTCGCGATGAGTGCCACATGCTCCGGCTCGCCACCATGGGAGCCGCACGCAATCGCCAGCTCTTCTTCCCCCCACCCGACAGAATCGAATCCGCCGCTCGCGATGAACGGCATTATCTGGAATGGCTTCGCGCAGGATCGCCAGAACGTTACGGCGCGAGGATCGCCGGATTCTCCCAGGAGCTTGTCGCTATCCGATACCACCGCTGCATGCACTCGGTGGTAGGACTCCACCGCGCTTCCGCGGGTCAAGATGACATCGAGCTCGTGGCTTCGCATTACATAATCAAAATACCGTGATCAATCCTTTTGTGTACCGTCTTGGATCACGTCGGACGTCGGTGAGGACCGTATTCAGCTCGGTGACTGTACTGAGAATGCGATCATAAAGCTGCTGATCTGTGAACAGCTTGGAGACCGTTCCCTTCCCCTGGCCCATCGTCGTCACGAGAGTGTCGAGCGTCGAGACGCTCGAGAGGAGACGCACATACAGCTGATCGTCGCGCAGAAGTTTGCCGACGGTTCCCTGACTCGACGTGAGCTGTGCGACTACGGTGTCAGCCGAGCCCAGCACATGATTCAGGTTGTTGTAGAGCTGAGGATCATCGAGCAGTCGCCCGATCGTTCCGCGAGGATTCTCCAATCGAACCATCAACCCGCTCGTCGTCGCGAGAGTCGAATTCAGCTGATCGTAGAGCGAGCGACTTGTAACAAGCTGCCCGATGGTCCCTTCTCCGTGCGACACGCCGTTAACAAGCCTCTGCATGTTGCCGGTAATGGAATCCACTTTGTACAGAGTGCCCGACGCCTGCTTGAGAACGGCTTCGAAATCGAGCGCGTTCGACAGTGTGAGAGTGTCTCCACCATGGAGAACGCGAAACCTTGGAGTTCCGGGAGAGATATCGAAGACCTTGTCGCCGAGCAGGCCGAGGGTGCGGAGTGTTGCCTTCGAGTCGCGGCGCACTTGATCCGAGTCCGCTTGATCGAGCTCAACCGTGATCTTGAGATTCTTCACGGTGTCCATGTCGACCGGCAGAAATTCAATCGACTTGACTTCACCGGCGAGCTGCCCGGCGACGGTTACCTGACTTCCTTCCCGCAAGCCTGCTGTCTGCGGAACGAAAGCGATCAGCGAATATCTCTTGCTGAACAGCTTCGCCGATTGACCGAGCTTGAAGATCGCGACGACCATGACGAGGATCGCCACGATTATCACGGCGCCAACTTTCAGCTGGTCCCAGGTAATGAACGTCGATCTCTTCATCGCGAGCCAAATGATAAGGTGCGCATGTCAGAAGCCTCCGAGGAAGTCGCGAATATAAGGATCATCGCTGCCGGAGATTTCTTCCGGCGTCCCGAAAAAATGAATCCGCCTGTTGTTGAGCACCGCGATGTAACTCGACATCCGAAACGCGGAACGAATATCGTGCGTGACTACCACTCCTGTCACGCGCAGCTCACGCTGAAGCTTCAGAATGAGATGCGTTATTGTGCCGGTCGTCAACGGGTCGAGGCCGGAAGTCGGCTCGTCGTAGAGCATGATTTTCGGATTATTCGCCATGCCGCGGGCGATGCCGACGCGCTTCTTCATGCCTCCCGATAGCTCTGACGGCAGCTGTTCGAGGACTTTGTCGGGATCGAGGTCGACGAATTCGAGCTTTTCGCGCACCCTCGCTCGAATTTCTTCTTCCGACAAGTGAGTGTGCTCGCGCAGCGGATACGCGACGTTCTCATAAACCGTCATCGAGTCGAACAGCGCCGCGCCCTGAAAGACCATTCCCATTTTCTGGCGAACCTTCAGTGCGTCATCGAAACCGAGTCCCGTTATCTCTTCACCCTCGATGTAAACCTTGCCGCGATCCGGAACGAGCAAACGTAGGAGCAGCTTTAGAATCGTAGACTTTCCAGTGCCCGACTCCCCGAGCACTGAAACCGTTTCGCCGACGCGCGCGCTGAACGAAACGTCGTCGAGTATTGGAGTATCGAACGCAAGCGATACATGCTCGAGGGCGACGACGTTCGCCGCCTTGAATTCCATCGTATTCGCGGGTGCCGCACGTTGCGTCGGAAAATCGCTATCGATTGCACTCCTGATCGCGCGTCGCACGCGGTCCTCATCAGCGGCACGGCGAATTGGAACTTCCTTGCCCCCCGCTTCCTCCGAGGCTCCGCCTCCGAGCGGCGGTTTTACTCGCCGGTCCTCGCGCTCTTCGCCGTCCGTCATGCGCCGAGAAATGCGAGCAGCAACTGCGTGATGAAGTAATCCACTACGAGAATAAGTATGCTGGCCGTGACAACTGTGCGAGTGGTTGCAACTCCAACGCCCTCAGTGCCGCCGCTCGTCTTGAGTCCGAAATGACAACCGAGCGTGGAGATTATCCCGCCAAACACAAACGGCTTGACGAGACCATGAATGAAATCATGCGGGATGTATCGCAACATGAATCCGCCTGCTGCGATCTGTTCCCACACGGTGCGCCAATAAAGAGACGTTGGAATTCCAACATAGATGTTCGCAATCAGATTTCCGCCGAGGATGCCCGCAAAATCGTTGATCACGGTAAGTGTCGGAAGCATGATCAGCGCCGCAACGACGCGCGGTGTAACGAGTTTTTTTATCGGATCGGTGCCGAGCGTATTGAGTGCATCGATTTGCTCGGTCACGCGCATCGACCCAAGCTGCGCTGCTATTCCTGATCCGACGCGCCCCGCGACCATGAGGCCGGCGAGAACCGGGCCAAGCTCGCGGATCATCGACGCGGCAACGAGACGTCCGATGTACATGGTGGCGCCGAAAGTCTTGAGCTGCACCGACGATTGAAGGGCAAGCACCATTCCGGTGAAGAACCCGGTGAGAAGCACGATGCCGAGAGACCCGACGCCGATCGCGTCCATCTGCTGCACGACGTCGCCCCCGTAGAACGGGCGCGCGAAAATGAATCCAATCGACTTCCCCGCGAGAACAAAATACTCCTGCAGGGAAAAGATATTCCGCTTCAGGGCGGTGTTGAAACGATGGAGCAAATTGAAACGGGGTGCAGTGTGAGACTGTCGTGTCGGGCAGCCGATGCGCCACCCTCGTGATCAATTGCGCTGATAATCTATGAGTTTAGGATTGCGCACGCCCGTTTGCCGCGAACAACCCGCACCTTTAGCTTCCGCGGATGATCGAGTCAATCTCGCGTGACCGTCTCGTCGCGCTGCTCGAAGCGGCACGTGGCAAGCGCATCGCCGTCATCGGCGACGCCATGCTCGACGTGTATTTGCGCGGCGACGTGGACCGGATTTCTCCGGAAGCCCCTGTTCCAGTCGTGCGAGTGACCGAGCGAAAGCTGGCTCTTGGCGGCGCTGCAAACGTCGCACAAAACATCACGGCAATCGGCGCGGACTGCGAGATGGTCTGCGCGGTCGGTGACGACGCTGCCGGCGTGACGGTGCGACAGATGCTCCACGACGTCGGCGCGGACACCAGATCGATTGTCCGAGTGGCGCGACCCACCACTACAAAGACGCGTGTGCTCGCTCGCGCGCAGCAGCTGGTTCGCTACGATGAAGAAGAAGATGGAGATATGGACGGAGAAGACATGGAGAATCTGCTTGCCTCAGCGATGGCGGCGGCCGACCGGGCCGACGCTTTGATCTTCGAGGATTACAACAAGGGATTGCTGGCAGCGTCGGTCATCGTTCCGGCGATCGAGCGAGCGCGCGAGCGAAAAATTCCGACAGTCGTCGATCCGAAATATCGAAATTTCTTTGCGTATCGCGGAGCGACGATCTTCAAGCCGAACCGGCGCGAGCTCGAGTCAGCATTTGGGGCCGATGTCGATCTCGAGCATTCCGCCGCGCTGCCCGCAACCTTTGACCGACTCGGTGTAGAACATCTCCTTCTCACACTCGGCGAAAAGGGCATGGCGCTTATCTCTGCAGATGGAGAAATCGGCCGCATCCCGACCACGGCACGCGAAGTGTATGACGTCGTCGGCGCAGGCGACACGGTGACAGCGTATCTGGGAACGATGCTCGCTGCGGGCGGTACAGCTTCGGAAGCCGCCGTAATCGCAAACTTCGCAGCCGGGGTGGAAGTGGGAAAACTAGGCGCCGCGACGGTGACACCAGGCGAGGTGACCGAAGCGTTCGATCGATTCAGCGAGAGCGGAGCGCGTTGATTTCGCGACTGGCCGCGCTCGCGTGCGGCGTAGCGTTCAGCGCGTCAACGCTCGCCGCACAATCTCCCACAAAACCGGACACGATTCCCGTGGACACCACAGCGACAACTGTGAAGTCAACGGTAATTGATTCCGCTTCGTCCGCCGTTTCCTCGACCTGCACAAAAAACCAAAGCCAGGTCCAGGCCGCGCGCGCCGGGGTGGCCGGCGTTTTCGTCGGGGGAAACGCGCTTCTGTATCGCTACTTCAAGCGTGCGTGGTGGTCTGGTGAGCGAGCGCCCCATTTCTTTTTTCGCGCCGACTGGGACGAGGATTTCCGGGATCAGGACAAATTCGGCCATATGTTCGGCGGCTTTCATCTAGCGCGAATTGGCGATGCGCTCTTCCGTGATGCGTGCGCGTCAAAGGATCACGCGCTCCTTTGGAGCGCCGCCTACGCGACGGTTTTTCAGCTGCAGATCGAGATTTTCGACGGGTTGTACAAGAAGTACGGCTTCTCGTACGCAGATCTTCTCGCCAATACAACGGGGATGGTGCTCGCTGTCGAGCAGAACAAGCATCCAGCTCTTCGCGCAATCAAGCCGACGATGTCGTATCACCGCACAGCCGCTATGAAAAATGCTCGCAACATTCCGGGAGAGCTGAGACCGTCTCTCGATTATTCCGGACAGACTTATTGGTTTTCGGCGGACGTGAACGCATTGCTTCCCGAGAGTGCGCGTGGATATTGGCCTTCTTTTCTTCGCGTGTCAGCGGGACATTCGATCACTGACTGGATCGACGCGAAAACCGGTGCCGAGCTGCGCGCGCAGAGAAAAATCCTGCTGACGATCGATCTCGACCTGGAGAAGCTTCCGGGAGACAATCCAATCTGGAAGAAATTGAAACGGAACCTGAGCTACGCACATTTGCCGTCGCCGGCGCTGCAACTCACGCCCCGCTTCGAGGGACTCAAATGGTATCGATGAAATGGAGGACGTGGATTTTGTGCGCCGCTCTCGCCGCTCCATCGATGCTTTGCGCACAGGCGACTCCGTACCTCCCGATCGACGACATTGCCTACCATTACATCGATGCCCTGATGGCGCGCGGCTCACTTCCGTCGCTCTCCGCACTCGAGCGACCCTACACAGTGGGCGACGTTCGGGCCGCCGCTGACACGGCACTTGCGCGCGGACCTTCGAGAGCGATGCGAGATTTTCTTGTCACGCTTGAAGCAGCTTTGCATCGATACGAGCTCAGGAAGCCGGGTGAGCCCGCGAGCGACAGTCTTCCTTTCCGCGCGAAAGCCACGTTCGACATCTACGCGACTGGCGAGACATCGGGCAGACGCGAGCTGATGCTCGCGGATGCGAACGACTATGTCGAGCCGGGGTCAGCCGGCTATTTCGTTTTCGGGGCAGGAAATCTCGCGGGATCGGTGAGGGCGATTCTCGACAACACTCTCAATCACGATCCTGATTTCACGGGAAAGAAGGACCGCAGGATCGGCGGCCGCGAGGACGATGGTTATGTGAGCGGACAATGGAAGTACGCCCAGTTCGCATTCGGGAGAGTCGGTCGTAACTGGGGACCTCCCGCACTCGATGGATTGCAGCTGAGCGGTGCTCCGTTCACGTACGACCATCTGTACGCGCGTTTCGGCACAGACAGATTGCATATATCGAGCGTAGTTGCGCGACTCGAGAACTTCGTCGTGACACCTGAAGGCGCTCAGGCGTCGCGCTACTTCTCGATCCATCGCCTGTCGTACAAGAAAGGGCGATATGAGGGAGCGTTGAGCGAAGGCTTCGTTTATACCGGCGTCGGACGCGGACTCGAGTTCAGTCTGATCAATCCATTCAATGTCTACGCGCTCAGCTGGCGCGACGAGCAGCTCGATGGAAATCTCAGCATGGGATTCGAGAGCTCGTGGCGCGCCGGACATTTCGGCACTTACGCCGCGCACATTTATCTCGACGATCTGCAGATCGACAAGTGCGACACCGTGTGCAAGGAGCCTTCGTCATACGGGCTCACTTTTTCCGCCGAAGGGCTGCCGCTCGCCGGTGATCAACGGTGGTTTGCGAGCTACACCCTGGTGTCGAATCTCGCGTACCACACTCCAAACGTCGCCGAGCGCTACTCGATTCACGGAATCGGACTCGGCCGAGCGTATAGCGATTACGACGAAATCAAAGTCGGTGCGGATCTGGCTCTGCTTCCCCACACACCTCTCAGATTGTACGTCGCTCATCGACGCCAGGGAGAAGGAGACTATCGCGCGGACTATCCTCCCGTTGCGAGTTATGCGACGACACCGATTTTTTTGAGCGGGCTCGTGTGGAGCGTCAATCGTTTTGGATTGACCGGCGCATCAGCCGTGAGTCGCGACTTCCAAATCGTCGGGGATGTCGGAGTGAATAACGTTAAGAATCGGAGACACATCGAAGGAAATGATGTCACGGCTTTTGAAGGTCGGGTCAAAGTTGTCTGGGTGCCGCGATGGTTAATAACGTTCGAATAGAAATGCGGACTGCGGACTACGGAGTCGGGTCGTTGCGAGATAGATTTGGCAGGAGTCAACGGGCCCTTAGCTCAGCCGGTCAGAGCAGCGGACTCATAATCCGACGGTCGCAGGTTCGAACCCTGCAGGGCCCATTGTCCGCAATCCGTATTTAGCCCGTAGTCCGCAGCCCGCAGTGTTACTTGGCACTTAGTCCAAATCAGCGTGTATTCAGCAGTTGCACTTTCCTCGCCGTTACGCGCATTGTTAGCTTTGGTGTCCGCCTGATCGGTCGCGTAGCTCAGCTGGTTAGAGCGCTGCTTTCACACAGCAGAGGTCCGGGGTTCGAGTCCCTGCGCGACCATGCACGGATGTACGCGACTGGGAGTTTCCTTCTTCAAATCTTTTCCTTTCTAATGAAATCAAATCGACTGCGGTCGCTCGTCTGCTCCGCACTTGTCCTCCTCGCGCCGGCTCTATTGCCCGCACAGAATCCCACCGACGCTCAACGGATGCTCCAGCAAAATCCAGCGCTCCTCGAGCAGCTGCGACAGCGCATCATGTCGAGCGGACTCACGCCCGATCAAATAAGAGCGCGGCTCCGAGCCGAAGGGTACCCCGAGACTTTGCTCGACCAGTATCTCCCCGGGGGTAACGGCGCCGCCGAACCAGCAGTTAACCAGGGAACCCCAGACGATGTCTACAATGCTATCAGCCAGCTCGGCATCGTAGATACCGTTGAGGCAGAGACGCTGCGCTGCGCACTGTCGCCCGCAATCGACACGGTGTTCAGTCCGGCGGACACGAGCCGCGCTGCGCAACTGGCAAAGCAAACCGCCGTATCGAGGCAACTTCGCTGCAAAGCGAAACTCGACTCGATCAACGGAGTTCTTTCGCCCGCCGATAGCGCGCGACAAAAAATGATGCTGGACAGCGGCTTTACGATCTTTGGACTCGCGATGTTCCGTCAGCCAACCACACTGTTCGATCCAAATCTCAACGGACCCGTCGACGCGAATTATCAGCTGGGCCCCGGCGACAGACTCGTGCTCATTCTCACCGGTGACGTCTCGCAAGCATACACGCTCGACGTTACGCGCGAAGGATTCATCGTTGTTCCTCAAGCAGGGACGATTAATGTGAATGGGATCACGCTAGGGCAGCTCGAGGACATTCTCTATACCAGACTAGGAAGAGTTTATTCGGGTGTGCGACGCGGGGCCGGAGCGACGACACATTTCACGATCACTCCTGCAAGACTTCGCAGTAACCAGATTTTCGTTGTCGGCGACGTTGTGACTCCCGGGAGCTACCGCATCTCGAGTGCGGGAACGGCCCTCAGCGCCCTCTACGCCGCCCGCGGACCGTCAGATAACGGGTCGCTTCGCAACATTCAGATAAAACGCAACGGAAAGTTGGTGGACATCCTCGACGTGTACGACTATCTCGTCAATGGTGACGCGTCACATGACCGTCGACTGGATAACGGCGACGTCATATTCGTTCCGGTGCACTCGAGTCAGGTTCGGATCGTTGGTGAGATCAACCGTCCTGCGACCTACGAGCTCCGTCCGAACGAAACTCTGGCGGACCTGATTCGTTTCGCGGGTGGATTCACACCGACTGCCTCACGTACTCGGGTGCAGATCGACCGCATTCAAGCGCCAAACCAGCGGGGTGAGGGTGGCCGTGATCGCACAACGATCGACGTTTCGTCATCCGCGCTCACTAGTGATACGGGCGCTCCGAATGTTCCCCTGCTCGCCGGCGACATCATCAGAGTGTTCAAGATCAGTGAGCGCGTTCGCAACCGCATCTCGATCGCCGGCAATGTATGGCAGCCTGGATCTTTTGGCCTCACCCCCGGAATGACTGTGTCGCAGGCGTTGCGCGCGGCCGGAGGAGTGAAGCCCGACACATACCTTGGACAAGTTCTCATCTCGCGCCTGAACTCTGATTCGACGCGAGTACAGCTGCATGCGACGCTCGCCGATACCACTGGGCGGGTGATTGGTGACATGCCGTTGCGCGAAGACGATCAGATCCGAGTGTTCGCGGTCTCGGAATTCCGCCCCACGCGATACGTCGCGATCACCGGCGCAGTTCACAACAGCGGGCAGATTCCGTTTCGCGAAGGCATGACAGTTCGCGATGCCGTGCTGCAGGCGGGTGGACTCGAGCAGAGCGCAGATTTGCAGGCAGCGGAAGTCGCGCGCCTTCCCACCGACAGGCGGAATGGCGCGACAGCGACAACATTCCGCGTGCCTCTCGATTCGAGCTACATCTTCGAGCGCGGCCCCGATGGAAAATATTTCGGACCGCCTGGACTTCCCGCGCCAAGCGGGTCGGCACCAGAAGTTGCGCTCAAGCCGTACGACAACATTCTCATTTTCCGCCAGCCAAACTGGGAGCTGCAGCGACAAGCTGTGGTTTCGGGAGAAGTGCGCTACCCCGGTACGTATTCGCTGACGACAAAAACCGAAAAGATTTCCGATCTCATTCGACGAGCGGGTGGTCTCACACCTGAAGCGTACGCCGACGGTGTGACTTTCTTCCGGGCGAACGACAAGGTCGGTCGCATCGGCATCGCGCTGCCCGATATTCTTCGGAATCCAAGTGCACGCGACAACCTGCAGCTGCAGGATGGCGATTCGATTTTCATTCCGCGATTCAACGCCGTGGTCAACGTGAAAGGCGCAGTGAACTCGCCGGTGGCCGTTACCTACGTTCCCGGTCGATCGCTCGAGTACTACGTGAGCGCCGCGGGAGGTGTCACGCGCAAGGGCGACCTTCGCTACGCGTACGTCACCCAGCCAAACGGAAAAGTCGAAGCAACTCGCGGCAAGTTTATTTTCCGCGACGATCCTCATCCGCGCCCCGGAAGCACAGTGTTTGTTCCGGAGCGGGATCCGAATGAGCGGCGTATAGATTATCTCGCGACTCTCGGCACGATAGCGCAGCTTGCGGCCAGCTTTGTAGCTATCGCAATCGCCCTGAAGAGATAGAGAGGCGTGCACATCGCCGAGCAGGAAGCTGCCAGCGATCATCTCACTTTCACGAGGTGGGTCGCTGGCATTTTGCTGCGGTGGCGAACCGTTGTCGCCGTTACGATCGGCGCACTGCTGCTCGGACTCGCTGCGACGATCATCATTCCTCCGGTGTATCGCGCGCAGGCATCGTTCGTGGCGAACAGCTCGAGCAGCTCCAAGCTTCAAGGCGCAAGCGCCGGAACCACTGGACTTGGTGGAATCATCTCGCAGCTCGGCGGTACAATGGGAGGCGACCCTTCGGAATCGCCGAACTTTTACGTCGAGCTTCTCGGCAGCCGGGAGCTCCTCACGCGATTATTGCAGTCACGCTTCCCCAATCCCCGAACTGACGCTCCCGGTGACAGCGCTACGCTGCTGACGATTCTCAAGATCAAGAAATCGGATCCTCAGGCGCAGATGGAAGTCGCAGTGAAGAACATGGCGAAAGCGATAAGTCCGGGCATCGATCCGAAAACGAATCTCGTCTGGTTTTCGGTTGACGCGCAGTGGGCCGAGCTCAGCGCGCAAATCGCGAATCGTCTGATCGACCTCGTGAGCACGTTCAATAAGGAGACACGCGTCTCTCGGGCAAAAGCAAAGCGCACTTTCCTGCAGATGCGACACGATAGTGCGCAGACTGCGTTGCGCGATGCAGAGGAACGCGAGCGCGTGTTTTACGAACAGAACCGCGGGGTCATCATGGCGCCCGGTCTCAAGTTCGAAGAAGGGCGAATCAAACGCGACGTTGACCTCGCATCGGATCTTTACATCAACCTCGACCGCCAGCTCGAAGTCGCGCGAATCGATGAAATCAATGATGCGGCGCTCATCACCGTCATCGATTCGGCGATCGTTCCAAGAAAAGCAAAGTGGCCGCGCTATGGTGTCATGGGCATTACCGCAATTCTCCTCGGCGCGCTTGCAGGTCTGCTCATCGCGGGAAGCGGCGCCGTGATGGCCGACTGGAAGGAGCGAAATCCTGACTCATATCAGGATGTTCGAGCTGCGATGAGAACGTTCCGACATGAATTGGCGAGGCTGGGGCGCCGGGAGAACCGAATGTCAAATCCCTCGGTGAAGCCGGTGACGCCCTCGCCGGAAGAAGCTATTGCCCGAGTACAAAGACCAGTCGCCTGACGTGCAGTCGAGTGCACCAACGTTCGGTGTGGTCATCGTCAACTGGAACAACGCCGCCGAAACAATGGCGTGCATCAAGGCTCTCGACGAAGCGCAGCCACCCCCAAGTCATGTTGTCGTAGTAGACAACGGTTCACTCGATGATTCTGTCGCTCGCCTGGAGGCGTGGGCGGACGAGAATTGGATTTGGCGTGTCGGGCAGGACGGAGGAATTCCGTGGCTCGTGATCGCGCGAGCAGGCGCAAATCGAGGTTTTGCGGGTGGGACGAACGTCGGCATTCGCTATTTACAGCAGCGGACAAGTATCTCGCATTTCCTTCTTTTGAACAACGATGCCTCGCTCGCACCTGATTTTCTATCCGAAATTGCGAGCGCCATCGCTCGGTATCCGAACGCCGGACTCTTGAGCGGAACAATTTTCGAGGATCCGGCCCGCGATCGCGTCTGGTACGCCGGAGGAACCGAGAATTCCCTGCGCGCACTCATGCAGCACAAGCATGACATTCCGGAATCCGCGGATCCCCTTCCGACGGAGTTCATCAGCGGCTGCGCAATGGTCATCTCGCGCGAGCTGCTCGAGCGGATAGGCGCGCTGGCTGAATGTTATTTCCCCGCGTATTGGGAGGACGGCGAGTATTCACATCGCGCGCGCAAGGCTGGATTCCCGGTACTCTACGTTCCAAAAGCGGTAGCGTACCATAAGGTCGGCGCGACGGTGGCGACAGCGGATATTTCTCTCGAGCTAGAAAGCACGAAAAATCGACTGCGTGTTTTTTTCGTGCGCCGTAATTACAGCGGCTTGAAAAAAACTGCCGCCCTTGCGTATCTCGCTGTCACGAAGCCCGGCCGTGCGGTTTTGGAAACAGTGAAAGGCAAACCGAAATCAGGATGGGCGATTCTTCGCGGGACGTTTTCGGGCTTCGTTAGCCAAGCCGCAAAACGTTAGAGGATCAGATCAGGGCGCAGGTAATTGTTGTGCTGAGCGCGTACAATGGCGCCCATTACATCGCGGAGCAAATCGAGAGCATCCGCACTCAATCGTTCACCGATTGGAAGCTCATCGTGCGCGACGATGGCTCAACGGACAATACGGTTGACATCGTCGACTCCTTGTCAAAACAAGACGATCGCATCGGGCTGGTCACGGATGCGCGCGGAAACATTGGACCGTGGGCAAGTTTTGGCGAGTTGCTGACGATAGCTCACGATCGCGGCGCTGATTACGTCTTTCTCGCCGATCAGGACGATGTCTGGCTTCCCGACAAGATGAAAACGCAGCTGTCGCTCTTGCGATCGATTGAAAACGAACCCGGATTGATTCACAGTGACCTCAAGATCGTCGATGAAGATCTTCGGGTGATTCACCGATCGTTCGTGGAATTCCAGAGATCCTCATATGACGCGAACGATCCACTTCGCACGTTGCTCATTCACAACGTCGTTGTTGGTTGCACGATAGGCATGAATCGCGCGCTGCTCGATTTTGCTTTGCCGATTCCCGGCGGTGCATGGCATGATTGGTGGCTCGCTCTGTCGGCCGCGGCGACTGGAACAATCATGAGCACGCGCGACTCCACCGTG
The DNA here is from genome assembly GCA_046262875.1 of Gemmatimonadaceae bacterium. Taxonomy (GTDB): domain Bacteria; phylum Gemmatimonadota; class Gemmatimonadetes; order Gemmatimonadales; family Gemmatimonadaceae; genus UBA4720. The sequence goes on along the minus strand of JBHELX010000013.1, from coordinate 15,178 downwards.
CTCTATCGACAGCATTCTCACAATGTCGTCGGAGGCGCCATTGCCCCCCGTCGCAGATTTCTCGGATCCCTCGCGACGGATCCAGTCGGTTTCACTCGTAAGTGGCTCGGCGCATTCAGGAATGGGCTGACACACGCGACGGAATTGCGTGCGCGAATGCAAATGCGTTGCGCTGATGACTCTCGGTTGGAGCGCGTCGAGAAATACTGCAGCGCGTTCGAATCGAGCGGCGTAACGAAGAGACTAAGGGCATATCGCGAATCACACGCGCGCCCACAGAGAACGACTTCACGCGTGATCATGCTCGGCCTCGTTGCTGCATTTCCTGCAACGCGCTATCTCGCCGCCAAGTGAAACACAAGCTGCGTGTCGCACTCGATGCGTCGCACATGCGCCAGTCAGTTGCGGGGATCGCACGGTACGGACGAAGCCTCGCCACTGCGCTCAAAGCGCGCGACGACATCGACGTTGTCGAGCTCGGGGGCGGGGAGCTGGTTCCCCGCGACACTGCGCGCAAACGCGCGCTCACGCTGCGTCAGGATTTTCTCTGGTATCCATTCTTCGGGCGCCGCGCCGCCGCGAGAGAAGGCGCGAAGGTCTATCATATACCGCTGCCTCGCGGGCCATTGACGAGGGGGAAACCGCCCGTTGTGATCACCGTGCACGATCTGGTGCCACTGCTCTTTCCGGAAACGGTAACTCCATGGAGCAGAGTGTACGGACGAGCAACTTTGCGAAGAGTTCTCGATGCAGCAGACAGAATCATCACGGTGTCGAAGAACACGGCCGACGATGTCGAATCAATATTGAGAATTTCGTCTGAGCGGATTAGCGTTGTTTACAACGGCGTCGATGAATCTTTCTTTGAAGAAAGCTCCGAGAGCGACGACTCGAGGCCGCCGTACGTTCTGTTCGTAGGCACGCCGGAGCCGCGCAAAAATCTTCCGCGTCTGGTGGAGGCAATCCAAATTACCCGACGCAAAGGCTTGAGCGAAGAGCTCGTCATCGTGGGCGCCGGCGGTTGGGGGCACAGCGCGGTCGACAACACCGAAGTAAAGCAGCTGGGCCGGGTTTCCGATTCTGACCTGCGCAAACTTTACAGAGGCGCGTCGTGTGTGGCAGTCCCATCTCTTCACGAGGGCTTCGGTCTCACCGCGCTCGAAGCAATGGCGTCCGGTACACCTGTCGTTGCAGCCAACACGGGTGCGCTGCCGGAAATAACCGCGGGGGCAGCCGTGCTCGTTGATCCTCTACATCCCGCCGCCATAGCCGACGGCATCATTCGCTGCGTCGATGAGCGCGCCGAGCTTTCCGCTGCAGGACGGAATCGCGCGAGGGAGTTTACGTGGGAGCGCTGCGCCGCCGAAACTGCGGCGGTTTACAAGGAACTAGCCTGAGAAAGCTGCGAGGACCCCCGGTTCGCCGACTTGCTTTGAAGGCGATCTCATGATTCTCTGAGCCGCCACGAAAAGAAGCAGACAATCGAATGCGACGCGAGCACTCCAGGCGACTGCTGCACCGAGAATTCCATAATTCGACACAAGCCACCAAGCGAGCGGCAAATGAATCGCGAGCTCAAGCAAATGAAATTTCGCGTTGATGTCCGGACGTCCAACTGCTGAGAGAAACGTTGACGGGACGTAAGCCGCGGCATTGAACAACAGCCCGAGTGCCAGAACGCGTGTCGCCGTCCCCGCTGCGGCCGAAACTTGAGATCCAAGCCACAAATTCAAAAGCTGAGGGGCAAACAAAAACAAAATTCCGCACGGAACGATTAATAAGAGAACCGTCATCCCGACGGCTCTGCGGAAAAAGGGCCGCAGTCTCTCGTTCTGCGAGGTTCCGTGTAGTGCGCTGATAGTCGGAAACATCGCGCGTGCGAGACTGCCGGGAACCATGAGCAATCTCATCACCGCATCGAACGGGGCGGAGTAAAGTCCTACCGCTGAAATTCCGCGGAGCGCGCTGAGCATGAACCGGTCGGCGTAAATGAGCGTCGGACTAACGAGATTCGACACTGAGAGCCATGCGCCGAACGAGAGCAGCGGACGAAATCCATTCCAGTCGCGCGGCCAGCGCCAGCGATGGCCGGATATTGAAACCCTCACAACGGCAGCAAGAACGCCGCAGATGATGAACCTCAACACAACAAGCTCGAGGAGAATCATCGGCAGGCTGACCCCATGCGTTACACCAACGGCCGGTATGATGAACGACAGTGCACTGATCGGAATGCGAAGCACATTGACGAGTCCAAAAAGGCTCGCACCCTCGAGAGCGCCGAACAGGCTGAGCAGCAGAAGAGTCGCCGGCACCATCACCCCGATCAAGCGAAATACTGTCACGGCTTCCGCGCGAAGCCCGAGAGGAATTGAAAAGACGTGATTGGCCAGAAAAGGCGCCAGCGCGATGATGATGAGTCCTCCGACCGCTCCAAGCATCGTGTGACCGAGCATTGAAAGCGCGATCAGATCGGATTTGTTCTCGTCGTTGCGCGCGATAGCTTGCGCGACATAACGCGTCGTCGCAGGTCCGAGCCCGAGCGCAAATAGCGCCGAATATTCAAGCACAGTCAGCGCGAGACTCAACAATCCGTAGCGCGGGATACCAAGCCCGTGCATCGTGATCGGCACGAGTGCAATCCCGATGACGAGGGGCACCGCGAGCCCGGCGAGATTCAGATAGCTGTTTCTGGCCGTCTTCGAGCGCAGGAGATGAATCACGGGTTGTCGCGTTGGGCCAAAGTGTATGCTCTCGCGCGCGCCGTCATCGCGCGCTCGATCTGCTGCTCGGCCGCACTCAAAACTTCAGCCGTGTCGATGTCCTGCATCTGTCCTCGCCGTGCTCCCTTCCCTACGACTTTCTGATTCTTCCCGGACGGTCCATACCATTTTGGGTTTCCTGTCGTGAACACTGCAACGACCGGAACTCCGAGTGCATCTGCGATGTGCATCGCCGCGCTGTCGTTGCAGATCAATAGATCGCAGCTTCCAATGAAACCCATCAGCTCGCGAAGCGTCGGCTTCACATAGCAGGCGGGATTTCTCAGCGGGAGCTTCGACCCGCAACCTTCCGGATCGACCAGTACCACAATTCGCGCGCCATAACTATCGGCGAGTGAATCCGCGACTTCGGCGAAGCGATTGGCGGGCCACCGCTTGTCGGGATTGCTCGCGCCCACATGTATCGCGACGATCAGATCACGAGGAGCAATCCCGCATTCTTCCAGGCCTCCCGCGGCAATCTGTCGCTCCTCGGGTAAAAGCGTCAGGCTCGGCCGGAATGGCTCGCCGGAATCGATGCCCGTGATGACTTTGGTGCCGCGCTGCGAGCCGACTGCTTCCATCAGCTTTAGCCAGTCCCGCACCTTGTGATGTGCTCGCGGCGTTGCCTTTATCGCATCGGTGAGGAGAAACGTTCCACCACCGAATGCGTAGCCGACTCGCCGCTTTGCCCGCGTAGCGTACGCGATCAAGTTGCTGCGAAAATCCATTCGACAATCGACTGTCAGATCGTATCGCTCTTCCCTCAGCCGGCGAAACAACGACTTCATTGCGCGCTTGTCGTAGCGCGACCGTTTGTATTTATCGGTCTCCGACGTCCAGGGAAAATCGAAAGTGATCACCTCGTCGACGAGTCCGCTTCCACGAAGAATTTCCTCGGCGTGAGGTTTTCCAAGAAACGCGATCCACGCATCGGGATATCTGGCTCGAAGAGCCTGGAGGGCGGTCGTTGCAATCACGACGTCGCCAATATTCCAGATCTCGACGACGAGAATTTTCCAGATTCCATCGTCGAGACGTTTTGACGGCTGAATGAACAAACGCGCAAAAGGCCGGGCGATGAGATCCACCGCCGCGAGCGCTGCCCGCTTAGCACCAGTGATCCGCCACGTCTCAGCCACGACAGGCAGCCGCGGCGATCATCGAGCCGCCACCTCTCTGAACATGGTGTCGTACTGCCCGGCGATCTTTTCCCAAGTGTAATTCTCTTGAATTCGCTCCGGCCCCATTTTTCGTAGCTCTGCAACGCGCGCGGGATCTGATTCCAGCATACGCATTTCGTTTGCTAACACTTCTTCATCGCGCGGAAAGAAAATAGCGCCGCCCGCCAGCACTTCTCGATTGAATACATTGTCGAGCGCGAGTATGCAATTCCCGTAACCCATCGCCTTGAGGAGTGACGGGTTGGTCCCGCCCACAGAGTGGCCGTGAACGTAAGCGAAGCAATTGCAGTGCAGCTCGCGGATCACTTCCTGATCGTCGATGTGTCCGGTCAAAATGATCTTGTCCCCGGCGAGCGCGCGGAGCTCGCGATGAAAAGGACTGTCGTAATTCGCTCCCCCCGCGATCACAAGCTTTCGCTTCGATCCGGATTTTAGAAAGGCTCTGGCAATCAAGTCTGCGTGGTTCTCGGGGATCAGCCTGCTCGCGATCAAATAAAAGTCGTCGGGGACGACTCCGAACCGCGAGATAAGCTCCGGCTTCTGGGAGCTTTCAATGTATGCGCCGTAGGCAATCATCGTTGTTTCTTTTTTGAAGCGCTCGAGATAGAAAACTCTCATCGCCTCTGCATCAGTCACGAGCTCCGTGCAGAAGCGAACGGCGGATCGCGCCGCAGAAAAGAAATACAACCTTGCGACAGGTCCCCATTTCGCCCGCGTCCAGTCGAGCCCATCGACATTCATCACCACTTTTTTTCCGAACGCGCGGCAAAGAGCAGCGTGATGCCCCATGCCGACGTTGACGAAAAAGAAAATGTCGTAGCGCCCAACAGCGAGCGCGTGAATCGCAGCGAAGAAAGTGGCGAGCAGTCCCGAGAAATTTTTTCCGCCTGGTGACGGGACGTATATGAGACGGACACCGCGATATTCCGGGACGCGCATCGCCTCGGGATACGATCCTCGACGACAGTAAATGGTGACCTCGTGGCCCGCGTCAACAAGCCGCGGCGCAATTTCGCCGAACCCGGTTTCGAATCCCGTGAAATGGAGGCTCGTCATCGGCATGCCGTAAAGCCCGAGCATGCCAATGCGAAGTTTCGGCTCGGCTATAACAGGCGCGACGTCCACGTCGCGGGAACCAGCGGCGAATCGATCTCGATCGGAAGGTGATAATCGAACGGCTTCGTACCGTGCGCCGAAATCCAGTCGATGATACTCTGCAATCCGTCCCGCAGGCTAACGGTCGTTTGATAGCCGAGGAGTCTGCGCGCTTTATCCGCTGAGCATGTCGCGTAGCGAACTTCACGCGGCCTCTCTTCCACCATGATCGGATCGAGCTTGAAGTTCAGCAGCTCCGCTATGACCTGGGCCAGCTCGAGGATCGTGATGTACTCCTCGTCGGGGCCAATGTTGATCACCTCGCCAACTGCCTGCGGAAGCGTACCCATTTTGATCAGAGGAGTTACGCAATCCTGAATGAACGAGAAGCAACGCTTCTGGCCGCCGTCGCCGTAAATCACCGGCTGTTTTCCCTGAAGCATTCGGTTGATCATGATGCTCGCGACGTTGCGATACGGATCGTCGTACTTTTGTTTCGGGCCAATGATGTTGTGTGGGACCGCAATCGTGTATTCGATCCCATGAGTCTCGCAGACGTTGCGCACGAGTAGCTCGCTCGCGTACTTCGCGACGCCGTATGGATCGGCGGGCTCGAGCGGCTGCTCCTCGACGTAAGGTACCGGCCCATTGCCATAGCGCGCCATGCTCGAGCAATGAACGAATCGCTTGACGTTGTTGCTCGCAGCAGCAGCCAGAACCGTCGCGGTATTGGTGTACACGTGCGTCGCGATCAATGCGGGTGAAAAAACGCTCAGTCCCTCTGTAGCAATCGCGGCAGTGTGAAAAATCACGTCGACGCTCCTTGTCAGGCGCTTCATTGCCGGGAGATCGTTGCAGTCCGCAATCTCGAACTCGATTCCCTCGGGAAGATTCTGAAGGTCCCCGCCGATCATGTTGTCGCATCCGACAACCTGGTCGTTTCGGCCAATGAAGGAATCCGCCAGATGACTTCCGAGAAAACCGGCGGCACCCGTAACAAAAACTTTCAATCCATTCTCCGGTTACTTAAACAAAACTCGCGCGAGGCAGCGCGAGCGTAGACGAACAATTTGCCGTTCTTCGGCTGTCGAATCAACTGAAAAATGCCACAGAAACACAGAATTCACAGAGAAAGCCTTTTGAATGAAACAGCGCCACTGCGCACGGGGCTCTTACCGTGTCCCTTTAGAACGATTTTTTCTGTGATTTCTGTGTTTCTGTGGCGCGGTTGAAGTTCAGTAAGCCCCGGTTCGTCGCACGACCGCCGGTAGCGTTCTAGCCATGATGCTGACGTCGAGCCAGAATGACCATTGCTCGATGTATTGGCGGTCAAGATACACAACGTCCTCGAAGTCGACGACTGAGCTCCGGCCGCTCACCTGCCACAATCCCGTGATTCCCGGCTTTGCATCGAGGCGACGGAAATGGTGGTCTTGGTAAGTCGCGAAGTCTGCCTCGAAAAATGGACGCGGACCGACCAGCGACATGTCGCCCCAGAGAACATTCCACAGCTGGGGCAGCTCGTCGAGACTCCACCGACGAAGCAGCGCGCCCAATCGCGTCACGCGAGGATCTTCCGGAATCTTGAAGAGCCGCGAATCGCCAGTGTGATTCAGATGCGAGAGCTTGTGCTTCTCGGCATCTGCACCGACACGCATCGTCCGGAACTTGAGCATTCGGAAACGCCGTCCGCCGAGTCCCGCGCGATCCTGACTGAAGAAAATCGGGCCCGGTGAATCGAACCTCACCGCAAACGCAATCAGCGCGAAAACCGGGGCGAGAAGAATCAATCCGAGTACAGCGCCAACGACGTCTACAATGCGCTTCCAGATAACTGCGGACGCCTTGAGCACGGGTGCCCCAAGCTCGAAGAAGGGTTGGTCCTGATGCCAGACGAGAGCGGGACGAACGCCGGCGATCTTCACTGCGCGCGCCGGATAAAGCAGCTGACAACCGGCGGCAAGGCTCGCGTCACGAACGCTCGTGATTTGCTGATCGTTCAGGTGCTCACACACAACCACAGTCTCCGCGCCGTGCGAGTCGATGATATCAGACAAGTCGCCAAGATAGCCAACGGAGCCGTCGAATTGGCGACGACCGATCGATACGTAGCCCGCCAGCGAATAATCCCCACCAGCGGCGAGTACTGCGCGCTCGAGCTGCAAGCTTGGCTCTCGGCGGTCGGTAATGAGCAACGCAGGCGCGGCGCCCCGTGTCCCCGGCCACACGGTACTCAGAAATTTTTCAGCAATGGTCCGCACTCCAAGCACGATGATCCACGTCACGACGCTGGTGAGCGCATAGACCGCGACAGCAACGAAGAGATTTCCGCCGACGAGTCGCCAGAGAATCAATCCGCAAGCAAGCGAGGAACCGGCAAGCAGTCTCGCCTTGGCATTCAGACTGCGATGACGACTGTAGCTCCCTGTTGCGACGAGGCTGAAAAACAAGCCGGCGCCGAACACCAGACCACCGTACCCTGCACTCGCAGCGCGGGAGAATTGGTCCGTGAGCCAGCCACCGCCATTGGATGCAACCTCGATCAGCACTCCACAGATGAACGCGGCTGTAATGTCGGCCGCCAGCAGGACTCCCAATCGCGTCGCAATGCGCGCGGTGTGGCGCCTGACGGAAACCGGCCGGCGCTCGCGCAGGCGAGTACGGACATGCAATGGAGAGCCGGCCCGAGTCGACGCGAGCGAAGGACCAGGCGATGAAGTGAGGCGCAGGTGATGTTGCTTCGCCAGCGCCGAGCGTTTTGCCATCAGGAACGATTAGTAATGATGGATCTCTCTTTGATCGCGTGCCCGCAAATCGGGGGACGCCTCTCGTCGCCTAATGGCAAATAATCTGCCAACGCCGCGGCAAAATCGTGGGTCAGCGCTTCCTTCCAGGGGTGAAGCTTCCAATTGTGAGAGAGATTGTGCGGTTTCTGATGTCATGTCTTCCGTTTTGCACGATGCACCCCGATTGCTCCTGAAAGAACGCGTTCAATCGGTTCCCATACGTAACGTCGGCCGAAATATAGCCGAACCTGCCGCCTGCGGTCGCCCTCGCGCCCGGAAGTAGACTTATGTCATGAACACAATAACCCTGATAGTAAGGAAATCCACGGGTATCGTGAATGTCCTCGTTCCAGCGGATCCGTTCTCCAAACACACCGAGCGACCAATGGGGCTCCATATAATCAGCTGCAAGCCACTGACTGGACGCTCCCGGCCCAATGAATGCGCCGAGTGATTCTCCCCGTTGAGTGTAGCCTTGTATCACGCGGCGACTGGTGTACCACGAGCCCAGTGGGCGATCGCGAAACGTCGCGCTCTGTTCGAGATCAGTCACCTCGCCTTGAATCCTCACGCTCCCCTGTCTATACGGAGTCGGCCGAGTCCACTGAAGTCCAAGCGTGTACGCCTGCGTGTGATTTGGCGCGAGCAACAAATCACGCAGAGAGAGCGGCCATTCGTAGCGCGCCCATTCGACGTACGTCTCTAAACCGTCGTCCGGAAAAACGTAGCGGCCGAAAAATGAAAACAGCTGGTCGCGCCCGCCGGGGGTGAGCGACGAGTCGCCGAGCGGACGATTGTTCGGCCGACCAGTCGCCGCGAATGCATCGAGTAATCGGCCGGGTATCCGATGCCACCCGCCTTTGTTTGTCGCGTAAACCGATCGCGCGCCACCAACTACGAGATTTTTTTGCACAGCAGGACGGAAAGTAAAAGCGAACGAGCTGAGCGATCGAAGATTATTCGCTTGAGTTGTGTCGAACCATTTCGATTCGGTGAGGCCACCAACGAGTAGTCGTGCTTCGAGTGTGCCGAGTCGATTGCGCCACGGTCGCGCGGTACGAATGAACAGGTGCGGAAAGCCTGCCGCATTGTTACTGAGTACGATCGCGTTTTTGATTCCAGGCCCCCACCACTCATTCTCATTCGAGATTCCGAAGGAGGTGCCGCGCATCGTGAGCATCGCCGTAGACTGTCCTGCATCGGTGCCCTGAATTGGCTTCGGGCCCATTCGAAGAGGAAGGTCGATCGAGTACGGCGCAATGTAATAAGGAGAAACGAATCCCCCGCCCTGTCGTTCTGGAATAATTGGCGGCGCGTAGAATTTGACTGTGTCGCGCAGCAGCCAATAGTTGTTTTGGAAACCGAGAAACTCCGGAGCAGCGATAATCGAAAGTGGCCCGGCTTCGAGACGGAACCCGATTAGAATGCGGCTGCTTGTTCCGCGACCTCCCCACACCGCTCCATCATTCGCAGAAAATGGAATTTCCGAATTATTGACTGCGTAGTACTCGGGCGCGATGACGCCTAATCGCACGGCACTCTTTCCCGGTAACCTGTCGTTCATTGATGATGGTGATCGAATCAGATAACCGTCGAGACTCGCTTTTCCCCGAAGCTGGTCGAGCCGCAGCTGATCAGATGGAGTGCCGGTTACGAGGATCAGCGGCTGGATGTAATCGAGTAGAGAATCGCGCGGCTGCTGCGCACCAACGCTGCTCGTGCGAGCTGCAGTTGCGACAATTGTAATTGCAGTCGCAAGCAGCGCCTTCGCGGGCCATGACTTAGATTTTGCGCCTGAAAAAAACAATGTTGGCAGGAGCTGGAAATCGGTTTGAATGCGCGGGAAATTTACAATCGGTACCAGAGCAGGAACAGCATGATCGCATCGCGTACATGCGCGGTTGCGATTGCGATGTATTCGTTTTTTTCGGCCGCGCCACTCTTGGCGCAAAGGGAGCAGCTCGGTGGCGACTCCTTCCGGTCGGAGATATTTGTCGGGAGTATCCCCGAGAATTATCTGCGTTACCTGCAGACTATGGGATTGGTCCCACTGTATCCCTGGTCATCGCGACCGTTTTCACCGCGCGAGCTCGACCGTCTGATTCCAACTGACAGTGCACATCCGTGGCGCAATCGCTTCGTATCGAGCGCGAAAAACTTTCACGGTGTTCACTACGATTTCATTCGGCCAACCTCCAGCCTCAGATACAACACAGGGTTCGCCTGGGGCTCAAATGATGGACCGATCTGGGCAGGACGCGGACTCACGTCGGCAATTCAGGCGGGGATCAGCGCGCGATGGGGCCCTGCATCACTCACGATTGCGCCGATGGCTTTTCGCGCCGAGAATCGCGCGTTCTTCATCATGCCGACTGGACGCACAGGTGCCGGCGCATTTGCCAACGCGACCTGGGGAGGCGTCGATCTTCCGCAACGCTTCGGAGCCGGCGCGTATCAGCGAGTCGATCCCGGACAGAGCACGCTTCGCATCGATCTTCCGATCATCGCGTTCGGCGTTTCCACCGCGAACATGGGATGGGGACCGGGCACTGAATATCCACTCCTCCTTGGCGACAATGCACCGGGCTTCCCTCACATTTTTCTTGGGACGAGCGAGCCGCTCAACATCGTGATTGGAAAAATCCACGCGAACTTCATGTGGGGCGAGCTCGAGCAGTCACCCTATTCAAACGTCGTGGGACCAAGCGAGTATGTCAGCAAAGCGGAGCCGGGCACAAAAAGGTTCGCGACCGGATTTTCGATTGTGGGACAAGTGCGTGGAGTCACAGGCCTGGAGATAGGCGGAGCGCGTTTCTTTCATTCGATCTGGCCACGCTCGGGAATTCCACGCAGCTACTTCACGAAAGTGTTCGAAGCGTTCCTCAAGACACATCTGCCGCAGAATCGTCCCGACGATCCAAGATTCCCGTCTTTTTTCGGCGGGCAGGACCTGGGAGACAATCAGCTCGCGGAAGTATTTGCGCGATGGGTCGCACCCCACAGCGGATTCGAGGTGTCAGCCGAGTACGGACGCGACGATCACAATCAGGACATCCGCGATCTAGAGCAGGAACCCGATCATTCCAGATTTTACAACGTCGGCTTTAGAAAAGTTTTCTCGCTGAGCTCACAATCAATGACGTCCGCACGCTTCGAGCTGATCAATTTTCAACTTCCGCAGCTCGTCCGCGCGCCTCGTGGCGAAGGCGAGATATACATTCACGGCGTGATTCGACAGGGACACACCGAGCGCGGGCAGCTGTTAGGTGCAAACGTTGGCGTCGGTGCAGCAGCAGGCTCTACCCTCGCGATAGATCATTACACACCAAACGGTCGGTGGACTCTAATGTGGCAACGCGATCTCAATCAGGAGAACGGGACTTTTCCGGCGTATGGCGCGCGCGAGCCGCATACAATGGACGTGAGTCACTCACTCGGCCTGGAGGTCACGCGCTTTGTTCGCGGTTTCGATGTAACGACCGGATTGACTTTCGTGCATGACTTCAACCGCGACTTCGCCACTGACGCGTCCAACATCAATGCCATCATCGGCGTGCGCTACAACATGCGCTGATGCGAACTCAGCTCACATGGACGTTGATTACTGAGCTCCTCGTGATGGCTGCGGGAATTTTTGTGCTCAAACTCGCGGCACAATTCCTCGGTGCAGTTGGATTCGGCGAATACACTTTGTCCCGTCGCGCTATCTCGCTTCTCTACCTTCCGCTCGTACTCGGCTTGGGCATTGCCGCGCCTCGATACATCGCGATCGCTATGGCGGGCGCGTTGCCCGGCTACAGTCCCCGATCGTTCGCAGTTGCTACGTTAACCGCGGGCCTCGTGCCCGCGTTGATCGTGATTGTGCTGATGAATCTCAGTCCCGGCGGCGCATCTGCGATTTTGTTTGGGAGCCAGAAGATGTCGTACCTGGTACCCGCCGCAACGATAGCGCTCGCCGGATTGACAATGCACAGCATGACGTACGCGGTCTTTCGAGGACGCGGCGACATGAACCTCGCCAATCTTCTTCAGCTCGCGAACAACGGCATAGTGCCTGTGACCGCGTTCATTTTCGTTCCGCACTACGCTCCTACCGTGTTGACCGCAACCGGCATGACGTGGATGCTCATAAGCGTCGCTGCACTTGTCGGAGTGATGACCCGTGATCGAACTAAAGAAACTGCTGAGCGGCCGCTCGGCGATCATCTGCGAGTTCTTCTTCGATTCGGTGTGCCTCGCGTGCCCGGAGAATTCGCGCTGGTTGGGCTGTTTGCGTTGCCGGCATTGATTGCACTTCGCGCGCAAGGCGTCGTCGCCGCGGGACAATTCTCTGCGGGCATGTCTTTGCTCTCACTCGTCGCAGGGGTCTTCGGACCTGTCGGGCTTGTATTGCTTCCGAGGGCGAGTGCTCAGGCGGCAAGTGGCGATCTTCACGGGCTGCGCCGCATAGTCCTCAAGATGCTGGCGGCCGGTATTGTATTAGCTATAGCCGCCGTCGCGATTGGAGAATTTCTCATACCTCCGTTCGTACGCTGGTACTTCGGAAAGGCTTTCATTCCAGCTATTCCTGTGTTTCGGATTTGTCTCTTCGGCGCGATTCCCTACGCCATCTATGTTTTATTGCGCAATATTCTCGATGCCCTCGACGTCCGCGCCGTGAACAGTCGCAATCTCCTGATCACGCTCGCATTGTTGCTCGTACTGTGTGCGTTGAGAACTGACATCGTTTCGATGGCATTCAGTCTTCTGATCGCGTTGACACTTCTCGGCGTTCTTTCTCTCTGGGAGACACAAGCGCGACTTGGACGACGCGCGCTGGCAGCACGCATCTCTGACTCGCCGAGCATTCCCCTCACCGTTCCGGCACCGTGACCAGAAAAGGAATCATTCTCGCCGGTGGCTCCGGCACACGGCTTTGGCCGTCGACGCGGGTTGTGTCGAAGCAGCTGATACCGGTGTTCGACAAGCCGATGATTTACTATCCGCTGACGACGTTGATGTTCGCGGGAATAAAAGAGATTCTGGTTATCAGCACGCCTTCTGATTTGCCGAGATTCCAGGAGCTGCTGGGTGACGGCCGTCAGCTGGGGATCGAGCTTTCATACGCTGCTCAAGAGCGCCCCGAAGGATTGGCGCAGGCATTTATCATCGGCGGGGATTTCATCGGCGACAGTAATGCTGCTCTCATCCTGGGCGACAACATTTTTTTCGGTCATGGAATGCCGGAGCAGCTTCAGCAGGCTTCGGGCGAAGCGACCGGCGCGACGATCTTTGCGTATCACGTGCGGGATCCTGAGCGCTATGGAGTCGTCGAATTCGATAGTGGCGGGAAAGCGAAGAGTATCGAAGAAAAGCCGAGCGATCCGAAATCATCGTACGCTGTGGTGGGTTTGTATTTCTACGACAACTCGGTTGTGAAAGAAGCGCAGAATCTCGCACCCTCCTCCAGGGGGGAGCTCGAGATCACGGATCTCAACCGGCGGTACCTCGAGCGCGGTGAGCTGACGGTGCAAATACTTGGGCGTGGAGTTGCTTGGCTCGACACCGGCACACACGACGCGTTGCTCGCGGCGTCGAACTTCGTTGCCGTTGTCGAGGAGCGTCAGGGCCTGAAGATCGGCTCGCCGGAGGAAGCCGCATACAGAATGGGATTCATCGACGACGGCGGAATTCGCAGACTGGCAAAGGGCTTGGGCTCAAGCAGTTATGCAAGTTACCTCATGTCACTTCTCGACGGCACCGGCCCGGCAAGGTGAAGGTTAGAGAGACATCGTTGGCTGGCGTTCTAATTCTCGAGCCGCAGATATTCAGAGACGAGCGCGGATTTTTTCTGGAGACGTTCAGCTCGAAGCGACTAGCCGGATCCGGCATTCCCGCCGATTTCGCCCAGGATAATCACAGTCGCTCAACGCAAAATGTGGTACGCGGACTTCACTACCAGCTGAACCATCCTCAGGGAAAGCTCATCCACGTCGCTCGTGGGAGAATCTTCGATGTTGCGGTGGATATTCGCCGAGGCTCTCCCACTTTCGCGAAGTGGTTCGGCGTCGAGTTGAACGACGAGAATCTTTTCTCACTGTGGATCCCCGGCGGATTTGCTCACGGCTTCTGCGTACTATCAGATGTCGCGGATCTCATCTACAAATGCACCATTCCCTACGAGGCAGAAGACGATCGCGGTGTCGCGTGGAATGATCCGTTGATCGGCATAGATTGGCCGGTTGATAATCCGGTTCTGTCGGCGAAGGATTCTGCTTATGAAAGGCTGTCGCCTGATCGCGTTGACATTCCGAGCATTTAGATGAAACGAATTCTTGTCACCGGCGCGAACGGGATGACGGGTAGTGAGGTTTGCGCGCAGGCGGCGGCTGCAGGTTGGACGGTGCGGGCGTTGAGTCACGCGGATGCCGACATTACTGACGCCGGAGCTTTACGTGCGGCCGCAAATATTTTTCATCCCCATGTAGTGGTGAATTGTGCGGCGTACACGGCGGTCGATCGCGCGGAGTCCGAGCCAGAGCTTGCGATGGCGGTGAATGGAGTTGGGGCAGCCAATGTCGCGAGAGCAGCAGCCGCGGTTGGAGCACCGATAGTTCACGTTTCGACAGACTATGTATTCAACGGCAGGGGCACCACGCCCTACTCGCCGGAAGATCGTACCGATCCCATCAACTCTTATGGAAAGAGCAAACTCGCCGGAGAAATCGGAGTGAGGGCGGAAAATTCGAAGAGTGTGATCGTGCGGACATCATGGGTTTTCAGTCATCGAGGGCCGAACTTCGTGCGGACGATGCTGCGTCTTGGAAGCGAGCGCGATGAACTGAAAATCGTTGAAGATCAAACGGGGCGGCCCACTTCGGCGACCGATCTCGCGAGCGCGCTTTTTACCGTCGCGCACGCGATACCGGAGAAGCCCACGCTCGCGGGGACGTACCATTTTGCCAACTCGGGAGAGACAAGCTGGTTTGGATTTGCTCAGGCGATTTTCGAAGAGGCTCGAATGCTCGGTGAGACTCGCATTCCAAAAATTTCCGCGATCAAAACGAGCGAATATCCGACCGCGGCATCCAGGCCAGCGTATTCTGTTCTCGACACAAGTGGTTTTACTGCGGCGTTCGGCGTTAATCCCCGCAGCTGGCGGTCCGCATTGCGTGACACAATCGCGCTATCATTACGAAACGCTCCCGCGCGCACCTAGATGGACAAACACACACCGCGGTCGATGCTCGTTACCGGAGGCGCCGGATTCATTGGGGCGAACTTCGTCGAGTACTGTCTGAAGACTTATCCGGAACTACGAGTCACCACGCTCGATGCGCTGACTTACGCAGGGTCTCCGGATAATCTCGCC
>JBHELX010000012.1:0-88192 GCA_046262875.1 Gemmatimonadaceae bacterium | reverse complement strand
CCCAAAGGCCGTTCGTCGTCTCGAAGATGAGGCGTGGTACGTCCGGGTCTGCGAAGTAGGACAGTAGTTCTTGCCTGTGTTTGTACGCCATCTCGTAACGGTAACCATTGTGAAGGACGATCGTGAGTTTTCCGAGTTCGGGTGTCGTGGGCAATTCCAATCTCCGGTTTGTTAACTAGCGGAGAAATTAGCGGCTTTTACGGGTTTCTTTACCCGTTTGGTTCGGCAAAGTACGTTATTAATGTCGGAGAAGTACGGCACCGACGCCTGATTCTCCCTCTAAGTTCGACAATTTATCGTTAATTGTGTGTGCCCGATTCTGACTTCGGATCAGAAGGTTGGGGCTTCGAGCCCTCTGGGCGCGTTTGATGGACGTCGTAGGAACCGGTTAGCACGAGAGGCAGATGGCCGCATACACAGACGCAAAAGATCCGCGCAACTACCATAAGGTTGTCGATTGTCAGTGGGCGTGCCCGGCGCACACGAACGTCCCCGAATACATCCGCCTCATCGCGCAGGGACGCTACACCGAGTCGTATCTTCTCAATCGCGAGTCCAACGTTTTTCCGGGGATTCTCGGACGCACGTGCGATCGGCCATGCGAGCCCGCGTGTCGCCGCCTCCGCGTCGATGGCAAACCGGTGGCGATCTGTCGTCTCAAGCGTGTCGCTGCGGATTTGAGAGAAGACATCACCGAGTATTTGCCCAAAGCTCCCGCAATTCGAAATGGCAAACGCGTCGCATTGATTGGCGCTGGTCCCGCTTCGCTCACCGTCGCGAATGATCTTCTGCCGATCGGTTACGAAGTGGTGATCTACGAAAGGCTCTCGAGCGCGGGCGGATTGATGCGCTACAACATCCCAGCGTTTCGGCTGCCCGAGAGCGTGTTGAATGAAGAAACGCAATGCATCATCGACATGGGTGCCGAGGTCCGGTACAACACTCCGGTCGAGAGCATGAGGTCGCTGCTCGCTGAGGGTTACGACGCAATCTTCGTCGGAAGCGGCGCGCCCAAGGGAAAAGAACTGGACATCCCCGGACGATGGGAAGCCGGTGCGCGCGAAAAGATTCACATCGGTATCGAGTGGCTCGGCTCCGTGCACTTCGGCCACATCGATAGCATCGGCGCAAAAGTTCTGATCATCGGTGTCGGCAACACAGCAATGGATTGTTGCCGCACGTCGCGCAGACTCGGCGGCGCGGATACGAAAGTCATTGCTCGGCGATCACGACCTTATTTCAAAGCGTCGCCCTGGGAGCTCGAAGATGCGGAAGAGGAAGGCATCCACATCATCGAGAACCACGCGCCAAAGCGGTTCGTCGTCGAAAACGGAAAACTCGTCGGAATGGAATTCGAGCGTCTCGAGTGGAGCGAAACGAACGGACGGCAGACGAGCAAGGTGATCGATACGGTAATTCTCCCGTGCGATGAAGTGATTCTCGCAATTGGACAGGACAACGCGTTTCCATGGATCGAGCGCGACATCGGAATCGACTTCGACAAATGGGACATGCCTGCAGTAGACAAGGTGACGATGCAGAGCTCGCTGCCCGGTGTATTCTTTGGCGGCGATTCCGCGTGGGGCCCCGCAAACATTATCTGGGCAGTCGAGCACGGACATCAGGCCGCGAT
The DNA here is from genome assembly GCA_046262875.1 of Gemmatimonadaceae bacterium. Classification (GTDB taxonomy): domain Bacteria; phylum Gemmatimonadota; class Gemmatimonadetes; order Gemmatimonadales; family Gemmatimonadaceae; genus UBA4720. The sequence continues at coordinate 86,559 of JBHELX010000012.1, read as the reverse complement.
ATCAATTCATCAGCACTGTCAGGGTGAATCAGTGGCGGATCGGCCCGCTCAGGGAATGCATCTCGCCAGCACGAAGATGGGAATGCATTCGTGGGCGTACAGCAATGATTTCAATCCGTCGCCGCGCTCGAGCATGAATCACGCGGAGCTCGTCGAGCGATTCTCGAAGCTGAGTGTGGAGGTCGAGCTCGGATTCACTCCCGAGCAGACGGCGACTGAGGTGGAGCGCTGCCTCAACTGCGACGTCGAAACTCACTTTACGGCATCATTGTGCATCGAGTGCGATGCGTGCGTGGACGTCTGCCCGGTTAATTGCCTGACGATTGCGCAGCCTGCCCAGTCGGAAGCTGAATTGCGCACGCGACTTTCCGCGCCGGCGAACAATCTCGCTCAGGATTTGTATGTATCCGAAGGTTTGCCACAAACGAAACGCATCATGGTGAAGGACGAAGACATCTGCCTGCACTGCGGGCTTTGCGCGGAGCGATGCCCCACCGCGGCGTGGGACATGGCGAAGTTCGCGCTCGTTCTGCCGTACGCATTCAGTGATTCCGGGACTGTCGTCCCAGTGGCAGTATGAGCGGCATCAACGATTTCGCGTTCAAGATAGCCACCGTGAATGGCACGGGCTCGGCAAGCGCGAACAGTCTGCTCATGCAGGCGATTTTCCGCATGGGCATTCCCGTGACGGGGAAAAACATTTTCCCGTCGAACATTCAGGGATTGCCGACCTTCTATGAGATTCGCGTAAGCAAGGATGGATACACGGCGCGACCGTCGGAGGTCGATCTCGTCGTCGCGCTGAATCCGAGCACATACGCGAAGGATGTCGCCACTGTGCGACCGGGCGGCTATCTCGTTTACGACTCCTCGTGGCCGCTCGAGCCCGAGCTTGTGCGCGATGGAATCACGATTCTCGGAATTCCATTCGGGAAAATGTGCGTCGAGAACTTTCAGGGCGATCGAGATCGAACTCTACTTCGCAATATTGTGTACGCCGGCGCGTTGGCTGCGTTGCTCGAGATCGACATGGATGTTGTCGGCCAGATGATCATCGAGAAGTTCTCGAAGAAAAAGAAGCTGCTCGACGCCAACAACACGGCGATCAGACTCGGATACGATTACGCAAAGACGAACTACGACTGCCCGCTACCGTTTCATCTCGAGAAGATGAATGCGACTGGTGATTCGATAATTATCGACGGCAACACCGCCGCGGGGCTGGGCGCTGTGTACGCGGGTGCTACCGTCGGCGCATGGTACCCGATAACTCCGTCGACATCGCTGATGGAAGCATTCAAAGGATTTTGCGAGAAGTTTCGTAAAGATCCCGAGACGGGCCTCGCTCGCTACTGCATCATTCAGGCAGAAGATGAGTTGTCCGCCGCAGGAATTGCGATTGGTGCGGGATGGGCGGGTGCCCGCGCGTTCACGAACACCGCAGGTCCGGGTATTTCGTTGATGCAGGAATTCATCGGCCTCGCCTATTACACTGAGATTCCCGCTGTCTTCTACGACATTCAGCGAACCGGACCGTCAACTGGAATGCCAACGCGGACGCAGCAGGGCGACTTGATGTCGCTGGCGTACGCGTCGCATGGTGATACGAAGCACATCGTTCTCTTTCCGGCGAGCCCGGAAGAGTGTTTTTATTTGAGCGTTAACGCGTTCGACCTTGCCGAACGTTTTCAGACGCCCGTGTTCGTGGCGAGTGATCTCGACATTGGGATGAATGATTGGATGTGCAAGCGACTCGAGTGGGACGACAGCTATCGCCCTGATCGCGGCAAGGTTTTGAATGCCGATGAATTGGCGAACGTGAAGAAGTTTTCGCGATACCTCGACGTCGATGGCGACGGAATCGCGGCGCGCACACTTCCAGGGGTTCACCCGAACGGCGCCTACTTTGTCCGAGGATCAGGTCACGACAAGCACGGTGCGTACACGGAAGAGTCCGACGCGTATCAGGAAGTAGTCGACCGACTCGCTCGCAAATTTGCCGGCGCCGCGAACGCAGTGCCCGCGCCGGAATTCAACATGCAACCCAACGCGCAGGTGGCAATCGTTTCAATAGGTGGTTGCCATGCGGCTGTTCTCGAAGGTGTCGAGCGTTTGCGTGAGCAAGGTCTCTCAGTGGACTACATGCGCATCAAAGCATTCCCGTTCAACGAATCGGTAAAAGAATTCATTGATTCGCATTCGCCGGTATTTGTTGTCGAACAAAATCGTGATGCCCAGCTTCGGTCGTTGATTGCCATCGAGACGGGCGTCCCGCGCGACGCGATGATTCCCGTTCTCGATTACGGTGGTATGCCGCTCACAGCGAAAGTCGTCGTCACCGCGGTGTCCAATCACGTCGCGCAGGCGGTAGCATGACATCGATTACCAAACCGCCGGTCAGGCATCCGGGGCTTCGCAAGAATTCGCTCGGGTTCACGGTTCGCGATTACGAAGGTGCGATGTCCACTTTGTGCGCCGGGTGCGGACATGACTCGGTGACTGCCGCGCTCGTGCAGACGTGCTGGGAGCTGGCGCTTCCACCACATCGCGCTGCAAAGATGAGTGGCATCGGTTGCTCGTCGAAAACCACTGCGTATTTCATGAAGCAATCGCACGGCTTCAACAGCGTTCATGGTCGAATGCCTTCGGTCGCCTCGGGAGCTAACGCCGCAAACCGCGATCTCTATTACATCGGAATATCCGGCGACGGCGATTCACTTTCGATCGGGCTTGGCCAACTGTCGCACGCGATCCGACGGAACTTGCGGATGCTGTACCTGATCGACAACAACGGCGTATACGGACTTACTAAAGGCCAGTTCTCCGCGTCGGCAGATATTGGCTCGACATCGAAAAAGGGCGAAGCGAATTTGCAGCCCCCGATCGACCCGGTCCTTCTGGCGCTCACACTCGGCGCGACATTTGTTGCGCGAAGTTTTTCAGGCGATAAAGCTCAGCTGGTTCCGATTCTCAAAGCCGGCTTGCTGCATAACGGATTGGCGCTGGTCGATATCATCTCACCATGTGTCACGTTCAACGATCACGAAGGCTCGACGAAGAGCTACAAGTTCACTCGTGAGCACGAAGTAGAAATTTCGCCGGCCGATTTCGTTCCTCTCCGACGTGAGGTCGTCGCGCCACAGACCGACGATGCCGTATCAGTCGTGACGATGCACGACGGCAGCGTAGTCCGGTTTCGCAAAACACCCGAGGGATACGATCCCACTAATCGTGAAGCCGCGTACTCACACATCCGCGCATGTCAACAACGCGGCGAAGTTGCAACGGGATTGCTTTTCATCGCCGAAGGGGGACAGGACATGCACGCCGTCGCGAAAACGGTCGAGACGCCGCTGGTCGATATCCCTTACGCGGAATTGTGCCCTGGCAATGCGGCGTTACAGAAGTTGATGGAAGGGTTTAGATAACAGCGGACGGCGGACAGCGGGAATACCGCGGACAGCGGGATTCTTCGCGAACTCATGAGCGTTCTTACATTCGTCGAGCACCCCGAGGTTGCCAGCAACTCCCTGACATGATACTGTAAGCGCCGAGACCGCCGGACGGTTGCTCGCGATCAGACTCGCGAAGTCGCCCTCCGTCGACTCCCAATGCCCGGGGGCTGAGATGAAAGTGCAGGTTCGCCGTGCGATTACAATTCTGGCGCTGATTGCGGTTAGTGCCTGCTCCAACGAAGGGCATCAATTGACGGGCCCGTTACTGTCGAACCCTCGTCTGGATCTCGGGATCGAAGGCACTTCAGCTATTGTCTGCGTTTCGGGTGACAGCCCCGCCGGTAATTACACGTTCAACGTGTCGAACATCGTGTTTGCATCCGGCGGGAGTACCGTGCCGGGGTCGAATCCTGCTGTCGTCGCTCGCGGCGCGTGTTTCGCGCTGGTTACCAGACTCATCCCGGCGGATGAAGGCAACCCCACAGCTGATCCGGTTACGACCATTACCTATAGCTATACAGGTAACGATGCTGTCGGCGGAGCTGGGTATTCCTCCACGACGTGCGTTGACGATGCGGGACCTCCCGCGTCCGATCCGTGCGGAACGACGGTAGTGGCCCATGTGAATTTTGTCGCCGGAACAACTGCGACGTTTTCGTTCATATCGGGCGCGCAGATGATCGAGTCGCTTCGTGAATTACTCTCGGATGCAGACATCAAGAGGGAACCGAGCGCAGGCTGAGCGACATCCTGGACAACGCACTCGAGAGCCTCGGCAAGGGGAAGAAGAACTCGGATGCATGCGAGGAGTTGGATCACTTCGCGAAGGACCTCGATCGCGGAGGCAAGAATATCGGGAGCAGTGACATCACAACTCTCCTGGCGAAGGTAAACGAGATCGAGATCGCGCTCGGCTGCTGAAGAAAACGGATCTAATCCGCCAAATCCGTTTTCTTCAGGACGAAGTTTTGCGCGAATTCTTGTGCCTCCGGATAATCCGTGAGTGCAATTCGTTCCGCGGCACGAGCGAGATCGTAATCCGTTCGTCGCAGCTCGATGTCGGTATCGAGCAATAGCCAGTAGGCGCCGGTCGCGCCGAAGGGCATTCCGACGCTTCCCGCGTTAATCACACGCGTCTTTCCAATCATTCGATCGAACTGTTTGTGCGTGTGACCGCAAACGACAATCGATTCGCTGACTCCCTCGAAGATCGGAAGCAGTTTCTCCTCGGAGGTTTCAGCGGAAAACATTTCGGTATCACTGCGGGGTGTAGCATGACAGAAGAAAACCTTTCCCAGAAAATCGAGCTCGACCGTCGTTGTCATCGGCCACGTGGCGATCCACGCCGCGAGTTTGTCGTCGAGCTCGCCCGCAACCCAGCGCATCATTCCTCGATACTGCTCGGGAATCGTCACGGATTCCGAGCCACTCCGCTGGGCGACGACTGCTCTGTCGCCATTGCCTTGGATAAAGCTCGCAGGGATATTCACCTGTTCCAAAACGGCGAGGCATTCCCGCGGCATTGGCCCGGGAAGCACATCACCTCCAACGACGACATGATCTACTCCGGCAGCTTGAATTTCCTCGAGCACAGCCTCGAGCGCAGGAAGATTTCCATGAATGTCGTAGATAGCCGCCACTCGGCGTGATGACATGTCCCTAACTAAACGACGTGCCGAGTAAATCGCGACCTTCGAACTCGATACAACTGTCGGCGTCCGACGACGCGCTCTATCGCCTTCTGGTCGAGACCGTTTCTGACTACGCGATATTTGCGCTCGATCCCGGGGGTCACGTGCTCAGCTGGAACCCCGGCGCGCAGAGATTCAAGGGCTACACAGCGAACGAAATAATTGGTCGTCACTTCTCCGTTTTCTATCCTGAGAAGGACCTCGCCGCCGGTAAGCCGCAATACGAGCTCAAAGTCGCAGCGAAGGAAGGAAGATTCGAGGATGAAGGCTGGCGCATAAGAAAGGATGGATCTCGCTTCTGGGCTAATGTCGTGATCACAGCGCTTCGTGACTCCGAAGGCAAGCTGGTTGGCTTCGCAAAAGTTACGAGAGATCTCACTGCCCGCCGCGCCGCGGAAGAACAAGCCCGCCGTCTTGCTGCGGAGACTGCGGCACACGCGACCGCCGAGGAAAAACGACAAGAGCTCGAGTTGCTCGCGCAGAAACTTCAGGAGCAAGGCGAGGAGCTCGCGGCGCAGAACGAGGAGATGCAAACACTCGTCGAGGAGCTCGAGCAAGCGAACGACGATATGCAATCGACGCTCGTCGAAGCCGAAGAAGCGCGCGAAGTCGCAACGGAAGCTGAGAGACGAGAGCGCGTCGCTCGCGCACGCGCCGAGCTGCTACAGCAATTGTCGACGGAGCTTTCGGTCGCAGTAACGCCGGAGGACGTCGTAGCCGCAGTGATCGCTCGCGCTGAAGGTGCGTTTCCTCAGGGTGCGCGAACCGTGATTGCTCTGCGCAACGAGGTGCTCGACGAGCTCGAGCTCGTTCAAGCCACAAACATGCCGCAGGAAGCGCTCGAGCGGTGGCGCCACATTCCCATCTCGACTCCAACTCCACTTACCGACGCTGTCCGCAGCGGAGAGCCGCTGTTTCTCGAATCGGAAATCGATTGGGCGTCCCAGTATCCAAGCCTCGTCCCCGTCGCGGAAAATCCCGGATTTGCGGCGCGAATGGCGTTGCCTTTAATGGCGGCCGGGCGGGCGATCGGCGCTATGGCGGTGGCTTTCAGCGATCCGCGACAATTCAGTCCTGAGGATCGCGAGTTCGCGCTCACTATCGCCGGACAGTGCGCTGTCGCGCTCGATCGCGCCCAATTATTCGAGGCCGAGAAAATTGCGCGAACCGCCGCAGAAAGCGCGAACATGGCAAAGGGCGAATTCCTGGCGACGATGAGCCATGAGCTCCGAACTCCGCTCAATGCAATCGGCGGGCATGTCGATCTTCTCTCGATGGAAATTCACGGTGTAGTCAACAACGCGCAGCGGGAAGCGCTCCAGCGCGTGAAGCGCGCACAGCTGCACTTGCTCGGACTGATAACGGATTTGCTGAACTTTGCGCGCCTGGAGCGTGGAAAGCTCGAGTATCGCATCGAGTCGGTCGTGATACAGGAAGTCATCGCTGATATCGCACCCATGATCGAGCCGCAGGTCGCGACCAAGGGACTGACGTACGAAGCGCGCTTGCCTGAGGAACCGATCGAAGTCACCGCGGACCGGGAGAAACTCGTCCAGATAATTCTGAACCTGATGAGCAACTCCGTGAAGTTCACGCCGGCAGCGGGCAGGATCTTGATCGAGATCGCGCAGCGATCCGACGGGACTCAACCTGTGGGCGTTGTATTTCTTCGTGTGTCTGACACAGGAATCGGCATTCCGCCGGATAAGCTCGAGACGATTTTCGATCCCTTCGTGCAGTTGAGTCAGGGACACGCTGCTCGTCGTGATGGAACCGGATTAGGACTGTCGATCAGTCGCGCGTTAGCTCGCGCAATGGGGGGCGACCTGCGTGCGAGAAGCATCGCCGGCGCGTCAACCACTTTTACTGTGACACTACCTCGCGCATCAAAAACGTGAACACTGCGTAACGTAGAACGTTACTGAGTGTTCCTCGAGAGTGCGCGTCGAAGTGAGATTGGTCCCGGCCCGATTAGCGCGACGCAGAATGCCGACGCTAGTAGGAGTAGCTCGAGCTCAAATCCCTTCGGTGCCATCAATCCCCCACCGCGTTTGGCAAACCAGATTGCGCCGAGCATGTCGATTGTCAGCGCGATACCAAAGGGCAGCGTGAAAATTCCGAGAATCAACGCAGCTCCGCCAAGAAGTTCCGCGAGCACGCTGAAGTAAGCGGCCACGGGCGACGCCGGAATGCCGAGGTGCGTCATGAATCCGACCGTGCCGCCCATACCCATCTTGAACGCTTTGAGGTAGCCGTGGGCGATGAAGATTATGCCCGCAACAACGCGCAGCATGAGCAGTCCAAAACCGTAACCGCGGATATTCGCTGTCTGATCGAGGTCGTTCATGTTTTTTTCCCTCGCAACTTTGGGTCCTTGTCAACCGCCTGGTGCTTGTATTCCAAGTGCGGCTGAACCGAGTCCGTACAGTTTGCGCGTCCGGAGTTTTCAGTTTTCAGTTTGGCGTTCTGAGTAGCATGGCCGAGGGACATATCTCGCCACAGTTCTTTGACCGCCACTCCGATGTGTCGTCACAGCAATGCCACGCGAAACGCCGAGCTGAAAAACTGGAAGCTCCCCACGCGTAAACTGAGCGAAATATCGGAGCATGGGGTCCGATGGATTCCGCGTATTAGCGGTGAGCCAAAAAAATTAAAAAGGAAATTTTCGCCGCCAACAACCCAACCCTCTCCGGCAAAAACCGGTAATACGCCCCCTACAAGGTGCCGAGCGACTTCCTCGCGTGAGAACGTTTCGGAACAGGCTCGTTCCCTCTACACGATTCCATGCGCCCTATCTTGTCGCTTGTCGCATCAATCGCGCTGTTCACCGCGCCCCCGATTCAAGCGCAGTCGCTTCTCGATCGGTCGCCCAATGTTTCGGGTGATTGGACCGGCTCCCCTGGAACTCTCTACTTCAATTTCGTTCACCGTTTTTCAACGAGCGGTGAGCCGGAGCGCAAGGTTACGAACGTCCCGACGTTTCTCCTTGCGGCTGGACTGCCAAAACATTTTCTCGCCGGCGTCAACTATTCCACGAATTCCACACTGGCCGCACGCTACCCGAATGAATGGGAAGCATTTTTGCGCTGGTTGCCGTTCTCCCAGGATTTCGGCGCGCCGCTCGACATCGGCGGACAGATCGGATACAACAACGCCGCGCAGGGCGTCGACGGCGAGGTGTCGCTCGCACGTTCACTTGGAATCGCACGCTTTATCGTTGCGGGGCGAACACTCTCCGATCCAACCGGTGGAGACAACCGGCGCTACGCGCTAGCGGGAGCGGCGGTGATCAGAGTGGGAACTTACGTGGCCCTCACGGGCGATGTCGCGTCCATGAACAATCGCGACTCGAGCGAAAGAGTTGCGTGGAGCGCAGGACTGCATTTCGCGATTCCTCTCACACCACACACGGTTTCGCTTCAGGCGACTAACACCCTCGTCAACACATTGCAGGGTGCGTCGCGCGGAACGAGCAGCGTTCGCTACGGTTTTGAATTCACGATACCGCTGACGCTCCGTCGATATTTCGGCAGACGCGCCGAGCAGAAACCAGAATCGGATTCGTCGGAGCGGGTCGCGCAAGCGCCGGTCGACTCGTTGCCGGCACCCACTGTGGCGGCACCTGCGAAATCCGATTCAGTCACACGAATACCCGCCGCCCAATCCGCAACAACGGTGACGCCGCCGGGTGTTAGACCAAGTGCTCCCCCTCCTGGCGCACCAACGCCTCACACTGCTGCCCCAACTGCGCTCATCGTCAGAACCGGAATGAAGAACATCAACTATCTCCGGTCGAAGCTCGACGTCGTGGTCGGTACGACCGTCGAATGGACCAACCACGATCCGCTGCCTCATTCAGTCACAGCAGTCGATCGAAGCTTCAACTCAGGTCTCATCGCGCCCGGCAAAACGTACCGTCACACTTTTACAAAAGTGGGAACGTTCAACTTTTTCTGCATGCCTCACCCCTTCATGAAGGGAACCATCGTCGTGAGGGACCAGTGATCTCCGCCGTCATCAACTCTCGCAAGCTTGCGGTTGCAGCGATCGTCATGAATGTCGCGTTGGCAAGCGTCTGGCTGTCGAGCTGTTTTTCGGAACGCCAGTCTGCGACAGGCCCAGTCACTGGGGCCGGTGACTGTCGAATTCCAATTTCTTCGCCGGCAGTCGGAACAGTGATCGTCTTCATAAAGAATTTTGCGTTCGTCCCGCAGCAAGTATCGATCAAGCGCGGAACGACCGTCACGTGGGTGAACTGCGACGATCCCGGAGGTGATTCACACACGTCGACATCCGACACGGGACTGTGGAGCTCTCCCACGCTCGCCGCGGGAGACACGTACTCTCGCACGTTCAACGACCCGACTGGAACAGTGTTCGACTATCACTGCATCCCGCATCCGTTCATGGTAGGCACCGTCAATGTTCAGTAGCCGGCGATGTCTTGTTATTCAACGATCCAAAGGAGGAAAGATGACTCGCACGAAGTGGTTTGTTTTGTCGTCGGTAGCACTGGCGATCGGCGCCGGCTGCGGTGGAGGAACCACCGAACCGGGCACTCAGACATTTTCCGCGACTCTCAATGGGGCGAGTGAGCGACCAACTCCCAATGTGACGACTGCCGCAGGCACTGGTACGTTCACGCTTTCCCCCGACGGAAATACGCTGACGTGGAATGTCACGACGTCCGGCTTGAACAATGTCATAGCGTCGCACATTCACATCGGTGGCACTGAGATAGCAGGCCCAATCGTCCTTCCGCTCTATGCGGCCGCCAAGTCGAACAATCCTGCAATCAGCGGCTCGATCACGCGGGCAGCGTTTACATCTCCGCTAGGCGTATCGTTCGATGGATTGATAGATCTGATGAAGCAAGGCGACACCTACGTGAACGTTCACACGGATGATGGTGTCGCGCCGGCGAATACAGGGCCGGGTGATTTTCCGGGTGGTGAGATAAGAGGAAAAATCATACTGCAGTAAAAAAAAGCCGGTCGCCGATACCCGCTGTATCGGCGACCGGCTTTATCGCTTTTCTCTAAACTGCGCCTGGACGGACGACACGCAAACGAGGGCCGCCCCAACGGCGCATACGTAAAGACCATGTCCGGCCGAGGCCACCGTCATCGGATCGCCTCGAAGATTTCCAACGACGGCAACAAGGTTCCTCAGCAGCAGCAACGAAAAGAGAAGGATCGCAGCGCCCAGGAAACCTGCGGACCACCGAACAAGCCGGTTGTCTCTTGCACCGAGCAATACTCCCAAAGCAACAGTGACTACTCCGCCGCCGGCGATCAGTCGGCCATAAAGTCCGATGATACCGCGATAGGTATGAAGTCCTGCAAAAAGTGTCATCCACGGCATCAGCGTGCCCGCGACGATCGTCATCCCGCCGAGAATGACGATCATCCCGGTCAATCGGTTTGTGCGGATGGTCAACGACCGTTCGCTTCGGTTGAGAATCGAGAGGTTAACGCTTCGGTCGCACGCTGAAGGAGAGATAGGCATTGCTCAGAATGTCGGCAGTAATGCCGATGCCGGCATCCTGAAGTGAGCGCACGGTGGCGAGGCTTTTCCCGGCGACTATCTGGTCCCAAACCGCGGGGCTCGTGACGCCGATAACGTGGATCTCCCACCACCCCGCCTCCCCGCCATTCGCTTGCGACTCGGCAAGATCGCCGTCGATGATATGGCTATGAGCCGGCAGCGGAACATTCGCTGAGCCTGGACCGAAAACTCGGGAAAGATCGATAGTCGAAGGATGATTGATGCACGATCCAACAACCGGGCACTGAAGAGTCGACTCATCGGGACGGAACCCAATGGGCGTCATAACGTAGAGGACGGGAATTTTTCCGGGTCGCGGGTCGACTGTGCCATCCTCGCCAACCTCGCACTGACTAGGTGCTCCGCTCGATGGCGGCTCGACACAGAAGAAATTCTTGTGGTAGAAGAACAGAACTGTTTGTCCGTTCTGCCATCCATCGGTAAAACCCGTCGCTGCGCCGCCTTGTGCGTTCTGGTTGGCAACGATCGAGGGCGAGTTAATGTCGACGGGTGTTGCGCGGTCGCAGGATAGAAGTGTGAATCCAAGACCAAGCGCGAGAGCAAAGTGACGTGACAACATGTGGTCCTCCGGATAGAAACCGAGACAGCGGAGTCGCGCGAAATTGGCGACTGCGCATCCGAAAGCGCCGCGAGCAGCATGCCCCAATCAACTGCATTGCGTGCTCGATTTGGATGTGCGGTGCGAACGACGTTTTTTCTGCGGCGGAGGTAGCGCGGTCGCGCGCAAAGCATCTCGAATAAAAAAAGGGGGCGCCGTCGCGCCCCCGTTTCACCGTCTCATTATGTCACTCTACCGTTCTATACTGCGTCGGAGAGACTCGTGAAGTTGAAGTCCTTCACCTTGATCGGAGGAACAACAACCGCTCCGCCGGCTTCCGTTCCTGCAAGCCGAACGGGACGACCGATCGCCTCGAGGTTATTCAACATGAACAAAGGCGAATCGTTGAATCGGAAATTCTTTACGGCCTTCGAAATTTTGCCGTTCTCGATCAGGAACGTTCCGTCTCGCGTCAAACCGGTATAGAGAATCGTGCGAGGATCGACTTCTCTCAAATACCAGAGACGCGTGACTAGCACGCCACGTTGAGTGGACTTGATCATATCGTCCAGCGAATCAGTCCCGCCGGTCATGATAAACGACGTCGGTGCGCCCGTAGGCTGTTTGTTCATCTTCTTCGCCCACCATCGCGAGTAGTACAGCTCCTTCAGCACACCGTGATCCACGAATACCTGACGGCCAAGCGGAAGTCCATCGCCATCCCACGGCTGCGAGAGAATCATCGGATCGAATGGATCAGCGATCAGACTCACGCGCGGATCCATGATCTTCTCACCGATCTTGTTCCCGCCGCCCTGTTTCGTGAACGGACTTCGACCTTCATCCGAAGAGCGCGCATCGGCATAGAATCCAATGAGCTGCACGAGATCGCCGACTGCCTGCGGCTCCATGATCACCGTATAGCGTCCGGGCTCGATCGCGACTGGGTTCCGTGAAAGTCGGGCTTTATCGATCGCGCGTGCGCTCACTGCTGCAATATCCAGCTGCTTCCAATCCGGATGCTCCGCCCCTGCCCATCCGGATCCTGTTCCATCACTCGTGCGAGCGGTGACGGTATAGTTCGCGTTCGTCGCGCGATGATATGCGAACAATCCTTTTGAATTCCCGAGCGAAGACGACGTCTGATTGACGACTAGATAGCCGGCGACGTTGAGATCATTCGCTTTTCGCGCGGGATCGAGTGCGGTGAGACCCGCCTTGATCAAATCCGCGGCACTCAAATCGGCGGTGTCAGTGAACCACGCGTTGACTGTCTTGATGTTCTGCGGGCCGAGATCGGGCAGCGCCTCGGGATCGTCAGGTGCGAGCTTCGCCAGCGCCTCGGACTGGCGCATCGCTGCGAGAAGAGCCTCGTCGCTCGTGTTGTTCGTAACGACGGTCGCATGCTTCGGCCCGTAGTTGCTCGTGATCTGAATATTGATGTCGCTCACGCTTCCGGCCGTGGAAACCTGATTCGCCGCAAAGCGGAGATTGTTCGTGACGTTGCTGTTGATCGCGACGTTCGCAGCGTCTGACTGCGACATCTTGAGAACGCGTGAGATCAAAGTCTGAGACTCGGGACCGGGAAGGACACCTTCGTCCGTCCCGTCGTCCAACCGAATCAATCGTTTGGGCGCGCTCATGCTTTCCTTCCGGTGTTGATGACGTTGATGTTGCGGAACCGTGCGGGCACAGCGCCGTGACTGACTGAGTTGATTTGTGGCGGCTGTCCCTTACCGTCGAAGAAACTTCCGCCGAGCTGGTATGATTTCTTCCCGCCGATCATGTCCATGGAGTTCCAGAAATCCGGCGTGCGCATTTGATAGGCGACATCCTTCAGCATGCCGACGATCTTGCCACCTTTGATTTCGTAGAACACCTGGCCGCCGAACTGCGCGTTGTATCGCTGCTGATCGATCGAGAACGAACCATCGCCGATGATCGCAATTCCCTTGTCGGTCGCAGCGATTATGTCCTCGTAGCTCTGCTCTTTTTCTCCCGGGAGAAGCGAGACGTTCGGCATTCGCTGAAACTGAATGCTCGACCATGAATCGCCGAATGAGCAGCCGTGAGATTTTGTCGGACGATTCTGTGAGTCGTACCACCACTTGAGCCAGTTCGCCTGCTCGCGCGTGGTTTGATAGTCGTTGAAGATTCCGTTCTTGATGATGAGGAAATCTTCCGGCTTCACGCCTTCGTCGTCGTAACCGATTGACGAGAGTCCGCCTTCCTGCGAGCGGTCTCCCTGAATGTTCATGAACTCGGGACCGTACTTGAGCTTGCCGAGAACTTTTTCAGGCGGCGAGACGAAGCTCGTGCCTGCGTAGTTCGCTTCGTATCCCATCGCGCGATCGAGCTCGGTGGGATGCCCGATCGATTCGTGAATCGTGAGCCAGAGATGACTCGGGTGAAGCACGAGATCATAGCGACCGACGTCGACGGGCTTCGCCTTGAGTTTCGCTGACGCTTCCTCACCCCACTTCGTCGCGTTGCCGACGATGTCCTGCGCGAGAACATATTCGTACCCTCGGCCCATCGGCGCTGAAACACTTCCGCGATTTTGAAAATCGGATGCATCGGGGGCAACAGCGGTGATCTGCATCGGCACCCAGCTGTCGATGATCGTCTGCGTGATCACCGATCCGTCGGAGTTTGCGTAATTTCGTTCTTCTTTTCGGAAGAACATCGCGCTGAAAACGTATTTCACGTTCTGCGCTTTCATCGCTTCCGCGTTTGCCTTGAGCAGTAGATCGGCTTTCTGCTCGACCGGAATTGTCCACGGATCGATTGTGAATGCGTTCTGCCACGCGACGTCCTTATTCGACGTTGCGGGCGCGAGCTCGACGGCTCGATCGCGTCCGAGGCGTGTCGCCTTCGCTACAGCGACTGCTTTCTTTGCGGCGTTCGCAACGCCGTCTTTCGTGAGTGTGCGAGTTGCGCCGAATCCCCACGTGCCGTCGACCAGTGCGCGAACGCCCGCGCCCATCGAATCGGTATCAGCGACCGTCACGATCTGGTGCTCGCGCGTCTGGACGAAATTGGCGCGGTAGCGACCGATGCGAACGTCGGCGTAATCCGCGCCCGCCATCTTCGCGGCGTTGAGCGCATCCATCATGAGGTCGCGAGTCGCGCCGTCCATCACCGGTGTCGCGCGCGCGAGCGATCGCTGAGGCGCGAACGGCATCGCGTTCGCTTTTCGAAGTGCGGCCTCAGCGGCGATTGCGCCCGCGACCGCTCCGGTTTTCCGGAGGAAATCACGTCTATTGGTCATAGCCCTTCTTGAGTATGGAGAAATGAAAATTGAGGGAGGAACAGAAGGAAGGTCAGTCTGAATCGTGTAAGAAAAATGTATGATGCTAGTCCGAACTGCTGACTAACATCTGCGGACTACTGGACCAACTTCTCGTTCGAACTGCTGACTAAGTCCGGATTGGGGGACCTACTGCGAAGCACTGACTAACCGCGGCGCGAAATGATTTTACTTTGCGCGGGCAGGCCTGATCAATCTCCGATGACTTCTGTCGTAAGAACTGGGCGAGACCCAAATCCGCGCTGCCTCCGCAACTCGCAGTAGGTTTCCCAATCCGGACTTAGTCAGCAGTTCGAACTAGCAGTTGGTCCAGTAGTCCGCAGATCTCAGTCGGCAGTTCGGACTGAATGTGGCGCGCCGCACGTTCCTCCGAATCTCCTCGAGTGAACTGAGAAAAATCCAGAAGTACGTGCGGCGCCGGAAATAACATATTCAACTCTTGGGCCGCTGGGACGTTTCTCCACAACGGGACAAACGACAACCGATTCGTGACCTACCAGTTCCCTTCCCGCTTCAAGTCCAGCCGAAGCGGATGCCTGCTCTGCCCCTCGGCCACAATGTACGGAACCGTGATCTGAGTTCCCGAAATCGTTCCGACGAGTGGCTTCACCACCTTGTGATCCTTCGTCTTGTCGGGGATGAACGTGATCTGGCTTCCGTTGACTGTGTACTTCCCCTTGTAGCTCTCGTTGAGCAGCGGCCCGGGACTCACGGCGGCCTTCGGCCGCACATGCTGTCGGTAATACTTGAACGACGCGATGAAGCGACCGTCGGGTCTGACGGTAATGAGCGCTTCCATCAGCCTGAACCAGTGCTCCCATCCGTCGGTGGTGGGAACGCGCTCGATTCGCGGCAGAGGATAATAGTTGAGTCGCGTCGCGACGTAGAGCCCGGTGATATCGGCAGTGGCTGTCGCTGCAGGCAAGCGTGGCTCCGCGGCATGCGGAGCGAGCGCCAGAGAAATTGCGAGTAGGGGCGTGAAGATCATCAATATGAAAATAGAGGGCGAGGGGCGGGTACGGGCAACTCTTTTTTTACCCCCCTTTCATTATATAGGTGCGATGACCGCAGTCACGGGCTACCGGCTAAGTGCTACCGGCTAACTGCGTGCGCTGCGGTTTTAGCCGGTGGCTGGCAGCCGTTAGCCGGTGGCGTTAATTACGGTCGTGCCTCTACAAATCCGCCGAGTTCTTCTGATCGTGAATCCGGGCGCGCGCCTCGGCGTCAAAGCATTGCCGAAAGCTGAACGCGCATTTGCGGATGCGGGCGTGCATTGCGACTCGATGCCCACCGATTCGCCGGGACACGGAGCCCGCCTCGCCGCCGAGCACGCGGAGTCATACGATGCGGTCTTCACACTCGGCGGTGATGGAACGGCGATCGAAGTAATGGGCGCCCTCGCCCACACTGGGCCCGCTGTCGGAATTCTTCCCGGAGGAACGGGCAACATCGTCGCGCGCACTCTTGGAATTCCGTTGAGACCGGGCAAGGCGGTGCGCGCATTACTCGATGGCGATGAAGCGAGAATCGACCTCGGCCGACTCGACAGCGGTGAGAGATTCGCGATCGGAATGGGAGTCGGGCTCGATGCTTCGATGATCTCAGGGGCACCGGGTCCGATGAAACGTCGTCTGGGCTTTCTCGCGTACGTGTTGAGTGCGGCTCGCGCAGTTCTTCGCATGGAGAAATTCAAAGTGCGATTGACGGTTGACGGTGAAGTAACCGAGCACGAGGCGGCCGCGGTGCTCGTTGCGAACTTCGGGGCGGTGCTCAACAACCTCATCGCATTCGGTGATGGAATCAGGCGCGACGACGGATTGTTGAACGCGTGCATTTATTCGCCGAAAAATCTTCGCGATGCGATCCGAATCTTCCTGATGATGTCGCGAAAAAATTTCCAGAGCGATTCAGCAGTGACGTATCGCTCGGGGAAAAAATTCAAGATCGAAACGATTCCGCCGAGGTTGGGTCAGGCAGATGGTGAGCTGCTTGGGAATTCGCCGTTCGAGATAACGGTTGAGCCTCTAGCGGGTCGCGTCTTGGTGCCGAAGTCATTTACCCGACCGCCAGCACCAGCGGACTGGACGAGTTGAAATGCGCTTATCACCACGACGAAATTTTGCGACGTGTGAAGTACTCGCCCCACTTCTGCGGCGCTGCGCCTTCGTCTGCAATCGCGACGTGACCGTCGGGCCTGATGACATAGACCGCGTTTCGAGTGAATCCTGCACGTTCGACGGCTTTGGTCCACGGAAAAATCTGCAACTGCAGATGAAGCGAATCGCAGAGTTCCTTGACGCCCCGACGAGGCGCGCCGTAGACGTGCACCTGCCACGTGAGGGACTTCAGCGAATCGAAATTGTCGCGATCATCTGAAAGTTTGACCCACGGCAGTCGATCGCCGCCGTGAATTTTGTTCACCGCGCCTTCACTCAATGCACTTTTGCGATAAGAGATCGCAGTTTGAGAAAGGGTGCGGAACAGGAAATTTCGCGCAACGTTGAGTCTGACCAACGTCGGAAAAATGACTGGCGCCAATCTCGTGCGCACGAAGTTCGCGAGATCGCTCCGCTTCGTCACGAATGTAAAAACCCGATCCGTCGTCGCGACGAGCTTTTTCGCGAATGCGATGCGCTCAACCTGATACGTATCGAGAATTTTGTCGGGCGCATTTCCATTTAGCACCGCCGCGAGCTTCCATGAGAGGTTCACTGCGTCGCCGATTCCGGTATTCATTCCCTGCCCGCCGACGGGGCTATGAATGTGTGCCGCATCGCCGAGTAGGAATGCGTGGCCACTGCGAAACTTTGCGGCGACGCGATGATGCACGTGATAAGTCGAAAACCAGTTCACCCGATCGATCTTGAGCTGCATGTGCTCGATGACTCTTTTGCCAACATCCGCGAAGCCGAATTCCTTTCCCGGATTCGCCGGATCCGCGTGAACGCTCCCGATCAGGCGAGCGTGTCCATCTCTTTTCAGGGGAAACATGGCGAGGAAATCAGCAGAGTCGAGCTCGAGATTCACCTCTCCATTTATTGGCGGTCCCTGAGCTTCGACGTCGGCGACATAGAACAGCGCGGAGTAAGTACCGCCTGGAAATCCGATTCTCAGCGATTCGCGAACAAAGGAATGCGCGCCGTCGCACCCTGCGACGTAAGTCGCATCGCAGATTTCTTGCGAGCCATCGGATTTTTTCAGCGTCGCTCGTATTCCGCTATCGTGTTCCGCAATTGCGACGAGCTCAGTCGGGCGCTCGACATGAACTCCGAGAGCAGCGAGTTGCGCGATGAGCAATCGCTCATGTTCATCCTGCGGATAGATGACGACGAATGGAAATGGCGTGCGTCCCAGCCCAAGTCTGTCGAGATAGAGATGCGCCGATTGCTTTCCGCTCGTCCAGAAGTTCGCGCCGGGTACTTTGCGACCGGCGGCGATGATCGTGTCTGCGAGGTCTATCTGTTTGTAGAACTCGAGTGTCCGAATTGTCAGTGCCACGGCGCGCGAGGTTGTGCCGGGTTGATCGATTTTGTCGATGATTCGAACTTGAATGCCAAGTTTGGTGAGCCACAGCGCGAGCACGAGACCCGTGGGGCCTGCGCCAACGATCAAGACTTGAACTTCAGGTGTGTTGGTCACGTTTTGGATGCGTGCAACGTCAAGGTTGGTGCCGAAGCGCAGGGGGAATTAAGTTACGATTTGCGTCCGCTTAACGTGGACGCAGCTATCGATTCGGGGCGTAGCGTAGCCCGGTAGCGCGCCTGCTTCGGGAGCAGGAGGTCGCTGGTTCAAATCCAGTCGCCCCGACTCTGTTCAATAGAAAGCCCCTGCAATGCTTTGCATTGTGGGGGCTTTTTTCTGCTTTGATGCGGGGTGAGTTTGTGGTCGGGTCCTTAATAGAGTCAGCCTGCTCGCGCTTCCCTGAGATTTTTTTCGAGTGGCGACATCACCTCTAGTAGGGTGACATCGTCTGCCTGCGGATAGCACTTCATCGACGTACTGATGTCATTCCATCCGCCGGCAGTTGCTACGTCGACAACGGGGAGATCCGACTCACACTTCCGGCTTCATCAACTGCATGATAGGCCTCCATTTGCAGTCGGAGGCGTTGAGAAACCGGGGAAAGAGAGCGTAAGCGGACCGGTCTTGATCGTATAAACGTCAATGGACCCGTTCGATGGAACTGAAATGGCGCCATGCTCAGTAGTGCCTCCAACTTGATAACTGCCGTCGGCCCAAATTGATCCATTGTTAGTTACCCTGAACTTATTGCCGCAGGTGTAACTGACAACGATTGACGCGGGCGCAATCGTTTCTGGAACTTCATTCAAAAGAAGAGCACGCAGATCGCGCGCAAACTTGATGATTACCGCAGGATTTTGGGTATTCGATGCGACCTGTGAGGCTGTGTTTGCAATGGACGCCACATAGTCGCTCGGCATCGCCGCAACCTGTACGTACTCCACATCCGTAATCCATGTCAGCTCGCAGCCAGGGCCATTAACGAATTGGTCCCAAGAGCAGTCAGTGCGTAACGTAAGCGCATTATGGTACTGTTCGGCCATAATAAGCAGAGCGGTCAGTCGAGCGGGCACCGTGGCGGAGTTGTCCGTCGCGATCTGCTGACTTGCTCCAAGCAGGTCAGGATTCTTGATGTAGCTAGCAACTGTGGCCAGTCTCTGAAGATAAAGAGAGTCTGTTTCGTTGCGCAGAGCGGCTATCGCGTTGACCACTGCCGTAATGCCCGGTTCGCCACACCGCGCAATACGATTCCAATCACCAGTGTGCTCACCAGCCGTGAGCGATGCAACGGCAGCGGTGCATTCATCCGCGGAGGGTGGCGGCGCGCCGGTATTCTGTCCAGAAACTGTGGAAGAAAAAACAGTCGCAAAGCATAACGCGATAATCGCAGTGTAAGACGCTTGGCAGTTCATGGGTTCTCTCGTGTAAAGTCAAAATTGCAGGTAATTCCGGCGTGATTAGCGATTACAAGGTCCCCGTCGTCAAATTGCTTGTGTGCCATGACGTAGCCACTTGTCGGCCCGAAAAGAAAGTCAAGCGTCGCGTGCACCATATTCCGAAGATCAGCATCCGGTTTTGTGGTATGGAGCGCCTCAAATGCTGTATCAGGTCGCGATAAGCATGCCCCTGCAATGCGTCCCATTTGTGGGGGCGCTACGAGCTGAATCAGAACCTACCGCGCGGATGTTCCGATTCCAATCACATCAGCAATAACGCTGGCGATTGCATCCGCCTGACCACGCCGGTCGGCGCCCTGCTTCCCGTTGCTTAGGACGATGATAGTCCATCCGTCGCGGACGAAACGGTTCAGCTGCGACGAGAATCCGGCGACAGCGCCACCATGCTCGAGCAGATACGCGCCTCGATAATTCTGAATGAACCAGGCAAAACCGAAGCTGCTTGGAATGCCGTTGGCACTAAAGCGTATGACGGAATCGTTCGCCAGACGGCCTGGTGTGTACATCAAGTCATACGTCGAGGGCCGCAACAGCAATCGACGGTCGAGCGCAGTCGTGAACTTCGCGAGGTCACCAACAGTGGTTTCGATCCCCGAATTTCCCCAGCCGCTGAACACCTGCGGTACCTCACTTAACTCACCGTTAATCCGCTCGTAGCCCTTGGCGTGCCGTCCGTCGGCGGTGAGCGGAACACGATAGCCGGTGTCGTGCAGTCCAAGCGGTGAAAAAATGCGGCGCTGAAGAAACTGTCCGAACTGCTCACCACTCGCCGATTCAACAACGAAGCTCAGCAGCGTGAAACCTGAATTCGCATACTGAACACTGCTGCCCGGCGGAAAGCTTACCGGCCGCTCGGTGAGACGCCGCTTGAACTCGTCCACCGACATCTCATCGATGTTCGCGTTGCGGACGTCTGGATTGACGCCGGAAGTGTGCGTCAGCAGTTGTCGCACGGTGATTCCCGAATACTTTGCCGGGAGCCACGATAGATACCGCGCGACGGGTGCATCGAGATCGATCTTTCCTTCCTCCACAAGTAACAGAACGGCCATCGCGGTAAACAACTTTGTTGTCGATGCGATTTGAAAAATCGTTCTCGTCGTAACAGGAGATCGGGAAGCAATATCGGCTAACCCGTAGCCTTTCGATAACACCAGTGTGTCATGGCGCAGCACGGCGACGGCAGCACCTGGAATCGAGCGCGATATCAGAGCGGAATCGACAGCCGAGTTAATCTTCCCGATGAGAGCGGAGTCGGACTGCGCTGTAGGAACGGGAACCATCGGCCTGGGATCGGGCGGCGCATGGGCGCAGCCGAGGAGCGCCAGAATGAGATTGAATCGCATACAAAGAACGTATCTGGCGATACCTCATACATCCAATATTTTAGATCCTATCCATCGATAAGTTTGAGGTTATGGCCGATCCAGAGCTCAGCCAGCTTCGCGCATTCGTCGTCCTAGGGGAGGAACTTCATTTTGGCAACGCGGCCGACCGGCTTAGAGTCGCTCAGCCTGCGCTTTCACAACAGATTCGTCGACTCGAATCCCGAATTGGATTCCAGCTGTTCAATCGCACAAGTCGGAGAGTAAGTCTCACTCCGGCGGGCCAGTCATTCCTCGCAAGAGCGCGAGTGATGCTCGACGATCTGGAGAACGCCATCCAGAGCGGACAGGACATTTCGAGGGGTCAGGTGGGAACGGTACGGGTGGGTTACGTCGCTCTCGCGATGCTGTCCATCCTCCCAGCAATCGTGCGCGACTTTCGCTCGCACCAACCCGGTGTCCGCCTCACACTTCACGAGCTGTCATCTGCTCCTCAGATTGATTCGCTCATGCGGGGTGAACTTGACGTTGCCGTTCAAACAGGAATGCAGAAGGACAAAACCATCTCCTGCTTCGAGCTTCGGCGCGACCCACTCACTGTGATTCTGCCGCGGGATCATCCCCACGCCAGATCACATTCAATGTCAGCGAGCGTTCTGCGACAAGATTCGCTGATCATATTTCCGAGACGACAGGCGCCCGCACTATATGACGAGATCACCAGCATCTGTCGGAAGGCGGAATTCACACCGATGATCGCTCAGGAAGCCCAATCATGGCACATGATCGCAGAGCTCGTGTCATCGGGCATCGGTGTCGCGATCGGGCCGCAAAGCATCGAGCGCTATCGAGTCCCTGGAATTCGTTTCGTGAAACTCAAACCCGGCGGCTTAGTGTCCACGACAATCTGCCTGAATCGCATAACGCCGAATCCCGCCGCAGAGCTCTTTGTCGAAACTGCCAGAAAGCATTCGGCAGTCTGAAATCAGAATCGCTGGCGCGAACCGAGCTTATCGGCCGAACAATGAGGCATGATATTCTTGTGAAATGACCTCCCCGCAGTGGGGTCTAGAATCCTTTCAACCGTTCCCGCTGCAGGGGGTTTTCGTTAAAGCAGTCGTCGGTGCGAGTCTATGTGGAGCTCCCTCGAACCTCCCGACACGATCTCAAATGGAATACTCTACGGTCACGATCGAGACATTCTCGCTGTTGCGGAGGCGACGGTCGCAGCTGTCTGACGCGGGTCTATTAAAAGAGTCGCTCGAATTCATTCATCTCGAGCGGACTCCCCCACGGACAGTTCCTTATGAGATGAGCACTAAAACCGCGCTGCGGATTCGCATCGATAAAACCGGCGATGCTTCCGTCAATCACTGCTGCCACGGCTTCGCCATCCGGGGACCACAAAAAACGAATGCGACTCGCGTCCAGCTCGTCACGTAATCTCGAATCCGTGTCGACGACATCGCGTGTCGCCGGCGGCGGCTCACCGCGTTCACGGTATTCGGCAGCACGCGACCGAAACTCACTGGAGTCGAATGCGTCGATGCAGTTGAACAGCCAGCAATCCGCTTCGATTTCCCGCCGACCGGCTACCGTGAGATAGAGCCACACCGAATCGCCTTCATCCGCCACGATCGCGGATCGACCAGACGCCGCGCCTTCGGATGACAACCAGAACTTACCAGCCACACGCGCACTCGATCTTGTCATCGGGTGCTACAGTTCGCGGCCTCTTGATGTCTTACACCTGACACTCTCATCGTCCCCGATCCGGAACGCGTATCCTGCGCAATCCAGTTCATTTCCCAGGTTTTGCCGCCGTCATCTGAAAACGATTGCTCGAACCGCACCGAATTCGGTGTGATGTCAAAGATGACAAAACGCACGAGGATCGCGCGCCCGTTGAACGTTTCCTGATCGTAAAACTCGCCACGACCGTTTTTGAATTCGCCAATCGTCGGAATCGCCATAGTGCCGCTGCGGGCATTGGAGAAATTCAAGCTCCACTGATGCGACTCAGGATTGTAAAGACGAAGACTCAGGGCTTCGATACGTCCGGCTGGACCTCTCACATCGAGCTCGACCAGGAGCTCCGACTACGGTCTCACCAGCGCTGGAATGATCGCATTCGCCACAAAGTCACTCTGAAACCGGCCCCATACCTGGAAGGCGCTGTAGTTGCCGGCAGTGAACACGACGACGATGTCGAGCTCCGGAACCACTATCAACAGCTGACCACCGTTTCCATTCGATTGGTAATATCGATAGCGACGGCCTTCTGACTTGATGTATCCAAGATGCCAGGCGTAGCCATCGGTGCCGCCCAAAGTATCGGCTGGTGCACCGGGCGCAGGCGTTTGCCTTTGCGTGGATTGAGCGACCCACTCTTTCGGAAGAATCCGCTTTCCATTCCAGACGCCGCCATTCAGATACAGCTGGCCGATCTTCACCAAATCACGCGGACGCATGAACACGCCACCGCCTGTGTAACCGTCGCCAGTCGGCATGAGATTCCAATAGTAGTGTCCGAACTGAAGCGGCCGTGCGATTGCACGATCGAAAAATTCGGGAAGCCACGTCTTCGTCCCGATCGTGATCGCACCGCCGACGAGATTCATGGTGCCCGAGCAGTACGCGCGCACTGATCCGGGATCATGAATCATCTTCAGGTCGAGCATGTACTTCCACCAATCGGGCTTTGCAGTCTGCGTTTGCATGTTGTACTCGTTGCCCGGCGACGCGTCTTCGTTGTCGTCGCAGTCGAGCCCCGAGCCGTGAGTCATCAGATGCGCGAGCGTAATGCGATCTTTTCGCGGGTCAGGATTTTCGAATGGACTACGACTCGCCAGGAGTCGCGTTATCGAAGTCTCCGGGCCGAGAAGAAATCCTTTCTGCATCGCCGCGCCGAGCATCACAGAGGAGAATGTCTTCGTTGCTGAGCGAGTGTCGTGCGGCTTATCGCGATCGAATCCCGCGAAGTACTCCTCGAGAACGAGCTTCCCTTTTCGCGCGACGAGAAGCGAATGGATTTGCGGAGTTAGTCCCGAGGTTTGAACAGTGTCGACGATTCGCTGAATCAAGCGCTCCAGCTGAGCCTCGTCGAATCCAACTGACGATGCGCTCGCCGAGGAAAGCCCATCGTTATCGGGCGGCGGAGCGGCGTAGGAATATTTCACTCCGCGAGGCAGCTTCGGAAAATACGCCACCGCCTGATCGGGCGTTCGCGGAAACATTATGAGCCCGCGCTCGATCTGCGGCCACCAAACGTCCAGCTGCTTATGCACCGAGTCGAAGTGAGCCACTCGGCGAATTTCCGGCTCGCTCGAGTCGGGTCGCGCCGTGAAGATCACAGAGTCGTTGACGACGTTCACATGAAATTGTGCGGAGCCTCCGCGAAGATTCAGCTCCGGGTTTTTGAATGCACCCGTGAGGGCGCCTGAGCTTTCTCTCCAGATATTCAGATAGAGGGTGAACGTGTCGTCGAGCGGAACGATGTTCCCTCGCCACAAGTTTGGCCGAACGAGTGTAAGTGTGAGCGGCGTTGCGAATGGCTGGCTCAATCCTCCGGGATCGTGGCGTCCCTGCTCCTTCGTGCCATCAGGCTGAATCCACCATCCCTCGATCGCGGTGCGGTTGCGTGCGAAGGCGCCGCGGAATTCGCCGAGATCGCCAGCGAAGGCGAAGCGAACACTGTCGCCGGCCGGAGCGAATTTCGTCTCGGCGCTGGAGACGATCGCCCTCCACGTTTTGCCGTCGTTTGCAATCGTGATGGGACCGCGAAGATAAGGACCGATGAACGATTCGCTTCCCCAGAGACCGATCAACGCGTCGTCAGAGCGCCGTACTTGCGGTGGCGCTCCATTTGCTCCGACGACAAGCGATGCCGCAATGACGAACCATGCTTGCTGCCTCACGGTTTTCTACTCACAGGTTCACGCGCTTTTAGCCAGGCAGTGATCGGCGCGCGACCGGATTCGAGATTTGATCGAAGCGCATTGCATGCTGCATCGAGATCCCGTCGTTTGAGAGCGGCGATTATCGATCGATGATTCCTCGTGGCGGACTGGACGTTTCCCCTCTCTCGCATCAGCGCGACCTCGTAGCGATGCGTTCGACGCATGAACTGTTTGATGAGGTCGATAAGGATCTTGTTGGGGCAGTCGGCCACCAGCTCGATATGCCACTCATCGTCGGCGCGGATGACTTCTTCGGGATCATCGGCGGCAGCGATCGATTCGTTGAGATCGCGAAGCCGCTCGATCTTTTCTTTTGCTGGGAGCCCGGGGAGCCTCAACGCCTCGGAGTCGAGCAGCGGACGGATTTGATAGAGCTGCTCGATCTCATCGATGGTGAGGGCACGTACGAAGTGTCCGATGTGCGGTATCGTATCGAGCGCGCCTTCGTGCGCGAGGCGAGCAAGGGCTTCGCGGAGCGGAGTGCGACTGACACCGAGCTGTCGCGAGAGGTGCACTTCGTTAATGCGCTCGCCCGAGGTGAGCTCGCCATCGACGATCATGCGGCGTATCGCCGTCGCGACGGACTCGCTCGTATTCTCGCGGCTTAGGACCGGCTGCATACTGTATACAGTATACAGCAATTAGCGCAGCCGCAAGAGATCCGGAAAGACTGAGCAATTCCGACGCCGATGTCCGATTCACGAACAAGACTCAGAAGCTGTCTGTTCAAGAAGCTCCCTGAGGCGTGACGCATCAAATCGTGAGACGGAGTGAAAATGCGAACAACTATCGTACGTTGCGCGCTCGGCGCATTTCTGGGGGTTGCCGCTGCGTGCGGAAGCCCAGATGCTACGTCCCCCGCCCCGCGTCGTTCCGCTCCTGCAGCAAAACCACCAAGCGACTCGGTGCCGGCTCCGACTCCGACGAGGCAAAACTTTCCTGAGCCGGTTGGACCATCACGAACTTTCGTTTTCGGTCACGAGGTCTCGTACCCTGTAAGCGGGTACACGAGAGATTCGCGCTTCGTGCTCTACGATAACGGCGCCTTCGTGCTGAGGTATGACCGACTTGGTTTGGAATATGGTGGCGGGTACACAGAGTCGAAGGGAGTCATTGTCTTCGACTGGAAGGGCTGGAGCGGCGCCGGTCCGTGGGGTGCGACGGGCACTCTCGATGGAAACACTCTGACCGTTCGCTACAACATCATCATGGCTATGACCGATTTCGAGGACGCCGCGTACGTGCTTGGCAATTGATGGATCGGCTACCGACGCTTGAATTGTGAAAGATGCATTCGCTCGAGGATCCGCTCGAATCGTGGATCCGACCTGAGCGGATCGTAAATCCTGTCCAGGAGCACCGTGCCGGTACTCACGAGAGCGATGTCATGCGCATCCACGGCTCGCTCGAGCTCGGCGAATGCAGCGTCGGTTTCTCCCAGCGCTATGTGAGCAAAGACCAAAGCGAGGGGAGACACTTTCTCACGCTTCGACCGATCTTCCAGAGTGACGAGAATCGCTGCGGCGCGCGCACTCCGGCCAGTCTTTCCATAGACGTACGCAAGCTGCCCCTGTCGAATGGCAAGCTCCGGATCGAGTCGAGCCGCAGTTTCCATCTCCCGCACGGCGTCGTCGTTGTTTCCGTTGAGCAGATACCCCATTGCGAGCCACTCATGGTTGATTCCGACCGCCGGATACAATTCAATTCCCTTCCGGAGCTCAGCGATGGCGTCCGGATAACGGCCGGCTAAAATCAGTGGACCACCGACGGCGCTCGGCATGATCGGCGCCAGCGGATCGAGCCGCTCAGCAATTCGCATCTGGGCAATGCTCGAATCCAGCTGACCGGTATGATAAAAGAACTCGCCGAACCACTGATGCGCAGTCGCGTAATTGGGATCCTGCACCAGCGCGGCACGATACCGTTTCTCGGCGGTGAGCCAGTCCCAATCGTGGATCGCGGTCAAACCCACCGCGGTGTTCGCCTCAGCCAGCGTACTATCCCTCGCAAGCGCGCGATCGGCCGATGATCGTGCGCGCTGCACTACATCCGGCGGAGCAGCGTCGGTGTATTCCGGCAGGAGAGCGTAGGCGATTGCGAGAGCAGCATACGCCCGAGCGAAAGACGCATCCTTTGCGATTGCCTGCTCGAGGTACTGAATCGAACGTCGAAGATTATCTGCGCCGCGGCGATTCCAGAAATAACGGCCGCGAAGATACAAGTCGTACGCTTCGAGATTCGCGGTGCCGCGGGATGTCGACGCGATACTTGCGGCTTCAGATCGTCCACGCAACCGCGGCTCGAGCGCTTCTGTAATCGCGCGCGCAATATCGTCCTGCACGGCGAAGACGTCGTTGGCGTCGCGATCGTAGCTGTCGGACCATCGCGCCAGACCGTCGGCAACGCTCGTCAGCTGCGCCGTCACACGCAGCTTGCCACCGGCTCTTCTCACGGAGCCCTCGAGAACGGATTCGACATTGAGTCGCTTTCCGATTTCGCCCACCGACAGATTGCGATTGTTCTTGAACGCGTACGAAGACGTGCGAGACGCGACGCGCATTCCAGGCAGCTTGTTCAACGCGTTCGCGAGCTCGTCGGTCATGCCCTCGCTGAAGTACTCGTCACTTTGCTCGCCGCCAACGTTGACAAACGGAAGAACCGCGACTGAGCCCAACGCGCCCGAATCGTTGACCGCAGGCCGACGCATTGCTCGAACGGCGAGATAGCCCACCGCGGCAACCAACAGCACGGCGATCGGGAGGCCCCAGACAAGACGCGTGCGTGATGGACGCTTCGGATACGATGCCGAAATCGTGACAGCACGCTCGCTGCTGAACGTTCCGCGTCTTCCGGTATCGAGATCGGCGAGGGCTTGAAGGACCTCCTGCGCTGTTTGCGGCCGGTCGGCTGGTCGCTTTTCGAGACAACTCATGACGAGTCGCGCGAGCGGCTCCGGAATATTCGGCCGGCGTCTTTCGATTGGCTCCGGCGGCTGCGTTGCATTCGCCGCAATGAGTGCCTGTGGTGATCTGCCCGTGAACGGCGGCGAACCGGTCAGCATTTCGTAAGCAAGTATGCCGAAGGCATAGATGTCTGCTCGATGATCTATCGCCGGATCGGCAGCCGCCTGCTCGGGCGCCATGTAGGCAGGTGTGCCGAGGGCAACGCCGCCGGAAGTGTGCAAACGGTTGCTCGAGATGGCGGAATCCTCGATTGCCTTCGCAACGCCGAAATCCGTGACAACGGCGATGTCATCGGAGACGAGGATGTTTTCGGGTTTGATGTCGCGATGGACCACGCCGGACTTGTGCGCGTACGCGAGTGCCGAGGCAATCTCGCGCAGAAATCTGACGGCTTCCGGAATTGTCAGCTCTCCGCTTCTCGCTATCCTCTGCCGCAGCGATTCGCCTTCGATGAGCGGCATGACAAAGAAGGGAACGCCTTCGATTTCGCCCGATGAGAGCACTTGAACGATGTGCGGATGCTGAAGGCGCGCAGAGAGCTGGATCTCGCGTCTGAATCGGTCGGCGTTTACAGCGCCGGCGAGATGCTCTGGAAGAACCTTGAATACGACTCGCCTTTCGAGCGTTCGGTCGACTGCAACGAATAGCCGGCTCATCCCGCCACCGCCGAGCTCTCGCTCGAAGATGTAGGTGTCGCCGAGCTTCGATTCGAGTGTGTCGCGAAAATCCGTCAAGGGGCGAGGTTCAGGCGAATGTCTTCATGATCGCGCTAATGTGGCTGTCGCGCGGAATTCTCTCAACCAGAACTTTTACGAAACGCCATCTAGGAGCCGAGATTCATTTTCATCAGAAGTGCTCGATATCTCGGGTCGTTCTTGATGAAATCGAAAACCGGATCGCGCATGAATGGTCTCAACGTGCGGTCGTTGTAGGAGCGCTCGAGCCAGATCATCGTCTGCTCGGTGTTCTTGAGACCCGCATACGAAATTGCGAGGTCGAGTCCTGAAACGAACTGCTTGTCCGAGAGAGCGACCAGCGAATCCATCAGCGCCTGCGCGCGTTTCGTCTCGCCGGCGCGGGCGTACGCTGCGATTCGGAACGCCGTGATTCTGCTTGTCCCCGGCGAAATTTTCTGCGCTGCTTCCAGCTCACGAACAGCCTCCGCGAATTTTCCGTCCGCCATCAATGCGTCACCCAGCAATTGCCTGAGCCGCGAGTTGGTCGCTCCCATGGCGATGGAAATCCCGAGCTCCTTTTCAGCTTCAGGAAACCGGCGGGCAAGGATCAGTGTGCGGCCAACATCCTGGCGAAACCTGAAATCGTTGGGATCCATGTGCAGCGCTTCGCGTGCCAGAGCAGTCGCCGAATCGAACTTGCCCAGAAACGTGAAAAGAAAACTTCGGTAGAGGTAAGTAGTTCCGTAGCCCGGATCAAACGCCTGCGCTTTGTCGAGTGATCGCGCTGCCGCTTTCCAGTCGTAATCGTACATCATCTGCACGAGCGCGAGCGCGGTGTGTGCTTCAGCGAGAGAACTGTCGAGCTCGAGCGCGCGCGTCGCAGCGAATCGTGCCTGCTCGAACTCTGGTCGCGGCGGAACTGATTGATAGTTACCAACGCCAAGGCTGGAGTGCGTGTCAGCGAGCCCTGCCCACGCTTCTGCATAGAGAGAGTCGCGGGCTATTGCCGCACGGAAACTATCGGCCGCTTTAGTGGTCGCTTCGAGTGATGGGACTTGAAGAGTTTTCTTTCCTTCGAGATACAACTCGTGCGCCTTACTGTCCGACGTGCCGCCCTTTCTCGGCGATCCGCCTTTGCTGGAGGGGAGTTGCGCAACGGCGGAATCTTCGGGACGTCTCGAGAGGTAAGCCGTCGCTAGTCCGACGAGGACAAGCAGCATCGCTGCAAAAATTCCGATGCGCGGAATCCGTGAGGTTTTTTGTCGAACATGACTCTCGCCAGAAAGCAATGCAGCAAACTCCGCTGCGGATTGCGGGCGGTCGTCGGGAGAAAGTGAAAGCGCCGATGAAAGCGCAACATCTACTGCACCCGGAACTCCGGGCATCACCGATGAAATGCGAGGTGCAGCATGAGCGAAACGGCTCGCGATCACCGATGCAGGAGTGGAACCTGCGAACGGACTCTTTCCTGATATCATCTCGAACAACACACAGCCGAGCGAATAGATGTCGCTTCGGCCGTCGATGTTGACGTCACCACTCGCCTGCTCGGGGCTCATATATGCGGGAGTGCCGATCGTCACCGATGTGCTTGTGATCCTGTCGTCGGCGGATTGAGCTGCGGCGCGCGCAATTCCGAAATCGGCCATGATAACATGCTCGTCGGAGAGCAGGATATTTTCCGGTTTGACGTCGCGATGAACGATTCCCTGCCGGTGCGCGTAGTCGAGCGCAGCGGCCGCCTCGGATGCCATTCGCACAGCAAGGTTTATTGGGACGTCGCCGTCACGCGTGAGTCGATCACGAAGCGATTCGCCGGCAACGAAGGGCATCACGTAGTACGGAATTCCCCGGACCTGCCCCGAGTCGTAGAGAGGGAGAATGTTCGGATGTTGCAACGTCGCGAGGAGTCGTATCTCGCGAAGAAATCGCTCGGTGGAAACTCCGGCGGCGATTTCGGGAAGGAGAGCTTTGATCGCTACCGGTCTTTCATGCGCGAGATCGCGCGCGAGGAAAACGACCGCCATTCCTCCGCGGCCAAGCTCACGCTCGATTCGGTAGCGTGACGACAAACCATCTTTCAATAGCTCGGTGAGCTGCGTTGAACTGTCCATGCGCTACCGAAGATGGTAGCGCATCGATGGGACGCAAGCGCGCAGCTCGTTATTCCATGACCTACTCGCTACTTGCGATCGCCGGCAAGCGCCGTGTAGACCCGTTCGATGAAACCGCAGAACTCCTTCATGTAATTCGCAAGGAATTCCTCTGTCGTTCGGTCCGTAACTTCACCGTCGTCGTTGATGAGCCCGGGTGTGAACTGGATGTAAGCTTCGATCGCGTTCATCTGCGGTGAATTGCAGAAGCTGAGGATGCTACGGAGGTGCTGCTGGCCGACCGCGGTCCCGATCTTCCCGGGAGATGTGCCAATCGTCGCGGATGGCTTTCGGTTGAATGAGTTCTTCCCCCATGGCCTGCTCGCCCAGTCGATCGCATTCTTCAGCGCACCGGGCACGGAGCGATTGTATTCCGGAGTCACGAAAAGCACCGCATCGACTCCGTCGATGGCTTCCTTGAGCGCGCGCGCCGGTGGAGGGTAATCCTTGTCGAAATCGTAAGAGTAGAGGGGAAGATCCCCGATCGGAATCTCGCGCAATGTTAGCTCCGACGGCGCGAGCTTCACCAGCGCATTCGCAAGCTTTCGGTTGATCGACTGGCTTGCGAGGCTTCCGACAAAATATCCAACTGTAAATGCCGGCATACGATTCCCCCTCTAGAGAGTTTTCGAATGCCATTTAGCAAAGGTCACACCCGTTGAGTATTACCCGGCATCCTGCCCGGCTCGCTGATCGGCAGCAATCATGAACCTGCAACGGGGGTGATCGCCCTTGTCGCATGCTTCCGTCACAGGCACTCCAACGAGCTCACTTACGAGCGAGTGAGCAGCGTGGCACGTCGCCGGATGCGAACGCACTGCGTCGGCAAGCGGGCAGCTTAATCCACGAATGATCAGCGAGTCGCCTGAGTCCTCTACTTCGGCGAGTCCGCCGAGCGCGGTCAGCACTCGTGCGGCTCCTTCAACACGCTCGCGCAACGAGCCGTTCAGCGCGGGTTGTTCTTTCGCCAGCCGTTCACCTACGTCCCGAAGAAGCATCTGAAGCTCCTCAGGAGAAACCCTCTCACTGAGTGAGTCCACGAGCCGCGTGAGCACAGGCATGTATGCCTGGGAGAAACTTCTTTCGGCCGCCTCTGTCAGCTCGTAAAGAACTGCCGGACGTCGTCCGCTCGGTCGTGTTGCCGCCTGATGCACGATGCCGTCGCGCTCCAGTGACGCGAGATGCGCGCGAACCGCGTTGTCGGTAATGCCGATTGTTTTACGCAGCTCTTCGACGGTGCGTGTGCCCCGTCTCAGTTCCGCGACAATCTGGCCTCTCGTGGTGTTCAGGAATCTCGTGTCGAGATGCATCGGATCGGTGAGCGTATCTATAGAAGGTAGCATCGGCGGACCAATTCTTCAATAAGTCAAGGAAATACTTGACTTATTGCCGATAATTCGCGTAACTTCGCTATCAAGTCTCGCCTGGATGCCCTGAATGGAAATGGAAGGAAGAAAGTTGAACATGCACGAAGACGAAAAGCGATGAGCGCGTCCGTCCTCACTGCCGAGATCAGAGACATTTCTCAGCTGTCGGAGCCTGAGCGGCTCGTGCGTCGTCAGCTGGAGCTGATTGGCGAAGACCCCAAGCGGGAAGGCCTTCTCAAGACGCCGGCGCGCGTCGCTTCTTCACTCGAGTTCCTCACTCGAGGTTATGAGATGAGCGTCGAGGACGTGATCGGGGATGCGCTCTTTGAGGAGAGTCACGAGAACATGGTGATGGTGCGCGACATCGAGCTCTATTCATTGTGCGAGCATCACATGCTGCCTTTTTACGGCAAAGCTCACATCGCATACATACCGAACGGGAGGATCGTCGGTCTTTCGAAGTTGCCGCGCGTCGTAGATGTATTCGCTCGCCGGCTGCAGGTGCAGGAGCGTCTTACGGAAGAGATCGCTCAGGCATTGAGCGATGTGCTTGCTCCGCGTGGAGTGGGAGTCGTGATCGAGGCGTACCACCTGTGCATGATGATGCGTGGGGTTCAGAAGCAGAACTCGCGGACGATAACCTCGTCACTGCGCGGAGTATTTCGCGAGGATCATGCAACGCGTGAGGAATTCCTGAGACTCGCGCATCTCGGCTGATCCTGGTTCATGGGTACCATCCCGAAACCATCGTGATGCGCACGTTTTCGTACGGATTGATGTGCCATGAGTCAGTGTGGACGTGCTGCGTCGTATCGGCGTGTTTTATCAGAAACGATCCGATCATGAGCGACCACTGATTCTGGTACATCCCTTCGGGCCATCGATTGCCAGGAAGCGGCGCGGGCGCAAGCATGAGTGGTTCGCGTCCCAGCGGAGCGGAAGCAAAATCGCCAACGACGAAGACCCGATGGCCAGTGCTAAGTGCCCTCTCGATCTGTTCCTTCGCGTGTCGAACTGGCGCTTCCTGATCCTTTGAGCTCATTTGCTTCTTCAAGAGGTCGAACCGATGGTATCGAAGAAAGCCAATGGCCGGAATCGTTTCCCATGGTACTCGAGCTCGATAATAACGGTTGAAGCTGAGTCCCACGTACCACGGGTTCACAACAACGAAATCTCCCGGCGTTGTGACCGAGCGTAACGTGTCGGCCACGATGTCAATGTTTGTCATGCGTTGCGCGGACGTTCTGAACGCGGGACGGATCTCGAGTAGTGCGAACGCAATCACGGCTGCAAGTCTCGCCTGTCGCGCCCGATCGGTGTGGATCAATGATCCTGATATTCCGTCGATGCAGATGGCGCAGATTGCAAGCAGGCTCAAGTAGTACCAGGCCTGAGTTTCATAAGACAGAACGCGCAGGAAAACAAAGACGCCTGCAGCTGCCACGAGCATTGTCGTCGCGCAGAATGCTGCGACATCTCGTTGTGTCTGTGTAGGCCCAGGTTCCTTTTTATTACGAAATCCGCGGGCGGTGGCCACGAGCGCAATCACGAATATCACTGCCCAAAGCGTGAGGGTCCATCGACCGCCTGGTTGTAGCGTTTCGTAAAGCTTGCTCCAAAACAAAGGGAAATCGTAGCGGGGAATTCGTAGCACATCCGTCCATTGGCTTACTCGCGCAACTACCCAGGCGTAAGGAATCATAGACATCGCAGCAGCCGCGCCCACTGCCGCAATGAGAATAGAAGTACGGGGGTCTCGCCTTCGCATGGACACAACAAGGCCGCCGGAACACATCGCGAGCAGAAGTACAGAGTTGTAATAGAGGGCTTGAACACTCAGCACCGCGGCTACACAAGCCAGCAGAAAGTCTCGCCAGCGTCCGAATTGAACGACGCGCCACAGGAATGCCGTACACAGAATGGACAACGCCATTCCGAAGCCGTATGCGCGCAGTGTTGAGCCCCACGTAATGACGCTTGGCGTCAGACCCAGTAGCGCTATGGAGACCAATGGGATTCGGTAACGCAGTGTCCGAGCGTAAAACCAGAGAACAATCACAAGGGCGATTCCGACGCCAAAGCCAAGCAGTCGAAAAATTGGGTCGTTCATCAGGCCGCCTAGATGTGCGACCTCGCGTACAATCAGCATCCACAAGAGAGGGAATGAATCGGATTGCAGATTCATCCAGACTTCGCGAACTGTCGGCGATGTGGCTACTCCCAGTGTACTAGCTTCGTCTCTCCATAAGCCGCCGGCGGAGAGAGCAAGTTTGGCGCGGAGCGCTATTGCCAGGATCGTTAGGATTCCGGCGACGCTCAATTCGAGCCGGCTCAGTTTGTCTTTCATTTCGCCCTAGGCTAGAGCATCGGTGGCGATTGCGCTACGGGATTTCAAATTTGCCGCATCGGCTGCGAATCTGGTGAAGCCTCTTCCATAGAGTCGTGCAGCGGGGGAAGCGTCGCGTGCTATCTTCTTCTACGTTTATCGACAACTGGAGCCTTTATGGAGCAGACCGCAGAACTGAACGGCGTCAACGTCTCAAAGATGCTGGCGTTCAAGAACATGTGTCAGGATGACGCAACCAAAGGAGATAACAATCCGAAGCTTTTCGCTAATTGGATCGGCGGCTGCCGCTCACGCGTCGAATTCAAAAACGGGGCGCTCGAGTTCGGTGGGCCGGGCGAGCTCAACGCAATGCAGCTGGTGCTCACCGCGCTCGCCGTGTGCGATATCGATTTAGTGGCGGTACATGCTTCCTTTCTCGGTCTCAAAATCGAAAATCTGTCCGTCGAAGCGACCGGGCATTTCAACTTGCAATCATATCTTGGTCTGGAAGCTGAGTCGGGATCCGGTTACGACAAGATCGATTACACAGTGCGCGTTTCCGTTCCCGGGGCCACGCCCGGCCAACTTGAGAATTTGCGGGAACGATGTGAGCGGTCGTCGCCGGTACGCGACTCACTCACACGCGCGATTCCACTGAAGCTGGAATTCGCAGCGAACGCATAAGATTTTGTCCGACCTTTCGGATGACAGGACAATCACGGCGTCATGCCGGGATCAAGACCAAGCTCACGAAATCGCCTCACATCGTGTATTCGCGGAACATTGTTGAACATCAGGTAGGCGTCACCGCCGAAATCGGGTATCCAATCTCGAATCTGATGCAGCTCATCGTCGGTATATCGCGCGTAGTGACTTTTATTTCCGTGCAAACGCCAGTAAATGAGCTTCGGTGTCAACGAAGGCCTGATGAACGGGTCGACTGCGTGTATCAAATCGAGCTCTCGGCATAGTGACAGCACGATGTCATCGGGCCATGCGCCGCGCGGCTCCCATAAGAGATTCATGCGCGCCGGTCGATCGATCGCCCGAAAAAAATTTCCTATCGCTCGAACGTTCTCATCGCTCGATTTGAAGCTCGCTGGACATTGAAAAAGAATCGCAGTCGCACCTAATATTCGCGCGCATTCGACGGTCCTCTCCCACGCGCGCAGAACGGTATCCGTCAATCGAAATCCTCCAGCGTCGGCCCGCTCGTTCTCGCTGAAGGGTGATTTCAAGCGCCGATAAGTGCGGCTGGCTCCGAAGTGAGTAATCACCTGCCAGGCTTTCATGGTGAACTCGAAATCATGCGGGGCCTGAGATCGCCACCGCTCCAGCGTCGAGTCAGAGGGAGGGTCATAAAAAGTCTGTTGAACTTCCACGACCTTGAATTGCTTGTAATACGTCGCTGCGGCGATAGTAAACCCGCACATCCCGAGTTTAAGATTCATCGATGCAGCGAAGTGCAATCACCGAGCCTCTCGTCTTCACCGCGCACCACAGCTACGTTAAGCCCTATGCTCACCGGCGCGGATACGCCTGACATCGGACCTGCCTATGACATCGAGGCGGAGATCGGGCACGGAGGCATGGCCACGGTTTATAGCGCTCGGGACCTAAGGCATAACCGGCGCGTGGCTGTCAAAGTCATGAAGCCGGAGATCGCTGCATCGATGGGAACCGCGCGCTTTCTCTCGGAAATAACGACGGCAGCAGGACTCAGTCACCCGAACATCGTTCCACTTCACGACTCTGGTGAGCACCGTGGCGTCGTGTACTACGTGATGCCGCACGTCGAAGGCGAATCATTGCGTGAGCGGCTCAATCGCGAGACAAAAATTCCGGTCGCTGATGCGGTGAAGATCATATCGAGAGCGGCCGCAGCTCTCGACTTCGCGCATCGGCGCGGCGTTGTTCATCGCGACATCAAACCAGAGAACATCATGTTGTGCGACGGCGAGCCGCTGATTCTCGACTTCGGAATTGCAAAGGCAATCACAGCCGCAGCAGGCACCTCGATCACGCAGACAGGAGTCGCACTCGGCACACCGGCTTATTTGAGCCCGGAGCAGGCAAGCGGCGAAACACAGATCGACGGCAGAAGCGATCAGTACAGCCTGGCTTGCACGTTCTACGAAATGGTTGCCGGTGCAGCGCCGTTCAACGCGTCTACGCCGCAGCGTGTCATCGCAATGCGTTTCACCGACAAGCCGCCGAGTCTTGATTCTGCTGCAAGCAGCGCGAGCCCCGAGCTATCGAAGGCCGTTTCGAAAGCGATGTCCCTCGACCCTGTAGATCGGTTTGCGACGGCGACCGATTTTGCGAAGGCACTTACCGACGCATCAGCCGCGCATTCCGTGAGCGCCGAGCAAAACGGAAAGCAGTCCATTGCGGTGCTTCCGTTTTCGAATCTCAGCGCAGATCCGGAGAATGAATTCTTCGCGGATGGGATCGCTGAAGAGATCATCAATGCCCTAACGAAAATTCAAGCGCTCGCTGTGGTTTCTCGCGGATCAGCATTCGCGTTCAAGCAGCGAAACGAAGACACGTCAGAGATAGGTAAGAAGCTCGGAGTGCGGACGATTCTCGAAGGCAGTGTACGCAAGGCCGGTAACCGCCTGCGCGTTACCGGTCAGCTCATCGATGTCGCGACGCGCAACTACCTGTGGTCCGAACGCTACGACAGAGAGATGGCTGATGTGTTTGCGATTCAGGATGAGATCGCGACGAACATCGTGAATGCGCTCAAGCTCGTGCTCACGCCGAACGAAGAAGCCGCGATAAAAAAAGTGCCGACGCAAAGCGTTCGTGCGTACGAATACTATCTACGCGGACGCCAGCTATTCCATCAGCGCCGAGGTGAGACGCTCGACGCGGCAGAGGATATGTATCGGCGAGCGATCGCACTCGATCCGCATTACGCGCTTGCCTACGCGGGGCTTGCCGACTGTTCGGTTTTCCGCGCGCAGGATCAGGGTGGAGGGGAGGAGGCAGTCGCGCAGGCTGACGCCTCGAGCAAACGCGCGCTGGAGCTCGATCCGAATTCGGCCGAGGCCCATTCGTCGCGTGGATTGACGCTCTCTCACCAGCATCGGTACGCCGAGGCGGACAAGGAGTTCCAGGAAGCGATGCGTCTCGATCCCATGCTTTATGAGGCGCCCTACTTCTATGGTCGCACGCTTCAATCACAGGGCAAGCTTCACGAGGCCGCGGAAATGTACGAGCGGGCCGTGGCGATCAGGCCTGACGAATACCAGACACTCTCGTACCTCGCGATGGCGTATCAGTCACTCGGTGATCGCAGCAATCTTCTCGAGGTATCCGGGCGAATGGTGAAAGCTGCCGAGCGTGCGATCATGCTGAACCCGGGTGATTCGCGCGCGCTTTATCTAGGCGCAATCAATCTCGAGCGGCTTGGCGAGTCGGAGCGCGCAATGGAATGGGCGAACCGCGCGTTACATCTGGATCCGAGTCATCCGGTGATGTTGTACAATCTTGCGTGCTTCCATTCGGTTGCGGGCCGGGTGGACATCGCGATAGATCACGTCGAGCGCGCGCTCGAGCTCGGCTTTCTTCATAAGGAGTGGTATCTGACGGATTCGGATCTCGCGAACATCCGGGATCTTCCGCGCTTCAGACAGCTGATCTCGGAGAAATTCGGAGAGGCGTGAAGCTCTGCAGCCACACTCATTGCGCGCTTTTCGAATCCTGCTCAAACCTGAGCCTCCCAAGTGACAGCACCATCATCGCCCTCTTTGCGCCAGCGCGTAGAATCCGTCGACATTGTACGCGGCGTCATCATGATCATCATGGCGCTCGATCACACACGCGACTTCTTCGGAGACGCAGCTGCGAGTCCGACGAACCTCGCGACTGCGAGCGCGGGACTGTTCCTGACGCGATGGATCACTCACTTCAGCGCGCCAACATTCTTTTTTCTTGCTGGAGTCGGTGCGTACCTCGCGCTCCGGCGTCGGTCAATCTCACAGCTTGCATTTTTCCTGCTGACACGCGGACTGTGGCTGATATTTCTCGACGCAGTGCTATTCCGTTTCCTCCTGCAATTCAATGTCGATTACCACGTAACGATTCTTACAGTTCTGTGGGCGTTGGGTTGGTCGATGATCGTGCTCGCCGCGCTGGTTTATCTGCCGGCGAAAGCGGTTGCAGTCATCGGAGCGATCATGATCGTCGCGCACAATCTGCTCGACCCAATCAAAGCGCAATCATTCGGTGCATGGGCGCCGATATGGAACGTGCTGCACAGCCCCGGTTTGCTCTACATGTCGCCCGGGCATCTCGTCATTGTCGCATATCCACTCATCCCGTGGATCGGCGTCATGGCACTCGGCTACGGAATCGGTCCGCTCTATTCACTCGATGCACCTCGGCGCCGAGCGATTCTACTTCGCGCCGGCATTGGTGTATCTGCTGCGTTCATTCTGCTGAGAGCGATCAACGTGTATGGCGATCCGGCAAAGTGGTCGCATCAGAAGACCACACTCTTTACCGTGTTGTCATTCCTCAACGCAACGAAGTACCCACCGTCGCTGCTTTTCCTGTTGATGACACTCGGGCCAGTGCTCGTGTTTCTGAGTCTCGTCGATGGTCGCACGCCGCGCGTCCTTCGACCGGCGCTGACAATTGGAAAAGTCCCGATGTTTTACTATCTGCTGCATTTCACCGTACTCCACCTGCTCGCAATTCTCACTGCGCTCGTGCGATTCGGCGGAGTGCATTGGATGTTCGAGTCGCCGAGCCCGGATAAGTATCCGGTTACGCAGCCACCAGGGTGGCCGGCGTCCTTGCCTGTCGTGTACCTGTATTGGATTACCGTCGTGCTTCTCGTTTATCCGGCGTGTCGCTGGTACGCGGCGGTCAAGGCTCGAAGCAACAATCCATGGCTCAGCTATCTCTAACGCTACTCGCTGTCGCCCATCGCACATACTTTCGCCGGCACTGCGTACTCCACTCCCGACTTTCCATTCTGTTTGCGGATCCACTCCCTGTACACATCCCAAGTCACACCAGGAGGCACCTGATCGAACGGCGCTCCAACTGTTCTGACGAGCCCTGACTGTCGATCCTCACGATTCTTGTCCCAGCTCCCCTGGCCACCAAGACGCACACCAATCTGAACTGCTCTAACTGTCACATCCGACACGCCTTCGTCCTTCATCGCAATCGCCAGGATGTTGTCAGATTGCGATCTGGTACAATCCTGCCTCCAATACAGATAGTCATGGACGATCGTCGCGTTTCCGTACTCGCCGTTGTTTGGCAAAAGAATTCTCAACGGTCGAGGAATGCTAGCGTAGTCGGTTACAAACCCGCGAGGAACGATCACTATCAATGAAGGGGCGTTCCTTGCTCTGAAAATCATCGGGCTTTGAAGCATCCAGTCTTCACCGTCCGCGAACGGCTGAACCAGCGGAGACGGCGGGGGGTCCAACGGGAAACGCGTCGTGACAGGCGTTGGGCTCGAGCTGTTAACCACCCACGTGTAATCCGCCATCCTCGTTCTGTATGTCGAATCGAGCGGCGTGATGTTCTTCAGGAGCTCGGTCGCGCGCGCGTCAGACTTGGACTCACCGGACACCAGATTGAGCTGCGCGATCATTGAATCGAGCTGCGTGCGTGCTATCAAGAGAGATTTTCGAAGGGCGACGACGTACTCTGCAAATGTCTGGTTCGATTCAACGCTCGGCGCCGGTGCTGTTGCGCCAGATCGCGCAGCAGTACAACTCGTGACGCCAGTCAACGATGCAAGTAGAACAGGTATGAGCGCGCGTTGAAACATCATTCGTTGATTTGATTCGCACGATGAATGCCTGAACCTGCTTTGGCACACAGAGAACTAACCGGCAAACGCGGACTGATACTTGCGCACCGGATTGACATTCCCCTGAAGAACTTCCCGGACCAGAGGGCAAAAGCCATGGCAGAGAAATCGGCTGTCGACATTATCCTGGAGATCCTCAATTGTTACCAACAAGCAGATCATTGTCTGGTCAACGCTCTTACCATCGATGATCACAACCAGAGGATGGAGGCTGGTCTAAAATGTCTGACAGACCGATCGGTTTGTCTCGCGAAGACAGGAGCCCGGATTGTTCCTACAAAGGGCGAGGAGCGGGATATCGAGCGACTGAAAGCAGCAATTCATTAGCGATCACTGCTTGAAACCACCTTAGACTTGGGCACGTAGTCGCGAGAGTACTCCCTCCGACTCCAGCCTGATGACCCTCCGCGTCAAAACAATGCTCGCGGCATTGTGCATGTTAGCTGCTTATTCTGAAATCACTGCCGCGCAGTCGCTCGACCTCACCGTACATGACGTTGGCATCAGCATTGGTGACTCCCGTCGCGTCACCGGCCTTCGACTCAATTTCCGCGACCGGCGCATGGAGGAGGTCAACGGCGTCGACATCACAGTGTGGCAACCCTATCGTGAAAATCACGGCGTCGTCAACGGATTAGCGCTCGGCGTTCCAATGACCGGAGCGCAGCGCATTACTGGTATCGGAGCGGGAATCTTCGGTGTAGCGGTCAACCAATCACTTCACGGATTGGGAATTGGTGGAATCGGTCTGGGAGCGGGCGAGGACATCGAAGGAATTGCAGTCGGCGGGATCGGCATGGGCGTCGGCCGAGATCTGCGTGGAATTGGCGTCGGTGGTATTGGAATGGGAATAGGCGACGATCTTCGCGGCATCGGAATTGGCGGAATTGGAATGGGCATCGGCCAGAATCTCGAAGGCGCAGCGATCGGTGGGATTGGCGCGGGCATTGGACAAAATCTGGTCGGAGTGGCGATTGGAGGTATCGGTGTCGGTGTCGGCGGAAACGGTCGAGGAATCCTTCTCAGTGGAATCGCCTCGGGTGTGGGTGGCGATATGAACGGTGTCATGATCGCCGGCATCGGTGCTGGAGTAGGACGTAACGTCAAGGGACTGACCGTCGCGGGAATTGGCGTAGGAGCCGGCCACGATGTAACAGGCATTCAGCTCGCTGGTGTTGGCATTGGAGCGGGCGGAACTCTCAAGTATTTGAGTGTCGCCGCGATTGGGATCGGAGCGCAGCGTATTGAAGGCGTCGCCGTCGCTTCAGGGATCGGCGCCGAGCAGACTCGAGGTTTGATCGTGGCGCCATTTTACTTCAAGATCGTCCAGTACGGACGCGCGAACGGAGTGAATATCAGCGCATACAACGATGTTCGGGGAACCCAGCAGGGACTGGCAATCGGGATTTTTAATTATGCGCGAACACTCGACGGCGTTCAAATCGGGCTGTTGAATTACGCAGCCAACAAGCGGAGCGCGCGACTCCTTCCTCTATTCAACTACGCGCGGTCTGAGCGGTAGCGCTCAGACGAGCTGGCCACACACGAGCGTAACCGGGTGCGGGCTGAGCGTAGAAACGCTGAACGGGGCGTTGCGGAGATAACGCTGCCGAGCGTATCTATCATTTGATTGGGCTCGACTTCAATGGGAGAAGCGAGTGCCTGTGACAGAAAAACTTTCACGCAAATTCTACGAGCGACTCGGGGATGACATCGCGAGTGAGCTCGTGGATTGGTTCAACGCCGTGGACCTTACCTACCAGACGCAGCTTCGTGAGCTGAACGATTTGAACTGGGAGCGGTTCAAAGCAACGCTGCATGCAGAAATCGCGTCGTTGCGCGGCGAGTTGCGCGCTGAAATCGCGTCCTTGCGAGGGGAGTTGCGCGGTGAAATCGCGGAGACGCGTGGCGTTCTTCATACTGAAATCGAAGCTCTGCGCACAGAGATGCATGCAATGCGCAGCGAGGTCCTGAAGTGGACTTTGGTTTATTGGACGACCACAATGATCTCGATTGCCGGGCTATTTTTCGCGGTGCTCCGAACGCGCTAAAACCGCATCCCGCGAGTCCGGAGAGTGAGCCTTCCGCCGGCAGTTGAGGTAATGTCATATATGACGATGCACGATGATTTGACACTTCCACGACGAACACTCAGCCAGACCGTGAAGGCCCAGGCGACTATCCTTGGCGGAGCGGTTGCGCTGATGTGGATCGTTTTCATCGCGAGCTGGCTGTCGGGCGGACACCTTTTGCTGCTCGGCGTCATTCCTCGCACCGCGATCGGACTGCGCGGTATTCTCTTCGCGCCATTTCTTCACGGAAGTCTCGCCCATCTCCTCAGCAACACCATTCCCTTCCTGTTATTTGGATGGCTGGTAATGTTGCGCGACCCGAATCATTTCCTGCCGGTCACCGTTTACGCGATGCTGGCTTCCGGTGCAATGGCGTGGTTATTTGGCGCACCAGGATCCGTTCACATCGGAGCAAGTGGCGTGATCTACGGATATCTTGGCTTTTTGATGCTGGCGGGCTGGTATGCGCGCAGCTTTGCCAGCGTTGCACTCAGCATTCTGGTCACGGTATTCTTTGGCCCATTGGTACTTGGTGTGATTCCCCACTCGGCAGGTATCAGCTGGCAGGCACACCTTGGTGGATTCATCGGCGGCGTCCTCGCAGCGCGTGAATACCGGTCGATCGCTTCATCGGCGGCTACCCACGCTTGACGAAGAATATTCAGCCAGTCAAAAACCGCGCGCTGCGCATCTGGCAGGACTCCTGCACGACGAGATATAATTGCCTTCACCTCTTCACGCGGTTCAATGACGAATACTGCACCCATCGCGAAATCGACTATGGTAGGCGGACGCTACCAGATCGAGCACGAGGTGGGTCGAGGAGGGATGGCGGTCGTGTACCGCGCTCAGGATACGAGGCACGATCGACCGGTCGCACTGAAAGTGATGCACCCGGAAATCGCGGCCGTTCTCGGCACCCAGAGATTTTTCCAGGAGATACGCCTCGCCGCGCGACTCAACCACCCGCACATAGTCGCGCTTCACGATTCCGGTGAAGTCGACGGAACACTGTTCTATGTCATGCCCTTCATCGAGGGCAACAATCTGCGCGATCGTATGGATCGGGAAGGAAGACTCGGTGCGGATGAGGCGATCGCCCTCGCGCGACAGATAGCGAGCGCGCTCGACTACGCCCATAACCTCGGCGTAGTGCATCGCGACATCAAACCTGAAAACGTGATGCTCACTCAGGGAGAAGCGCTCGTCACCGATTTCGGAATTGCGAAAGCCGTTAGCGACGCGGGTGGCTCCAATCTCACGCGCACGGGGATCGCAATCGGTACACCCGCTTACATGAGTCCGGAACAAGCGGCCGGTGAGACGGAGCTGGATGGACGCAGCGATGAGTACAGCCTCGCATGCGTTCTCTATGAAATGCTCACCGGCGAACCGCCTTTTATCGCTTCGACTCCTCAGGCGTTGATCGCGAAGCGATTCACCGACACGCCGCGGAATGTGAGCGCGATCATCCCGGCGATTCCCGAATACGTCTCTCAAGCCGTTCGCCGCGCGCTCTCCCGCGATGCACACGATCGCTTTTCGACATCGGCGGAATTTGCCACAGCACTAGAGCCGAAGCAGCGCGCGACGCAGGACCAGAAGCCATCGATCGCCGTGCTCCCGTTCTCGAATATGAGCACCGATCCTGAAAATGAATTCTTCAGCGACGGCATAGCTGAAGAGATCATCAATGCACTCACGAAAGTTCAGGCGCTCGAGGTTGTTTCGCGAACTTCAGCTTTTGCGTTCAAAGGCAAAAGCCTCGACATGCGCGAGATCGGCCGACAGCTCGGCGCGAAAACGCTACTCGAAGGCAGCGTGCGGAAAGCCGGCAACAGATTGCGCGTGACAGCACAGGTGATCGACGTCGAGACGGGATATCATCTGTGGTCTGAGCGTTTCGATCGCGAAATGGCCGACGTGTTCGCGATTCAGGACGAAATCGCGGCGAACATCGTCAAGGCGCTGCGTGTCGTGCTCTCGAAGCGTGAGGAGTCGGCGATCAAAGCGGCGCGCACGAGAAATGTTCGCGCGTACGAGTACTATCTGCGCGGAAGGCAGTTGTATCATCAGTGGCGTCGAGAGTCGTGGGAAGCGGCGGAGGACATGTTCCGTCGCGCGATCAGTCTCGATCCGGAGTATGCGCTCGCATATACAGGGTTGGCCGACTCTTCCGCGAT
Organism: Gemmatimonadaceae bacterium; assembly: GCA_046262875.1. Taxonomy (GTDB): domain Bacteria; phylum Gemmatimonadota; class Gemmatimonadetes; order Gemmatimonadales; family Gemmatimonadaceae; genus UBA4720. Next base: position 42,151 of record JBHELX010000012.1, on the reverse strand, counting down.
CCGCTACATGTATTTCAGCGGCGGCGACGAAGCATTACAGCAGACGGACTCCGCGAGTCAGCGCGCAGTTCAGCTCGATCCAACGCTTGCCGAGGCGCACGCTGCGCGCGGTCTTGCTCTCTCGTGCCTGAAACGACTCGACGAAGCGCACGACGAGTTGCGTCAAGCCATGGAGCTGGACCCGACTCTTTTTGAAGCGCCGTACTACTACGCCAGGATCGTGCAGATGCAGGGCAGAATGGAAGAAGCAGCCGAATACTTCGAACGCGCTTCGGCGCTCAGAGAAGACGATTTTCAGGCGGCCGGTCTCGCACAGGCGATATACGCGAATCTTGGACGAAAAGATGACAAGGAGCGCAACTCGCGACGAGCACTCGAAGCGGCGAAGCGCGCAATAGCAGTAAATCCGGGGGATTCGCGAGCGCTGCAATACGCTGCACTTTCAAGCTTCCACCTCGGCAACATTGCTGAAGCGAAGCATATGGCTGACCGCGCAGCGGAAGTCGATCCGAACGAAATCAGCGCACTCTACAACATCGCCTGCCTGACATCGCTTATCGGCAACCCCGATCGCGCGCTCGATCTTCTCGACAAAGCGGTGGATCTCGGATGGTGTCGTCCCGAGTGGCTTCGCAATGATCCCGATCTCGCGTCCGTGCGCGCGCATCCTGGCTACAGTGCGCTGCTTGCCCGGATCGACAAGCCTTCATGAGTTTGTGCATCGACGGCATTTAGCTTAAGGTCGACATCGATGCCGGAACAGCCTCAACTCCATCGCCGGTTCACGTTGCTTCCTGCGACGGCCCTCAACATGACGAACATGATGGGCGTCGGGCCGTTCATCACGATCCCGCTTCTGATGACGGCGCTCGGCGGACCGCAAGCGATGTTGGGATGGATCGTTTCGCTCGTCATCGTGATCTGCGATGGAATGGTATGGAGCGAGCTCGGCGCAGCGATGCCGGGATCCGGAGGATCGTTCCACTATCTGCGCCAAGCGTTCGGACGCGAAAGGTTCGGACGACTCATGGCTTTTCTTTTCGTCTGGCAATTCATCCTCAGCGGCCCACTGGAAATTGCCTCGGGATACATCGGGTTCGCATCTTACGCGACGTACATCTGGAAAGGGCTCACGCGTCCGGGCGTCATCGCACTCGTAACCGTCGTCGGTGTGATCAACATCGCGCTTCTGTACCGCCGCATTCAATCCATCGTGAAGATCACGATCTCTCTCTGGATCGGCACGTTGATTACGGTCGTCGCAGTCATTTTCACCGGGGCAACGCACTTCGATCCAAAGATTGCATTCGATTTTCCGCCGGGCGCCTTCAATTTCTCGCTTGGCTTTTTTCTCGGATTGGGCGCAGCGTCGCGCATAGGGATCTACGATTACCTCGGCTATTACGACATCTGCTACATCGGCGACGAGGTGCGCGATCCTGGTCGCGTGATTCCGCGATCGATCCTGATCAGCACAGCCGCAGTCGCGCTGATTTATTTCGGAATAAATCTCTCGATTATCGGAATCGTACCCTGGCGTGAATTTGTACCGGCGGCCCAGCATGCGGAATCGAATTTCATTGTGTCGGTGATGATGGAAAGGATTTACGGCTCGACCGTCGCGATAATCTTCACGCTGCTTGTGCTGTGGACCGCGTTCGGCTCGGTGTTCGCGTTGCTGCTCGGCTACTCGCGAATTCCATTTGCCGCGGCGGAGAGTGGTTATTTCTTTCGGGTATTCGGCCGGCTGCATCCGACAAAAGATTTTCCATACGTCTCCCTGCTTGTGCTCGGCCTGCTTTCGATCGTAGCAGGGTTCTTTTCGCTGGGCACCGTGATCGATGCGCTCATTGTCACGCGCATCGTCGTGCAATTCATGGGGCAAGCGGTTGGATTGATGATGTTGCGCAAGCAAGCTCCCGAGATGCCGCGTCCTTATCGCATGTGGCTGTATCCGATTCCGGCGGTTATTGCGGTGCTTGGCTGGATTTTCGTTTTCGCGACCACTGAGCTTCAGGTGATTGCGTTCGGTGTGGGTGTCCTCGCCCTCGGGTGCGTTGCATTTTTGCTCTGGTCGTGGAACACAAAGCGTTGGCCATTCGGACTCGAACCAGCAACATTATGAAGCGAATCAACTCCGCAGTTCTTTTTGGTTTTCTCGTCGGCGCAGGCATAGCGCAATCGCAGGAGCGGCACATGCTGCGCGACGGCTGGCTCATCCAGTCGTCGGCAAAAGTCGGTGTCGATGGAGCGAAAATTTCGTCGTTGGCGTATGCACCGAAGGGATGGTACCACGCGACCGTACCGTCGACGGTTATGGGCACGCTCGTCGACGACGGTCTTTACGGCGATCCGTATTTTGGGATGAATTTCAGGTCGCTGCCTGGAGTTACGTACAAGATCGGCGCGAATTTCGTGCACTTGCCGATGGATCCACAGAGTCCGTTCGCTGTTCCGTGGTGGTACCGCACCACGTTTCACGTGCCGGCGACAATGCGCGGCAAACGTCTCGCGCTGAACTTCGATGGAATCAACTACCGCGCGAATATCTGGCTCAATGGTCATCGAATCGCGGATTCAACTCGGATCGCCGGCACGTATCGACGGTATGAGCTGGATATTAGTGATGGGGTAAGAGCCAGCGCGACCAATGTGCTGGCTGTCGAGATTTTCGCACCGACGCCGCCTGACTTGCAGACCACGTGGGTGGACTGGAATCCATCGCCGCCGGATAAGGACATGGGATTGTGGCAGCCCGCGTATCTGAGCTCGAGTGGCGATGTCGTCGTGCGTTATCCGGAGGTTGTCAGTCACATCGATTCGTCACTGCGGACTGCGGCGTTGACGGTCGTAACAGGTCTCAGAAATCTCACCACGCATTCAGTCAGCGGTACGCTGAGAGGTCGCATCGGAAACGTGGAGTTCAGTCGCCCAATTACAGTTGCGGCGAATGACACACCGCTAGTGCGATTCACGCCCGAGGATTTTCCGCAGCTGCGGTTCACGAATCCGCGACTGTGGTGGCCGGCGGAGCTGGGAAAGCCGGAGCTGCACGACTTATCCCTCGAGTTTGTCTCCGGCAATCGCGTGTCGGACCGGATCCGATTGCCGTTCGGGATTCGCGAAGTCACATCAGAGTCCACGCCAAAAGGCGGACGTCTCTTTCGCGTGAATGGACGACGTATTCTGATTCGCGGTGGCGGCTGGGCACCCGACGCGTTCTTCCGTCCACAGCCGGAGCGGCAGGATGCACAGATGCGCTATGCACTCGACATGCATCTCAACACGCTCCGTCTCGAAGGCAATTACGAGAACGACCGCTTTTTCCATCGCGCGGATAGTCTTGGTATTCTCGTAATGACCGGATGGGTGTGCTGCCAGGCTTTTGAAGAATGGCCGAAGTGGGGACCGGAACAATTCGCCGTCTCGGCGGCGTCGCTGCGCGATCAGATCCGCCGGCTGCGCGGTCATCCGAGCGTTTTCGTTTGGCTGAACGGAAGCGACAATCCTCCGCCGGCGAATGTCGAGCAGACATATCTCGACATAGAACAAAAAGAAGCGTGGCCGAATCCAACAATCTCATCCGCGAGCGCGAAACCCGCGCAGTTCTCCGGCGCGAGCGGAGTGAAGATGACCGGACCATACGATTGGGTTCCTCCGTCGTACTGGATGCAGGACAGCACTCACGGGGGAGCGTGGGCTTACAATACCGAGACGAGTCCCGGCGCTGCCGTTCCTCCGATTGAAAGCATGCGCAAGATGGTTCCTGCGACCAGCCTCAAGTGGCCGCTGGACAGTGTGTGGCTGTTCCATGCTGCGGGCGGTCAGTTCACACATTTGCTCGATCGATTCAACACTGCGTTGTCGACGCGATACGGCGAGCCGAAGAACATCGAGGATTACACAGCCACGTCACAGCTGATGACGTACGAGGGAGAGCGCGCGATGTTCGAGGCGTATCGTCGAAACGAGTACGTCTCGACAGGAATTATTCAGTGGATGTTCAATAACGCATGGCCGTCGATCTACTGGCACTTGTTCGATTGGTATCTGCGACCGGCAGGCGGCTATTTCGGAACGAAGAAAGCGAACGAGCCCGTTCACGTGTTGTACTCGTACGACGACAGATCGATAGCTGTCGTGAACAGCAACATGACACGCACACCTGTGCGAGGCGCGCATTTGAGCGCGAGAATACTCGGGCTCGACGGGTCGCAGAAATTCTCGCGTGACTCGACACTGGATATTCCTGCAGACAGCAGCATGCGTGTGTTCGTTCTTCCTGAGCCGACTGGTCTGCCAACTGCGGCGTACTTTGTTGATTTGCGCTTGACCGGCGCAGACGGGCATACGGTAAGCAACAATTTCTATTGGCTATCGACGAAACACGACGTGCTGTCTGATTCATCAACGTGGTATATGACGCCTGTAAACGCTTATGCGGATCTCACTGCGCTGAGAACAATGCCTCCTGCCTCGGTCGAAGCGAGGCCGCATTTCACAAGCCACGCGGGTGAGGGAGAGGCAACAGTCAGTTTGCGCAATTCGGGAAAATCGATCGCGTTCTTCATTCGGCTTCAGGTGGTGGGGCGCGATAGTGAGGAAGCCTTACCGGTTTTGTGGGAAGACAATTACTTGTCTCTTCTGCCGGGCGAGACGCGCACGCTCACGGCCAAATATCGCTTACGCGATCTTCATGCGCCGCCGCGCGTGATAATCAGCGGGTGGAATGTGGCGCGCACCGTTGCGGGCAATCGGAAAAATCCTTAGCGGCGTCAACCCATCGGTTTTTCGTGCATCAACATCCAGGATGTACCGAACCGATCCCTGAACATGGCGAAGCGGTGCGCGTAAAAATTCTCTTCCATCTTCACGAAGATCTCACCGGGATTGGTGAGGAGATCATAGATACGCTCCGCTTCGTCGTTGCTGTCGACGACAAGCGTTAGATACGCGCTGCGCATTGGCTTGAATCGCTCGGGCGGAATGTCGGCGCCCGTGAGGAGTGTGTCGCCCAATTCGATACGTGCATGAAGCACGCGATCTTCCCAGCCCGGTATCGGTTTGTGCGGTGGCGGGAGTTGGCCTTGCTTCATCATCATCGTGATTTTTCCGCCGAGGTGCTTTTCGTAGAACTCGAATGCCTCCTGGCAGTTTCCACCGTAGTTGAGATAGGTATAGAGCTTCATGCAGTAATTTCGGTGCGACCAGCTGCAACGGGAAGGGAGAAGCGTAACAACAGGTCCGAGGTCTGAGGGAGCCAGGCGGCCAGGCGCGAGGTGAGGCGTCAGGCGCTAATGGTCAAGATGCGGACTGTCGTCGAAATAACTCTCGATGCACCAGGTGACGATTTTCTCGGTGAGTACCGCCCCGTCCCTCGGTGACAGGCCCCCGGCGGATCCATGAGGCGCGCGTGTCGCGACCGCAGTAAACATTGTCGCCTTTATTCGGACAAGCGCCGCTTCCGGAGGCAGACCCATTGCGCGCAAGACTCGCGTAAGCTCCCACACTCGCGCGCGAAGCGGGTCCGGCGCAATCGACTTGCCGAGAAATGCTGTCGCAACTTCCGACCTGAACGCGGCCTCCGCCCTCTCGGCAGACGTCCACGCGTCGGCATTTCCGTCGGCTAGTTGTTGGTTCTGTGCGTGATCTATCACCACGCAAGATTCTAAGAACCGTAACAGTACTCTGGTATCGGGAGGAGCAGAAATGTGTGTCGGGACAATTCCCTACAGAGAACCGTACAGAGACATTATGTGTCAGTGCGCGTCGCTCAGCCATCCTTTTCGCGCGGCGTAACGGACGATGTCCACGCGGCTGTGAAGGCCGAGCTTTTCGGCAACTCGCGCTTTGTATGTTTCGACCGTCTTCGTGCTGAGCTCGAGCTCAGCGGCAATGTCCTTGTTGCTGTAGCCGCGCGCGATCCTCACGACCACTTCACGTTCGCGCTGGCTCAACCGATCGTCAGCGTCGTGGCCGCTCGATTCCGACTCCAGATAACCAGTGACGACATCGCCGGCCAGTGACGATTACGTCGCGAGGTGCGCGAGCGTGGATCTATCAATTCAGTCGTGTTGCAGAGGACAGCGCAAATCGCGCGCGGGGCGCGTATCATTCTGCCGAAATTACGTTCGTGTTTGGTCGAAGCACACCGCTGCAGCCGTCTGCCGGTCACACGTCGTACGATGCGCGCCTCGCGGATGCGATGAGCGATTACTGGGTTGCATTCGCGACGTCTCTGAATCCGAACGGCCCGCCGGCGAGCGGGAAGTTGCCGCGCTGGCCGGCGTATGATCGAGCGAACGAGTTTTACATGGAGCTCGGTCCACAAATCGTCGCGAAGCAACACCTGCGGCAAGTATTGTTCGACTCGCTCGATGTCCGTGCTCGTGCCCTGGGTGAAGTGCGCCGATGAAGAGTTCCACGCTCTTCCTCGTCGCACATCACCAGAGTTGTCATCGCGTAATATCGCCCACGATGACTCGGCGCTTTACCGCAGCGAGGTAAAACCGAGAATGGCTGACAACAGAGTGCTCAGAATCGAAGGCGTTCCGTTGGAATAACTGCCGTACTGTGATCGGCCGTAATATCCGTCGTCGTAACCTCTCCGGAACCCTTGCCGGAAATAATAACTGTAGTCGGACTGATCCACGTTATAGCCTGTGTATCCGTAGCTAGCGTCGCTATAGGCATAGGAGTCTTGATAGTTCGCCCGGTACCCATCCTGTCTGTCAGCCTGTCCCGACTGAAAACCCTCCTGATACCCGTAGTTCACGGCCTGCCTCAGCTCGTCTGCACCGTATTGGTTGGTCTGCCTTTGATAGCCGCTTACCGTGTATCCGTAAGTGTACGGCGCGTAGATGTATTGATCGCGCGAGTAATCACGAGCCGCCTGCAATTGTCGCTGCTGCTCCGCCAATCGCGCGAGGTATTGCTGCTCGAATCGATACTGCGCCAGGCGCGTTTGTTGTTGCAGCCGAGGTAACTGCTGCTGAGCGATTCGGTTTTCCTGGACCAGATGCGCTCTGTACTGGTTGGCCCATTGCTGCTGGCGCCTGACCCGCAGTTGTTGCTCGGCGCGCGAGATTGGTGCCGAGACTCGGGCGTGCGGGACGGGTACGGCTTTTTGGACACGAGGGGTGGCCATCACGTGCTGGACGCGCGCGGCTGGCGCCTGATGAACGTGCGCGACCGGTGCAGGCTTCTCGACGCGCGGTGCTGGTGCTGTTTTTTCTTCGTGGGGAACTGGTGCGGGCCGTTCGGTGTGCGGAGCCGGCTCTGCCCTCTCGGGCTTGGGCGTTGGTTCGGCTCTTTTGCCGTGGCCCTGCGCATGAGCCACGCTGGCTCCGCCGACCGCCAGCAAAAGCAAAGCGACGTTGACTGCTCGGTGTCTTTTCATTTTTGCCTCCAATCTGAGATACACTGGAAGGCAATTCGAGTGCCCTTTCGCTCAGCTTGTCCATGATTGATCGATACAAGGCACGCCTTTCACCGACCATTCGCGGTGACCAACCGTTGCAATCGAGAGGTTCGCCGACTTTCGCTTTCTCGCAGCGACACAACCCCCCAGTATTCGAGCGAAGAAGAGACGCGTTCGCGTCACTCTTTTACGAAGAATACCTGTGACCTGAATCCATTGAGGACGGTTGGATGAACAAGTTTCGAATTATTTCCGCGAGTTTGCTGTTGACCTCCGTCGCATCGCTCAGCGCGTGCGGCTATTCGTCGAACAACCCCACAGCACCTGTCACTCAGCCAAGCAACGTCCCGTCGTTCATTACGAGTGGCACATGGGCCGTCTCGTCGCTGACGCAGGGCACCGAGGACAAGGCATCGCAGTTGTCGGGCTTCAACTTCACTTTCACCGCCGCGGGTAGCGAGAACGGGACGGTGGTTGCGACTAAGGGCGGCACTTCGGTAAGCGGCACATGGACGCACGCTCCGGCCGTTACCTACTATGGCAGCTCATCACAAGAGTCGATCGTCCTCAGCCTCGGGACGTCATCACCGTTCGCAACGTTGACGAAGACATGGAACGTTGTCTCCGTTACACCCACGACGCTGACGCTGGTGAATCCTGAGGTGGCGGAGAACATGCACCTGGTGTTTTCCAAGGAGTAGCGACGAAGGTACGACTGGAGAAACTCTTGCATGACTGACGGGCGAACGCTCCGTCAAGCCAAAACGAGAGTCCATATTGAAGATCAGTCCGCTGGCAGGCCATCCGCCGCCGCCGGGAATTCTCCTCGACGTCTCCAAATTAGTCACGTCGTATTATGCTCTGACGCCTGATCCATCTCAGGCGGCGCAGCGCGTGTCGTTCGGAACGTCCGGCCATCGCGGGACCGCGTTCGACACAAGCTTCAACGAATGGCACGTGCTCGCAATCAGTCAGGCGATTTGTCTCTACCGAAAACAAAAAGCAATAGACGGTCCACTATTTCTTGGGTTCGACACTCACGCGCTCTCTGCTCCGGCGTGGACCAGCGCGCTGGAAGTGTTCGCTGCGAACGGCGTCAACGTGATGCTTTCAGAGAATGACGAGTACACACCGACACCCGCCGTATCGCACGCGATTCTCTGTTACAACCGCGGCCGAACTACGGCGCTCGCCGATGGAGTCGTCGTAACGCCTTCGCACAACCCGCCGGACAACGGCGGTTTCAAATACAACACACCGAACGGCGGCCCGGCCGACACCGATGTGACGTCATGGATCGAGGCAAAAGCCAACGAATTCCTCGAGAGCGCACTAAAGGACGTCAAGCGAATTCCATATCAATCCGCATTGCGCTCCGGCACCACTCACCGTCACGACTATCTTTCCGCTTACGTCGCTGACATCGCCAACATCGTCGATATTGAAACGATTCGCGGAGGCGGCATTCGTGTCGGCGTCGATCCACTCGGTGGAGCCGGCGTTCACTACTGGCACCGAATCGCCGAGCAGTATCGCATCGATCTGACTGTGGTGAGTGAAGAGGTCGATGAGACATTCCGTTTCATGACCGTCGACTGGGATGGTCAGATCCGAATGGATCCATCGTCATCGTACGCGATGCAGAGGCTTCTCGCGATCAAGGACAAGTTCGACATCGCGTTTGCTTGCGATACGGACCATGACCGTCATGGTGTGGTCGCGCGGAGCACGGGACTGCTTCCGCCAAATCACTATCTCGCGGTTTGCATTCAGCATCTTTTTCAAAACCGCGCTCAGTGGAGCGCCGATGCGGGAGTTGGAAAGACAGTCGTGAGCAGCACGATGATCGATCGAATTACCGCGAAGGTAAAACGTCGACTTCATGAAGTGCCTGTCGGGTTCAAGTGGTTCGTGAGCGGGCTTTACGACGGATCTCTCGGATTCGCCGGCGAAGAGAGCGCGGGCGCTTCCTTTCTGCGACGAGATGGAACTGTATGGACGACCGACAAGGATGGCATGGTTCCCGGATTGCTCGCAGCGGAGATCACGGTGAAAGCGGGACGAGATCCCGGCGAGATCTATGACGACATGACGCGCGAATTCGGTGAATCCACATATGATCGCGTCGAAGCAGCCGCGAACGCCGAGCAAAAAAAGAAGTTGTCCGTGCTGACGCCGGACAAGGTGAGCTGCACCGAGCTCGCTGGAGAAAAAGTTGAAAGCATCATCGATCGCGCGCCGGGAAATCATGCACCGATTGGCGGGATAAAAGTGTCAGCAGCGACCGGATGGTTTGCGGCACGTCCTTCGGGAACGGAGGACATCTACAAGATCTACGCTGAGAGTTTTCGGGGAAGGAAGCAGCTTGACAGCATCCTCAAAGAAGCGCAATCAATCGTGGACAAAGCGATAGCGTACTGATCAGTCCTTGGATTGCGGGACTTTTACTATTCAGTGGGCCAGTGGCCTTTTTCTTTCATGCAGCACTTCACTCATTCTAATGAAAAGGATCGGCTTCCTCTCCTTTGGACACTGGGATGCATCGCGCCATTCAGGTGCGCGGTCCGCACGAGATGTTCTCCAACAGTCGATTGAGCTCGCAGTAGCCGCGGAGGAACTTGGCGCGGATGGCGCCTACTTTCGCGTCCATCACTTTGCGCGACAGCTCTCATCTCCCTTCCCTCTTCTCGCGTCTGTGGGCGCCAGGACTAGCCGCATCGAGATCGGAACGGCCGTCATCGACATGCGATACGAAAATCCGTTCTACATGTTCGAGGATGCGGGCGCGGCCGACTTGATAAGCAACGGCCGGCTGCAGCTTGGAATAAGCCGCGGCTCGCCAGAGCAAGTAATCGAAGGTTGGCGTCACTTCGGATACGCGCCCACCGAGGGTGAAACCGATGCGGATATGGGCCGGCGTAACGCCGAGGTGTTTCTCGATCTCCTGAGAGGAGAAGGATTCGCGCGACCGAATCCCAGGCCGATGTTTCCCAATCCTCCAGGGTTGCTTCGGCTCGAGCCCTTCTCCCAAGGTTTACGCGATCGCATTTGGTGGGGCTCAGCTTCCAACGCAACGGCTGTGTGGGCCGCGCAACACGGCATGAACCTGCAAAGCTCCACTCTAAAAGAAGACGAATCGGGCGAGCCATTTCACGTACAGCAGGCTCGCCAGATTCGTGTCTTCAGAAAAACATGGGCCGATGCCGGCCATGCGCGGCAGCCCCGCGTTTCGGTCTCGCGATCCATCTTCGCGCTGATCGATGATCGCGACCGTTTTTACTTCGGTCGCGACGAACGAAGCGATCAGATAGGCGTCATCGATAACATGCGCGCGGTTTTTGGACGCTCCTATTCCGCTGAGCCGGACGTCCTTATCGAAGAGCTGAAACGAGATGAGGCAATCGCTGAAGCGGATACGCTGCTCTTGACCGTGCCAAACACTCTCGGCGTAGAATACAATTTGCACGTAATCGAATCGATCCTGACACACGTCGCGCCCGCTCTCGGTTGGCGATAAATGAAATTGATGCCCGTTGCAATTCTCCGTTCAATCATCCCTTTAACTATCGAACTGCTTCTGATTCAGGGATGCGACACATCCAGCGAGACCGTCGCGCCAATCACGACAGGATTCTCGCTTCAGATTGTGGCCGCTGGATATAAGTCGGCGACGGACGCGCGATTTTCTTTCTGTAAACGGTACGAATGTCGACGTTGAGTGCTACTGTCGAAATGATCAGCGCGATGGTGTTCGCCTTCGCCGCAAATTCAGTGAATGCGCCGGTAGTGACAATCGACACCGGCACACTCGAAGGAATTGATACGGTGGGCGTGACGGTGTTCCGCGGCATTCCTTACGCCGCTCCGCCTGTCGGTTCACTTCGTTGGAAGCCACCGCAACCCGCACAGCGATGGAGTGGAGTCCGACCTGCGCGCGAGCTCGGAAAGAACTGCGTACAACATCAACTCGCGCCAGAGCTCAACCCTTTTGCGATCGGCGTTTCTGAGGATTGCCTTTATCTCAACGTCTGGACGAAATCTTTGAATCAACCCGCAGCCCGACGACCCGTCATGGTATGGATCCACGGCGGTGGATTCTTCATTGGGTGGGGCGGCGAAGAACGCTACAACGGTACGCGGCTCGCTCAAAAAGGCGTGGTCGTCGTCACCTTCAATTACCGGCTCGGCCCATTTGGCTTCCTCGCTCACCCCGCGCTCGCGGCAGAGTCACCGCGGCACGTCTCCGGTAACTACGGACTCCTCGACCAGATCGCCGCGTTGCAGTGGGTGCAGCGAAACATTTCACGTTTCGGCGGCGATCCGTCGAAAGTCACGATCTTCGGCGAATCCGCGGGCGGCGAGAGCGTCGGCGCACTGATAACATCGCCACTCACGAAAGGACTTTTTCATCGCGCGATTTTGCAGAGCGGTACAGGAATCGGGAGCGGTGTCACTTCATTAGATACTGCGCGCGCTCGCGCGCTGCGGCTTTCTAACTGGCTCCGTGTAGTTGGTGACGGCGCGGACGCCGCTCGACGCCTTCGTGCACTTCCCGCGGACACGATACTCGCTGCGTCACTGCGCGGCGGGGAGCCCGCGGGCAGGCCGTGGCTCCTTCCCGTCGTGGATGGATGGGTGCTGACGCATTCAGTTGATTCTGCCCTGTCACTCGGCGCTGCGAAACTCGGTGCCGTCATGGTCGGCAGCAATCGCGACGAGCCCGATGCTTCGATGGGCGCGCCAACGCGCAGCTTCGCTCGTCTCGTGTCCGCGCACGGAGTGCCGACATATCTCTACATGTTCTCGCGTGTCGGCGACGACAGCGTGAACCGAAAACGCGGAGCGTACCATAGTGCGGAAATCACATTCGCCTTCGGGCGACCGCATCCACTCCTGCGGAGCGCGGGCTCGACGGCGTACGATTCGACGGTCGCCGAAGCGATGAGCGATTACTGGGTGGCGTTCGCTACCAATGGCGATCCGAACGGCGCACCAGCGGCTGGAAAGTGGCCGCGTTGGCCGCGCTATGAATCTTTGACGGACGCACTGCTCGAGATCGGGCCTGAGATCGCACCGCGCACGATGGTCAAACGCGCAGTGTACGATTCACTCGATGCTGTTGCACGATCGCGCGGCGGCTTGCGTCCACTCCGAGAGTGACTTCACGATTTCGATCGCATCCTTCTACGGGATGCATACTCCTCCATAAGGAATTGTTGCCGTGACTGAGGGCGGAGTGTTCGTCACGAATCTCGAAAGGTTGGTGTATCCAGTCGCAGCGCTCGCGGCAAACGTTGCAAAGTCTTGCGCCGATGCGGGCGGCGCGCACGCGATTCCGACATTCATGAAGCCCGTTGCCCACTTGGAGAAGAGCCAATACTGAACACCATACGATCCGAGATTAGTGAGATCGTAGCTCGCATCGCAGCCGAGGGGATCAGTTGGCAGAGGGAAAGCAGCGCAGCCGTTAACGTGACCAGGGCCAGCGACGTGTCGAACTTCGTGCGCAAGCAACGCCAACCAGTTCGTGACTCCATTCCAATCCCTGTACTGATCGAGCGTCGTGGCGTCTCGTCGCCACAGAGTCATGTATCTCTTGCCGTTGATGATCTCGCAGCACGCCGCGAAACCATTTCCCGTGTGAATGTTCACGCCCGCGATCTGCGATTTCATCCACTCATAGAGCGCCTGCGAGGTCCACGGTAGTCTTCCCTGCGTACCCTGGCTCATGTAGTAAGCCATCCTGAACGTCTGCACCGCAACGAGCTCATCAGTCATTGTTGGAGTTGTAGGATACGGATCGGTACAGGCAATCGGCGAAGTGACAACCACGCCATCGCTTCGCACTCGAAATCCGAACGAATTGTGTTATACGCCGGGTCGTTCGTCGGACAGGTATTCAAAAACGTGTACGCGTTTTTGATACCTGTGAGAATGTTTCCGGTTGGCGTTGGAGTGACGGCCGCGATGTTCCAGTCAGTCGCAATTGTGGGCAACAAGGAGTATGCGCCCGCCCAGTTTGTGCCGCTCATCATCCATATCGAACGCTGCCCCGAAGTGATGTTTTGCCAAACCAGATCAGGATTGTTGTCGCCGTCGAAATCACCGGCTCCGGCAATTAGCCAATCGGTCGAAACGACTGGAAGAAGAGCGTAGCTCCCATCCCACGTGGATCCATTCATCAGCCAGATCGATCTCAAGCCTGTCGTCAGATTCTGCCAAACCAGATCCGGCTTATTGTCACCGTTGAAGTCCGCAACTGCGGCTATGCGCCAATCGACTGACACGGATGGAAGTAGAGCGTAGCTCCCTTCCCACGTCGAGCCGTTCATGAACCATATGGAACGGTCACCTGTTACCGTGTTCTGCCACACGAGATCCGGCTTGCCGTCGGCATTGAAATCTCCGGCTCCTGCAATTGACCAAGACGTCGACACATTCGGCAAGAGCGCGTAGCTGCCTCCCCACGTCGTATTGTTCATGAACCAGATAGACCGGTCGCCGGTTGCATTATTCTGCCAGACGAGATCACTGTTTCCATCGGCGTTGAAATCTGCCGATGCGACAATCGACCACGACGTCGACACCGAAGGGAGTAATCCATAGGTGCCTCCCCACGTCGCTCCCTCCATTATCCAGATCGACCGATCGCCCGTACCGGAGTGTTGCCAAACAAGTCGCGTCGCGGGCGCGGCCACACTCGCGCTGAGCGGTCCAACCATTTCAGTTGGTTGATCACTTGACGCTGCGCCCGATATTTCTCCTCGAGGCCAGTCGGCGCTCATTCGAAAACGTTCGGGCGATAGTCGGCTAATTGGACCTGCCTGCGGACCCGACAAACTCATTCCGAGCGGAGCAGGTTGAGGCAGTTTTCCATCTTTTCGGGCTAGCGGAGCGGTGGACGGCTCACTGCAACCAATGATTGCCAGCAGCAGCGCGACAGAGGCAGAGGCTCTCATACAGCTCTCGGGTGATTGTAGCTGCAATTTCGAGAATCGACCCATCAAAACGTATACGTCTTAATACGTAGTACCGATTACAGGTTTCGTGCGCCCGCCATCTGTCCCCAGACGATGGCCGACTAACCAACGAAAGTGCATCGTTTTCCGACGAATGATGATGCCGAGCGCGTGAATTCATCGGATATTCTCCTCGTGAGAATCATTGAGTAGACGGACATCACCATCTTCTCTCCCGACATACCATGAACACCCGCCGACAATTTCTGATTCGCGCCCCACTCGGCCTCCTCGGCGCAGCAGCGGCGTGCCGCGGCCAAAGTCAGGAACCCAAATCAGCAGGCGGTCCTCCTCCTGGAGCTCCGCCAACGTTTGGCACCGCGCCCGCCGTCGGTCCGGAAGTTTCGCCCGCTACTTTCGCCGAAGCAGAAAAGCTCGCGCAAGTGACGATGACAGATGCCGAACGCAGCATGGCGGCCGCGAGCTGGCGCACTTCGATGGCATCGATGCTCGAGCGCCGCACCGGCCCGCGGAAGGTGATACTCGAATCCGCGGTCGCTCCAGCCACACGATGGAATCCTGTCCTGCCCGGACGGACTGCGGGTCCCGATGGCGACACATTCATTAGAACCAGCACTGATCCCGGTCCGCTTCCGACGACTGACGCGGAGATCGCGTTCGCTCCGGTAACGAAGCTCTCGCGCTGGATCGAAACTCGAAAGCTCAGCTCGGATCGCCTCACTCGGATCTATCTCGCGCGACTCGAGCGATACGATCCAAAGCTGCACTGCGTAATCACGCTCACCACGGATGTTGCGCTCGCGCAAGCGAAACAAGCCGACGCCGAAATTGCCGCGGGGAAATATCGGGGACCGTTGCACGGAATTCCGTTTGGCGTGAAGGATCTTCTCGATACCGCAAACATTCCGACGACATACGGCGCTGAACCATTTCGCAATCGCGTTCCAACGAAAGACTCTACGGTCGTTGCGCGTCTGCGCGATGCCGGCGGAGTGCTCGTCGCAAAGCTGAGTCTCGGTGCGCTTGCGCTCAACGACATCTGGTTTGGCGGTCAAACAATGAATCCCTGGCTACTCGAAGAAGGAGCGTCGGGATCGAGCGCGGGACCGGGAGCTGCAACGGCAGCAGGTCTCGTCGGATTTGCGATTGGCAGCGAAACGGAAGGCAGCATCATTGCGCCGAGCATGCGATGCGGCGTTACGGGCTTGCGACCAACTTTCGGTCGAGTTCCGCGCACCGGCGCCATGACACTTTGTTGGTCTCTCGACAAGCTCGGCCCGATGGCTCGAAGCGTCGAAGACACGATGCTCGTGTTGCACGCACTGGCCGGCCCTGATGCCGGCGACCTCGCAAGCGTGCCGAGTCATCTCGATTTCAATGCGGGCGCGGCGGTGAGCGGACTCCGGGTCGGTTATTTCCCAGCGTGGATGAAGGAGAATCCGGCAACCGATGTTGATCGCTCGACCCTCGACGCGGTGCGAAAAGTCGGAATGATTCCGAAGGAAGTTTCTCTTCCAAACTGGCCGTATGATTCGCTCAACCTGATTCTGTTCGCCGAGGCAGCAGCGGCGTTCGAGGAGCTGACGCTGAGTCGTCAGGATTCACAACTCAAGGCGCAGGTGCCCGACGCATGGCCGAATCTTTTCCGCGAAACACGTTTTCTCTCGGCCGTTGATTTCGTGCAGGCAGATCGTTTCCGGCGGAAGGTCGCGCTCGAGATGGATCGCGTCATGTCGCAGGTGGATTTGTTGATCGTGCCATCGTTACGCGATGAAATGCTCGTGATATCCAACTTCACAGGACATCCGTCACTCACTATGCGCACGGGCTTTGTGCAAGTGGCGGAAGCGCGCAGCGATTGGGCACCCGATCCGGCGCATCCGCTTCCGAAATTTTCACCTCCGCGCCGGGTGCCTCACGGAGTCACATTGGTCGGTCGGCTATTCGACGAAGGAACGATCGCGCGCGCAGGACTAGCGTTGGAGCGCGAGCTCGGTGTAGTGGGCGAACGGCCATCAGGGTTCGAAACGTGAATGACCAGCGCCTATGAACGACCTAAACGTTACCAGCCTTGACGGTCTCGCAGGCGACTGATCTGAGAGACGTGATGCGATCCGTGCCAGGCGTAAAGCTGGATCCCATCGTCAATCGTAGTTCTCCCTCGACGGTGAATGTAAGCGCGAGCGAAGTCCTGCTGGTCGAGCGCATTCAGCATGATGACCCAGCGCGCGTGCAGGGCGCTTAGAAGACTGAGCGACAATTCAACCGGCGCCTCGCAACCGTCTCTCGTCTCTGCCCAACGTGGCTCATCATAAGTTTTGACGGTGGGCTCATCCTCGGTGACCGCCATTTTGAAATACGCAAATGCGTTCATGTGTTCGTCGGCGAGGTGATGGACGACCTGGCGGCACGTCCAGCCTTCAGGTCGGTAACGCTGGTCAAGTTGAACATCGCTCAAACCATCGACGGCTCCACGCAAGTCCGCGGGCAGCGCTGCGATGCGTTCAATCAGCTGTACGCGCTTTGATGCAGTGAGTTCAGGATCGTAAGCGAAACGACCGATCGGATAGCGAATCGCCTCCAACTCGTCCATCAGAACACAAGGGTCTCAATCGAATGCGGCATGCTCCTCACTTCCGCAGCGTTGCCGTCCATCCAAAGGAAATAAGGAACCTCTTTGTCGCTCTTGTTCATCACAACCACCGACACTTTTCCATCGGGATTTAGAAAGGCTGCGGAAAGCAGCTGACTTCTGCTCGGTGCGCTGGCGATTCTCTTTGCGCCCGGACGCACAAACTTCGAAAAGTGTCCGATGTAGTAATACGAGTTCGTGTAAGTGACCTCACCAGTTGTCGTATCGGCGTGAACTGGAGCGAAGCAGAAATTCTGAACGTGATTCGGGCCGCCCTGTTGATCCAGCAAAACGTTCCAATCCGACCAGCCGACAGCGCCGTTGTTGAAGTCATTGAACATCGAGCTTCCGTATCGCTCACCCAGTCTCCACGCATTGAGCTCGAGAGCATTGAATGCATCGACGCAGCCTTCCGTGAAGATCAGTTTTTTGTCCGGGAACGTTTCGTTCACGAGCTTGACGTTATCGAACATTTGATCGCCACCGCTCCATGGCTCGTACCAGTGATAACCAATGCCCCACACATACTGCGCGGCTTTGGCATCTTTCAGGATCGTACTTGCTCTCTGGTAAACGAGATCGCGGTTGTGGTCCCATGCGATGATTTTCTTGTCACTCAACCCTTCCCTTCTCATCGTAGGCCCGAGGTAGTTCTTCAAAAAATCGCGCTCATCTTCGGCTGAGTAGATGCACGACTCCCATCGCTGGGTCGCCATCGGTTCGTTTTGAACTGTGATTCCCCATATCGGAATACCTTCTTTCTCGTATGACTTGATGAATTTCGTGTAGTAATTGGCCCACGATTGATAGAATTCCGGTTTCAGTTTTCCACCGTGCAACATATCGTTGTTGCTCTTCATGAATGCCGGTGGGCTCCACGGGCTGCCGAAGATGGAAATCTTTCCTCCGGCTGTTGCGAGCGCTCGCTTGATGAACGGAATTCGAAATTGCTTGTCGTGGTTGACGCTGAACGAGCGTAGTTCTTTATCGCCTTCGGTTACATAGGTGTAGCTGTCGCTGGAGAAATCGCAGCTGTGAATGTTCGTTCTTGCGAGCGTGTAACCGATGCCTTTGTTGCGATCGAAATAGGCGTTCAGAATTTCCTGCTGTTTGGCAGGCGGTAATTTCGCGAAAGTTTCAGCGGATGCATCGGTGAGTGCGCCACCGATTCCAACGATCGTTTGAAATTTTTTTGCTGGATCGACGAACACGCACACCTGGGTCTCGAGTGGCTGACCCATATGCTTGAACGTCAGCTTGCCGGTTTGAGAGAGGCGGCGATCGGTTTTGTCGGCGGTCGTGTAGACCGTTACTTCTCTACCCTCGATCCTTCCATCGAACTCAGGCGGCTCTGTAGTTTCAGACCGGTCAGGAGTTGCGGCCGACAACACTTCTGCTTTCGACAACACCAATGCCGAAGACGAAGCCGCCAGGAAACCACGTCGATTTATTTTCACAATCAAGGCGCAATGCTCGCGAAATAAATTTCTAGATTCGTGGGCAGTGCGCCGTAGGTCTTACCTGGCCCCGTCCATGTAAACGCAGCGACAGTGGGCGTCGACACGATGCCATTGTAATCGCCGATAAAGGGCGAAATTCCCGACCCGGAGGGAACGCCGTACTTCGATGGATCGAAACCGGATTTCGTTACGCGAATGGATCGCCATGTGTTACCGAAATCGCTCGACGTCGCAAACGTCATGTCCACGAGACTGTTTCCCGTATAGCTCCTATCATAGAATGCGACATCGATTCGACCATTTGGAGCAATTCCGAGCTCGGCGGCAAAGCGATCACCTGATGGTATCGCTGCAACAACCGACGGAGCCGACCAGCTCGAGAGGTTATCGACACTGGCAGAAGTGAGAAATATCTGCGCCCGGCCATTGGCGATATCCGCGTACGCAACGTACAGGCGGTTGTTCGTCGGGTTGAATGCGGGCGCCGGATAAGATCCCGGACCCCGGAACTGTCCTCCGCTGATCGAAAAGCAATACGGCGGGAAGAGACACACGGCATTCTGATAGGTCGAGAGCTGGATTGGAGCGCTCCAGGTGAGGCCTTTATCGACAGATTTGCTCACGAAATTCGCAGCTCCCTTTCCACCCTGGATGCTGTTGTCGAAAACGACATATGCAACGCTGCCATCCGAATTCGTCACGATGCGCGCATCCTGATCGCTTCGTACGTTGCCACTTGAAACTTTGACTGGCGCGCCAAAAGTGTGGCCTCCGTCTCGCGACGTGGAAATCCAAATGGGGGAGTTCGAGCCGAAGCCGTGGAACTGCGCCCAAGTGACATAGATCGTACCGTCAGGTCCTACCGTCATTGCTTCGTGATCCGGGAACTGGCCGTTCGATCCGCGCGCGGTGCCATTCCCGTTGAATGCGCTTACCAGAGCGAGCGGCTCTTGTGTCCCACCCTTGAGCCAGGTGCGACCACCATCCGACGAACGGCTCATAAGAAGACGTGTACTCGTTCCGTCGTAGGCGAAGCAAGCGAAATAGGCGGTGCCGTCCGGCCCGAATCCAACTGCTGGATCGCCACCAACTTCTCCGGTGCCGGTGCCCGCTACGTCAGGATCGTTAGTAAAGCGAGTGATGCCCGGGATAAACCCGGCGGGAAGTGTTTTCGTCCAGGTCTTGCCGCCGTCGAGCGAAGCATTGACGCCGCAGCCATCGTTGTAGTTCCAATCATTGTTCCCGGTAAGCAGGTTTTGCGGATTGACTGGATTGATTGCTATGGGCGTCTCGTTCTGCGCTGTGGTGTCGTCGGTAACGTCTGTCGATTGCGTTCCCCCGAACGACTGAACGTGGAGCACGACGGGACCTGTCGGGGAACTGGCGATCGGCTGGTCGGTAGCGCATGCAACAACCACTGCCACGATCAACAGGCCAGACGATGAGAAATGAAGCCGCATAATACGCTCGATTCTGATGATCGATGATTCTGTCAGCTTTTTTTCTTCGACGCCAGATGCGAGGCTATTCTAGCTCTTTTTGTAAACGCCTAGGAATCCCATCTCGTTTATTGAGAGGCTCGACCCGGCCAGTGAGCCGGAATAATTTCCAGTCTGACCGAGGCTGGAGCTACTGATTGTCAGAGTCAGCGTCCCTCCGTTGAGATTCCAGCTGCCATTTTCCGTGACGGACTGCGTAGTCGTAATTCCAAACTCCGAGAGTCGAAGAGTGCCGTCTCGCGTGTATGTGCGACCCGACGTGAGCGTGTATTGATCCTTCACGATCACAACCTCTGCACCACCCTGATTTCCCGCATCGAACGGAAGTGGTTTTCCATCGACGGTTTGCAGCACGTACACACCAGCCGCGGCGTCGATATCTGCGCTGACACTGTTGTCGCTGCTACATCCGAACAGGAGAAGGCCGAAGAATACGGCGGCGTATCGTCTCATACTGACTGGCTGGTTGTGTGGTGAACGTCAGCGCTGGGCAAAAAATGCTCCCCCGACTCGCGGAGTGTTTCGAGTGCGGAATCTCGCATTGACCTTCGTCGTTGTTCTCGCTGAATGAGCCGCACTAACAGCGCAATGCCTGCAGCGAGCGCGAAGACACTTAGCGCCGTTATCCCCTTCTCGTTAGCAAGCCGCATTTTTTTGGCTCCGGGTCGTTGGGAGTGTAGCGGTAGGTCTACCGCTTTGCATCATTCCGGCCAGACCGGACGGCGTAAAAACAGTTATCGGGTTTGTTTCGGCGACCAGCGATCGTTGGCCGAATCAGCATCGAGCCAGATGCCCGTATTGAGCGCGAGTGCGTCCAGTGATTTCTTCGTCGGGATCGAGACTGTCGCTCGCCGAAGATTCCCTTCCCAGATTCCGGACGTCTCGTGAATCACATCGTTGGTGCCATCGGTGTAATGCGCATCGAGATCCACCGGCGCAGGCATACCTCCGATATTGTCGATCGTCACTGAATATCCACCACTCCTCTGCGTCACCGCCGATATCGCGAGATCGATATAGCCATTGCTGAAATACCAGTCGTTCCAGAACCAATTCAGGTTTCGACCCGTGGCGTCATTCACTGTGTTGAAAAAATCCCACGGAATCGGGTGCTTCCCGTGCCATCGATCCATGAATGCATGAAGCGCTGTTCCGAATGCCGCGTCGCCGACTAGATCCTTGAGCGCGAGATAGCCGAGTGCGGCTTTGCCGTAAGCGTTGTCGCCCCACGCGCCGGAAGTGAGACCATCGGCTGGAGTGATGATCGGCAAATCCTCGAGCGGCGATGTGTTGTTCTGCCAACCCCTCACGCGGAATGATTCGAACAATCGATCCGCTCTTTGCTTGCCGCCATCCGCCAGACCGATCAAGTACTCGAGCGTAGTCGCCCAACCCTCGTCCATCATCGGGTATCGACTCTCGTTGATGCCCATGTAAAACGGGAAGTACGTGTGAGCGATTTCGTGCTCGACGACGAAACGCGAGAACAGCGTATCAGCATAGCTCTCGTCGTTGACCATCATCGGATACTCCATTCCAGCCTGCCCTTCGACAACCGTCGTCTTCTCGTACGGATAGGGAACGCCTGGCCAGTTGTGCGACAGCCAATCAAGTGCGTGGCGACCGAACTGCACCATCTGATGAAAGTCGGTCGCCGTATCGTTATAGGACGCCTGAACGCTCGCTCGGCGGTGATTGGAATCATCGACGACAACGCTTGCGGCGTCCCACACATAGTGATCGCTCAGATTGAACGTCATGTCCGGAATGTTTACGGCGTGGAATCTCCAGGTGTTGGTCGACTGCTTCGTCACACCTTTCGAGGCCATATCAGCCTTGGTCGCGACGTTGATAGTCTGGTCTGAGCTGAACGATCGATTGAAACGATCGAGTGCCGCGGGCTGCAACACGTCCGACGGATTGAGCAAAGTTCCCGTACCCCAAACCACGAAGTTCGCGGGCACCGTAATGGCAACATCATAGTCGTTGAAGTCGCTGTAGAACTCCTGGGCATCGGTGAACGTCATCGTGTCCCAGCCGTTGTAGTCGTCGTAAACGGCGACTCTCGGATAGAAGTACGCGAGGTAATACGTCGTCGAGTCGAGCATCCCTTCGCGACCGCTTTGCCGGGAAATTTCGTAGTGCCACCTGAACGACAGGCGCACCGAATCATGTGGCAAAAGCGGCGACGAAAGTCCGACGCGCTGAACAGTGAAAGTGTTTTCAGTCCCTGGCCATTTTGTATTCTGTCCGTTCACGGCGAATGAATCGACCTGCACGCCGGGTGTGAGATACGCAGCTCTCGCTCCGCCAGCGCGGGGAGCACCCGATTTGTGAATGTTGAGAAAAAGTCTGATCACCGGAATCCTGATCGTATCAGGACTGTTATTGAAGTATGTGATCTCTTCGCTGCCGCTTACTGTGCGGTTCGGAGGCAGAGCTGTGATCGCGATGTTGTAACGTCCGCGATTCTGCCAATAATTATTTCCGGGCCTTCCGTCTTGCGATCGCGTTCCCTTCACATACGCGCGATGAACGGCGCGCGGCATGTAGAGAGTCGTCGTCGCTTGCTGCGATGGCGATGGCGCTGTGGTAGGGGCCGGTGCGCATCCAATTACGAACGCTCCGGCCATCAATAGGAGAACTAGACGCACAGTTGATTCGACATCAGTAAGCACTGAAAGGTTTTTGATCATCCGGCTACTGCGTGCCTGGTTGAGGGGTGGCTTTATTTGTCCCGCATGAGAGCTCGCGTCGCTCGCGCAACGGCGCGCAAAGTCGATGTGTCACTTGCGAAGGTCCAGTCGACGGTCTGTTGCGTTGCCGATTGATCAGACTTGACGTTGAAGAACACGACACTCCGCACCAATGGAAAGCGATGCCTGAGATCCGTCAGTGCAGTTGTGTACCACGCTGCTCGGTCACCTCCAAAAGCAAGAGACCCGAACTCGGCGATCATTATCGGTTTGCCGAATGACGACAGTACGGGATACTTGTTCCCGAAAATTTCCTGAAAGCTCCACCACTGCGACCATTGCGCGATCGGGCCGTAGTTCAGCACGCCTGTCGCAACCCAGTCGACATACTCGCTACCCGGATAGTAGGTCTCCCAGTAGTTGTAAGCCACGTGAGGCGACCACACCCAAACGACGTTCTTTGCACCGTCGCGGCGGAAGCGTTCGACGATGTGCCGCCACGCCGCGATGTATTCCTCTTTCGTGTTGTTCTGTGGTCCCCACGGATATCTGTAAGGATCATTCATTTCATGAGCAAAGCGCAGGAAGAACGGCTTTCCGAACTTCGCCGCTTCACCAGCCCACTGGTCAACGTAGAAATCGTAATCGCCGCGGGCGACTGCTGCCATTCCGTGTGTGTCTCTCGTATCGCGTAACGCGATGCTGGAATGTCGCGCTGATTCGAAGTCGCTCAGCCATGGCTCCCAGGTGATGATCGGAACCGATCCCATATCCCAAATTGCTGTCACAACTTTCGCTGGAAACTGCTCGTCCGGCTTGTCGCCCCAAGCGGTGTAGAGTTGAATGAGCGGCAGTGTCGTTCCGATCTGCTGCTCGAGTTGTACAACGCCATCCAGAGTTCGCGGAATTCCACCGTCGTAAGCGCCGAGAAGAACGGCGTCGGGTTTTCGCAAACGTTGCGGATTGTTTCGGTAATCATTGAACCATTTGAGATTTGCGCTGCGCCCAGGACCGGAAAACGCCTGCACGAAGCGGTGCTCCAATGATCCACTCACCGTCGCTACCGAGGTAGCCAAGCCGGAAAGCGGCCCGTTGCCCATCGAGCCGATTGCAGTGAGCAGACTCACTCCCGCGAGGCCGCCCAGAAGGAGCGTTGCAGTTAGAAGCAACCGATGTCGTCGCCTCACTGAGCTTCTCCGCCGAGCGTCGCGACATCAATCGCATCCCACGGAGAGCCGGCGGCAGGAGTGCGCGCTTGCCAGGCAGCATAGAGCACTCCGATAGCCATAATTACGGGTATTGTTGCAAATCCGACCATCCCCCACACCGCTTCGGTTGTCAGCTCGAGCGAGGCTTCGCTCGTTTCGAGAGCGCGCACATAAACCACACGCGCCACGGTGATCACGAATGCCGCGATCACCAGGAGCTGCGGCCACGCCAGACGAAAAAATCTTCCGCGCACGGCTTGCTTCTCAGTCGGAATGTACGGCACCTCGCTGCGAGTCACGGCAAGCAGAGTCCCAGCCAGAAAAATCGGCCAGCATCCCATCTTCAGGATGAGCCCTCGCCAATGAAGACCCCACTCCGCCGCACGATGGCACAGCCAGAGTTGAGCGAATCCATAAATGATTACTCCGATTGTCACGACGGGAGTTCCAAAGCCAAGGAATTCAGCGAAGCGCATGTGGGCCGCCTCTATTCCTCCCCATAAATACACATACGGAAAAAGAAGAAAAACGAACGCGGTCAAACCAAAGAGGTAATAGGTTCCGATCGTCACGTACGACAGCCGCTGACGCCACGTGAGCGTAGTAAAAAGATGAGGCCACTCGCTGAAAGCCACTTCATAGACTCCACGCGACCATTTGAGCTGCTGCTTGTAGAACGACCCGAGATCCTCGGGTACAAGCCCTCTGCTCACGACTTCGGGCACATAAATACTCCGCCAACCTTTTGCGTGAAGGCGTATGGCGGTGATCAGATCTTCCGCCAGACCGGTGCCGTGACCGCCGATGGATTCGAGCGCCGTGCGGCGAAAGGTGCAGTTGGCACCGATGGCTACGCACGCTCCGTGTCCGTTTAATCCCATCTGACCGGCCCCGTAGAACATGTAGGTCTGTTCGGCAGCGCCCCGGGCGGTGAAGGACCTTGACTGATTGTAGTAGGCCTGCGCCACCTGTACAAAACCGACGTCAGCGTCACCAAAGTGTCCGAGCACCCGATCGAGAAATTCCGGAAATGGTACATGGTCGGGATCGAGAACAAGAATGAAATCCTCGGTCGTCAATTCCAGCGCGCGGTTGATTTTTCCAGCCTTCGCGCCGGGGAGCCCGATCAACTCCAACGTTTTCGCTCCGCATCGCTTCGCAACTTCAGCGAACCGCGGGTCGCGTGTGTCGTCGAGTAGATAAGTGGTGTGCGGATAGCGAACTCTCCCGCACGCGGCGAGCGTTCGCTCGAACATCTCCAGCGGTTCGCCCGGTGAGCTTGTCGTAAAAATCGCAACGCTCATGCCGGCCGGCGCTGGTCTGTGATCGGGTCGCGTTATTGCCGAATAGTTCACCCAGCCGAGCGCTATGCGAACAATTCCGTACCAGAAAGCAAGAGATAGAACGCCAAAGAGAACCGGCACACCCACGTGCTCGGGACGAAACCACCAGTTCGCGAGCCGAAGCAGTGAGACCACACCGACGCCGGTCAGTGCGCTCAATACGATCCGCTGGCTGAATCGAATCGGGGCGGCACGTCGATGGCGCCAGAGGTCAGTCAGCGTTTTGATTGGCCGTGGAGGCGATAAATGAACGCCGCTTCAACAGTAGTCGCCGAATAGTTAACGGTCCGGCCGTACTCCGCACCAGCCGTAAACGACGCATATCCAGAGAGTGCCGCTTCAATTGAAGCGCGCGCATTCCATGGGGAAAAACTTCGCGGCTGAAAAGTTTTTTGCACGGTTGCCGGCTGGCCCCCGCTGGCGGGCGATACAATGAATGTGGGATTACTGTCTGTCGCATGAATCGCGTAGGCACCTCCCGCGCGAAGCGTTACGACTTGTGAGGGACGCAGAACGACAGCGCCAACGACCGATTCATAGGAGACACTCGCGGGTGTGTAATACGGATCGTAAACCCCGGCGGTGCTGAAGCGCGCATCTCCGGGTGGGTAGGGCTGCACCGGCCTGGCGAGCGTGAACCGGTTCTCATCGGCGTTCTGAGCTGCCGCACTCGCCCCGAACAGGACATCAGCCGTGGCCTGGTGGATCACGGGCGCCAGTGCCCACGCATAGACCGTAGAAATCGCATTTGCGTCCGGGTACTGCTCGCGCTGCGCCAGTACGCGGCCGATCCAGCCCGACGGATCGTTCCAGTCGGCGCTGAGACTGAACGTGCTCGTTATCACCGCTTTCGTGAGACTTGCCAACGTGTAGAGGTAAGGCGATCGCTCGGCGCGCGCGCGCACGACTATGTGCTGTGGCATTCGGAGTCCCAATATTCCACGCGCAGTCCAATCCGATGACTTATCGTAGGAGCGGGAGAGTCCGCCGCCAGCGAGCGAAACCTCGAGATGGGTCGCGGGCGAGTAGAAAGACAGCTCGCCTTCAGCCTGAGTGACGGTGCGCGTGAGAGAATCACCGAGTTGGAAGTACATCGGCTTGATTCGAGCTGAAATTGCGGCAAGCTCCGTGATATGCCAGCCGATCTGCGCGTCGCCCGCAAACCTATGAAGCGACTGATCGTCAAAGCGACCCTCGCCTCCCAGGCGGATCCATGGGGAAGTCAGAATACTGATCTCTTCGAGCTGCCGCGCAGCATCTCGCTCATCCGGATTCGCGCGCAGTGCTTCTCTGAAGAGTCGAGCAGCACTACTGAGGTCGCCCTCCCAATACGCCAAAGTCCCAAGCAACGTACTGCTGGGAGCGACCCCTGCCGGGATGCTTTGAAAAGGAGCCAGCACTGCACGGGCTCGGGCTCCATCGCCCGTTTCGATCAGCATCCGACCGTAGGAGAGCGCGAGGGGAAGGTCATCGGGATTGGCACTCACGCCCGCTTCGTATATCCCGCGGGCTTCGCTGAATCTCTTGAGCCAGTACAACGTCTCGCCATAAAGCCTGGCTGCATTGGCGTCTTTACGGTGACTGGCCCAATAGGTTTGCAGCAGTGCGGCTGCCGCCACGATTTGTCCTGAGTTTCTGAGTTGTACTGCCTCCGAGAGAGTATCAGCTGCCGCCGGATTCTGCCCGCTCGCAGGTAGAACCGGAAAGACTGCGAGAAACGTCGACGCGAAAAGCGTAAGCAGCTTCACGGGTCCGAATATTCGGACCCGCACAAATCGTCGCAAGACAATTGAGCGTGTTTCTTTGTGACTGGACAACTATCACGCCGTTCACGATCTCGTAATTCTCCAGATTCGAATGGTTCGATCGAGGCTGCCTGAGGCGACGAATTCGCCACTCGGCGAGAATGCAACTGTTGTCACTGTCATCGTGTGACCGCCCAGCTTGAGCGGTACTGACGGCTGCGAGTTTGTGAGTGTCCAGACATAAACGAGCCCGGTTGTTCCTCCTCCAACGATTCTATCGGCAGATGGCGACAAATCGATTGATGCAACGGGCATATTCACAGTAAACGATTCGAACCCTTTCGCTCCGCTCGCTCTTCTTTCGACGGTTGTTCGGAGAGGGACATAGGTCGCCGAATCACCAAGGTTCCACAGAAGCGCGCCACCGGTGCTCTCTGCGCTCGCGAGGTGCTTACCGTCTGGAAAAAGAGCGACGCCGAGTTGACCCAATGATCGCAAGCTCGATCTCTTTTTCAACGTGCGGTAATCCCATACTCTAAGCGGAAGCGCAGTTGCGAGCGTGCTGTTGTCTGCCGAGACGGACAAACTCCAGACAGGACCATCCGCTTTGAACGTGCGAGTTTCTTTTCCGGTTGCGGGATCGACGAAATGAATGACTCCGTCTTCGCCACCAAACAGCAGCTCTCCATTCGGCGCAAAAGTGACGCAAAGCGCTCGGCGATTATTGGCGATTGTTCGGTGCTGCTTTCCAGTCAGCGCATTCCATAGAATGATCTTGTGATCGTCTCCCGAAGAGGCGAGCGTTTTTCCATCAGGCGAAAATGCGATGGCGTAGACCTCGCTCCCGTGATTCAAGATTCGAGCAGGCGTCCAACTTCCCGTTCGCCAGAGGATTACTTGACCATTTAGATCGGATGTCGCGAGCAGACTTCCGTCCGGTGAAAATTTCGCGGACGTAACGCCTGCTTGATGACGTTGGAGGACTGCGATCGGCTTTTGTTTTGAAACCGTAGAGTCAGAATCTCCTTGCGCATGTGTCTGGCTTAGTGGAACTAGCGCAAGAAGAAATGCGGCCGATTTCATCGTGCCGCCGCGGCGCTATCGGAGATCGTCGCGACATTTTTCCCATCGAGCGCGAGAAAGCTTCCGGTGGGCCGCATGCCGAAAATCGCGTAACCGCCTCGTCCATTGCTGAGACTGAAATGCGCTTCACCTCGGTCATTCGTGCCGATGTGAATCGCCGCACGATTGATCTCGTCGAGCGTTAGCGCCGCGTTTCGCTCTTCGTCTGTTATGTATCCGCCGCGCTCGTTTCCCTCTGAATCAAAAATGAGAATGCCGGATACAGGATCGCCGCGTTCGTATCTGCGACCCAGCATGATCGGGTCGGGTAACGGCGCAGCAATCCGAACTCTTTCGACACCGCGCGAATCCACGATGCTGAGCGCGCGGAGTACGAGAACGGAATCTTTTGCGAATCCCATGAGGCTGGGCTGATTAGTCGGCCGAACGAAAGCACTCATCACTCCGATGAGGCCGGCGAAGGACATTCCAACTGTGAGGCGGGTGAGAACCGTGACACGCCTTTCGAGTCGAGCTACAACGTTGGCCAAAGCGATGGGATGCTCGATCGATGTCCGCACGGTAGTCTCCGGCTATTCAAAGGGTGGATATCATTTCGATAGCAAGAATCCGGAAAAGGTTTTGTGAATTCGATCCGCGGAGTCCGAAAGCAGTGATCACACGCCTGCGTCGCGCGTGAGCTCCGCCCAATTGCGTGGCGTGTCATCGACGCGACGGAGGATCCACCAGCTGAGCACTACCATAAGTAGGAGCGCCGCCACGCCGTAGCCCTGGCCCACCTGTACCGGCATGTGCAGCCGTCGAACCGTCACCGTCGTCACCGCCGCCCAGATCACTGGTCCGGAGATCGCCGAGAATCTTCCCACCATTCCGTACAATCCATAGAACTCGCCTACTCGATCCGGAGGCGTGAGGCGCAGCATGAGGGGCCGGTCTGCACTCCACACCCCCCCGAGTGCGACGCCGGCCATCGCAGCAACGACCCAGAGTGTTGCGAGCGGAAGACCAAAGAGCCCCATCGCGCTCGCAAGCATGAACGTCACGATCCACAGATACAGTACGATGTCGAGAGTTTTCTTTGGACCGATGCGATCGACGATCCATCCCCAAACGAATCCGCCGATAACCGCGAACGTTATCGCCGACATCATGATGAGCTGCGCGGTTTTTTCCGCGGCTTCCTTTTGCTGGCCCGCATTGATCGCAACGTTGACGGCGTACAGTGTCATTACGGCGATGACTGTGTTGATGGCGTCCGTGTAAAAAACGCGACCGACGAGAAAACGCACGAGGCCGGGATAGCGCTCTCCTTCGCGCAGCGTGCGAACAGTCTGCTTTGCGCTCGATCCAATGACGCCGAGATCGAAGACTTTGCCCGGATTCGGATTGCCTCGTTCGCGCACCAAGATAAAACACGGAATCGAGAAGGCGAGAAACGAAAGGGCAATCAGTGTAAACAACAGCGTCTTGTCGCTGGTGCCGAGTGCTAGCCCGAACCCAACCGCGATGTAGGAGCCAAGGTACCCAACGCCAACACCGATTCCGCCGATCCGCCCGCGGTTCGCTTCGGTGGTGACTTCGACGAGCAGCGAATCATAGAACTGCAGGCCAGCCTGATACGCCGCATTCGCGATAACGAACGCGATGATGGTACCCACATAACCTGCTCGGCCGAGTAGAAGCGTGAACCCAACGCAGAGGACTGTACTCACGACGAGGAAGGGCATGCGTCGACGGGCGCGGTCGCTCATCGCCCCCAGCAGCGGGGACAAAATGAAAATGATCCCCATCGAAAAGGCGGTGATCAACGTGTAGACCGAATCCGCGCGCTGGGCGCCGACACTATCACGAATCCAAAGAGAGAAAAAAAGCGACACGACTCCCATCGAGAAGATCGTGTTCGCGAGGTCGTAAAGGATCCAGGAAGCGACGGCGCGAAACGGCGCCGGTCGTTCAAGTCCGGCGCGCCGGCTCTGAGCCGCGACCTCGATGGGTTCCGTCGGATCGAGCAATGGGGTTGTCATGATTCGCTGGAATCTGGTGAGCAAGTTGGTCGGCGCGTAAGATTGCGCATGGACCTCGAGCTGTTGCCCAGAGCGAGCCTCCGAGTTTCGCGTTGATCACCTTTCGGTGGTTCGGGCCAAGGGACCGTGTTCCACTCGCGTACATTCGGCAGATTCCGGGAGTGCACGGAATCGTCGGCGCATTGTTCGACATTCCGGTTGGTGAGCCGTGGCCGCTGAATCGCATCGAGGCACTGCGCGAAGAAATCGAGCGACACAACCTGTGCCTCGCAGTCATCGAGAGCGTTCCTGTCCACGAGGACATCAAGCTCGGGCGCGACACGCGCGACCGCTTGATCGACAATTACTGCGAGAGCGTCCGCAATATCGGAAGCGCGGGCGTGCCCGTGCTGTGCTACAACTTCATGCCTGTCTTCGACTGGACGCGAACCGATCTCGCTCGGAGACTCGACGACGAATCGACCGCGCTCTCTTACGACGACGACGCGCTTGCGAAGATCGACCTCTCGCGCGGCACAGCTGACCTTCCGGGGTGGGCGACCGCTTACACTGCAAACGATCTGAGAAAACTTCTCGATGCATATCGTTCGGTTGACGAGGAAAAGCTCTGGGAGAACTTTGCGTATTTCCTCGAACGCGTTGTTCCCGTTGCGGTGTCCTCCGGCGTGCGCATGGCGTTGCATCCTGATGATCCGCCGTGGTCGATCTTCGGGCTGCCACGAATCATTACCGATAGTGCGGCTCTCGAGCGTGTGATCGACATCGTCGACAATCCCGCCAACGGAATCACGTTTTGCGCCGGCTCACTCGCCGCAAATCCGGATAACGATCTTCCCGCAATCGTTCGCGCTCTGGGTGCGAAAGACCGAATTCATTTTGCGCACTGCCGCAACATCAAGCGGACTGGCACGCGATCGTTCAATGAGACCCCGCATCCGTCCGAATTCGGCGACGTCGACATGCGCGCGGTTCTCACCGCCTTGCACGAGACCGGCTTCGCTGGTCCGATACGCTCCGATCACGGGCGCATGATCTGGGGCGAGAGCGGCCAGCCCGGTTACGGACTCCACGATCGCGCACTCGGCGCGATGTACCTCCACGGCCTCTGGGAAGGAATCGCCGGTGGATAGTTCTTATATTCCGCGAACATGAACCACTACTATAGAATAGCGCTCGTCTGCATCGCCGCCGTCGGGAACTCGACCCACGCTCAGACGCAGGCCGATGGATGGCGCCCTTTGTTCGACGGCAAATCGTTCGACGGCTGGCGCGGACTCGGTTACGACAGCGTCCCATCGGCGCATTGGAAGATCGAAAACGGGACGATCAAGAAGATCGCCAACGGAGCTGTTCCGCGAATGGCCGATGGACAGCCGGCGGCTGGCGGCGATCTCATGACGAAGGAAACCTTCAAAGATTTCGACCTCAGCTGGGAGTGGAAGATCAGCGCTGGTGGGAACAGCGGCGTGAAGTACAACGTGTCAGAAGAAATCTCGATGGCTCAAGCGCCAAATCATGCTGCGCTTGGATTCGAATATCAGCTGATCGACGATAGCCTCGCCGAAGACAACAAGATTCCGTCACATCGCGCGGCCGCGTTATACGATCTCATTGCGCCGCATGAGGACAAGTCGATCAAGCCTGCCGGAGAATGGAACACTTCGATGCTCGTGTTCCGCGGAAATCACGGCGAGCATTGGTTGAACGGGAAAAAAGTTGTCGAGTTCGACCTTGGCACGCCGCTCATGGATTCGTTGATCGCGAAAAGCAAATATCGGAGTATAAAAGATTTTGCGCAGCGACGCGCGGGTCACATCGTGCTGCAGGATCACGGCGACGAAGTGTATTTCAGAAATATTAGGATTAGGAAAATAGATTGAGGCTGATCGACGCGAACAGGCAGCTTATTTCAACGCTCAGTTTGCGCGTCGGGAGTTTTCAGTCAATCATTTCGGCGTTTTGAGTAGCATTGCCGTGACGACAGATGTTCGCGCGGTTCTTGAACAACTTTGATACGTCGTCGCGGCAATGCTACTGAATCACGCCAAACTGAATGACTGAACACTCCGGACGCGCAAACTGAGCAGTGATATCGAATCGGAGGACGGTGTGAAACCACTCGATCGAAGAGAATTTGTGAAGCATTCATCTGCGCTTGGGTTGGGCGCGGTTGCCGCGTCGCGCGGCGTCGGACCACTTTTCGCGTTTGACGGCTCGCCCAACGAAAAATTGGTCGTCGGCGTCATGGGATTGAATGGACGCGGAATGGTCCACGCGCGCAATTTCGCGCACGGCGCCAACACGACTGTCGCATATCTCTGCGATGTCGACTCGAAGGTTCTTGGAAAAGCGGTAACGGAAACTTCGCCGCTACAGGCAGTGCCACCCAAAGCAGTCGGCGATTTCCGCCGAATTCTCGATGACAAAAGCGTCGATGCAATCGTCATCGCCGCGCCTGATCACTGGCACACTCCCGCGACTATTCTTGCGCTCGATGCGGGAAAGCACGTCTATGTCGAGAAGCCGAGCGGTCATGATCCGCGGGAAGACGAGCTTGTCGCTGCGGCGGCGCAGAAGCACAACAAACTTCTCGTTCAGCTCGGTACTCAAGCGCGATCTGGTCCGCATTTCATCGAAGCGCTGGGGGCGATTCGATCGGGGCGGATCGGCACACCGTATCTCGCGCGCGCCTGGTATGCGAATACGCGCACCGGAATCGGTAAAGGCAAAGTCGTACCCGTACCGGCGAATCTCGATTACGAGCTGTGGCAAGGTCCCGCGCCGCGCACTCCTTATCGCGACAACATCATTCACTACAACTGGCACTGGTTCACAAACTGGGGAACCGGTGAGATCTGCAACAACGGAACCCACGAAATCGATGTGGGTCGCTGGATGCTCGGCGTCGATTATCCAACGAGTGTCATTTCGACCGGCGGACGCTTTCACTACGCCGACGACTGGCAGTTTCCCGACACGCAGGAAGCGACGTTCGTCTTCGACGGTAACAAGAGCATTATCTGGCAGGGGCAAAGCTGCAACGGACTCGATCTCTACGAGCGTTCACGCGGCACTGCGGTGCTCGGCACGAACGGCAGTGTCGTCGTCGATCGAGACGGCTACGTCATCTACGATCTCAATAACAAAGTCGTGAAAGAGATCAAAGCCGCACCGAAGGGTGACGCGCTCAACACAGTCGGTGACGATTGGCTCACTCAGCTGCACATCGACAACTTCGTCAACGCCGTGCGCACGGGGACGAAACTCTCCGCGCCAATCGAAGACGGAGCGAAAACCGGAATGCTGTGTCATCTCGGAACGATCTCACAGCAGGTTGGTCGCAAGCTCACGATCGACGCGAAGTCCGGACACATTCTCAACGATGAAGGGGCTCGGAAACTCTGGTCGCGGGCCTACGACTCCCGGTGGAAGCCAATCGTGTGACGAACTTTCACGAGAACCGGTACTTCGACCCTGATCCGACAATCAGGCGTTACGCGCGCGCTTTGTACGACGAGACGCGCGCGCTGCCGATCATCTCGCCGCACGGTCACGTCGATGCAGCGATTCTCGCAAACGACGACGCGTTCGTGGATCCGACGTCGCTAATCATCACGCCGGATCATTACATCATTCGGATGCTGTACTCCCGGGGCGTGTCGCTCGAGTCGCTTGGTGTCGCACGGATCGATGGAACATCTCACGCCGTCGAGCGCAGACCGCGCAAGATCTGGCAGAGATTCGCCGATAACTGGCATCTCTTTCGCGCGACCCCTACGCGCGCGTGGCTCGAGTATGAACTGCATGAGGTGTTCGGCATCGGGGACGCGCTGAATTCGGAGACAGCGAAACGAATTTACGATGCGATCGCCGAACGTCTGCAATCACCCGAGTTTCGTCCTCGGGCATTGTTCAAGAGATTCAACATCGAAGTATTGGCGACGACCGACGCAGCGTCCGACTCGCTCGAGCATCACGAGACTCTCTCCAAAGCGGACCTTGGCGGGCACGTGATTCCGACGTTCCGTCCTGATGCGCTTTTCCGGATCGCATCGCCCGGCTGGAGAGCGGAGCTTGCGCGGTTCGAGCGCGCTGCCGATACAACGATTGGCAGTTATCCCGAATTTTTGCGTGCGATTGCGAAGCGCCGTGCGGAGTTCAGGTCAATGGGTGCTACGGCGACGGATCACGCCGTCGTGGTTCCCCGCACCGCGCGACTTGCTGCATCGGAGGCAGAGGAAATCTTCGCCAGGGCATTCGGTGGCTCAGCGAGCGATGACGATCAATCAGCGTTCGAACCGCATCTCCTGATGGAGATGGCGCGCATGTCGGTGGACGATGAGCTCGTGATGCAGCTGCACGCCGGGGCGTTGCGCAATCACAACGAGTTTGTATATCGGCGCTTTGGACCGGATCGTGGCGGAGATATTCCAGTCGCGACTGAGTTCACGCACAACCTCGGTCCATTGCTCAACGCGTATGGAAATGACGCGCGCTTTCAGCTCATCGTGTTCACACTCGACGAATCCACTTACGCCAGAGAGCTTGCGCCGCTGGCAGGTCATTATCCTGCGATGCTGCTCGGTGCGCCGTGGTGGTTCCATGATTCGATTGAAGGAATGATGCGTTTCCGCCGAGCAACTACTGAAACCGCGGGGATTGCAAACACCGCGGGTTTCACCGACGATACCCGCGCGTTCTGCTCGATCCCCGCTCGACACGATCTCGCTCGACGCGTCGATGCGAACTACCTCGGCGGACTCGTTGCACGTCACGTGATCGATATGGCCGACGCGAGTGAGATGGCGAAAGCGCTGGCGTACAATCTCGCGAAGCGCGCTTACCGGTTGAGCTGAGACAAGTGATGGGGAATGACGAAGTACCACGACGGACTTTTTTCAAAGTCGCCGCCATCGGCGCGGCGAGCGCGGTACTTCCGGAGCAAGCCACCCCGCAACAGCGCGAGACGGCGTCGCTGAAGCTCGGTGTCGCAAGCTATTCGCTCCGTCATTTCCCTCGCGCGCAAGCGATCGCTATGACCAGGGAGCTCGGCACCCCCTACATCAATCTCAAGTCGATGCATCTGCCGTACGAATCATCGCCTGCGGAGATCGCTGCGGCGCGACAGGAGATCACGGCTGCCGGATTACAAATCGTCGGAGGCGGAATGATTACTTTCGACGTCGACACCGACGATGGCGTTCAGAAGTACTTCGACTACGCGAAGGCTGCGGGAATGCCGGTGATGGTGAGCACCTGCCATCCCGTCCTGTTACCGCGCATCGAAAAGTTCGCTAAGCGGTATGACATAAAAGTCGCAATTCATAATCACGGTCCTGAAGACCCTGACTTTCCATCGCCGTACGATGCGCTGAAAGCCGTGCGCAACATGGATTCTCGAATGGGACTCTGCATTGACGTGGGACACACGGTCCGTACCGGCACTGACGCCGTGAAGGCCGCTGCCGATGCCGGGCCGCGTTTGCTCGACATGCATATCAAGGATCTTCGCGATCTCAAGGACAAGGAAAGCCAGTGCATTGTCGGGGAGGGAAAAATTCCGATTGTCGCTCTGTTCCGTCAGCTCGAGCAGATGCGATACGCCGGCTATGTAAATCTCGAGTATGAAATCGACGAGAATGATCCGATGCCGGGAATGAAGCAGTCATTCGCCTACATGCGCGGCGTGCTCGCGGGACTCGCTACATAGCGTGCCGCATAAAAAAATCCGCGATGACTGACGACGCGGATATTTCATCCGCCAATCGTCCTGAATGATCCACGGGCCATCGATGCCCCGCTCCCTCGAGTGAATAGAAAACGACGTCGGCCGCGCAGTGTACACCTTCACTCTTGATGACATGAGGCGTGATCCGGAATTCCTCAGCATTGCGACATCCGTCGGTCGCCATCCAGAATCGCACAGATGGAGGAAGATCTCGCGCTTCAGTCGGAACGGGCCGAGCAGGACGTGTGTACGCGCTGTCGTCGTAGGCAACTTCGTGATCCGCTGTTCCATGGAACGCGATTACCGGGAGCTGCCGCGCGGGAATGCATCGGGCATCCACAAGGTTTCCCGCGACGGCAGCAATCGCAGCGACTTCGCTCGCCATGTCGCAGCCCGCGCGATACGCCATTCGCGCGCCGTCTGAAAAACCAGCGATGTAAATGCGGCGCGGATCAACCGGAAGGCGAGAAGAGACGTCTCGGATGATTGCGCGGAGAAAGGCGATGTCATTCACCTGATCGAGGTGTGCCCCGCCGCAGCACTCGCCTGCATTCCAGTCCGAGCTCAAGCCAAAGAGCTCCCCGCTTGCATCGGGATAAGCAGCGAGAAAGCGGCGAGTTTCGGCGACCGAATCCATTCCCGACTGTTCCCTCACCGTTTCGCCCGTCGCACCGCTGCCATGCAACACGATGATGAGTGGAAAGGGGCGAGCGCGTCCAAGAATATTCGTCGGTGACTGGCGCGGAATGTGGAGGAGATAATCGCGCTCCCAGTCACCGAGCCGAACGTGACGCGCCGATGTAAACCCTCGAGCGAGTGTGCCGTCCAAAACATCGGGCGCTAGCGTCGCGCACGAAGAGAGCGCGCCGACAATCACCATCATCGACGCGCTCGAGCGAATGAAGCGACCCGTATTCGAAAGCAGCAACGTCAAGGATTTACTTGGACAGCCCTAGCTGCTTCATGTAGGTCTGGTTATCCCAGAACAGCCACTCATGATCCATCACGCCGGCGTCAGTCCAGTGTCCGATTGTCGTCATCATCATGTCCACCTTCTTTCCCGTAGGTGCAATGGTCTTGCCACCACCGACTGGCATCGGCTTGGTGAACGTTCCGGTCATGTGACCGACGACTGCGGTCCAATGTCCGTTCGCGATTTTGATCGGATGCTCCTTGATCGCGAGGTCCGGCATTGGAACGAACATCGCCTTCAAGTCGTCGATGTGTTTTTCGATTCCGTGCGTGTCGTGACCATCGGGCCATGACACCGTGATGTCTGCGGCGTGACTCTCCTTCAGACGATCCCACTTCTGATTGCTGAATACGTCGAAGTCGAGCGTGTCGAATTTGGTCAGATGTAACGCGATGTCTTTCGCGGAGTCGGCGAGAATCGTTGCATCTGACGCTGACTGCCCAGTGTCCGCGCTCCCCGACTTTCCTGAGGCGGAGCAGCCAACAATTGCAAACACCACGATGGCTGCGAATGCAACATGCTTCTTTTCGATGAGCATCTGATCTCCTCCGGCGTTATCCGCCTCTTATATATTGGCCCAATGACTCAAACCTACATGGCGGCCGTCATGCCGGCGCCAAATGTGCCGATCGAGCTGCGGGAATTTCAAGCGCCCCATCTCGAGCCTGGCGGCGCGCTCTTGCACACCATGTACTCGGAAGTGTGCGGCACCGATGTTCACTTGCTGCACGGGAAGTTGTCGGGAGTTCCCTACCCGATCATTCCCGGTCACGTAAGCGTCGGCGCTGTCGCAAAGATTCGGGGAGCGATCACCTATGTCGACGGCGATCGAATCAAGGAAGGCGACGTCGTGACGTTCCTCGATGTTCACGAGACATGCAATCATTGCTATCACTGTCTCGTCGCGGAACAGCCCAACCGATGTCCATCAAGAAAAGTTTACGGCATCACTTACTCGGCGAATGACGGATTGCTCGGCGGATGGTCGCAGGCGATCTACATGAAGCCGGGCGTAAAGATGATTCCGATTCCTCGCGAGCTCGCGCCGGAGACATACATCGGCGGAGGATGCGGACTCGTCACCGCATTGCACGCCGTCGATCTCGCAGAGATTCGACTCGGTGAATCTGTCGCTGTTCTCGGCGTCGGCCCGGTCGGACAAAGTGCGGTGGCGTTGAGCTCGTTGTCAGGCGCCGGTGAGATTATCGCGATCGATGGAGTCGCTGATAGACTCGGATATGCAAAGCGCATGGGAGCGACGAAGACGATAGATCTCGCAATGCCACGTGAGGATCGTCTGTCGCAAGCGAGACAGTTATCGCGCGGCCGCGGAGCGGACGTGGTAATTGAAGCGAGCGGTAATCCAGAGGCTGTGTCGGAAGCGCTCGATTTAGTTCGCGACGGCGGACGCGTCGTGGTGTGTGGACACTACACCGACAATGGAAGCGTGGAAATCAATCCGCACATTCAGATCAATCGCAAGCACGTACAGGTTCGCGGATGTTGGGGATCTAAGTACGAGCACTTCCATCGCGCAGTTGAAATCGCCGCAAGATTTGGCGGAGAAAAGCCGTGGCGCGAAATGGTCTCGGCGACTTATCGCCTCGAGGACGCAAGTGCGGCTGCAAACGCCGTCGCAGACCGCACTGCGATCAAAGCTCTCATTTCCCCAAGTGGGATCACCGATTAAGCCAGTATGCCACCTTCACGAGGAAAGTATTGGCGGGGTGCAGCTCGAAGAGATTTCCAACGTCTCCTCTGAAATTCTCGGTCCCCTCGTTAGGCAAAAATCCCTGGCGCCCTGAGTTCCACACCGCGAATAAGGTCGATCCCGGCTTGTATTCCCATCGAAATACGACGTTCGACTGAAGCTGCTTGAAGTTGAATCCGCCCGGATCACTCGTCACGCTCGCATTGTCGAACGGAGCATAACGATCGTCGTAATTACCAGCTCTTGGATTCGACGAGAGCTGTCGCACTCTGCTATACGTGCCCTTCGAAACGAAAGGTTGCAAATACGTTTGCAACGAGACGTCCGGCGAGAATGTGTAGTTGAGCCGCGCCGTAAGTGACGTCGTGTGCTGATCCAGATGCGCGAACGTGTAGTGCTGGCCCGAAGCATCGGTGAACCGCCCATAGAATTGCGCGTCCGAAATATTATGAGTCCAATTCAATGAAAATGCCGAGCTGAATTGACCAAGCACCTTGTAGTCGATTTCCGGATTCAGGTTCAAAGATGAGCTCCTGCCTCCATCTCCCCGGAAATAGTTCATCCACATAAAGGGTACTATTGCCTTGCGATCGTCGCCTGTGATGCCCATCCACGGAGCGACGTAATGCTCCTGCCGGACGGCCGGTCCGCCGCGCGCCGCGCGATCATCGAACACAGTGCCGAGCTGACCAAGCGTGCCACCGAAGTGGAAACCCATATTGTTTTTGAAAGTGATATGAGTGTTGGTGTTGTATGCCCGCTCGAGCGGCAGGCCGTCCGCGGTCCAGTATTGCCACCAGTTGTTGTTCACCTGCAAGCTGTTGTAGTACTGCCTCTGCTTTCGATCGAACAGTCCCGCCCACGTGCTCCACGACACCTGATCAGCGCGCCGCAGAAAGCCGAGGTCATTGACTTCGAATCCGGGCGAGCGACGCTGAAGTGCGCTCTCGAAACTCAAATGCTGTCCACTGATTTTGCCGAACTTGAATTCTTCCGCATCGCCGGTAAGAACCGTGCGATTCGAATCCAACGGCAACTTTGCATCGGGGCGTTGATAGTTGTGGACGCCATTTCTCTGGAGCGACAGGATCGTTGATTGACTTCCTTGCACGCGACTCTGATCGAGCGATCCGGAAATTTCGTAAGTATTGCTGAACAATCGATGTCGAAAGTCGACGGCGCCGGCGTACGCGCTCGACGGAAGATACGGTGACGACCATTGATCGAGTCTCCGATTTACGCCGGTGAACATTGCGCCGATTGTGCTGCTTCCTTTTCGGAAATCCTGGGTCGCGCGAAGGAGCGCGAAGTTTGTCGCAGGATCGTACGTCGTATCACCGGGACTCGCTTCTCGCTGCGTAACTGCATCCAATAAGCCGAAGGTGAGACCACGCGGAAGTCGCCCAATCACTTTGGTCGCACCGATTATCGTTATCGGCTGCTGCGGAACGGTGTCGCCATAAATGCCCGCGAGCTGCGGAGTTCGGCCGATGCGACGGCTGTAGTAAAGTCCCTCCCCATTGCAGTTGACGGCGCTGCAATTGACGTCGAATCGAAACAGGCCGCGACCCTGCACGAAGAACGGTCGCCGCTCATCGAAGAAGGATTCATAGGCGGAAAGATTGAGCACAGCGGGGTCCGACTCGACTTGCCCGAAGTCAGGATTGATCGTCGCGTCGAGCGTGATATTCGGAGCGACTCGATACTTCACGTCACCGCCCGCGTCAACACTCGAACGCTGCCTGAACTGGTTGCCCACGATGTCGGTCGAATTCCTGGTAACCACATATGGAGTGGCTTCGAGCTTCCGAGGCGCCACGAGATCATCCAATCCGTGAAGAGATCCGAACTGTGATACGAATCCGGGCTTCGACTGCCTGAGGAGCGGCCAGCTCTCGCGCTCGGAAAACCGAGAGATGTCCCGATCGATGATTATTCCAAAAGTGTGCGCGCGGTCTCGACTGTATCGCATCTGGGAAAGCGGAATCCGGTATTCAGCGATCCAGCCGAGGGAGTCGATTCTAGTCGCGACATCCCACACTCCGTCCCACGCAAAATCTTCGTTCCCGTCGTTATAAATCGTTGCGTCGGTCTTTACACCGGCCGCGTTGACGCCGAACTCATACCCAGTGCGCCGATCGTGATATGAGTCGATGAAAAGCCAGACCATGTCGGATGACGTGAAACTGTCTCGACGCTCGAGAAGCTTTTTTATGCTGTCCGGATGCGGGTCGTATGCGCGGACGAGGACATACAGATTCGACGCGTCGTACGCGATTTTCGCCTCGGTCTTGAACCGCGCATCCTTTCCTTCAGTCGGCCGCCACTCCTTGAAAGCACTGATTACTGGTGTCGACGCCCAAACTTTATCGTCGTCCCTCCCGTCGATGACCGGCGGCGAATCCGCGCGAAGAGCAACAGCACTTGTGTCTGTCGGAGCCGGGACAGTTCGGGCAGTGGAGGAATTCCCGTCTGTGCGGATTGAGACCTGTTGGGCTGCCTGAAGATTCAAGGCGAACGCGAGAAGAGCGGCGACGATCATGAGCTGTACTTCCGGAAGAAGGATTGAATCAGAAGCTCCTTGCCTCTTGGATACCTTATCGACCCAAATGGTTCGGAGGTTTCAACCGATGCGTGTTGAAATATCAACATAGTGTTGAAATTTCAACACTCGGGCGCGTTTGTCAAGGGTGGGAAGTTTCTGGGTGGTTCGCTTAAAAGCTTTGACACACAGATGGCACAGATGGGGGCACAGATGACATCTGTGCCCCATCTGTTCTCTCTGTGTGTCAAAGCGGTTTACTACGCCGGCTTACTCGCGACCGAGAACTCGACTGTGTACTTCAATTCAGCGAATCGCTTGACCAGGTCGGCCGGATCGAGACCCTTTCGCTCGTCACCCGACAAATCAGCGAGCACTTCGCCCTTGTGCATCATGATTGTTCGATCTCCCTGCTTTAGCGCCTGCTCCATGTCGTGTGTCACCATCAGCGTCGTCAGTGAGTTTTCCCCCACGATCTGATTCGTAACGTTGATGATCTGATCTGCGGCGCGCGGATCCAGCGCAGCGGTGTGCTCATCGAGAAGCAATAACTGCGGGCGTCGCAATGTCGCCATGAGAAGCGTGATGGCCTGGCGCTGACCACCCGAGAGCGTTCCCATCGATGCCTTGAGTCTCCCCTCGAGACGCATCTTGAGTCCGACCAAGAGCTCGTGGTAACGCTCGAATGCCGAGCGACTCAACCCAACGCGCAATCCGCGACGCAAACCCCGAAGCTCGGCCATTCTCAAATTCTCGGCGACAGTCATCGAGGGGCACGTTCCTTTGAATGGATCCTGAAATACGCGACCAATCAAAGCGGCGCGTCGATCTTCCGATTGACGAGTCACATCGGTTCCAGCGATGCGAATGGTGCCTGCATCTACGAGAAAGCTTCCGGCAACCGCATTGAGCATCGTCGACTTGCCCGATCCATTCGTGCCAATCACCGTCACGAATTGGCCCGTCGGGATTGTGAGATCGACGCCCCGAAGCGCGAGAACTTTTTCGCCACCCGGCTGGGTGAATGTTTTCTCCAGTCGCTCGATCTCGATCATTGCACGATACCGATGGAGCCTCGGCGATAACGCAGCTTGGGCAATGCAAGCG
>JBHELX010000011.1:31953-91555 GCA_046262875.1 Gemmatimonadaceae bacterium | reverse complement strand
GGTCGCCGTCGAACCGCAGGCATTTATGCTGACGGAGGTTTCGCCGACTCGCGCGACGCTTCAACATCGCCTCGTGAACGGTACTGTGCATCACCCTCTCGTAACGGACACGCTCAAGTCGGGGCAGGACGTTTCCGGTGTCGTGACTTTCGAGTCGGATAAGAAGGCAAAGGATCTACTCCTTCGAGTTCCGTTGTCAGGAATTACATTCGAAGTCCCTCTCAATATTCGTTAGCGCCTGAGCTAATCGCACCGAATGGAGGTCGAGCGAGTTGTTCTTACCTGACTCGCAAAAAATCCGAGGCGCGACACGCAGCGCCTCGGACTTTCGCGGAGACTGGTGGACGAGCGTGATGCCTACATAGCGCCGATGTCGCAGCATCCTCCGCTGCAGCTGATCCAGAGATTGCTGACGCCCTGAGCTTTTCGCCGCATGGACGCCAGCGACATAGGATGTTGATTCGACGAGCTGCTTTGAGCGTTTGCAGCAGCAGGAGCCATCGGCCCGCAGTTCCATCCCATTTCGTGCGCGGTGTCTTTTATATGGATTGCAGCCTGACTTCGTCCGCCCGGGTACGGAGTGGGTGTGGGCGGCTCGCAGTACGTGATCTCCGCGGTTTTCTTCAACCACCAGGGCTGCCCGACACGACGTCCCTGACTGTCCAACTTATAAATACCGAATCCGCGATCGTTCACGGGATCCGGACCGATCTGACCGATGAACAGTCCAGCCGCGGCGCCTGACGCGAGATCGAGTGTTGGAAATCTCACGGCATCCACGTTCGTGAGCGTGCCGATTCTCGTCGCGCCTGGAGTACTCGACGCAAGAATGGTCTGCCACCTTACAGCGTGAGCGCCGGCTTTCGGAGTGAACTTGAGCTTAACCATTCCGCTCGAGGGACACCCGTCGTACCCCGCACAAGAAAAGGAAGCGGTGTACGAAGTATCGTGAGCTTGCGCTTGCAGCGATCCGCCAATTACAAACATCAACATCGCAAGACCTATTTCAACTTTGCCCGTCGTGTGGTGGGGCCGGCCCATGTTTTCTCCGTTATATAGCGTGAGAATGCGTGATGTGAACAGCGTCAGGTGATGTGTTGAGTCATCGAGTGGGCAACAATCTGCGTTCTTTCGGAGAATGCGCCAGACTACGTGGTCTGGCGCAGTGAATCCTGACCTCAGTCGGCGCCGACCTCGCAGCATCCCTGTGAGCAGCTGATCCAAAGTCCCTGAAGTCCGAATTGGACCGCTGATCGAGCCGTCGCCGCGTAGGCGACGCGTGGGCCGAAGATGCTTTGAGCGACTGTGATCGGAGTGCACGTCTCGCTGCCGGGATGCTTTGCCTTGACCGACGGCTTGTCTCGATAGGCGCTATTATCGCAGTGACTCACGTTCGATGTCTCGCTCCATGTGGCTTGCTTGAGACCAGTCGAAGTGTCGATTCGATAAACGGCGAACCCCCGGTCGGCGCTCGTTCCTCCCGTTTGTCCAACCCATGCGTAGGCAAGCTTGCCTGGTTCGAGGCCGAGGTCAGTGAAAGCCGTGTCATCGACATTCAAGACGGCGGCGACAACGTAGCCTTCGTTGTCTTTCGTCATTGCCTTCTGCCAATCGCGTTTGTACGCGCCAGCCTCGGGAATGAACATCAGCCGAACGCCTTCGGGCGGACATGTATTTCCGGGAGTCGTGCAGGGGTACTTCTGAACGAGCACGCTGTCTCCAACAGACGCGATCGTAAAATCGAGTGTGTTGAGATACCTAAGTGTCGCCGCCCCGTCTACGCCGAAGCCACCTTTCTGCCCGTTCCCGCTAGCGACAGTATTGCCTCTCTTCGAACATCCTGCGATGAGAAACGCCGCGCAGAAAAGGGATACGACTGTTCGCTGTCGACGAAGGGAGTTTTTTTCGTTTGCGCTGTGCACGGATTCCTCCGGTGGAGAGTGAGACCGTTTAGACTGCGCAACAATTATCGTGATTCAGAGCAGTTTCCGCATCCTCTCAACTATTGGCTGAGTGACGAAATCGCCGTTGCCCCACAGCGAAATTACGGCGCTCGCCCACTTTCTTGCCTCGGCGGGTTGTCGCGCTTCCGCCGCCAACTCGGCACGAAGAGTCATGGCGCGCACGAATGACGCGACCAGCAACGGATTCCGCATAATCCCTGACGCTCCGCCCGAAACTCCGCGCAATGCATTGTCGAGTTGTCTAGCGGCGCCGGCTTTATCCCCCAAGGCGGCGCGGAGCCATGCTTCCTGGAAAACTACATCGAAGCTGATTTCGCCGGGCGCGAAATCACCTCTCACCACGTCGACCGAATCGAGAAGTCTGCGTGCACCGGCGTAGTCGCGTTTCGCAAAAACCGAGAGGGCGCGCAGGAAAAGGTCGTTGTTGAGAGCTACTTCGGAAACCGGCTGTGGTCCAACCAGAGGTACGGCCATTGCGAGCCAGCGAGTGAGGAGTGCCGCCTCCCATGAACGCCGCTCATTAGTAGGCGCGTCCGCTGCGAGATTTGTCTTGATCCGCTCTGTAACGACGAGAATCGAATCGGTCGGACCACCAAAAGCCGCGTAAAACTCAAGAGCGATATAATCGCGCCCGAGGCGCGGCGG
The DNA here is from genome assembly GCA_046262875.1 of Gemmatimonadaceae bacterium. Classification (GTDB taxonomy): domain Bacteria; phylum Gemmatimonadota; class Gemmatimonadetes; order Gemmatimonadales; family Gemmatimonadaceae; genus UBA4720. The sequence continues at coordinate 88,946 of JBHELX010000011.1, read as the reverse complement.
AAAAGTGACGGCGTGGCCATTCTGTAGAAGGCCACTCTGCGACCCCGATGCTTGCCTTTGTTCGATTGCAATAACGCGCGCGGCCTGCCCTCTGAGCGCCGCCAGGTTTTTCAGCCAATCCGCTGCCACATCCGTAGCCGAGTCACTCAGCGCAGGATTCGGCTTCCACGAAAGAGCGGAATCGGCGAGCGCACCCACCAGATCGAACCGGCCTCTTCTCACGTTGATCCGAACCTCGTCACTCGCGAGACGAAGCTCGTCGAGATACGCGATGTTGCTCGATCTCGGTGCGTCTCTTCGAAGCTTGCGGGCAATTAACAGCTGTTGCAACGCAGAGTGGTCGCTGCCATCTAATTCACCCGTGCCCTCCAATATCCGGGCGAGCATCTCGTGCGCGTCCGGATTATTCGGCGCGATCCTGGTCCACTGTGATGCTACATCCTTCAAGGTGTGCTGGTTCTGCTCGATAGCGGACGTCAATCCTTCGTAGTCATGCGGCCGCAAGATTCCTTGTGACGGATCGTATAGGTACGGCACGTAGGCGAGCGTGTCCGAGATAAGGGAGGGATAAGCCAGAAAAACGCTACGTTGTTGTGTCGGTGACATTCCTTGTCTGAGGTTTTTTCCCGTAGCGAGCACCAATTCCATTCGCGGAACGATCACAGCGTACGCATTTGGATTGTTTGCTCGGTCCAGCAATCCCTGATAAAGACCTTTGATCTTTTGATAGCTTGCTCTGAAGACGTATCCTGAAGGACTGCTTTTATCCGGCAGGACTGTACTGTCTTGCCTCAAGCAATCCGCAAGGGCCAGAGGTACGGTGGCGTCCAGAAGATTGCCTTTCTGCACGGTCTGAAAGAGCGAATCGAGTTGCGCGCAACCCTGGGCCATATTGTTAATCGCGATCGCGGCCAATGCTGACGCACGCAGGCGATCGGTCGGATCGAGTTGCGACGCGCGGTCGCCCGCTGCCAAGGCATAGACTTTCCACTGATCTCTGGGAGCGCCGCGAAGCATCATCGCCTGCGCGAGCCATAGGTTCGCAGTTACGCTTTGCGGCGTACGAGACACAGCTGCGCGAAGATTTTGCTCAGCATCTTTCAAATCAAGCGAGCGAATCGCGTCCTGGCCCTTGTCCAAAGCGCTCTTTCGTAGCTGCGACCACGCAAGAATTCCGATCGAAGCAACCGCCACGAAACCAACTCCACCCGCGGCGCGAGCGAGCGTACTCCTCGGAAGCTTGAGTCCCCGAATCCGTCGCCGCGCACCTGTTTCATTCATGCACGCCTTGAGTGCGTTGCCGAATGCCGTGACATTCGGCCACCGGTCCGCCGGCGCTTTTGCTAGCGCTTTTGAGATCGCTTCCTCGACCGACTCCGGGACGTTGTCTCGCACCTCGTGCAGTGGCGGCGGAGGAGCAGCGAATCTGCGCGAGATGATCACCTGCGCAGTCGGCCCGACGAACGGCGGAATTCCCGCGAGCATCTCGTACATCACGCAGCCGAGTGAGTACACGTCGCTGCGCACATCGAGTGCGCGATCGCCGAGTGCCTGTTCGGGACTCATGTATGAAGGGGTACCAACTCCAATTCCCGTCGACGTCAGCTTGTCACCGCCTGACTCGACAATTGCGCGGGCAATTCCGAAGTCGAGAACGAACACGCCGCTGTCGGCGATTAGAATGTTGTCGGGCTTCAGATCTCGATGGACGATCCCGCGTTTATGCGCATACGCCGTGGGCTCGATGACTTTGCACATGATGTCGAGCGCATCCGCGATCGGAAGCTGCGCCTCGCGCATGATTCTTTTCTTGAGCGATTCCCCGTTTACGTATGTCATCACATAGTAGGGGAGCCCATCGATCACTCCGGATCCCAGTACTTTTGGGATCTGCGGATGATCGAGCTCCGACGCGAAAGCGATTTCGCGAAGGAATCGCTCGATCACTACCGCGCTGCCGAGCTCGTGGCGCAAAACTTTGATGGCGACCTGAGTTTCGTCGCGCAAGTCCGTGCAGAGATAGACGGTCGCCATCCCGCCGCGGCCGAGCTCCCGCTCGACCCTGTAATGCTCGGCGATTACGCTCCTGGGAGCGTAACCGGTTTCAGGAGCGAGACTCTCCTGATTGACTGACGGAGTTTCCATTTTCGCGTTTAACGTGAACCGGCGCGGTGTCAACCCATTGTACCGTTGGACAACAGCTAAACGCAATAACGATTAAAACGGATTGTTCGGATCACAACGGATCAGAAGAAGCATCATGCGTTTCTGATCCGTCTACATCCGAACAATCCGTTTTCTATCTACTTCCCGCCTGATGCTTTGTACTGCGCCTCAGTCATCGCCTTGTGACCCACTGCCTGTGGATTGCCCGACTTTCCGGTCGGCAGTCCGTCCTTGAAGTCGAAGCTATAGATCAGCCCGTCCGTCGTTGCGACGAGATCCGCAACTTCCTTTGCCTTGTCAGGCGGCAGATCGAGCACCTGCACTCGGCCGGTCGCGATCTCTACCTGATGATCGTGCCAGTACTTGTTCCAGCTTTCTCGAGAAACTTTTGGACGAGTCAGCTTCTTCGCCATGATGTACTCGACCTGGTTCATCATCGCATTCGGCTGATTCGAGTCGTAGATCTGACATACGATCTGCGGATCGGGTGCGATCACCTTACAGTAGTGATGGAACGGTCCCATGACTTTCCCGTTCACATAATGAGGTGCGAGGACATGGACGGTGTAGCCGTCGGCAGGCGTTCCCGTTGCTTGCGCATTCACCGCAGCTGCACACGCGACAAATCCGGCGACGACGCAGGTGAGAATGGTGTGTCGCATCTGAATACCCCTTTTTTGTTCTGGTGGAGAAAGGAAGACGCAGTGACCGATGCCTATCCTACGCACTGCCGCGGCGCGGTCAATATGGAGTCGCCGGAACTGTTGATTCGATCCTTTCCCCCCGAGTGAGCAATGTTGCGACTGTGATGTCCGCGCTGACGTTGATGATGCTTCTCGCTGCATCCGGAATGACGTCGATTGCGATCAGGATTCCGATTCCCTCGACAGGAAGTCCAAGCGATGCGAACACGGGCGCGAGTATCAGGAGACCGCCGCTTGGAATTCCCGGCGCCGAGAAACTGAGCGCAATCGCGATTGCTGCGACCATCAATATTTGCTGAGGCGCCAGCTCGATTCCGTAAAGACGCGCAATGAACAGCACAGACACCACCTGAGTCGGCGGCGTCGACAGCTTGAAAGTCGCCACACCGAGTGGGAGTACGAATCCGCTCACTTCCGGTGGGAGACGAAGGCCGCGTGTCGCGCTGTCGAGCAACGCCGGAAGCGACGCCAGAGATGAACGGCTGCTGAACGCGACGACCTGTGCGGGCAGCACGGCTTTCGCGAAACGCTTCAGCGGCATGCGTCCGGCGACGGTCGCAATTGGGTAAAGCAACAACAGCTCTACCATGAAAATCGCGCAAATTCCGAGGACGTAGAACCCGACAGCGCCCGCTGCAGTTGCGCCGAGTTTCGATGCGAGGGCAAGTGTCAGAACGAATATCGGAATCGGCGACAGCTCGATGATCCACCGAACGAGAACGAGCATCACTTCGCTCACCGATTTGAAAAAACGCACGATGGTGTCGCGCGCCTCTGTCGGAGTTCGCGTTGCTGCCACGGAAAACAAAACCGAGAAGATGACGAGCGGCAGCATGTTTCCATCAGCCGCCGTCTTGATGGGATTGATTGGCATGAGATCAGTCAGCCATTGTTCGAAAGAGGGAAGGTGTTTCGCACTTTCAGCGGCAGCGTTCGCTGACGTTGTGGCGGACGCGCGAAGTGAGGCTGCCGTTGCCGGATCGATCCGGAGATTCGCGAAGATTGGCGGCGCCAGAATTACCGCGACGATCGCTGAGCACACGAGAAAAGCGATGAACAGGCCTAGCGTGAGAGCGCCAATGCGACCGACCGACGCGGCATCGCTCGCTGATGCAACACCCACTACGAGCAGCGAAAAGACCAAAGGCACAACGGTCATTCGGATTGCGTTGACCCAGATTGTGCCGATTGGTTGAACGAACGAGACGGCCGACATCAGCCGCGGATCAGCGGCCGCGGACACCCCAATCCCGATCAGGAGTCCAGCGCCAAGCGCGATCAGTACGCGTTTTGTGAGGGACACGGGCAGAAACTAGCCGCGGACGGCGAACCGCGGAACAACCGCGGACCGCGGGTGTCTGCGGCAGCCTCGGCCGGTAGCCGGTAGCCGGCGGCCGGTAGCCTATACCGATACGTAGACTGACGTATGTCGCGATGCCCCGGGGGACCGTACGATTCACGCACCTCAAGGGGGATAGATGACCTCGATTCCGGACCTGGACCTCGAAGCGAGAGTTGCGCATATCGAGCTCGCGCTTGAAAGCATCACCACTCGGCTCGATAAGCTGTCGCAAGAGAAAGTGCACGCGCCTTTTCCTCCGACGCGGCGCCCTCAGCCAGTTGCACGGCCGCGTCCGGCCGCCGAATCATCGTCGAATCATCAGAAACCGCAATCAACCGAGTCGGCCGATTTCCCTTCGCTCGAATGGTTTGCCGCACGCGGTGCAGAGTGGTGGATCGGTAGCCTCGGCGTGCTGTTCCTCGTTATCGCGTCCTTCCTACTTTACCGATATGCCGTCGATCACGAATGGATCACACCGCTCGTTCGCGTTCTCACCGGCGTCATCGTGGGCGGAGGAATGTTTATCGCAGCTCGGCACTTCACGTCACGTAGTGCAGCTCCGACCGATGACGCATTTGGACTTCGCGAGATCCTGCTCGGCGGAGGCATCGCGGTGTGGTATCTCACCGCTTACGCCGCGGGAATTTTCTACCACCTCGTCTCGATTCAAACGGCGCGGTGGTTATTCCTTTCGCTGAGCATCGTTTCCGGATGGCTCGCATTGAAAGAGCGGCGCCTATTGCTCGCCGCACTAGCGCTCGGCGTTGGGTTCGCAGCTCCGTCACTGCTGCTTCCAATTCCATTCCAATCCGAATCGGTGATGAGTCACGTTGTTTATCTTGCGCCACTCGGCGCGCTTGGACTGACGCTCTATCTGATGCGTGGATGGGAGTTGGTTCTCTGGATCACGTTCATCGGATACTGGGTTACGTACCCGTCGCTTGACGTCGTTCGCTTTTCTCCGTCGCTCAGCGCGACAGTCGTATCATTGCTCGCTATTGCATCTGCCGCGGCGTTCGTTCGCACGCCAATTCTTCGCAGACGACTCGTCGAGTTCAATCCCGATCGATATGGGACTTCGAGTCAGGCCGCGCGCGTTGGCCTTTGGATAATTCCAATGGCGACGCCGATGATTGCGCTGGCAATTTTGTCTTTTATTTGGCCGAGGGTGGGAGATGAAATGTGGGGTGCGCTCGAAGTTGCTCTGGCGATCGGCGCATATTGGTTCGCTCTCAACGCGACGGAGTCGGACGCGACAGTAAAACATGTCGCACTGACGGCTGCTGCGATATGGTCTTTGGCTGGAGTGGAGTGGATCGCGCTCGGTTTGACTACTCGCATCCACTTCGCGTACGAGCCAGTCGCCGTCGGTGTGGCGGCAATTCACGCCGGCGTTCTGATCTTTCTGCTCAAGGAAAAATTGTTCAACATCCCGCGCGGATTTGCGAAGTTGACTGCCCTCGCCGCGCTTTTCATGATTCTCACGTTCGAGCTTGGAACCCCGAGACTTGCATCGTTCCGGTGGGATTGGACAATCGCGGAAGCGGTCGTGCTCGGCTTGTGTGCCTGGCTATGGCTGAGGTTGCGGGAGGAAGAGTCCCCACAAATGCTTGCATCCACCACCAGTCCGGTCAGCCAGCCAACGGCGTTTGCAATTCTTGGTTATGGCACGCTGCTATTGGTACTCGCTCGCGTGCTCGGCGCAGTTTGGCTTCCGCTCATCACTGCGAGCTACGCAACCGCGGGAGCGCTGCTACTCGTGGTGAGCAGACAAAGCTCCGACCGCACTTTGTTGCTGAGACTCGGCGCAGTGACGATGCTTGTCGTCGTCGGACGGCTCATCATAATCGACATGTCGAGTGTCGAAACCATCTGGCGCGTGCTTCTCTTTCTCGCATGCGGTGCCGGATTTGTTGGCGTGAGCTATCGACTGCAATCCGCGCCGGTGATGCAGCGCCCCGAAAGCGCCGGTGGATGAAACCCTTTGGACGATCGGTCACTCGACAAGATCGATCGAGGATTTCATCGCGCTGCTGCGATCGAACGAGATAGAGACGGTTGCCGACGTGCGCCGCTTCCCGGGCTCACGTCGATATCCGCAGTACAACGAGCGAAATCTTCGAGAATCGCTCGCGAAAGAGGGAATCGACTACGTCTGGATTCCGGCTCTCGGCGGCCGCCGAGTGCCGCGGCCGGACTCACCGAATACTGCGTGGCGGAACGAAGCGTTTCGCGGGTATGCCGATCACATTGCGACTGAAGAATTTGCGGAAGGGCTTTTTGAGCTTCTGATAGTCGCCGGCGGAAGTCGCACCGCGATAATGTGCTCCGAAGCAGTATGGTGGCGGTGTCATCGCTCTTTGATTTCCGATGTGCTTCGCTCGCTCGGCGTCAGAGTTCTTCATATCGTGAGTGCGAGTCCGCCGAGTGAGCACGAGTACACGGCCCCGGCGAGAATCGTTGGTGGAGTTCTTACGTACGGGCCATAACAAGCTACCGGCTACCAGCTAGCACCTACCAGCACGAGCGACCTGCTATTTTCTCCATCAACTCAACCCACCCTGCCGATGATGGAGCACCTTCTGCTTCTGCCGACGATGTCGATTCCGGAGAAAATCCTCCGCACGATCGTCGTATACGTTTTTCTTCTTGTTGGTTTACGACTCGCCGGTAAGCGCGAGCTCGGCCAGCTCAATGCGTTCGATCTCGTCGTATTGCTGCTGCTGTCGAATACGGTTCAGAACGCGATCATTGGCCCGGACGATACTCTCACCGGGGGACTCATTGGAGCGACTACCCTAATAGTCGTAAACTGGATCGTCGTTCGATTTCTATACAGCCACCCGGATCTCGACAAAATCGTCGAAGGGGAAGCGGATTGCCTGGTACGCGATGGCGAAATCCAGTACGAGAATCTGAAGAAGGAAACGATCACTGTTCCCGAGCTCGAGCTGGCCGCGAGGAAACAGGGGTTCGCCAGTCTTGAAGACGTCGACAAGGCAATGATCGAAGTTGGCGGCGCGCTGACATTTGTGGCGAAGCGCCCAACAGAACACGAAGAGCGACATCGCGAATTACTTTCGCGCCTGGACACGCTAGCGGCCTCGCAGGCCGAGTTGATGTCGCGAGTCAGCGCGATGAAATGAAAACCTGCTACCGGCTACCGGCAGCCGTTTTCGGCAGCCGTTTTCGGTATTCGTTTTGCCTAATAGAGCTTCTGTGAATCGAGCCCTTATTTTTTTCGTCGCGTTGTCGCTGAGTGGCTGCGGGTCGTCCCCAACTGGGCCGGTACCACAGGGAAATTGGGGTGGTCAGCACATTGGCCTGATCGTCACCGACACGGGCGCGACCATCAACTACGATTGCGCGCACGGAACAATCGATCAAGCTCTCGTTGCCGCTGATGGAATCTTCACCGCCATCGGCACGCATTACCAGGAACACGGCGGTCCCATTCGGGATGGCGAGCCTGTCGACAAGCACCCTGCGCGCTACGATGGACGCACCGACGGCAAAACCATGACGCTGGATGTCACCCTGACCGACTCGGACCAAAAGCTCGGGACGTTCAAGCTCGAGCGCGGCGCATCGCCGAACGTGTTCAAATGCCTCTGATCGGAGACGTGCACGGACGTTAACTTAGGGCGTGCCATATCCGCTCTTCCCGCGAGTCCGTCGCGCACTTCTGGCCGGTGCGATCGCGATCAGTATTTCCGGTGTGTTGTCTTGTGGACGTGAGCCGACCGATCCCGCTCGATCCGACCTGACTGGACTCTGGAAATCGTTCGACGTCGATCGTTATTTGCGCGACATGGAAATGGAGCTGCACCAGGTTCAGCCCGGAATCGTCGTCGGAAAATGGCGAGCAATCGGAAGGATCAACGGCGATTGTCCTCCACAGACCTTCTGCAAGGACAGCAGCGTCATTCAAGGACGAAATGAAGTCGCGCAAATAATCATTCACTTGAATGGCGCGGGTGATTTCGTTGGCGAACACACATCAACAGACGAGCTGCAGGGAGTGATTCGCTCTTTTGAGCAGAATTACCACGTGACCTTCCACCGGTTCTAAAAAAAACATGGCGCGATCCCGACGGTTCAAGGCGATTCTCATCGTCGTGCTGCTGTTCGTTGCCGTCACGGTGGTTCCGACTTTCGCCGGTCTAATCGTTGATTGGCTCTGGTTCAGAGAGGTGGGTTATCAGATAGTCTTTACCAAGGCTTTGACGACGAAGCTCTTGTTGTTTGTCATCACTGGTGCGATCGCCTACACGTTTCTCTTTCTCAACGTGCGTCTCGCGCGCAGCGGTCCCGCGAGAGTGCCGGTGCTCTGGCGAATGAGCCCCGAGCTTCCACCGGTGGACATCGCCGCGTCGCTCATGAAAGTCGCGATTCCCATCACGCTGGTTCTCACTTTCTTTTTTGCGACGGGCGCCACCGGCAGCTGGATGGACGTCCTCAGGTTTGTAAATCGCACATCGTTTGGTGTCGCTGACCCGGTGTTTGGAAAAGACATTGGATGGTACGTCTTCGTGTTGCCGGCGGTTGCATCACTACTCGGCGCAATTCGAACCCTGGTGCTGTTGACGCTCTTCGGCGTGGTCGTGATTTATTTTCTCAGAGGGAAAGTCACGCTGCCACCGCAGCGAATCAATCTCATCTCGCCTGCTGATCACCACGTTGCCGGATTGCTCGTCGCGTTTCTCCTTCTCACTGCGCTTCAAGCATGGTTCGTCCGTATACCGGAGCTTCTGTACTCGACTACTGGGCCACTTGTTGGTGCGAGCTATACTGACCTTCACGCGACGTATCCGGCGCTTCACATAATCGCGGGCACAGCGATCGCCGGCATTGTTCTAGTGATTTATGGAATGCTTCGCGGTCGCATTGTACTGTTCACGCTTGCGGCGGCTGTCACTTACCTGGTCGTATCGATCGTAGCGGGTGGAATTTTCCCGTACACGATTCAGCGGTTCGTTGTTGCGCCCACCGAGCTCACTCGCGAACAACCGCAGCTCAGGAGCCACATCAATGCGACGCGAGCGGCGTGGGGTCTCGACAAAGTCGACTCGCGCGAGTTAACCGGAGACGCGGGACTCACTCTCGCTGATATCCAGGCAAACTCAGCGACGATTCAGAATGTTCGGCTGTGGGACCGCGATCCGTTACTCGAGACATTCGGACAGCTTCAGGAAATCCGCACCTACTACGATTTTATTTCGGTCGATGACGATCGCTACGTCATTGACGGACGCTATCGCCAGGTTCTTCTCTCGCCCAGAGAGCTCAACTCCGAGTCGCTTCCCAAGCGAACTTTTATCAATCAGCATCTGACGTTCACGCACGGAATGGGATTGACACTGGCTCCGGTCAACGAAGTGACGAGCGAAGGGTTGCCGGTGCTTTTCGTCAAGAATCTTCCGCCCGTTTCAACCGTGTCTGTCAAAGTCACCAGGCCGCAGATCTATTTCGGCGAGAAGACCACCGATGAAGTGTTCGTTGGAACGAAGCGTCCCGAGTTCGACTACCCGTCCGGTGACGCGGATGTCTACACGCGATACGCCGGCACGGGCGGCGTCCATGTTGGCGGAGTTATCCGAAGGGCCCTGTTCGCCCTTCAATTCGGGGCGATCAACATTCTGCTTTCACAGGACATCACCAGTGATAGCCGCGTTCTCTATCACCGGCAGATTGTCGACCGGGCGACGACTGCCTTGCCGTTTCTGACTTTCGATGCTGATCCATACATGGTGATCAACACGAAAGGCGAACTCTATTGGATGCTCGACGCTTTCACGACAACCGACCGCTATCCGTACTCGCAGCCGCTCGACGACGGCACGAACTACATGCGCAACAGCGTGAAGGTCACGATCGACGCGTACCATGGAACGATCACAGCGTATGTCGCGGATCCCACAGATCCATTGATCAGGACCTACGCGAAAATTTTTCCCGGAATCTTCAAGCCGATTTCTGCAATGCCGGCGGACATCCGCGTGCACGTTCGCTATCCCCGCGACTTATTCAGAGTGCAAACAGGCCTCTACACCACGTTTCACATGGACGAGCCAAACACTTTCTACAATCGCGAGGATCAGTGGCAGCTGCCACTCGGCTCGGAGGAAAAAGAGGCAAGCGATGCCTTCACGCGTCACCTCGTGATGCGACTGCCGGATGAAAAGCAGGCGGAGTACGTGTACATGGCGCCGTTCACACCGAGGGGAAAAAACAATCTCGCAGCGTGGATGGTAGCCAGGAACGACGGCGCCAATTACGGGAAACTCAGAGTCTACCGCTTTCCGAAACAAAGTCTTGTTTACGGCCCAGCGCAAATCCAGTCTCGAATCAATCAGGACACTGACATCTCACGGGAGCTCACGCTGTGGGACCAGCGCGGATCTCAAGTCATCAAAAAAGACCTGCTCGTGATCCCGATCGAGGAAGCGCTGATCTACGTACAGCCGATCTATTTGAAAGGGCAGGGAGGACAGCTCCCCGAATTGAAGCGCGTTGTTGTTGCGTTCCAGGACCACGTCGTGATGTCGGAAACGTTCGAGAGCTCTCTTGCGCTGCTTTTCAATGGCGAAGTCAACACACAGACGCAGCTTGCTTCCGCCGCAGCGGCCGATACGTCATTGAAGTCGCCCTCTGGCGCCGCCCCGTCCGCAACGGGTCAACCGCTGCCACCGAACGCCGATCTTATCCGGGAGGCGGACGATCACTATCAGCGTGCGATTTCAGCTCAACGATCGGGGGACTGGGCGACGTACGGCCAGGAGATAAAGCGATTGGGTGAAGTGATCCAGCGACTCAAGGCCGCCCGGCGCTAACAGCTACAGCGCTGCGGTTTCTTCCATTTCCATCATCGGCGGCTCGAGCATCGCCTCGTAGCATCGACTCTCGAACAATGCGGCGACGATCGCAGGATCGAAATGCTTGCCGCTTTGCCGTTGCACTTCCGCTAGCACGTCCTGCATCGGCCAAGCTGCGCGGTACGGCCGATTGTGAGTGAGTGCATCGAGAAAATCAGCGAGGCCAACTATTCTCGCTTCGAGTGGAATCATCTCACCAACCAGACCGTAGGGATAGCCTTTGCCGTTCCACATCTCGTGGTGACCCAACGCGATTCTCTCCGCCATTTTCACCAGCTCAGACTGTCCGCCCGAGAGCATTTTGCCCCCGATGATCGTGTGCGAGCGAACGATCTTCATTTCCTCCGCGGTGAGCTTGCCCGCCTTCAACAGTATGCTGTCGGGGATTCCGATTTTACCGACATCGTGGAGCGGCGCTGCGCGCATGATCAAATCCACAAACCGGATTCCTGAGCCTAATGCTTCAGCCAGCAGTGCGGAGAGGTCTCCGACCCTTTGTGTGTGGCGTCCGGTGGCGTCGTCGCGAATTCGCGCAGCGCGCACGAGTCGCTCGACAATCTCCAGCTGTGAACGCCGCAGCTCACGTGTCCGCTCTTTTACTCTCACTTCGAGGGTGGTGTTCTGGGCCTCCATGTCCCGATACAGAAATTTTGTCTCGAGAAGATTCCGGATGCGCAGCAGTACTTCCGTAGAATCGAACGGTTTCGCGACAAAATCCTTGGCGCCCAGCGAGAGCGCTCCTCGTTTTGCCTCCGGCGTAGCATCGCCGGTAAGCATCAGCACAGGCAGGTAATCCGGGCCAGTGAGCCGGTGGCCTAGCTGCTTGAGTACGCCGAACCCGTCGAGGTACGGCATGTGGAGATCGAGCAGAACAAGATCGGGGTGCATCTCTTTCACTAGATGGTCAACCTCGCGCGGATCCGTCGTTCCAGTTATGTGCAGGTATCCTGCATGCGCCAGAATCCGGTGAAGGAGACGAAGGTTTGACTCTTCGTCATCCACCACGAGCAGGCGCGCAGATTCCGCTCTTTCGTTAACGCTGGACATTTGCGAACTCAGTCGAAGCAAATACGGAGTCGAGTACCTGACGAGCTCGCTCGGCGAGACGCGCCGGCGTGAATGGTTTTTCGATGAACTCAGCGCCGGGCTCGAGGAAGCTGCGGCGCAGAACCGCATCCTCCGTATAGCCGGATGTAAAAAGGATTCGAGCTGCTGGGGCCCACTCGCGAACTCGTTGCGCCAGCTCGAGACCGCCCATTTCCGGCATTACGATGTCGGTGATGATCAGATCGAATTCGCGCCCACGTTCGCCGAACTCCCGCAATGCCTCGCGGCCGTTGCGTGCTTCGACGACCAGGTATCCCTGACGTCTAAGAATCCGGCTCGCGACCTCTCGTACGGAATCTTCGTCTTCGACGAGTAAAATTGTCTCGTTGCCACCAACACCGTTGAGAACCGGTGTGACAACGTTGTCGTCTGCGACAGCGTCCACTTTCGGCAGGTAGATCTTGAATGTCGTGCCACGTCCCGGCTCGCTGTACATCCAGATCGAGCCACCGGATTGTTTGACGATGCCGTAAACCGTCGATAAGCCGAGTCCCGTTCCTTTGCCCTTTTCCTTCGTTGTGAAGAAGGGCTCGAACACGCGCGCCTGAGTTTCACGAGACATTCCCTGACCAGTGTCGCTAACCGCGAGCATCACAAAAGGGCCTGCCTGCGTCGATGCGTGTGTCCGCGCGTACTCGTCGTCGAGCTCGACGTTCGCTGTTTCGATGTCGATCGTTCCGCCGTCTGGCATCGCGTCTCGCGCGTTCACGATGAGATTCATCAGTACCTGCTCGATTTGGCCTGGATCAGCTGTCACCATTCCGATTGAAGCCGCGAGATGTGTCTTCACGTCTATGTTCTCGCCGATGAGTCTTTGGAGCATTCCCTTGAGGTCGCGAATCGTCGTGTTGAGGTCGAGGACTCGTGGTCGAAGCAGTTGCTGTCTACTGAACGCGAGAAGTTGTCGAGTGAGCACGGCGGCGCGGTCGGCCGCTTCACGAATTTCTTTAACGTCTTCGACACGGCCCTTGTCGGTAGCCATGTCTTCGATGAGCAGCTCACTATAGCTCTTGATTGCAGTGAGGATGTTGTTGAAGTCATGTGCGATTCCACCAGCGAGTCGCCCAACCGCTTCCATTTTTTGCGCGTGAAGCAGCTGCTCTTCGAGCTGCCGGCGATCTGTCGTCTCGAGAATTACTGCTCCGACTCCATCGATCGAGCCTTCGAGGCCAAGCACGGGAAAAAAACTCATCAGGAAATGCTGCTCCGCAGTTGATCCGTTGTGAGGTGGCCTCGCGACGGGAACATTGATGACGGACTTGCCGGTCTCCAGCACTTGGCGAAGCAGCTGCTCTAGGAGCTCCGCGTTCTCCGGATGAACCTCTCCCGGCGTGCGGCCAATGTGCTCTTCCGCCGGGATTCGAGCCATAGATGCGAGCGCGGAGTTGATTCGCGTGTATCGCATGTCGCGATCGTGAAACGCGAACCCTATCGGTGCGCTTTCAAGGACGACGTCGAGCAATCTCGACGTTTCCTGTTTTTCGCGGGTGACGCCCTTGATTGCCGTGTGCGAGTGTTCGAGTCGGTCGATTGACTCGGCAAGCTCGCGATTTGTTTTTTCCAACGCGCGCGCAACGGTTTGCGCTTCGTCCGTTTGCTCTTCGAGCGTGGCGGCCTGCTCTTCGAGCTCTGCTGCCTGACTTTCCAGCTCGGTGGCTTGCTCCTCCAGTCTCTCCTGCTGATCCACGAGCTCCATTGCCTGACTGATTGTTCCGCGACGGAGCCAGATGAGGACGGCGAGTAACCCGAAGATCTCGAGGATGACTGCGAAAAAAGCTGTAATGCCAAGGAATCGCTGGGTCGCAAGGAGTCTTTCGTACAACCGCTCCTCATATCTCTGGAACACATTGAAGGAGTCGCGGACGTTATCGAACAGTGCTTTTCCCGCGAGCTCCGACTCGGGAGTTGGCGTGAATCCTGGCGTGCGCGCTCTGGCGAGGGTCGGGTCCGCGTAACCTGTCTCCCACCTGGCAACAGCGTCGCGAATTGAAACTGCGGCCTCGTTTTCCGCATCATCGCCCGCAGTCATAGAGACCAATGAGTCAAGCTTGGCCTTGAGAAGGGGCCGCGCTCTTACTTCCGGCTCGAGCGAAATTTCCTTTCCGGACAGAAGGAACCCGCGCAATGCAGTCTCGCAATCCGTCGCGAGCATTCGCGCATCACGCGCGACGTGCGAGGTGTTGCGACTGCTCATCACCCGATTCCAGCTTGCGCGATTCGCTGCGCTAAGGCCGGTATGCGTGAGTCCAACCGCAACGAGTCCAAACGTCCCCAGGAGAAACGCTCGTCTGAGACGGGGGACCACTTGACCGCGGTCGAGTGCTGCTGGTTTTGGTTTTGTCTTCGTCAACTTTCGCCCGCCCTCGGTTGCGCCTTCAGGCAAACGCCCGGTCTCTAGGCGAAGGACGACTTTAATCGGGCGACGGCACAGATAGGCGCTCTCGGGTGCGAAGCATTATCGCCGGATCGTCGGTTATGATGCCCTGAACGCCGTCGAGCCACAGCTTCGTTGCGACGTCAGCCTCGTTTATCGTCCAGATATGGACCACGCAGTTTTGTTTGGGCGCGACCTTCGCGAACTTGCGAATAGGCACGCGAAGGCCTCTGTAGCTGATTGGGACGCAAAGCGCCCTGTATGCAAATGGCGTGAGAGGAAACCCAAGCAGGACTTCGCTCATCAGTCGAATGACGTCAGCCCGCGAGGCACCGACTGGAATGTTCGTGTCAGTGAACATGGCGAGCGCGGCACCGTCGAGACTGTCCGCAACGACGCGAGCCTCTGCGCGGTGCGCTTCAATCGATCGCCGGACAGCCATCGATGCCGCCCTTGTTTTTATCTCGATGAGAGTGGGCGTCGAAGGAAACGCCTCGAGAACTTCGTCGAATGACGGAATGCGGTGACCTTTTCCGCGATATGGAAAAGTCTTGCCGTCGTCAGTCGTGAAGCGAGCACCTGCATCCAGCTCTCGGAGCTCTGAGAAAGTCATGCTCGCGACTTCTCCGCTGCCGTCGGTGGTTCGCCGCACGTCGGGGTCGTGCATGACGACTGGAATGCCATCGGAGGAAATGTGCACGTCGAGCTCGATGGCATCAGCACCGAGCGCGACGGCTTGAGCAAATGATTCGAGTGTGTTCTCGGGCGCGTGCGCGCGATTGCCGCGATGTCCTATTACGGGTCGCGCAGCACGGTCGAGAAGAATATTCATTGAACGCGATAGAGGGGTTGAGCGGTTGAGCGATTGAGCGGTTGAGCGATTGGGCGATAAGGCGATAAGGCGATAACCGATTAAGCGAACTAGCGGTAACCGTTTCGTCTCTCAGTCATTCTATCGCTCTATCCCCCAATCGCTGCATCTCTCTGTCTCTTGATCGCTTTGCGCTCTATCGCTCTATCGCTCTATCGCTCTATCGCTCTATCGCTCTATCGCTCTATCGCGTCCTTAGAAGGTCACCTGCACCCGGCCGACAATGAGTCGCCCGATGATATTGCCTTGCGTGAACTCGCGGTGCTCCTTGTTCGTAAGATTCGTTCCGTCGATTGCCAACAGGATGCCGTTGAGAAACGCGGGGCGCACTGCCACGTTCGCATCGATGAGCGTGTACGGCTCGACTGGCCCGCCAACGAATGCGAGCGTGTTGAATCCATCCACATGACGCTCCCGAATCTGCGCGCTCAGACCTTTCGGCTCGTCTCGATAGTTGATCGCGAAAGAATGCTTGTTTGCGGGCGCGTTGAGAGAAACGTCCTGTCTCGTTCCGAGATCTGCCCTCGAGAACAATTTCTTGTTCACCCACGAGTAGGTGCCCTCGAGCGAGAAGCCCCTGTCCAGTAGAAGCTCTCCGCCGAAATCACTACCCCAGAGGTTGATGCTCTTCTGATAACTGCGATACGCCACTATGACATCGTTACCTGCGTTTGGCGTATCGAAATTCACAACGCCGATCGGGCAACCAACAGGCGCAGCCGGATTGCACGCGACTGTCGGGTTGGTTCCCGGTAGGGACCCCGCAAGACTTGCCGCGACCTGTGCACCAGCAGCCGCGGGAACACCGATCGTTGGGAAGAACGTCGCGAGCTGTTGGGCGAGGTACGCGCCGAGCGCCTGTCCGTTCATGAACACGAGTGGAGTTTCGAGCTGCAAGGGTCCCACGAAATTCTTTCGGTTCTCGTGCCACAAATCGAGAGAAATCTGCAATCGATTTGCGATGATTCCCTTGTAGCCTGCCTCGATTGTGTTGTGTATTTCCGGAAGCGGGCGGTCGATGTCCTGAACGTCTGACGCGGCAACCGGAAATGCAGGTGCACCCGGAACTCCGGGAATGATTAGCGTCGTTCCAACCTGCTCCGCAGTTGGCTGCCGCGACGCGAGGAACGCCGCTGTTGCATTTGCGACTGCCGCTGCTTGTGCCGCCGCCTGCGCAGGCGGTAATCCTAACGCCGTGAATTGCGCTGTGAACGATTGCGTCAAACTGGCGACGACACCCGCGCGCGCCACTGCGAAAGAAGGCGCGTACGCATTCGCTGCGACGAATACTCCATTCCCACCGAAAGCCGGGAACGTCTTCATGCACAAGCTTCCTGCTCCGTTGGTGCAATCGCGCCTGAATTGGAGTCCTGTCGATGGCGTGCCGAGCGCGCGGATGTCGAGCAACGCGGTGCTCGTCGCGAGGCGATCCAGAAAGAGGTTGTTGGTGCTTGGTGTGGAGAACGCGCGGTTGTACGTCAGTCGGAAATTCTGATTCTCTACAGGCTTGTAAACCAACGCGACACGCGGCGAGAAAACAGGATCCTTTAGACGACTGTGTTTGTCGACTCGGGCAGCGGTGGTGAGCTCGAACATCGGCGAAAGTTCCGTTACCGAGTGAACGTAACCTCCGACTTCGGTGATGTTGTCGTCGTTCTCATTGCGACCGTTGATCGTACCTTCGGTGACCGGGACCGTGCGTATGTAATCCGCCCCGAAGAGAAATCGCTCTCTCGTGCCGAAGTTCAAGCCCTGCTGTACTTGTCCGACGTACTGCTTCGACTTGTCGATGATGCAAGCCTGGTCGCTTACGTCGGGGCAGTTTGTGGTCGGTCGAACTGCCTGAAGCAGGTACGTTCCGCCGGCGTCGCTGGTGTTCGCGAAAACCTGAGCGAACAACTGGCGGTAACGCGCGCGCAGCTGGTACGTCTGATAAACCCAATCCTTCACCTGCGCGGGGCCGAGTCCGGTTGGCTCTACGGCACTGCCAGCTTGGCTGCGCCCATAATTCGCGATGACTTCGCTGTAAGCAGTCGGTCGGAAATCCGCGCGCACTTCACCGCCTTGACGATTGATATCCTGGTCGCGTCGCTTCTGCTCTCCAATTGTGTCGGCAGGAAGGAACGGCCACTCCTTCGCCTTGACACCATCGTAAGTCACCTTGAATCCGAACTTCGGTGTCGGTGCCCAGGCAGTGCGGAAAGATCCACGCATCACGCTCTGATTCCCCCCATCGACAGTGATAGTCGTGCCCTGCGAAGTGAACGGTGATTTTGTGAAGAGTGCCAACACGCCGCTGGTCGTATTCGGGCCATAAAGCGCAGCACCCGGGCCGAGGACGACTTCGATGTGATCGATGTCTTCCATGGTCGTTGGATTCAGATACGGAATGTTGACCCGCAGCGACGGAACGAACGCGAACCGGTTGTCCGTCAATGTCATGAGCGCGCCTGAGAAAATGTTGTTGAACCCGCGCGCTACGATATTCGATCGAATGATTCCGCCGCGAGCAACATCGACGCCGGGCAATGCTGCAACGTGGTCTGCGACGCTTATGGCTGGGCGCTCATTGATCTGCTCGGCGTTGACTACTGAAATCGACGCCGGCGCATCGATGACTTTTTCCGGCGCGCGAGAGGCTGTCGTCACGACCTCATTGAGCTGCGACGGAGATACCGGCATGATCAACCCGACGCTTGCAGTCGCACCGGCTCCGACGGTTACACCTTCAACGCGCGTGAGCTGGTAACCAATGATTCGCGCTTCGACAGTATACGTGCCTGCTGGAACATTGACGATTCGGAATGTGCCGTTCTCATCGCTGTATGCACCGGCAACCGCGCGCAATCCCGACACAGCGCGCACACCGACATTTCCGATGCCTCTTCCTGTTGCGGCTTCTGTTACTCGACCCGTTATTACCCCGGTCTGCGCCGCAGCAGGCAATGCCAGCACTGTGATTGCGACACCGAGAAGTAACCGTCGTAAAGACTGTGCGAACACGAGAGACCTCGAGTGTAGGAGGTAGAACCGCAGGTGATGAATTGGCTACTCGTGCGCCATAGGTAAGACCCGACGCTCGTATCGTCAAGACTACCATTCCCATACACATCTGCGTATGCGCCACTCTACGTAGACTGCTTACGGTCATTACGTAGCAATCGTGCAAACAGAGACTTGCAGCGCGATCTACAGCAGTGATTTTACGTCGCCCGCCTCCGCGGAGCATCTCGATCTGTCGGCGATCCAAGAGCCGATGTTGGAACGGTTTCAGACCTCATCGGCGCTCCATTCCGTCGAACGACATAAGCTTCCATTGCGAAGTATTCAGGAAGTCCGAGCCGGTCCACGACCGATGCAGTGCTTTTGTTTCTCTCCTCGACACGCTGCCAGAACTCGCGATCGTCCTGTCCGGGGAAGGGAGCCCTGTCCTTCTGACTCTGGTGCTTGAAGATCGCGAGGATCTTGAGCCTCAGCTCATCCTCTGACAGCGGGACGAGAACGTCAGCAGTCGCGACGTCCCATTCCTGCCACGCGCCGCGATAGTACCAGATCTCCGGCTGGTCGCCCGAATATTTCTCGAGTGCTGCCTGCACTGTCTCCAGACACATGCGATGCGTGCCGTGCGGATCTGACAAATCACCCGCAACGAAAATGATCGACGGTCGTTGCTCCTCGAGTAGATCCAGTGTGATGTACACATCCTCCGGACCAATCGGATCCTTTCTCGTTTTTCCTGTACGGTAAAATGGAAGATTGAGAAAACGGGCTTGTTCCCGCCGCATGCCGAACGTTTCGATTCCCGATACCGCTTCGGCCTCGCGGATGCCGCGCTTGATCGCCAGAACCTCGCGGATGTCCACCTGCCCCGGCTCTTTCGCTGAGAGAAATTTTTCGACCTTTTCGATAATGGGCAGCATCCCGGATTCGCGGCCTTCGAAGTCGCGGTCGATTCGGCGCAAAAAATCAACGTATCGTCTCACTTCATGGTCGAAGACCGCGATGTTGCCGGACGTTTGATACGCGACCACGATCTGATTTTCATTTTGATGAAGCTTGTGGAGAATGCCGCCCATCGAGATGACGTCGTCATCCGGATGCGGCGAGAAGACGACGATGCTCTGCTTCGATGGGAGCTTGCTGCGGCCTCTCACTTTCGAGATCAGCGCGTTGAACACTTCACCGTTGAGCGGACCAGCGGACTGGTAGCGCGCGAGCAACGAGCTCAGATGGTGCTCGCGGTAATCGAGAGTGTCGAGCTTGAGAATCGATTTGCCGGTTACTTCGCTCAACCAGATCACGGCGGCAGCTTCGCGCTCGCGCGTCCACTCGACTTCGTCCATCACCCACGGAGTTCTTACGCGAGTGAGGTACGCCGCCGCTGCGGGGTCGACGTAAAACACCGCGTTCGGATGCATCTGCAGATAGGTCGCCGCGACATCGGGATCAGGCTCGCCCTCGACGGCGCGCTTGATAATCTCCGACTTGTGCTCGCCCGTCGCGATGAGCGCGATCTCCCGCGCTTCCATGATGCTCGCGACGCCCATCGTGATCGCCTCGGTAGGCACGTTGTCCTCACCGAAAAAATCGGACGCTGCATCGCGCCGCGTAACAGTGTCGAGCGCAATCAATCGTGTTCTCGATTCGATTCCTGAGCCCGGCTCATTGAAGCCGATGTGGCCCGTCTTGCCGATACCGAGTATCTGAATATCGATTCCGCCTGCTTCACGAATCGCACGCTCGTAGCCTTCTGTCTCCACTGCAATCTGATCTCGCGGAACGTCGCCGCGCGGAACGTGAACGTTCTCGGGCTTCACGTTTATCTCGTCGAACAGATTCTCCCACATGTAACGGTTGTAGCTGTGGATGCTGTCCGGCCGCATCGGGTAGTACTCGTCGAGATTGAACGTGACGATGTCGGAGAAATCGAGCTTTTCCTCGCGATGCAGGCGCGCGAGCTCCCTGTAAATGCCGATGGGAGTGCTTCCCGTAGCGAGACCGAGCACTGCGTGTGAGCCGAACTTGCGTTTGTCCACGATGACATCTGCTATTCGCCGAGCGATTCGTCGGCTGATCTCATCGTACTCGGCGATTACAACGGGCACACGCTCGCGCACTTGCGGGCTCATTTGCTCTTGGACTCCCAGTCTGTGAGTGGAGCATCGACAATCGATTTCTGCACTGCGTCTGCGATATCGCGGCGAAGGGCGAACACGCGAGTGGTGTTGCGCGTCGGGTCAACGCGATTGGTGAGAAGGATCACGAACAAATCGCGCGTTGGATCGACCCAGATCGACGTACCCGTGAATCCGGTGTGGCCGAAGCTCCGGGGCGAGAAATAATGTCCAGCGCTGGAGTTCTGGGACGGCGTATCCCAGCCAATCGCGCGACTCGATCCGCGACCCTGCGGTGCGGTCCAGCGCGCAATCGTCGCAGGCTTCAAGATGCGGACGCCGTTGTATTCTCCTCCATTGAGGAGCATCTGGACCAGAATTGAAGCATCGGGCGCCGTTGAAAAAAGCCCCGCGTGTCCCGCGACTCCACCCATCGCATCGGCATTTTCATCGTGCACCCGTCCCCACATTAGCCCGCCGCGCGTGGTGTCGATCTCGGTCGGGGCAATTCCCGGTTTGAGGCTCGCGTCGGGTGTGAACATGGTGCGCGTCATTCCGAGCGGCTGAAAGACCTTCTGCTCGACGAATTTATCCAGTGGCATTCCTGTGATTCTTTCGATTACGAGTCCAGTGAGAATGAAGTCCCAGTCGCTGTAAACCATCTGAGTGCCGGGGACTGACTTGAGCGGACGAAGGTTGATTTGCTGGAGGTATTGGTCGCGACCCTTGAACGTTTTGTACAGCGCCGCAAATGCTTCGAAGCCTCCGCGATGTGTCAGAACCATTCGCATCGTTATGCCCGCTTTGTCAGGCGCGTTGAGCTCCGGGAGATAGCTGGCGACTGTGCGATCGAGATCGAGCTGGCCTTGCTCTTCCAGCATCATTGCAGCGGTTGTGGTCGCAACGACTTTAGTGAGCGAGGCCATGTCGTACATCGTGTTGACGTCGACAGGAGATGATGCAATCGCCGTGTCGAGCCTGCCGTACGCTTTGAGATGAACGAGGCGTCCGTATCTCCCGACGGCGAGCGTTGCGCCGGGAGCTGCGTGCTCTTTCAATCCAACAGCCATGATCGAGTCGAGTGTCGCGCCGAGCGCGTCGCTCATCCCAACGGCTGAAGGTGAAGCTGCAACGAGCTTATCCACTGGCGTTAAGCCGGTAGCCGGTAGCCGGTAGCCGGCAGCCGGCGGCGTGCAAGCCAGCGCGCCACTCACCACCACCGCGGTTAACGCCGCTCTCACTATCGAGATCGCGAATCGTTGCGCAGCACGTCCCAGATCTTCTCGTCTTCCGGCCCCAGCACCCAAACTGAGAAACCTCGCAGATGCTTCTGGTGTGCGAAGTCGAGCTTCGCTTTGAACGATCGCGCGTCTTCGAGGAAAACCCATTCGTTCACGCCGCCTACACTATATGATGCATACGGCACAGCCTGAGTAGCATCCCACTGCATTGTACCGCCGTTGCGCTCGACCAGCCCTGATCCCCACGTCCAGTTGACTGACTCATTCCACGAGTCGGCGCGCTCAGGTATCGACGGGTTGTATCGCGTGTACCAGTGCATTCCGTAAGTCGGGATTCCCATCGAAAGCTTTTCAGGCGGAACGAACCGAAGGAAGTACTCAACTACGTCGCGCACCCAGGGCAACCCCGCTACTGGACCAGGCGGCGTTCGTCGAGTGTGCTCGCTGTAGGTCATCACCGAAATGAAATCGCTGACGCGCGCCATCGCGGCGAGATCATAACCGGCGCGCCAGCTGTCCTGCAGATAACGATGATACGCCGTTGGACCTGCGTCGTCGTCGCTGCGATGAACCACAGCGGCGCTCAACGTAAATCCGGCGGCGTGCAAAGCGTTCGCGGCCGCGGTGTACCATGCAGTGAACCGATCGCGATCGGCAATGTTCAGATTTTCGACGTCGAATTGAATTCCCCAGTAGCCGTTCGCTTTGCAGAGATCCACCATCGTTTTGACTGATCTCGCAGTCGCGACTGAATCCGAGAGAAGCCGTCGGAGTGCGGGGCCATTGAATGACTCATTGGTGAAGAGCGGCATCACTTTCACGTGATGCGCTTTCGCGAGATCGATAACACGCTTGTCAAGGGAGCCCCACATGATTCCGAGACTGTCGACTACATACACCTGCGGCGCAACGACAGTGATCTGCTCTATGTTCTTGAGAAGACTTCTGTAACTGTCCTCTCGGTCGACGTAATAAAAAAGTCGCTCGAATTGGTTCTGCGCGCCTGATGACGATGGATGAGCAATGATCGCTGTGAGTGCAGCGGCGCAGAAAGTCCATCGCGGAGAAAGGCGGTTCCTTCTCATCGGCAACAATTCATGCACGGTCGGCGCGAAAAATCTGGAAGGGAAGAATTGGGTCGAGAATCCTGAGCCGCTCGATCGCTCGCTCGATGCGCGCGCCGACCGATCGGTTCGCAACAAACGGCGGAAAGAAGCCAAAGCGCTCAACGCTCGGCGACTTTAGCCCCGCGCCCTTCATGGCGTTTTCCACTACAGACATTCGCATCTGCGCCACACCCTTGTCGCCTCGCCAGGTTTTCTCCGGCATTACCGTCATCTGGATGTAGTAGAGTGGATTGAAGGCGTTACCCTCGAGAAAAACGATCCGCCCTCCGGGCTTTGCGAGTCTTGCCATTCCGCGAAAACAAAGCTCGAGGTCGTGCATGTGCTGCAGGGCAAAGAATCCGACAACTGCATCGAAGCGGTTCTCGAGATCAGGCGGGGGCTTCATCACGTCTGCACTGTGCAATGGAATATTGAAGCGCCCTCCATTAAACACACGAAAACGCTGTAGCAATACGGGCGAGAGATCGAGTCCCTCGACGGCATAGTCTCGCTCGGCTAGCAGTAGAGTATGCCTGCCCATTCCGCAGCCGACATCGAGAATTCGCTCACCGGGACGCAGCGCCGCGACGCGTGCGAGCTCGTCGACGTGACGGTTGAGGTAAGCGGTTCGACGCGGAATCAACCGGCGCTTAACGGCCCGGTCGTAGTAATTGCGCTGATAAAGATTGTGGGAGGCGATTGACGCCTCGGTTTTTTCATCCAATGTGTCTTCTTGTTTTGCGCCGACGACTGATTCTGCTCGATCTGACGTCGCGGATTTTATCGCGGCCGTTGGCGACACGCCATAGCGAACTACGTACGCGAACTCATTTGCCGGGAGTCCGCTCGCCCGTCAAACGTGTGCGCGGCGCAGATTATGTATTGCGTGTGCAAAACGCTTAAAGGGAGAATGCAACCTGCGGTGTTAATGAGAGTATGACACGGCGCACGAGACTTTTATCGGTGCTCCGGGTATCATTCGCTCCTGGTTCTGGCTCAGTACTTAACGCGATTCGAGGAGTAGTCGTTGATGAGAAAGTCTTTGCTTGCAGGCGCTCTGCTTCTTTATGTCGCATGCAGTGGCGGCGGGGGTGGCGATGGCAGCGGACCCGGGCCCGTTGCGAGTGTGACAGTTACCATTGCTGCTTCGACAATTACCGTCAACGGCACGACGCAAGCGACGGCGGTCGCAAAGGATGCGAATGGGACTGTCGTAACAGGCAAAGTGGCTGCCTGGACGAGCCTCACTCCCGCGGTTGCGAGCGTGAACTCTACGACCGGCGTTATCACGGGTCTCGCAGCAGGCAATGCCACCATTCAGGCGACGATCGATGGTGTCTCCGGAACTGCGGGTCTATCGGTCACTGCGCCGGTGGGTATTTGCGGATCCGGCCCTCTCACTGTCGTTGACCTCGCTGTCGGCGGGGTACGAGAGCTGAGCTCGTCGTCAACTTCGGGCTGCATAAAAATCCCGGCCGCGACTTCGGCCCCTGCCGATTATCTGGTGATTGCTGCAAATACGGATTCAGCGCGCGATCAGATCGGCAACTACGTCCTCAAGTCGGACGAAGGGGAAACGGTTCCCGCCAACAACATCGTTCCGAGCAACGAAATCGTCGAAGCTTCGACCAATCCCATTTTCGGTACCACCAAGCGTGACATCGGCGCGATGCAGGCGCAGTTCGACTGGCGTTTGAGAACACTCGAGCGGCACGAGCTTTCCCTTCCCGCTGCGCAGCGATCCTACCGCGCTCGGCAGGCTGACCCCCGCCTTCGATATGCCCTGAGCACGGCAATCCCGGCAGTCGGCGACAAAACCAACTTCAAAGTTCCGGCTCAGACAAATCCCTGCACGAAGTTCACGACGATCACCGCTCAGGTTCAGTACATCAACGACAAGGTGATCATCTACCAGGATCTCGCGGCTCCGGCAGGAGGATTTACAGCGACTGATTTCCAGCAGATCGGTGATGAATTCTCGACTCGCATTTATCCGACGGACGTCAGCTATTTCGGAAATCCGTCCGACCTCGACAACAATTCACGCATCATCATTCTTTACACTCCGGAAGTGAACAAGCTCACTGCATCCGGCAATCCGGGAAGCTTCGTCGGCGGATTCTTCTGGGCAGGGGACCTGTTCGACCCGAATCTTCCAGCCAACCAGGGTGGATGCGCGCAGAGCAACCTCGCCGAGTTGTTCTACGTGCTGTCTCCCGACCCAACCGGCAGCATTAACGGCAATGTGCGGTCGACCTCAACTGTACGTCAGGGAACTCGCGGCACGATTGCACATGAGTTCCAGCACATGATCAACGCATCCGAGCGTATTCGCAGTCCGATCGAGCAAAACTTCGAGCAGGTGTGGCTCGATGAGGCGCTCGCGCATTTTGCCGAAGACGCAGTTGGCAGATCAATAAGAGGAATTGGCGAAGCCGAAGACGCGAACTTCAACCGTACACTCGGCGGAAATTCGGACGATTTCAACGCGTTCTTCTTCCAGAATTTCGCTCGGTTCCGCGACTGGTTGCTGATCACTGGACCGCTGAGTCCGATCAGCTCACTGGCGGATAGCTCGCTTGCTGTGCGCGGTGCTGCATGGTCTCTCGTTCACTATACGGCCGATCAGTACGCTCCGGGCGGTGACGTGAAAGCGTATACGAGAAAACTCGCGGGCGGTCCCGACACCGGCGTGGTCAATCTCACGAAGAATGCAGGCAACGTGACGTTCGACGTGTTGATCAGCGGATGGATGGTCGCGAATTTCGCGGACAACAATGGCATTGGCGGCTTGTCGCCATTGTACACCTACAAAGTGTATGACATGCGAAACATCGAGACGGTAGTCGATGGTGCAATCACGCGGGTGGCTGGCATGTATCCGCTGAAGGTGAACGCGATCACGACGCCGAATTTCGCGATGAGCGGCTTGCAGGCGAGGACCGGCTCCGGGAATTACTTCTTCATCGCGCGAAATGCCGGCGCACCCGCGCGGACATTCCGATTCCTTAATGCTGACGGTGCGACGGCGGCGAGCTTTACTGGTGCGAACTGGATTTTGTTGAGGACAAGATAGGAAAACCAAAAGAACAAGGTCTCGGGCGCCCGAGACCTCGTTCTTTTGGTTTTTATTTTTTTACCTTCCGCACCTTGCCGTCGGGCCCGATCTCGAGTGATGCACCGAACGCGCTGTCGTGCATGCTGTCCATCGCTGGGTCTCTCGAGGTGGATTTCTTCGCTGCCGGTTTGCGAGCGCTGACGACGGAGTCGAGTGCGGCCTTAGCTTTCTTCGAATTTGTTGGTGATGCGGGCAGCACCATTGCCGGCGCAGCAGTCGCAGCGGCAGCCGCTGATCCCTCTGCATCAGTCCCGCCAACGTCTTCTGTTTTCTTCTCTACCGTGCAGGAAGCAGTCAGTAAGAGAAGTGAAGCTGCAAATATCGCCGGCCTCATTGCGCGATCACTCGGCGAACCTGGCCGGATGGCGTGATTTCGAAGACCGGCGGCATGACCGTTTCCCATGTGTCCGCCCCGCCAGTGGAGAAGATGTTTCCTCGAAGTCCGCCAGTAGTGACACGATTCGTCAGAGGAGCCGGCACGACAAAATTATCGGCGACGTTGGGATTCACGGTGTAGCCCAAGTCGGCCAGCGACTGGATCGTTATCGCACTCAGCGGTGTTGCCACTCCGGGAGCCTCGACGAATCCCGTCATTAGCTCCGCGTCGAATGTCGCGCCCTGAGCGATTCCATTCGATATGTCACTCTGCTCCCTCCAATGCGAGTCGGCGGTGCCCGGGCCAAGCGGCACGCCCTCGACAGCGACGCCACCCGAACATGCTCGCGCCGATCCTCCGGCAGCGACGCACGCCGCGGTGGCTTGCGGCCCAATGAAGCGCGGATCAGTCGTGCCGGCGCCCGTCAGCAGTGCTCCGCCAGGTCGCGAAGTCAGCGACCAGATCGTTCCAAATCCCAGCGTGTGCATCATTTCATGAAGCACGACGTCGTTGAGACGCCCGCTCGATACCAAACCCGCGATGTCGTCAGCGTCGAATCTCATGACACCAACAACCGTCTGAAAATTGCTGGTGCGTCGCAGGCATTGTCCGGCAGACGCGAGAATTTTTCCGGCTCCATCGATTGGCGTGACTGTCGCGTAGATGATGATGTCGTCAACCTGCTCATGCAGAATGATTCCATTTATTCCGCAACCCGACAGATCCTGCCCTGCGCCTCCATTCACTGTCGAGAAGTCGATGTCCGGAAGATCGTTCACGATCATCGCTCTTATTCGCGCTGCAGCAGCGATAAAGGCGCCGGCCGCTTCAGGTGTTGGCGTGGGGCCAAAGAATCTCACGTCGACGTTGAAAGCCGTTAAAATGGTTGCGTTGATGCCGGTCGTAAAACCCGCCCCATTTGCGCTTGCTGATTGCGGCGTGTCGCTCTTACCCAGCGTCCATACTGCACCGCCTGCATTTCCAGACGCGTCGGTTGTCACCGTCGAAGGATTTATCGATCCTCCACCAGTGAGCACGAGAAACGTCACGATGCTTCCCGCGACGCCATTGCCGAACTGATCGCGCACTTGCGCGGTGAGGGCCGCTGGAGCTCTGGTCCCCGCGAGCGCGGTTTGAAAGTTTCCGCCAACCATCGCGATCGAAGCAGCCGGTCCGGCTACTCCGGTAATATTGATGACAATCGGCGACAGACCCGACACGGTGACCGTGACCGTGTTGACCCCCGCGACTTTACCGAGCGTCCAGGCACCGACAGAAGTCGGCGATCCCGATGCAGTACTTGTCGGCGAGTTAGCGAGCGTTCCACCGCCGGCGGTCACGGCGATCGTAATCGGGACCCCGCCGATTGTCTTTCCGCTCCCGTCCTTCACCGAAAATGTCGGCGACGTTGTGAGCGCGAGCCCCGCGGTTGCGGTGGGTACCGATACATCCGCAGAGATAGAAGCCGGAACTGCGGGCTCAGTGCCGCCTGAGCAACCCGAGATTGCGTAAGCGATCACCGCCGCCGATACGAGGCGCGCGCGAGTTTTCATTGCGAAGGAATATAAGGAGAGATAGAGCGATGGGGCGATTGAGCGATGGGGCGATTGAGCGATTGAGCGATTGAGCGATTGAGCGATGGGGCGATGGGGCGATGGGGCGATTAGAGATACACCGACAGCCGATTTTCGGTTATTCGCCTATCGCTTACTCGGTCAATCGCTCTGTCGCTCAATCGCTCTGTCGCTCAATCGCTCTGTCGCTCAATCGCTCTGTCGCTCATCGCTCAATCGCTCTGTCGCTCATCGCTCAATCGCTCATCGCTCAATCGCTCTGTCGCTCAATCGCTCAATCGCTTTATACGTCTCGTAACGCGCTCATGGGAGTTTCCCTGAACACGTCACGACCGGCAAGCAATCCAATCGCGATCGTCAGCGTCAGCATCGCCCCAGCAATTGCAACGGCTGCGCCCAGCGCCGGGGAAAACGTTGTATCAAATACATAGTGCGTGAGCGCCCAGCCGCCCACTATCGCCAGCAACATTCCGGTCAAGCTTCCCAACACACCGAGCAGCGAATACTCGGCGAAAAGAATTCGAATGATCTGCCCGCGCGTTGCGCCGAGTGTCTTGAGCAACACGCCCTCGCGAATGCGCTCGCGTCGCGTCGCGGCCACCGCCGCAAACAAAACGGGGATTCCCATGGCGAGACTGAACAGCGCCATGAAACGAATCGCGGCCGTCACTTTCGCCGAAATTCTTTCCACTGCGTCTTTGATCACCGAGAGATCGATGCTCGACACATTTGGAAACCTGCTCACGATCTCGCGCTGCAGTCTCGCGACTTCACCAGCGCCGTTCACTGTCGCAAGAAAGACCCATTGTTTTGGTGCGGCCTGCAGCGACGGCGGAGAAAACACCGCAAAGAAATTCGGCTGAAAACGCGTCCAGGTCACTTCGCGCAAGCTCGTGACTCTGGTCGGAACCTGCGCTCCCTGAACGTCCCACGTCACGACATCGCCCACTTGCAGGCGTAGCTCTTCGGCGACATCCGCCGCAATCGACACTTCTCCCGTGTCGTGATGAGCAGCAAGCGCTTCTTTGCTGAACCATTTGCCCTTCGTGATTTTTTCCGACGCAGTGAGCGTATCACGGTAAGTGGACCGATATTCTCTCCGCAGCGCCCACGATGGACGTCCCGCTCGGCCGCCGCGCCGTCCCGCTCCGCCCCGATCGTTGGCAGGTCGTTCCTCTGATGACGCCGAGCTTTGATCTCCGGGGCGGCGCAAAGTATCGGCAGCGATCTGATCGACCGTTCTGCCATTGATCGATGCAATTCTCATCGCGATTACCGGAGCGGTCTCGAGGATTCGATGACCTCCCGTGCGAATCAGAGAATCAACCGGCGCTCGCTGATCCTCCTGCACGTCAAAGAAAACAAGGTTCGCGTTTGACGCGTCCATGCTCACGTTGAACTGTTTCAGCAGATTCGTCTGCACGAGGTAAAGTGTCGTGATGAGGAATGCGCCGAAGCCAAGCGACAGAACAACTGATCGAGTCTGGTTTGCGGGACGATAAAGATTCGCGACTCCTTGCCGAATCTCGTAGCGCCAGCTTCTGCGCAAGGTTTTCCGCGCGATCCATGAGAGAAGAGCAGCGCCCGCCGCGAGCACCACGATCGCGCCTCCCGTTGAAGCGCTGATCCAGAGTCCCTGCTGGATGTTCGCTGCGCGCAATAATCCGATCGCGACAACGCTTCCGATGAGCGCAGCGTCGACGGCGATTCTGGGCCAGTCATTCCACCTCATGCGAAGAACTTCGGCATCTGCGTCGCGCCTCAACGTTTGGAGCGGAGACACATTTCGGAGAGCGAGCAGCGGACGTAGCGCGAATATCAACGCGATCCATCCGCCGATGATTATTCCCGTAACAATTGCTTCCGGCTCGAGCGTGACCGTCACGTCCACCGGCATGAAATCCTTGAATACCGTCGGCAGACCGAATTGAACTGCGACTCCGAGTGCGGCGCCTGCGACTGCACCGATGAGTCCCATCACTGCGGCTTGCATCACATACATCGCGAGCACTTGCCCACTCGATGCCCCCAGGCATCGGAGGATTGCAACGGTGTCGATCTTTCGCGCGACATATGCGCGCACGCCACTCGCGACTCCAACTCCGCCGAGTAACAAGGCGATGAGCCCGACGATTCCGATGAAGCGACTCAGCTGATCGATGGATCGAGTCGCCTGGTCCTGCGACTCGTTCACCGTCATGAATCGGAGTTTGGCCTTCTCCAGGTTTTTTCGAAACGGTTTTATCGCTTTGGTAGCGTCCGCTTTTTCAGGCAATCTCGCCATTGTGTTGTACTCGGCCGTGCTTCCGAAGACGAGAAGCTGAGTCGCGGCGAGATATCGCTCGGGAATAAAAACGCGAGGGCCGAGTATCTCGGCCACGCCCGGTGTGCCAGGCACAGCCTTGAGCGTGCCAATGATTTTGAATCGCTGGTAACCGAGCGAAACTGTGTCGCCGATGCGCGCATTGAGCGTCGTGAGAAGTGATGGGTCGACGAGAGCGTTCGCTCCATTTCGAAGCGAAGACCATTGTCCGGCGGGTTCGGTGGTGATCTGTCCGTAGAATGGATAGTTGTCACTCACCGCGCGGATCTGCGACAATCTCGTGGCGCCAGTCCTCGGCACGAACGCCATCGAAGGAAACGTCGTCACGCGCGAGTACCGCGCGCCCGTCGCTCGAGCGATCGTGTCGAGTATCGCGTTCTGCGCAGGTGTGTACGGGCGGCGTGAGCGAAATGCGAGATCGCCTCCGACAACCGAACGCGCCTGATCGCGCACCGAGCGTTTCACATTGTCGGCGAACGAATCGATCGCGACGAGAGCGGCCGATCCAAGCGAGATAGCCGACATGTACAAGAGAAGTCGGCGTCGAGCGCTTCGACTCTCGCGCCAGGTGAGGCCGAGCAATCCGCTCACGAATTGGTTCCGGTGTCGATGACAACTCTGCCGTCGCTCAAGCGAATCACTCGCGATGCACGTCCAGCAAGTCCGGCGTCATGCGTTACGAGAACGATCGTGGATCCCGATTCGCGATTCAGTGTTGCGAGAAGATCAAAAACTTTCGCGCCTGTGGCGGCATCGAGATTTCCTGTCGGCTCGTCCGCGAAGAGAATTCGCGGAGAGTTGGCGAACGCGCGCGCGAGTGCGACGCGCTGCTGCTCGCCGCCGGAGAGCTGCGTGGGGAAATGATGTCCGCGAGCTTGCAGCCCGACTTTGTCGAGAAGATCGAGCGCTCGTGTTTCCGCGCCGTCGGTTCCCTGCAGCTCGAGCGGGACCTGAATGTTTTCCTGTGCGGTTAGCGTCGGAATCAGCTGAAAGGTCTGGAACACGAATCCGACTTTTTCTCCGCGCAGCTTCGCCCGCTCATTCTCGGACATCGTAGTGAGATCGTGTCCGTCGAGGATCACCTTGCCGTGAGTGGGAGTATCAAGTCCTGCGAGGAGACCGAGCAAAGTTGTTTTGCCACTGCCCGACGGTCCGACGATTGCC
Organism: Gemmatimonadaceae bacterium; assembly: GCA_046262875.1. Classification (GTDB taxonomy): domain Bacteria; phylum Gemmatimonadota; class Gemmatimonadetes; order Gemmatimonadales; family Gemmatimonadaceae; genus UBA4720. Next base: position 57,491 of record JBHELX010000011.1, on the reverse strand, counting down.
ACGAAGTCGCCCTGCTCGACAGTGAATGAAACGTCGCGCAAAACCGTGAGGTTCTGGTCTCCACTTCTGTATTCCCGTGTAACTTGCTGTGCAATGAGCATGAAGAATGTCTGGATAGTCTCGAGCCTGGCGATTGTCGCGTGTAGCTCGGACCGAAATATGGATAGCGCGCCTGCCACGCGTGGGCCTCAAGCAGTCACAGTGGCCGCAGTCGATTCGACTGAGCGGCCGGATTCTGCTGCATCTAAGGCGCGCGTTTTGTTTTTCGGAACGAGCCTCACTGTCGGTCTTGGGCTCGATCCCTCGCAGGCATTTCCGGTTCTCGTTGCGAAGAAAGCCGCGGCTGAAGGATTGCCCATTACGGCTGTGAACGCCGGACTTTCCGGCGAAACTTCAGCCGGCGCGCTGAGACGAATTGATTGGGCGTTGGGGCAGGGAGGACCGTTCGATATTGTCGTTCTCGAGACCGGTGGCAACGACGCATTGCGAGCGCTGGATCCAACAGCGCTCGAATCGAATTTAAGAGCGATCGTCGAGCGGATAAAAAAAGACGAGCCGCGCGCCAAAATCGTTCTCGCGACGATGGAAGCTCCCCCGAATCTGGGAGTTGAGTACACGAGGAAATTTCGCGGGGCCTATGAGACAGTCGCGAAAAGTGAGGGTGTGACGCTGATGCCATTCCTCCTCGATCGCGTTGCAGGGAAGGCGGGACTCAATCAGGATGATGGAGTCCACCCCAATGTTGCTGGCGAGAAGATTGTTGCAGAGAACGTATGGAGAACGTTGAAGCAAGTCGTGCTGAGTGTGCGCGCGCGATAAGCCACTCTACCTTTGCAGCGGACCCAGCTTCTGAGACCAGCGAGAGCAGCGAGAACTACGGTACTACAGAGTGATCTTTATTGAACGACGCAAAAGCAGAAGTGCGGGTGTCGGTCCGCGGTAAAAAAAAAGAAAAAGGCGCAGTCCCGTAGTTATCGCTGGTCTCGCTGGTCTCACCAGCTGTGCCCATTTCAGAAATGGAGTGGCCTGATGGGCGAGGTCCGTTGACCCAAACCACTCGAACCGGGTAAATTGAGCTCACGCGGCGCCCCCACTCGCCGCGTTTCTTTTTGTTTTCTCAGGGACTCTCAAAATGGCATTTCCAGCAACGCAGATCCGACGAGGCATGGTGCTCGTATTCGAGGGCGATCCGTGCCGAGTTCTCGAGTTCAGACACCACACGCCCGGCAACCTCCGCGCGATGGTGCAGGCAAAGCTCAAGAACCTTCGTTCGGGCTCGAACTTCGAGCATCGTTTCCGCGCCGCAGACACAGTCGAGAAAGCGTCGATGGAGACGCACGACCTCGAGTTCATGTACCAGGGCGGCGATACGTATCATTTCATGAACACCGAGAACTACGATCAGATCGAGATGGATGAGGAAGCGCTCGGCGATGCAGCCCAGTGGATGCAGCCGGGAATGAGAATCCAGGCGGAGTACTACAACGGAAAACCGATCGGCATCGATCTTCCGAACTCGATGGTCTTCGAGGTAGTCGATACGTCGGTGGTGATGAAGACGGCAACGAAAACGGCATCGCAGAAGCCGGCGAAGCTGGAGAACGGTGTGACCGTCAACGTTCCGGAATTCATTCGCACCGGCGAGAAGGTCCGCGTGAATCCGAACACTGGGGAATATCTCGACAGAGCGAAGTAGGTCGCTTAAGATGTTTTAATCGGGCTTGGTTATCGGATATCGCGCGTCGAGTATCGGTGACCTGGCCACATGGTGGCTGTAGCTCAATTGGTTAGAGCACCGGACTGTGGCTCCGGGGGTTGCGGGTTCAATTCCCGTCAGCCACCCTCTTAAAAAAAAGCTACCGGCTAACGACTAACGGCTACCAGCTCAGCAATGGCCAAACGCCGGAAGCAGGTAGCTGGTAGCTGGTAGCCGGTTGCTGGTAGCCTAGGCGTTAGCCGGTAGCTGATCTCTTAGGTCCGTAGCTCAATTGGTAGAGCACCGGTCTCCAAAACCGGCGGTTGCAGGTTCGATTCCTGCCGGGCCTGTGAAAAAAAACGGATGCCACGGATTGCAGCCGATTAGAAGAAGGCCTCTTCTAATGTATGCAACCCGTCGCTCCGTTTTTCGCGTTTCTGATTGCCCTTGATCCGTTCAGGCACTTTTTCTTCTTGACAAGCAAAAACCCCGGCCGGATACTCTAGAGCGCGAAAAACCGAAGCACCCCGTTTTTTTCTCTCTCTCTCTCCGCCGCGAGGGCAGCTTTATGGCATCAGTCCGTTTCTTTTTTCCTGCGCTCGTAGTAAGCGCCCTGTGGACCGCCACCCTCGGTGCTCAAACACCCGGAGCGATAACAGGGCAAGTCGTTGACAGCTCGACCCACCAACCACTCGCTGGTGTCACAGTGTTGGTCGAGGGAACCCAGCGCGGCACGGTGACCGCTAGCGACGGAACATTCCGCCTGAGCGGAGTACCGAGCGGAACAGTGAGCGTTCGCGCCCGTCGCATCGGTTACAACTCTCAGGCGAAACCCGTCGCTGTTGGAATGGGAGCCAGCTCGTCAGTGAGCTTCGCTCTTGTGCCGAGTGCATCGGTACTCGAAGGCGTCGTCGTCACTGGCTACGGCACTCAGCGCCGCGTCGCAGTTACCGGATCGATCGCAACGATCGACGGTAGCGCAGCGAATGTCGGCACCGTCGCGAATGTCGATCAGATGATCGAGGGTCGCGCGCCGGGTGTAAACGTTACCCAGAACAGCGGTGAGCCAGGCTCGGGTGTGCAGATTCGCGTTCGCGGTGGAACTTCGATCAGCGCGAGCAACGATCCACTTTACGTGATCGACGGCGTTCCAGTCGATAACATTCCGGAAGATCCAGCAGGTTTCGGTATTGGCGGCTCGCCATCCCTGCCACGAAACCCGTTGAACATGCTCAACCCATCCGACATCGCTTCAGTTACCATTTTGAAAGATGCCGCGGCTGCCGTTTACGGTACGCGTGCAGCCAACGGCGTAGTCCTCATCGAGACCAAGCGAGGTAACGCCGCGGCACCAAGCACGGAATACGAAGTGAGCGTCGGGAAGGCTACGTTGTATCGGGCTCTGCCTCTACTGAGCGCGGCTGACTACAAGTCATTCGTTAGTGATCAGGTCGCGAAGGGCAACGTTGCACCGACGGTGCTCGCCGGCCTTGGCAGCGCGAACACGGATTGGCAGGAAGCCTTGACTCGAAGTGCGCCAGTGGTCAATCACAATCTCTCCTTCTCGGGCGGATCTTCGAACACTCAGTATCGCGCATCGCTCAATCATGCGAATCAGCAAGGCATCGTCCTGAGCAGCGGTTTCAAGAGATATCAGGCGCGACTGAACGGTACGCATCAAACGCTGAAGGGCCGCCTGCGACTGGGAGTCGACTTGACCGGCTCTCATGTCATCAATGACTACGTGCCATTCGAGAACACCGGCGGATTCGAGGGTGGAATTTTCATCAACATGCTCCAGTTCAATCCGACATTCCCCGTCACGGTAACAGACCCGACGACCGGAGAAAGTGCCTTCTATGAAGTTGGTTCCGGATCTCAGTCGTTGCGAAACCCGGTAGCGATGGCCGAGCAGATACAGGACCTCGGCAAGACAACGCGGGTTCTGGGGAATATTTCGGCAGACCTCGATCTTTTCTCCAACCTCACTGGCAGAGTCGTACTCGGCGGTGATCGTTTCGACAGCAACCGAAACACCTACCTCCCGAATGCAAGTCCAGTCGGTGCGGCTTTCGGTGGTCTAGCTCGTCAGGACAATCGCAACAACCAGTCACAGACTCTGCAGACGACTCTGACATTTCATCCGCACTACTCGACGAGTCAGGATCTCGAGCTCCTCGGCGGTTACGAATTCAACCAGAACACGCTAACCGAATTCTATGCAGAGAGCCGCGGCTTCCTTACAGATGCAGAGGGCTTCAATGGGCTGAGCAGCGGAAGTCAGGTGCAGCCTCTCTTCTCGCACCGCGAGGACAGTCGCATCATCGGCTTCTTCTCGAGAGCTAACTACAGTCTCAAGGACAAATACTTCCTCACCGGGGTTCTGAGAAAAGACGGAGCTTCCGTCTTCGGAATTGGAAACAAGTGGGCAACCTTTCCAGCGATATCCGGATCGTGGCGCTTGAGTCAGGAAAGCTTCTTCCCGCGCGGGCCATTTTCTGAGCTCAGACTTCGCGCTGGATGGGGCAAGCAGGGCAACCCAGGAGTACCGCCCTACGCTTCGCTGATCCTTCTCGCCGCAGATGGAGGGTCACGCTACGTGTTCGGTGAAAGGGCAGTCACTGGCTTCACGCCGACTCAGAACCCGAACCCGAATCTCAAGTGGGAAGAGACGGCGCAGACGAACGTCGCACTCGACTACGGGTTCATGCAGAATCGATTCACCGGCAGCGTCGAGTATTACATCAAGAACACGAAGGACTTGCTACTTACTGTTCCTGTTGCGCAGCCGGCCGTCGTGAGCACGCGTCTCGAGAACATTGGAAAGACCCGGAACAAGGGTCTCGAGGCGTCATTGGATGGTCAGGTCATCAAACGCGACAACTTCAGCTGGACTGGCGGCATCGTCTTCGACGTTCAGCGAAACACGGTGGTGGATCTTCAGGGACGCAACTTCCTCATCACCGGTACGATCAGCGGTGAGGGCCAATCTGGCGCACCGTCGCAGCGAATCATACCTGGCCAGCCGATCGGCACGTTCTACGGGCCTGAGTTCGTCGGCGTGGATAGCAACGGCCACCAGATGTTCAACAAGTACAAAGTCACACGCGATTCGACAGGACGTGAATTGACCCGCGTGCTCGACGGCACGACGCTTTCCCCCGGCGGTGACGACTACGTGATCATCGGCAACGCCAATCCGAATTTCAGCTTCGGCATCAACAGTCGAGTGAACTTCCACAGCTTCGACTTCAGTTTCCTGGTGAACAGCGAACAAGGAAACGACGTATTCAACAACACCGCGCTCGTATACGCGACGAAAGGCAACGCGAAACGAAGCAAGAATTTCATCGCGACTGCGCTCAACGATGGTGTCGGTATAGGCGAGCCGCAGATCTATTCGTCGAAGTACATCGAGGACGGGTCGTTCATTCGCGTGCAGAATCTCACGATTGGGTACACGTTCGACATGCCGAAGTTTACCGGAATGGGTCGCGGAGCGAGAGCCTTTTTCTCTGCCGACAATCTGTGGCTGATTACGAACTACACGGGTTACGACCCCGAGGTGCACACAGACGCCTCGATCAACGGCGTGGCAACGCGCGGTATAGATTATCTGCACTATCCGAGACCTCGCACTTTCACGGGAGGACTCCGTGTCAGCTTCTAACCTATTTACTAACTCCTACCGGAACGCGGCCGCTATGATAAAACTGCCTGCGAAGAACCCGATCAAACTCGCGTCGATCTCTGCGCTGCTTTTGATCATTTCTCCCGCTTTGGGATTTCTGTACGGGTGTACTGACCTGACAGAAGTTCCGACGAGCTCGATTGCGCCGGAGAACTTCTACAGGAACGAAGAAGAAATCATCGGTGGTCTCGCGGCGGTTTATGCGCAGCTGCGCTCGACGACCGACGACTACTACAACTTGAGCGAAATCAGCTCGGATGAGTACATCGTTCCGACGCGCGGCACAGACTGGTACGACAACGGTCGATGGCTGGAAATCGATCGACAGCTCTGGGGCGCGAACACACCGTCAGGTCTAACCGACATCAACGGTGCGTGGAACGCTCTCTTCACCGGCGTTGCACGCGCGAACGTTGCGCTTGCGGCGACGGACAAGGTGACGTTCACTGACAAACCTGTCGTCCAGGCGGAGCTCCGCACTCTCCGCGCATTCTATTATCTGCTGCTGCAGGACTTCTTCGGTGGAGTGCCGATCGTCACCGACACGGACATCAAGCCGCGCGCGCGAAACACACGCGCAGAAGTGTTTGCATTCATCGAGAAGGAGCTGAAGGAAACGCGCGAGATTCTGCCTTCCAAGTGGCCGGTTGACATGAACGGCCGTCTGACGAAGGGGGCAGCCGATGCTATGCTTGCAAGCTTGTATATCAACGCGCAGGTATACACCGGAACAGTCACGACCGGCGGCCTACAGCCAGGCACGCAGCACTGGGCCGATGCAGTTGCTGCATGCGACCGTATCCTCAACTCCGGCGTCTACAGCCTGGCGTCGAACTGGCGCTCGAATTTCACCGCCGACAATTATCAGTCGCCGGAAATCATCATGCAGGTGATGTTCCTGAACCAGAGCGGGCTGGGACTCAACTTCCTGATGCGGGCGCTTCACTACACGCAGTACACACCGTCTCCCTGGAACGGCTTCGCAACGATAGCCGAGACATACAACTCATTCGATGCGGCCGACCAGCGCAAGCAGATATTCCTCGTCGGACCGCAGTTCAATCTGGAGACGGGCCAGCCAGTTCTCGACCGTAATGGGAACCCGCTCGTCTTTACGCCGGACATCAGAGACGTAACCAACGCGAGCGAAGGCGAAGGTATCCGCATCACCAAATGGCCGCTCGATCCAAACCACGTCCAGGAAAACGCCGGAAACGATTTCGCTCACTACCGACTCGGTGAGATTTATCTGATCAAGGCCGAGGCTCTGAACGAGCTGGGCCAAACGGCCCAGGCAATCGCACTGGTCAACACGCTTCGCGCGCGTGTATTCTCGCCGCCGAAGCCGCTGGATGCCGGGATGACCCAAGCTCAGGCGCGCACAGCAATTTTCAACGAGCGTCTCTTCGAGCTCACGTCGGAAGCGAAACGACGACAGGACCTCATCAGAGCCGGACAGTTTACGTCGCGAGTCTGGTTCGATAAGGCCGCCCGGGAACCATACCGCATCCTGATGCCGATTCCGCAGACGCAGATCGACACGAACCCACTTCTCACGCAAAATCCTGGATACTGATAACTGAAGGCGTTTCCTGAAGTTTTTTCCACGCAGCCTGCTCCCCTCGGGGGGCAGGCTGTGTTGCGTTGGTACACGCTAGCGGCGCTCCTGTGTGTCATCGGGAGTTGCTCCGGCGACAATCGTGGCGTAACTGATTCGACTACGGCGAACGCACCACCGGTCGATGGCCATCTCTTCACGAGGCTTCCCTCTAGCTACACCGGTGTTCGATTCGAGAATCGGCTCACCGAGACTCAGGCCGTCAACGTCTTCACCTATCGCAATTTCTACAACGGTGGTGGCGTAGCGCTGGGCGATCTCAACGGCGACGGACTTCCCGAGATCGTCCTCACATCGAACATGGGGGAGAACCGCGTCTATTTGAATCTCGGCAACTACCGGTTCCGCGACATCACCGACGAAGCCGGATTCACGAAGAAAAAAGATCGGTGGTCAACCGGCGTCACTATCGCCGACGTCAACGGCGATGGCCTTCTCGACATCTACGTTTGCTACGCTGGAAAGGTCGATGCAGAACACCGCGCGAACGAGCTCTACATCAACAAGGGCGTCGATTCGAAGGGCGTGCCTTCATTCGAGGAAAAGGCGAAAGAATACGGAGTCGCCGATACGGGCTACTCGACACAAGCTGCGTTCTTCGACTACGATCGCGATGGCCTGCTCGATCTCTTCGTGATCAACAATTCGTCACGCCCGGTCAGCAGCCTCGGGATGCAGAACACGCGCAACATTCGAGACAAGGATGGCGGCGCGCGGCTCTACCACAACGTCGGTGGACATTTCGTGGACGTGAGTGAGAAAGCCGGCATCTACGGAAGCGAGATCGGATTCGGACTTGGCGTTGTGATCAGCGACGTGAACGGCGATGGATGGCCGGACATATATCAGTCGAACGATTTCTTCGAGCACGATTACCTCTACATCAACAACAAAAACGGAACGTTCACCGAAGCGCTCGATCGCGAGATGCCCGTCAGCAGCTATTTCTCGATGGGGCTCGACATCGCTGACATCAACAATGACGATTTGCCTGACATATATACGACCGACATGCTGCCCGAAGATGAATACAGACTCCGCACGACTTCCAACTTCGAGAACTGGGACACCTACCAGACGAAAGTGAAAAACGGACTCGGCTACCAGTTCATGCGGAACATGCTCCAGCTGAACAACGGCAACGGGACGTTCACGGACGTCGGTCAGATGGCAGGAGTATCGCGCACGGACTGGAGCTGGAGCGCGCTCATCGCGGATTACGATCTCGATGGCCAGAAGGACATCTTCGTCACGAACGGTTTAGCGCGTGATGTCACGTCTCAGGATTACGTCGCGTTCCTCAGCAATTCGGCGACGATGAGCTCCGCCACTCAAGAGAAGCGCGTCGACTTTCTCGGGCTCATAAAGGCGATGACGTCGACCAAGCTTCCCGACTACGCGTTTCGGAATAATGGCAACCTGACGTTCACGAACGAGGCGTCGTCGTGGGGATTGAATACCCCGAACATCTCGAGCGGCGCGGCGTATGGCGATCTGAACGGCGATGGAGCACTCGATCTTGTAGTCAGCAACGTCAATGACGAGGCGTTTGTCTATCGGAATAACGCGCGCACACTTTCAAAGAATCGGTATGTGCAGGTGAAGCTCGAGGGAGATGGAAAGAACCGATTCGCTATCGGTGCGAAAGTGTCTCTGCGAATTGGAAGCGACAGTCTGTATCAGGAAGAGGAGCCAACGCGTGGATTTCAATCGAGCGTCGATTACGTCCTGACGTTCGGGATCGGTGCTCGCGACACGGTAGACGCGCTGCGAGTCGAGTGGCCCGACGGACGTGTGAGCGCGATGGAGCATCTCGCAGCAAACCAGCGAGTTGTGGTGAAGCAATCGCAATCATCCAGAATCCCACCGATACAGCCAATCCGGGCGAGCATGCTTTTCACGGATGTCACCAGCGCGGCGGGACTCGAGTTTGTCCACCACGAGAATGACTTCGTGGATTTTGATCGTGAGCGGTTGATTCCGAAAATGGTTTCGATCGATGGCCCGTTCATGTCTGTCGCGGACGTGAACGGAGACGGCTTGGCCGATGTATTTATCGGCGGCGCGAAGGACGAGCCTGGCGAACTTTTGCTTCAGCAGCGCGACGGAAAATTCGTCAGCAGTAATCGCGCAGTCTTCGACCAGGACAAAGTTTCTGAAGACCTTGGCTCGGTTTTCTTCGACGCGAATGGAGACGGCCACCCGGATCTCTATGTCGTGAGTGGCGGAAATGATTTCTCTGATGTCGCCCCGGCACTTCAGGACCGGCTGTACCTGAACGACGGGCGGGGGAACTTCAAGAAGTGTGTAGGCTGCTTGCCCTCGGAAACCTTGAGTGGATCGCGTGTCGCTGCAGCGGATTTCGACGGCGATGGCGACGTCGATCTATTCGTCGGAGGACGCGTTATTCCCGGACGCTATGGTCTCGATCCGACGAGCATGCTTTTGCGAAACGATGGAAAGGGCCACTTCACTGACGTGACGGCGCAGGCGGCGCCCGGTCTGTCGCAAATCGGAATGGTCACGGATGCCGCGTGGATTGACGTTACCGGAGACGGGCGTCCTGACCTGGTCATCGCCGGCGATTGGATGCCGATAGTCGTTTATCGGAACAAGGGAGGCGGAAAACTCGAGCGCATGACGGTGCGGGGGCTCGAGAAGAGTGATGGTTGGTGGAATCGCATCGTCGCCGCCGACTTCAATGGTGATGGTCGAATGGATTTCGTCGTCGGCAATCTCGGATTGAACACGCGGCTTCACGCAACCGAGAAGGAGCCTGTGACGATGTATGTGAAGGACTTCGACGGGAACGGCTTCTACGAGCAGATCGTTTCCTACTACAACAATGGCCGCAGTTATCCTCTGCCGCTGCGGGACGAGCTCCTCGAAGCGTTGCCATCACTAAAGGAGCGATTTCCGGATTACAAGAGTTATGCGACCCAGGCGGTGACGGGGATTTTCTCCGCGAGAGAGTTGTCCGACGCAATCGTAAAGAACGCGTACACATTCTCGACGTCGTTGGCGCTCAACAACGGCGACGGGTCATTCAAGCTCATTCCTCTACCGGCCGAAGTGCAGCGCGCTCCTATAGAGGGAATTCTCGCGGCGGATTTTGACCACGATGGCAAACTCGATTTGCTTCTGGCGGGAAACTTCGATGGCGTCAAACCGGAGATCGGCAGAATGAATGCGAGCTCCGGTCTGTTTCTGCGGGGAGACGGGAAGGGAGGCTTCAACCCCGTTCCCGCCAAGAAAAGCGGATTCTTCGTACCCGGTCAATCTCGCGACATCGAGCGGGTGAGGTCGAAGCAAGGTGATCTGTACGTTGTCACGCGCAATAACGATCGCGCTCTGGTCTTCAAGAGCTCGAGTGAGCGTCACTGAGGTCCGTGTTTCAGCTTGATGACGATCACACCGTTTGCTCCGCGTACGCCGTACATCGTCGTTGAAGCCGCGTCCTTCAATACCTCGATCGACGAGATGTCGAATGGATTGATTCCCGACAGCGTGCCGCCAGGCCCCGCTGCGAAGGGAGCACCATCGACGATGAACAGCGGGTCTGTGTTCGAAGACAACGATGACGGGCCGCGAATCTGGATTGCGAGGCTCCCATCCTGCCCTCGCGTAACGAGGATGCCGGGGACCTTCGACATCAGAACGCTTTCGACAGTTTGGCCGGGGCTGCGCTCGAGGTCTTCAGACGTTACGATTGACCTCCCGGTTGGGGCGGGGCCGCTTCCAGCCTGGCTTGCGCCTCCGCTCGAGCAGGCGGAGACGAGTACGAGGAGCAGGCCGCACGGCAGCACGAGACGCGTGATAGTTGATCGCATTTGAACCGCTCCTGACTTCAATCGAAGAGAGACGACGTTTATGTCGACCCGTAATAGAAAACGCTACTACTCTGTCGCCCGTGATGGAAGACCGATTCTTGCTGGTTTGTTTCTGGCGTTCACTCCGGGCGGCCAATGCCTCTCCGCCCAGGCCCAGAACCCGCAGCCCGGCTACGTTTTTCTTGGCAATGCGCGTGGCTACGATCGTGTCCCAGGCGGAATCATGCTGCGTGCGGAGCACGGAGCGGTTCTCATCGAGGCTATCGCCGGCGTTGGGATGCGCGTACGGGTTCGTTTCTCGGATGGCACGCCAACCTTTCCCGTTCCGCTTTCCCTTGCGACCGGCGACTCGGCTCCGCAGCTCGGGAGCGCGACGGTTCGTGAGAGCGCCGACTCCGTGGTTGTTACCGGCGAAGGAATCGTAGTGCGTGCCGCGCGCCATCCCGTGCGACTCGAGGTTTCAGACGCCGCCGCAAACGTACTCCTCAGCGAATCATTTGGAGCGGGCACCTGGCAGGGAAGGCTCGCCCATGTTGTACGTGACTTGCCGGACACTCGTTACTACGGTCTCGGTGAGCAGCCCACCTCGCTGGTGCGCAACGGATCGGTTTACCCTCTGTGGAATACAGACCGATTCGGCTATCGCCCGGGCGACATGCCGATCTATTCATCGATTCCGTTTTATATCGGCGTCCGTAACGGTGTCGCTCACGGCGTTCTCTACGACAATCCATTCCGCGCAGACTTCGATTTTTCTGCTCGAATGCGCTCCTCGGTATCCTACATGGCGGAAGCTGGTATCGATGGAGGTGAGCTCCGCTACTACGTCATTTCAGGTCCGGGGTTAGACAGCACGCTCGCGCGCTACACACGTCTCACCGGACGAACATCGCTCCCGCCACGCTGGTCACTCGGCTATCACCAGAGTCGTTACAGCTACTATCCGGACACTATGGTCGAGAATCTCGCTCGCGAATTCCGGGCGCGTGACATTCCAGCGGATGTAATCCATCTCGACATACACTACATGAACGAGTACCGGGATTTCACTTTCAGCCCGGAGAATTTTCCGCATCCAAAGGCCCTTCTCGAGAAGCTCGCTGCGGAAGGATTCAAAGTCGTCACGATCGTTGATCCCGGACTCAAGATTGACAGTGGCTATTCAGTTTATCGGGATGGCCTTTCACGGCACGCTTACATCACGCTGCCCGACGGAACTCCATATGTCGGCATCGTGTGGCCGGGCAGGTCGGTGTTTCCGGATTTTTCGCGCGCCGCAGTGCGCGAGTGGTGGGGCGCGCAGCATTCGGCTCTCGTCGACGTCGGGGTTCGCGGAGTATGGAACGACATGAATGAGCCGGCATCATTCGGTGGCCAGACGATCTCGGACATTGTTGAGTTCGAGGGAGACGGTCACCCCGGAACTCATCTCGAGTATCACAATCAATACGGAACGCTGATGGCGCGCGCGGCTTACGATGGATTTCGCAAGCTGCGTCCGGAACGGCGGCCGTTCGTGATCACGCGCGCGGGATACGCGGGCGTGCAGCGGTACGCGACAATTTGGACTGGAGACAACACGGCGAGCTGGGAACACCTTCGAATTGCTCTTCCGATGATCCTTGGTTTGGGGCTTTCGGGGATTCCATTCGCCGGGAGTGACATTGGCGGTTTCGTTGGCGCGCCCAGCGCTGAGTTGTATTCGCGCTGGCTGCAATCGGCGGTTCTGGTGCCGTTTGCGCGCACGCACGCGATGATCGGCACGCCGAGGCGCGAGCCATGGAGTTACGGGCCGACATACGAGCGCGCGAATCGCGCGAGCATTCGGTTGCGGTACCGGATGCTGCCCGCGCTTTATACGGCGTACTATCAGCACACCAAGGCAGGCAGTCCCGTTGTGCGTCCGATTTTCTGGAACTCACTCAGCGATACCGCGGCGCTCGGGACGGACAATGAATTCCTCCTCGGTGATCATATCCTTGTTGCGCCCGTGCTCGATTCCGGTGCGCAGAACCGCGTCGTTTATTTGCCCGCGGGCCACTGGTATCGCCTTGGAAGCGGTGAGCAATACGAAGGCGGACGCGCGAGCACGGTGGCCGCTCCTGGGGCGACGAATGACGGAGCCGATACAACGGGACTCGCTGGACTCCCGGTGTTCATCCGAGCGGGTGCCGTGATACCAACACAAGCGGTGCTTTCGTACGAGGGTCAACGCAAGCTCGACACGATGGAAGTGCACGTGTATCCCGGTTCCGCTACGAGTCAGCTGTACGAAGACGCAGGCGATGGCTACGGATATCAGCGTGGCGAATATCGTCTCACCTCATTTCAGACGACCACGACTGCGCAGCAGCTCGTTGCGTCGCTCGTGCGTGAAGGATCATACGGGGGTGCCAAGTATTTTGAGGTTGTTGTCCATGACGTGGATCGTCCTCGACGAACGCTCGTCGATGGCCGGACTCTGCGTATCGATTACAACTCGCAGCGGCGTGAGCTTCGGTTCGTTGCGCCGAGTACCGTGCGACGGATCGAAGTCGATCGCTGACTGAAAAACAGGTCCGAGGTCTGAGGAACTCAAGGTTACCGGGCGCGAGGTGAGGTTTCAGATGGAGCATTCCTCGCACCTCACCTCGAGCCTCAGGCCTCGCGGCCTCAGACCTCGGACCTGTTTTTACGTTTCTTGCGCGGTCCTTTTAGCGACGTGCACCGAGAGCAAACCTGCACCGCCACCTCTCTTCGAATCGCTGCCAGTCAGCTCTACCGGAATCGCGTTCGTCAACTCTCTTCCCGAAAAAGCTGACGTCAACATCCTCAATTACCTGTACTACTACAACGGCGGTGGAGTAGCCGCCGGTGATGTCAACGGCGACGGGCTGCCGGACTTGTATTTCACGTCGAACCTCGGACCCAATCGCCTTTACATCAACAAGGGCAACTACCACTTCGAGGATGTGACCCAACAGGCCGGCGTTGCTGATCCCGACGGATGGAAGAGCGGCGTGACGATGGCTGACGTGAACGGAGACGGCCGGCTCGACATTTTTGTCTGCGGCGTCACGTATCTGAACATGCACGGACACAACGTCCTATACATAAACAATGGAGATGGGACGTTCACGGACGAGACCGAGAAATACGGACTTACTTTCGCCGGTTATTCGACGCAGGCCGTCTTTTTTGATTATGACGGCGACGGTGATCTCGACATGTACCTCCTCAACCACTCGACGCATTCGGAGCGTGGAGTCAGCGCTGCCCCGCAGCGGGAAGGGCATCATGCTCGCGCCGGCGATCGCCTTTATCGGAATGATGGAAATCATTTCACAGATGTAAGCGAGCGAGCCCACATCTACGGCGGTGTTGAAGGCTACGGCCTCGGCGTGGTTGTAAGCGATCTGAACATGGATGGCTGTCCCGATCTATTTGTCGCAAATGATTTTCAGGAGAATGATTTCGTCTACTTGAATGACTGCGACGGAACATTCACTGAGTCGATTGCCAATACCCTTGGGCACACCAGCCGATCGTCGATGGGAGTCGATGCAGCGGATTTCAATAATGATTTGCGACCCGACATCGTTGTGGCCGACATGCGGCCGGAGAGCGAAGACGTTCTCAACACGTCGGCGAATGATGAGAGCTTCAACGTCTATGACGCGAAGGTGAAAGCAGGTTTTTATCCTCAGTTCGCGCGCAACACTCTCCAGCTCAATCGCGGTCGAGGAAAATTCAGCGAGATAGGATATCTCGCCGGCGTGTACGCGACCGACTGGAGCTGGGCTCCGTTGTTTGCGGATCTGGATAACGACGGTTACAAGGACTTGCTCGTTACAAACGGGATTTTTCGCCGCCCGAACGACATGGATTACATCACCTATGTCAGCAACAGCGCAGTGCAGGCTTCGCTAGCCAACGGCGTCAACGAACAGAATCTCGTGCTCTTGAAAAAAATGCCGCAGATCCCGATTGCGAAATACGCCTTTCACAACAACGGCGATCTCACCTTCACGAACGTGGCGGCCGAATGGGGCCTCGGCGATAAAGGCTTTTCGAATGGCGCTGTTTACGTGGACTTGAACAACAGCGGCGCCCTCGACCTCGTCGTGAATAACATCAATGCGCCGGCTTCGATTTACAGAAACCGTTCCCGATCGATCAATGCGAGACATTATCTAACCGTGGTCTTGAAAGGCTCCGGCGGAAATACGTACGGCATCGGGGCGAAAGTCATCATCGACCAGCACGGAAGAAAGCAGATGCTCGAGCAGATGACCACGCGTGGATTTCAGTCGTCGGTCGATCCACGCCTTCACTTTGGTCTCGACAGTTCGCGTGTGATCGACTCACTCACGGTGATCTGGCCGAACCATGCCTATCAGGCGCTGACAAATGTTGCAGGCGATACGATCATCACGTTGTCGGCAGTGAATGCGCACGATAAGTACTCGTACAAGGCAGCCGGCAGCCGTCAGCCGGCAGCCGGTAGACTTTTCGAAAACCTCACCGACTCTATCGCGATCGACTACAAGCACGCGGAAAATCCATTCTTCGATTGGAACCGGGAGCCGCTCTTGACTGAGCGACTCTCGACTGAGGGTCCCGCACTCGCCGTTGCCGACGTCAATGGCGATGGGCTCGACGACATATACGCGGGCGGCGCGAAGTGGCAGCCATCGAAGCTCTTTCTGCAAACGCGCGACGGACGATTCATCGAGTCGCGACAGGATGCGTTTCTCAAAGACAGCGTCTACGAAGACGTCGACGCTGCGTTCTTCGATGCCAATGGCGATGGGCATCCCGATCTGTACGTGGTCAGCGGCGGGAATGAGTTCGCGGGAAACGACGAGCAGCTGCAGGATCGACTCTATCTCAATGACGGACGCGGGAATTTCACACGGTCTCTCGACGCGCTTCCTCCGTTTTTCGAAAATGGATCGTGCGTAGTGCCGGGAGATTTCAACGGCGACGGTCGCGTCGATCTCTTTGTAGGGAGCCGAGTGGTTTCGCGGAGCTATGGTCTCATCCCGAAGAGTCATTTGCTGCAAGGCGACGGGAAGGGACACTTCACGGACGTTACGCTCGACAAAGCAAAGGATCTATCCGATGCGGGAATGGTTACATCGGCAGCGTGGCTGGATTACGACGGCGATGGGAAACTGGACCTGGTGGTCGCCGGAGAATGGATGCCGATCCGTGTTTTCCATCAGGAGAGCGGAAAGCTTGTCGACCGCACCGAGGACGCGGGATTCGCAGAAACCGGCGGCTGGTGGAACAGTGTCACTGCCGCCGATTTGAACGGCGACGGCCGCAAGGATCTCGTGCTTGGAAATCTTGGCCTCAACTCTTACGTCAAGGCGTCGCCGAATGAGCCGGCTCGTCTGTATGTCGGCGATTTCTTTGGGACCGGCGCGGTAAAACAGATCCTCACATTTTTCAAAAACGGCGCGAGCTATCCGGTTGCAGGTCGCGACGAGCTCATTCGCGTAATGCCGGATCTCGCGAGCAAGTACCAGACGTACGCAAGCTTCGGCGCGAGCAAGATCGAGGAGATCCTTCCAAAAAAAGAGCTTAAACAGGCTCGAATTCTAGAGGCGAAGGACTTTGCCAGCTCCGTCGCGATCAACAAAGGCAACGGAACATTTACGATTTCACCCCTTCCGGTAGAAGCCCAGTTTGCGCCAATCTATTCGGTGATCGCAGCCGATTTCGATGGAGACGGGCATGCAGATTTGCTCGCGGGCGGTAATTTCTACGGCGTGATACCGACGTTAGGTCGGTACGATGCGAGCAGCGGGCTCTTTCTCAAGGGAGACGGAAAAGGTCATTTCAAGTCTGTAGATATCGAATCAAGCAACGTTCAGATCGACGGTCAGGTTCGTGACATGAAGCTGCTGCGGCGTGCAGGCGGCGGCTGGTTGGTTGTTGTAGCGCGAAACGATGACAAGCTCGCGATTCTAAAACCCGCGATTCTCAAACCCCTTCTCACCGATCGGACGCCATGAAGAACCTCGCATCCCTCGACATCCTGGTCATCATCGGGTACTTCCTGATCCTCTCAGGAATTGCGTACTGGGCCGCAAAGCGCGAAAAGCTCATCAGCTCCGATTACTTCCTTGCCGGGCGAGATGTAGGCTGGCTCGCCGTGGGTGCGAGTCTCTTCGCATCGAACATCGGCAGCGAACATCTCGTTGGACTCGCCGGCACGGGCGCAGCAAGTGGTCTCGCAGTCGGCCACTTCGAATGGCTCGCGAGCTTCATCCTCCTCCTACTCGGCTGGCTGTTCGTCCCGTTCTATTTGCGAAGCGGCGTGTACACGATGCCGGAATTCCTCGAGCGCAGATACAATCCGGCATCACGCGCCTACTTCACGTGGGTGTCGATCGTTGGATACGTCCTCACGAAAATCAGCGTGACCCTTTTCGCCGGCGGCGTCGTGATGCGCGCCGTGACCGGTTTCGATTTCTGGACGAGTGCGGCAATCCTCATCGTGATCACAGGTCTGTACGTGATTTTCGGCGGACTTCGCGCGGTGATCTACACGGAAGTGATGCAGGCCGTCGTGCTGATTCTTGGATCAGTGACGCTGATGTTCATTGGTCTCCACGCCGTGGGCGGCTGGTCCGGACTGCAGGCGAAAGTGCCGCCCGACTTTTTCTCGATGTGGAAGCCGTCGAACCACCCGGATTTTCCATGGACGGGCGTCGTGTTCGGAGCACCCATACTCGGCATTTGGTATTGGTGTACCGATCAACACATAGTGCAGCGCGTGCTCGCCGCGCGGAACATTCCTGAAGCGCGGCGCGGAACTATTTTCGCGGGCTTCCTCAAGATTCTTCCGGTTTTCATTTTCGTTTTGCCTGGAATCATTGCCGCGGCTCTGTATCAGGATGTTAGAAACGGCCAGACGGATTCTGCGTATCCGATTCTCGTGACGCGCTTGCTTCCGATCGGATTCAAGGGACTCGTGCTCGCAGGAATGCTCGCGGCACTCATGAGCTCGCTTGCGTCTGCTTTCAACTCGTGTTCGACACTGCTCACGTGGGACGTCTATCGAAAGATGCGACCCGACGCGAGCGAAGCGCGACTCGTTTTCGTTGGACGCGTGACAACAGTGATCCTTGTCGCACTTGGTCTCGCGTGGATTCCATTCATGAAGTACGTGTCGCCGCAGCTCTACATTTATTTGCAGAGCGTGCAGGCGTACATCGCTCCGCCGATCGCGGCGGTTTTCCTTCTCGGTATCCTGAGTCCTCGACTGAACGGACGTGGCGCCCTTGCCGCATTGTGGACAGGATTCGTACTCGGCTTTTCGCGACTGGTGCTCGAGCTTTCGAAAGCCAAACTCACGCCGGGCAGCATCTGGTCGTGGTATGCGACGATCAACTTCCTGCATTTCGCAGCGCTGTTGTTCCTGTTGTGCAGCCTGATTTTGATCGTGGTCAGCATTGCCACGCCGGCGCCTGCTCTGGAACGTGTGGCTGATCTCACGCTTCAGACTGCGGCTCCGATCAAGGATCCGGCAGATACTCCAGGTGAGCGTCGCGTCGCGATAATTTTCTCGGTGCTGCTCGCGGCGACGATTGGCTCGCTGTGGATCATCTTCCGATAAGAGACTTTGACACACAGATGACACAGATGGGGGCACAGAATACACAGAGGAACTACGCTGGGGAGCGTAGTTCCTCTGTGTATTCTGTGCCCCCATCTGTGTCATTTGTGCGGCAGAGCAGTGTCCTGAAAATCGCCTTCGCTGTTGGTATCGTTGGCCTCATCGCCTTCGAGATCGCGAATGTCTACTTCATCATGCCCATGCCCGGCAGTCAGCGGATGAAGAGTGTCACGCAGGCGTACGCCATTTACAGTTGGCGCTGGCCGCTGCGCGCGTTCTTCGGAACGTTGATAGTCGCCGGAGTTGCGTTCGCATGGAAAACTCCAGGATGGCGGAAGTGGCTCGTCCCGGTTTCGCTTGTCGTCGCAGGGTTCATTGCTTATGCGGCGAATTTTCAGATGGCGGCCGATCACATGTTCCGTCCGCCATCCGTGCTCTCGATGCAACCGGCCGAGGGCAACAAGGTTCCGACGGATCGTCTCGTCGTTGGTGTCGACTTCAACGGAGATGCGCGCGCATATCCGCTGCAATTCATCGGATATCATCATCAGGTGCGCGACAAAGTCGGCGGTCAGGATATTCTGGTCAGCTACTGCACCGTGTGTCGCACCGGGCGCGTGTTCTCACCGATCGTCAATGGCCACGAAGAGACATTCCGTCTCGTTGGAATGGATCACTTCAACGCGATGTTCGAGGATCACACCACTGGAAGCTGGTGGCGGCAGGCGAACGGCGAGGCTGTGACGGGCGCACTCAAAGGAACGAAGATGCCCGAGCTCGCGAGCGAGCAGGTCACGCTCAGGCAATGGCTCGCGCTTCATCCAAACAGCCTCATCATGCAGGGTGATCCTGCCTTCAAGGATGAGTACGCGAAAGACTATGCGTACGAGCGCGGGACGAGTCGCAAAACATTGACCGGGACCGACACTTTGTCGTGGCACGACAAGTCGTGGGTCGTCGGAGTCAAATCGAATGGTCAGAGCAAGGCGTACGATTGGAATCGTCTGCGACGCGAGCGAGTGGTCAACGATGAAGTTGGAGGGACACCGATCGTCCTCGTGCTTTCCAGCGACAGCGTGAACTACTACTGCTTCGCGCGACCCGATGCGCGGAGTCGGTTCTCATTGCGGGGCGATTCTATTGTCACAACGGGACGCGCGTACGCTCTCAGCGGCGTCGGTCCGTCAGGAACACTCAAATCGATCAATGCGAGCCAGGAGTTCTGGCACAGCTGGCGAACATTCCAGCCTGGCACTTCTAGATACTAAACGCTTAAAAAAAAGGCGTAACTTAGAACGACGCAGACAACAGAGATCAGAACCTGAGAGATCAGTGCCCGGGGTGAACCTTCACCGCACCTCCTGCCCGAATTGAAAGTCAGAGGCTCAGATTGTCTGCAGTCTGGCCCTGACTTCCACAACGGAGGATGGCTGAAGGTTCACCCTCGGCACTGATCTCGATTTTCTTCTGATCTCTGTTGTCTGCGTCGTTCTATGTTTTCTGTTGTCTGAAGCATTAGACGTCGCAGGTGATGAACGCAGCTTTGAGTGACTCGAGCGGCGCGCGCGTCGGGGTGAACTCATGGGCCATGTACCCCGTGAACCCCGCATCGACAATCGCTGTCGCGATCGCGCGCCAATTGAGCTCCTGAGTATCATCGAGCTCGTGACGACCGGGCACTCCGCCGGTGTGAAAGTGCCCGATATACTGGATGTTGTCGCGAATCGTCCTTATCACATCGCCTTCCATGATCTGCATGTGATAGATGTCGTACAGGAGCTTCACGCGCGCTGAGCCCACGCCCTTCATTACTTCGACGCCGAATGCGGTGTGATCTCCCTGATAATCCTTGTGATCGACTTTGCTGTTCAGCAGCTCGACGCAAACGTTGACTTTTTGTTCTTCGGCAAGCGGAGCGATCTTTTTCAATCCGGCGATACAGTTTGCAATTCCTTCCGCGTCGGTTCTCCCTTGTCGATTGCCGAACATCGTGATGACATTCGGCACTTCGTGTTTCGCTGCGAGGGGAATCGCCTGTTCGAGTTCGTGCAGCAGCATCGGATGACTCGCCGGATTGTTGAATCCGTTTGTCAGAAAATCCCGGCGATCGGTTGGGTAGCCCATTGAAGAAACGAGACCGTACTGGCGAACAACGTCCCAATCGGGGGGCTGCAACAAGTCGATCGCCTTGAGTCCTATCGCCGCGCACGCTTTTGCGAATTCAGGGAGCGGAATACTCGTGTATGGCCAGCGTGAAACCGATTGCTTCAAACGTCCTGCAACGATGGGCTCGCGATTTTCTGCATGTAGCGCGGTGCCGGCAGTAACTGCACCGATGGTTTTCACAAAAGTGCGACGATCGATCACGGCGTCACCTCCTCGAGAACTGAAAGAGATAACTCTCCAGCGGCGCGAGGGAAGGGAGAGGCACATAATCCTTGATCTTGCCGTCCGCTCCTATCCGAAGCGATGCGCCATGCGAGCGGCCGAGCAAATTCCTCGCATTGTACAATCCGGGAGGAAGCAATCGGCCCAACGAAGACAGTTTTACATTCGACAGTGAGGATAGTCCAATATTCGCCACCACCAGTATTGCGTGATCGCGCGACCGCCGCACGTACGCCGCGACTGTAGTGTCCTTGGCGTCGAGCGATACCAGCTCACCTGACGCGAGATCAGGATTTTGAGCACGAAGGTGAATCAGCCGCCGATAGAGGTTGAGCAGCGATGACTGATCGCGATTTTCGACGTCGACATTTGTTAATCCGGCGTCCGTCTGAAGCGATTCCCACGCCTCGCCGCGTGTGAAACCGCCGGCGTGGCCCCCAGTCCATTGCATTGGAGTTCGGAGTCGAGGATCAGGCTTGTCGCCCGTCA
Organism: Gemmatimonadaceae bacterium; assembly: GCA_046262875.1. Classification (GTDB taxonomy): domain Bacteria; phylum Gemmatimonadota; class Gemmatimonadetes; order Gemmatimonadales; family Gemmatimonadaceae; genus UBA4720. Next base: position 36,170 of record JBHELX010000011.1, on the reverse strand, counting down.
TTCCAATTTCCTCGCCATAGTACACGAAAGGGACTCCTGGAAACGTCAGCAGAAGCGTCGCTGCAAGTTTTGCTCGCGATGCAGAACCACCGAGCTCCGTCATCGTCCGCGTCTGATCGTGATTTCTTAAAAACGGTGACCAGCGATTTGCGGGAAGCTCGCGCTGTAGTCGTAGAACCGGTGGAAAAAGTCCTTTCATCGACCCGCTTCGTACTGCGTCGATGATCGCGTTCGAGACCTCAAACGCGAAATGCGCATCGAGCTGGTCGGGATAATACGCCAGCATCGCTCCAGTCGAATCCCACACTTCACCGATGGTGAATGCTTTCGGCGCGACTGATCGTACATGCGCCGCGAATTCGCGGAGGAACGCGTGGGTGCCGGCCGTGTGCATCTGCTGCCCGTTCTCTTCGACGAGATATGGAATGGCATCCAGCCGGAATCCATCCACTCCCATCTCGCGCAACCAGAAGGTTGCCACTTTTTTTGCTTCCTCGCGGACTGCAGGATTTTCATAATTGAGATCCGGCATCCCGCTCCAGAAAAAACCGTAGTAGTACTCGTTCCGCACCGGCGATTTGTGCCACCCTCCCTGGCCAGCCGGTTCCGTCGCCGACCACCGAAACCAGTCACGGTGGGCAGAGGCGGGATTGTGGAGCGCCTCCTGAAAGAACGGGTGCTCGCTCGATGCATGATTCAACACCAGATCCACCAGCACCTTGATCCCGCGACGGTGCGCCTGGGCGATCAGATTCTTGAAATCGTCGTTCGTGCCGTACTGCGCATTGACGCGATAATAATTCGTGACGTCGTATCCGTGATAGCTCGGCGACTCGGCAATCGGCATGAGCCAAATGCATCGCGCACCGAGTGAGCGTGAGCTGTGCCGGTTACCATCATTGATGTAATCGAGCTTTTGAATGAGGCCCTTCAGGTCCCCGATTCCGTCGCCGTCGCTGTCGTAGAACGAGCGGACGAAAACTTCGTAGCAGGTTCCACCTTTTTTCCAATCAGTCTGGGCAGAACTTGGGGAAGAGAATAAAGCGAGAGCGCAGAATACCCCAGCGGCGATGCGGTGCATGGCAAAAAAATTACAGCCCGCATCGCCGTTAGCTATCGATAGCGTACCTTCGCAACAGCCAGCGCGCCGTTGAGAGCGACCATTCCCGCATTCGTGAGAACGACAGGCCAGTCACGGGTGATTCCTCCGTAGACGATCCACAGCGTGCTCGCGGTCGTGAGCAGCGTGAACATGCCGAGTGAAAGATCTCGCGTCGCGCGAGTCTTCCACGTTCGAATTACCTGCGGAAGAAATGACGCCACCGTCAATGTGCCGGCGAAATATCCGAGATACTGGATCACGCTGCCGACTCGATCGCGGCACCGTCGCGAATAGTCAGCCAATCCGTCCGGACGCGATCCCATTCCTGAATGAGGAGTCCTTGCTCTTCGAACACGAGTCTGATCCTGGTCGCGTCGTAGCCACCGATCTCCTCGAGCACCGGAATCAACACGCTCAACGCGTCGTCGCTAATAACTGTGCGCGTCGCGATCTGCGCGATGAGCCGCGTCTCAGATGCAGCGATCGTCAGGCCGTCACCGCGATTTACGTGAAGCATCACGTGAATGTCCGAGCTTCCATCGCCGACGTACACAACTCGATCAGTCGGAACTCCCAAGCGAAGTCGAAGCGCTTCCACTGCCGCCACCTTTCCATATCCGGCGTGAACCTGGACAATTTCTCCGACAGTCTCGTCCGGCCCTTCGAACGTGAAATGAGTGCCGATGATGTGATCGGGTGGAACGATTCCATCTAGAGCGGAATTCACAACTTCCCAGGGCGCTGCCGACACGATGTAAAAGTCAAAGCGAAATCCGTCGATTCCGTCCTTAAGAAATTCTGCGAGAAGAGCAATGTTGCCTTTAAGGCGAATACGCTTCCCAACTTCAATGAGATCGGCACGACGAACGCCGCGAAAATCTTGATCGTGTCGCAACAGATACGTGAGCTCCGCTCCCGATTGTACGAGATTCAATCGTGAGAGATTTGCGACTCGCTCCTGAAATCCGGAAATGCCGAGCATCTCGCTCAGCACCAATCCGGAATCGTTGAAACTCAATGTCTGATCGAAGTCGCTGACCAACAGGTAATGCTTTCTCATCCGTTCTCCCTAAAGCGAAACGCCCCGCATTCATTGGAAGGCGGGGCGAAGGAATGTCATGAATGGAACGTAGGGGTACCAGGGAGCGATGTCAACCGAATCGTGCAGGTTTTGCACAATCGGCGGGTTATCGCGGGCTAATTTCAACCAAGATTAGGCCTCCTGAATCTCCTCGAATGCAAATATTGCGCGAATGATGTAACAGCGCTGTCACATCTGCCGAGTACTTAAACGCTCAGTTTGCGCGTCCGGAGGTTTTCAGTTTTGAGTTTGGCGTTTTTCAGTAGCATTGCCGAACGACATATCATTGCACCACTCGCACGGTGGACCGTCGCGATGTGTCGTCGCGGCAATGCTACTGAATCACTGCGAACTGAAACACTGAAAGCTCCCGACGCGCAAACTGAGCGTGACACTAACTCGCTAGAGAGCGGTCCCGTCAGCGGCGAATAAATGCGTCCGTCCCTCAGGAATGCGAACGCTGATGTTCTCACCAACGTTTGGAAGCGATTCGGCCACAACCGACGCCATCAACCGGTGCGGCCCCACCTCGAAATGAATGTGGCTCGTCCCACCGAGCCGTTCTACGAGAACGATCTTTCCGATAATCGAATCATCCGAAGACTTTGATCCGTTCGATCCAAACTCGACATTGAGATCCTCGGGACGGATTCCAAGTGTGATAGGTTCCGACTTTCCCGACGAATCGAGTGCGCGTTTATCGATGTTAACCCTTGCGCCTTCCGTGATGAACGTCGCCGCTCCATTTGATTCTTCGATGCGGCCCTGGACGAAATTCATCGCCGGAGTGCCGATGAATCCAGCGACGAATCGATTGACCGGCGCGAGATACAAATCGATCGGCCGGCCAATCTGCTGAATGCGTCCATCCGCAAGAACGACAATTCGATCGCCGAGTGTCATTGCTTCGACCTGATCGTGCGTCACGTACACCGTGGTGGTATGCAGTCGGCGCTGTAGTCCACCGATCTCGATGCGCATTTGCGCGCGAAGTCCTGCATCGAGATTCGATAGCGGTTCGTCGAACAGAAACACTTTAGGTTCGCGCACCATCGCTCGCCCCATCGCAACGCGCTGCCGTTGGCCGCCGGAAAGTTGTTTTGGTTTTCGATCGAGTAACGGCGCAAGCTGAAGCATGTCACCTGCCCACACCACGCGACGATCGATTTCCTGTTTCGGAATCTTCCTGAGGCGTAGGCCGAGCGAAAGATTTTCGCGGACGGTCATGTGCGGATACAATCCGTAGTCCTGAAAGACCATCGCTACGTCACGGTCGCGCGGCGGGAGATCAGTCACATCGCGGTCGTCGATTTTGATTCTTCCTGCAGTCACAGTTTCGAGACCGGCTAGCATGCGCAGAATTGTCGACTTGCCCGATCCCGATCCGCCGACGAGTACGAGCAGCTCTCCATCGGCGACTTGGAGATCAAGGTCTTCGACGACCGTTACTCCGCCGAATCGCTTGCTCACATGATCGAACGTTACTGACGGCATCAGCCCTTGATCCCCGCGCCTGCCATGCTCTCGATGAAGTTGCGCTGGAGGAACGCATATGCGACGACCACCGGGACCACGAGCACCATCGCCGATGCGAGCGAGACGCCGACTGTTCCGGCGCCTCCGCCGAGTGCGAATACCGTCAGCAGCTGAGGCAATGTCATGATGTGCTGATCACGCACGACGAGCAGTGGCCAGAGAACCTCATTCCATGATCCCATGAATGTGAAGATCGCGACGATCGACAGGACGGGTTTGGATAGCGGCCAAAATATGGTGAAAAGAATTCTCAGTTCTCCCATCCCGTCCATCCGTGCCGAGTCGATGAGCGACTGAGGAATCTGCAAAAAGAATTGTCGCATCATCAGAATCGCTGTCGCATTGAACAGATACGGGAGTATCAGCGCCCAGTACGTGTCGATCAGTCCGAGCTGCACGATCAACGTGTAGAGTGGAATGAGAGTGAGCTGTCCTGGAACGAGCAGCACTGTGAGTGTAGCCGCGTTCAGCACAGGACGTCCTTTGAAATTGAGACGT
>JBHELX010000011.1:0-31943 GCA_046262875.1 Gemmatimonadaceae bacterium | reverse complement strand
CGCGTATGCCGTCATCGAGCCAAAAAACAGAACAGCGAGCGTGATTGTCGTCGCGACGAACGCGCTATTGAAAAGCGCGCGGCCGAACGGTGCGCGGGCCCACATTGTCCGATAGTTGTCGAACGTTGGGTGATTCGGGATGAGTGACAGCGAGCCGACTTCGATTGGCGGCTTGAACGTCGAGGACGCCATCCACAGGAATGGATAAATGAAAGTGAGCGCCGCAAGCGTGAGCGCCGCATACAAACCGACGCGCCGCAGAATTTTCATATCGCGTCGGCGCTGCCGATTGTCTTGCGCTGAATGAAGACTACCGCTCCGATGATGAGCGCAAGCGCGACACCGATCGTCGCTGCGTATCCCATCTTCTGATACGCGAAGGCATTCGTGTAGAGATACAGCACGACCGAATACGTGCGCCTGAGCGGACCACCGCCGGTCATCACGTACGGCTCTATGAACAGCTGGAACCCGTTGATCGTTGAGAGAGTTACAACGAGCAGCGTCTGCGGCAGGAGAGAAGGGAGCGTCAGGTAGCGAAAGCGCTGCCACGCAGATGCACCTTCGATTTCAATCGCTTCCTGACAGCTGCGAGGGATGTATTGAAGTCCCGCGAGATAGATGATCACGTAGAATCCGACGTTCTTCCATGTAACCATCACTGCTATCGCGGGCATCGCAGTCGCGGGATCAGTAAGCCACGGAACCGGCTGCAATCCAATCTTCACGAGAAGATGATTGATCAGCCCGACGTCTGTTGCGTAGAGATTGCTCCATAAAATCGCCACGACTGCGCCGGAGATAACAACCGGGAGAAAAAACGCGGCTCGCCAGAAACTCAACGCCACAAGTCGACGATTTAGCGCGAGAGCCAGCGCGAGCGCAGTCGCGATTTGGAGAGGAACGTGAATGCTCAGGAAAACGAAAGTGTTTGCGACCGCTCGCCAGAAACGCCCGTCGACGGCGAGCACTCGAACGTTGTCGAGACCGGCGAACGTCGGCGTCGTTACGAGATCCCAATGCATGAACACGAGCGCGAGCGCGAACGCGATCGGATACACCGCGAATACCAGGAGAAATGCGGCGTAAGGCGCACCGAGCAGAGTGCCCGACCTTTCTTCAGCGCGCACGAATGATGTTCCTCGCTTCTGCCGCTGCCTTCGCCACTGCTTCGCGAACAGGAACCGTTCCATAAATCGACGCCGACTCGTACGCTTCCGAGATGATGTCGAAGATTTCGACAATGTCCGGATCAACGTCGATGTCGCGACCGCGCTCGACGTAGGTTGCGTACCTTGCGAGCGTCGGCCACTCCGCGATCGAGCGGCTAAACCGTGAGTCGCTCGACAGACCTCGGCGATAGGGAAGCTGGCTTGCTTCCTCGATCAGCATCTTATCGGCTGCGGGTGAAGTGAGATATGCAACGAAGCGGGCCGCTTCGTCTGGATGACGCGTAGTTGAAAACACCGCGATGCTTCGCAGATCTGCGAACGCGAATTGATCGGCGGCTTTAGTGTCGTCCCCGCCGGGCACAGGGACGACGTCATAATGAAGTCCCGCAATTTTTATCCGGTTCAGCTCCTTAAGGAACCACGGTCCAATGATCTTCATCGCAACAGTTCCATCGGCGAATGGATCACGACCGATTGCGAAGTTCGAGCGAGGCAGTGATCCGTTCGCAAATCCTCGCCGCAGAAGATCGAGCGCGTCAACGGCGGCTTGGTTGTCGAAGACAACTTTTCCATTCGTCACAAGAGTTCTGCCGCCGGAGCTCGCCAGATACAGAGGATAAAAATCGTAAAATCGCTCGAACCATGTAGTCTTGAGCGTTGCCCACATCGCCCAGCGATCGTTGCGTCCGTCGCCGTCTGTATCTCGCGCGAGTTTGCGCCACACATTGAGCAGCTCGCTCTGTGTGCGCGGAGGCGCGAGATGTGCAGCTTTGAACAAGTCGATGTTGTACATCAGCATTTCGGGATTCGTCTTCCACGGATACGCGTAAATGCCGCCGTCGCTCAATCGCAGAGACGCGAGCATTGCCGGCGTTTCTCTTTCTCGCAGGCGCGCCGACGTCGCCACTCTATTGTCGAGTCGAACTACTCCTCCTGCGCGTACGAGCCGAGCGAGGAGGGCCGACGAGACGTTCGAGCTCACGTCGGGTGTTGCTTTCGCAACGATTGCGGCAAGCAGCACTTCTTCCGAAGAACGACCAGCGGGCAGCGGCTGAACTCGAACTTGAACACCGGGATTTTCGCGATTCCACTGGTCTGCAAGGAGATTCGCAAGTCGGGTCTCCTCAGGATTTGCAGCAGGCCAGTAAGTCAGAGTTATGGGCGTTGCGCTTCCATGCGACTTCTCGATTTCGATTCCCGACGCACCGCGGCGAAGGATTATCCGCTCGCCCCCGGGTCCTGAGAATTCTCGACGGTCCGGGACCGCCGAAAGAGACAGTGACGCATCTCCGACCGGCTTGTAGTGCAGATACTCCGAAGCTTCCGGACTACTGGCGACGCTTTGCAGCGCGAGTAACGACTCGATCGTTGATTCCGCGCCGGCGTTGCGATTCACTTTCACCGGCGACGGGCCATCGATGCCGTCGAATGTTCGACCGCTCTTTTCATCGTACATCTCGACGTGCGCGGCGTTTGCGCCGACGAACCAGCTTGCCGTCAATCCCGCGAAAATTGCGTAGCGCCGATCGCCTGTCGCGTCGGCCAACGCGAGATATCCCTCGACGATCGGCCCGATTCCATATGCGATTTGCGGAAACCATTTCGCAGTTCCGTCGGCTGAGATTTCCGCGGGTACTTGTCCAGCGAGGAGAAACTTCGACCACAGTGTGTCAGCTTCCTGTTTTGCCGCTTTCGTAAACTCCGGACGATTCAGCACGACTGCGGCAGTGACAAGCGCTTGCGTCGAGCGATCTCCCCACGCATGCCATGGTTTGTCTGACATGGAAACGAGCAGAATTGCTGCGCGCCCGGCGAGCGCGGCAAGCGATGGCGAAGGATCTGCGCGCTGCAACGCCAACAATCCGAGCAACCCTTCGGCTGTCGCAGTCGCCGAGCCGCCGATCAAATGTCCGGCATCGATGTCGCGCTTCATTCTCGTAACGGCGCGATCGAGCACAGGTCGAAAACTTTTCACCTGCATCGAATCTGTTGGGCCAAGTACATGCTCAGCCTCTGCCAACGCCCAGACACTCCGGGCCGCCCAGAACGACATGCTCTTGCGGCTGCTTACCGCCTTCAAATTCTGACGACCGTTCGCGTCGATGAAATTGACGAACTCTCCGTCGCCCTTTTCCATCGAAGATAGAAAGCTGAGAAGCGCAACCGCCTGGTTGCGTGATCGGACGTCCCCCGACGTCTCATAATCGCGCAGATACGCCACCGCTGCGCGCGCCGCGTCGTCCACACTTGCGATCCCCTCGAATCCATCACGCTCCGGCGATCCCGTTGGTCTATACTCCGGGGCTTCGGCGTAGAGCGACACTACGCGAACGCGTTTGTTGTTGACTGTCGCATCGAGCCCGAGATGTTCCAGATAATCCGTATGAACAGTCAACGGTTTTTGTCCGGGCGGCGCGGCGACGGATTCCTCCCGGCGACACCCGATTGCGGTGGCGGTTGTCACGAGAGCGATGACGATCGCCCGGTGCGCGTTCACAATGCCTTTGCTCCCTCACCGTTCATGATGGCTTTCTCGAGCGAATCCACGAGCTCGCGCTTATTTACTCGAGCACCGGCGATGCACACGTCGGCTCCGCCGTAATAAACGATGAGATCGTCGCCTCTCTCGACCATTCCTTCGGGGAAAACCACTCTCACACCACCTGGAAAATTCGCTGGGTCCACCTGCGGAATCAGCCCAGGCTCTATCTCATAAAGCTTCTCAGGAATCAGAACAGCTTCTCTGGAAACGTAAAGAACATTCTCGGGATTCTCCGCATCCAGAACGGACCATCCCATCGAGTAGACATTTCCTTCTTCTACCCACGTTGCGCCGTGAAATGCGAGGAGCCACCCAATCCTGGTTTTGCTCGGCGGCGGCCCCGCGCCAACGCGTGCGCTGCGCCAGGTATGTGGCATTGGTCCTATGATCGGCACGCCGTGTTCCGGCCATTCGTCATCGAGAGATTTTACTCTGATGCACTCTATGCGGGGTGGTGGACGATGAAGGATCACGAACTGCCCGCCAATCTTTTCGGGAAAGATGACGCAATCCTTGTTTTCACCGGCGACGACGACACCGTGTCTCTGATATTTGCCCGGGGAAAGAATATCCCGCGTCGTAATCAGACAGACGCGCGGACCGATTGGCGAATAACCTGTGTACGTGATCGCGTATAACTCGTCCTCCTCGATCCACGTGATGCGCGCGTCCTCGACGCCGAGCTCCTCGTAAGACTCGGCCGGGGAAACTGCCGGATGATCCATCAGGTCGTCGATCTTTTCGCCGTCCGAAGAGAGCGCGAGGACGAGAGAGGATTTTCGGGTGTCGCGGTCGAATACGCGTACGAGTAGAACAACGCGTCCGGTCGCGTGATCGATCACTGCCCCAGGGTTGAACGTTCCGCTCGCTTTCGTGAACGAGATCTGCGATGGATGGACGATCGGGTTCGACGCGAAACGCTCGAGCGGGGGGATCACTTGTGAGATTGGAGAAGCCAACTTCCGTAAAGGCGCTCGAAGTTCTCTTTCGGCGACCGGTAGTATTCATCCGCGCTTACATCGAGAATGCTTGCCACCTCATGAGAACGCCCGGGGGATCCTTCGTCTCGTCGTTTTCTCACGCGGCGGAAAACTTGAGCGGCCGGCTTTTCGCTCCCATCTGCACGAACGAGTCCAAACGTGCGCTCTCGAATCGCCGTTGCAAATGGGGCCTTGTCGAAGAGTTGGGAATCGTAGTCTCCGTAACACCAGGCGTATGCCCCAGCGGCACCGGTTTCAATCAATCTGTCGATCACCAGCTCGTAGTATGTTGCTGCCTCATCCTCCGACGCGAGATACTGCGATCGTGAAACGCCAAGGAAATCATCGGTGATCGTTTGGCCTGGAGAGCCCGGAGCAGCGGTGCATACACCAAACTCCTGCATCAATGCCGGGCGATCTCGCGCCGCGAGCTGCGCGGTGAGCGCGCATGAAAACGGCACGAGCTCAGGATCCAGAAAACTTCGCGCGACGTCACTATAAAGCGGATATGCATGCATAACGTCTTCATCCGCAATGCCGGCGAGATCATCGATTCGCATGTTGTTGTCGGCTGTAAGTGACGGCAAATGCGCGCCGATTTGAATCGGGACTCCCGGCGCGACATGGCGAACGGTACGTGCGAGACTGGACGCCCACGCTAGCGCGGCGTCCCTCGAGCGGGGTCGCTGAGCGTCGTCGATCTCATTCGCCAGATCGAACGCACGTATGGCATCGTGACCACACAGAGCTCCGCCGCAGGTTTCGCCGAGCAATGTCTGGGCTCGTAAAATCGCAGGATCTGAGAACAAATCGCTTCGACGCCCAAGTGAGCCTCGCATCCAATCGGGCCACCACATTCGTCCGCTCATGTTGATGACAATCAGTGTGGGCACGATTTTCAGCCCGGCGTCGTTCGCGGCATCGCACAACCCTACCAGTCTGTCGACCTTTTGATTGTCGACTCTCGATGAAGTCGGTAGAAAATCCATGGTGAGCGCGAACGCTCGAATCACGTCGAAGCCCATCTCTGATATTCGTGACATGTCTTCGCGAATTTCTCCGATGTCGAACTCGCGCCACATGTACATCGCACTTCTCCTCGGCCAATAATTGATGCCGAGCTCGAACGTCACGACTTGATTTGGTCGAGACGAATCGCGGACTCGATGAGGCCGGCCATGCTGTACGTCTGCACGAAATTCCCCCAGAGCTCGTGCGTTTTCGGATCGATGTCTTCCGAGAGAAGTCCGTGTGTGTTTCGACAGGAAAGGAGACGTTCGAACAACTTGCGCGCTTCATGTCGCTCGCCGATCGCGGCAAGTGCATCGATATACCAGAATGTGCAGACGAGAAACGCATTCTCGGGCCGGCCAAAATCGTCTTGAACGACGTAGCGATAAATGAAGTCGCCTCGGCGCAAGTCTCGCCCAATCGCGCGGACCGTGCTCACGTATCGAGGATCGTCGGCGCCGATGAACCCAGGCATATCCATCAATAGGAGACTTGCATCGAGATCTTCGCCATCCATCGCGGACGCGAATGCTCCGAGAGTCGCATTCCACGCACGCCGGCAAATTGTCTCGCGCATGCTGTTTGCTTTTTCGCGCCAGAAAGAAGCTCGCTCATTGAGACGCAGGTGCTCGGCGATGTCGGCGAGACCGTTGCATGCGGCCCAGCACATCACGCTCGAGAACGTGTGAGCTCGCTCTGTTCCACGTAGCTCCCACAGTCCTGCATCAGGTTTGTCAAAGAGTTTCGCTGCCTGATCGCCGAGGGGTTCGAGTTTGTGAAATAATTCAACGGCCCCGTTTTGATCGAGCGCGTCGTCGAATACAAGGAGCTTTGCAGCGAGAATTATTTCCCCATAGACGTCGTGTTGTCGCTGAACTCGAGCTTCATTGCCGATCCTGACCGGTGCCATGCCGCGATAACCGGCGAGGTGTTTGGCTTCGCGCTCCACCGGTACCGGGCCTCCGTGAATGTTGTAAAGAGGTCCGACTTCGTCGCCGACTGTCGCGAGAAGTCCCGTTACGAAATCAACGTACCGGTGCAGCGTCGTGGTGTCACCGAGCTTGTGAAGAGCATCGACGACAAAGTATGCGTCGCGCAGCCAGCAGTAGCGGTAGTCCCAATTGCGTGCGGTGTTCGGCGCTTCGGGAATCGATGTCGTCATCGCTGCGATAATTGCGCCGGTTTCTTCGGATGCATTGAGCTTGAGTGTTATCGCAGCGCGCGTGACTGCGTCGTGCCACCTCGAAGGAATCGTTAGAGACCTCACCCAGTCGCGCCACCACTCTATGGTGCGGTCGCGAAATTCTTTGCCCGCTCGAGCGGGATCGGCGACGGATTGATCGCCGAGGATCAATGTGACTTCGCGCTCGAGGGCGAATGGCGTTTCGGATGTTATGGAATCGATCGGCGCATCCGTTGTGAGGCCGATCGTCGGACCATTAAGCGATGTTCTTTTTTCGCCGTAATTCTCCATCGGGCGAACACGAATTCTGACTGAAGGTTTGCCGGAGACGACCTCGATCTGTCGCACGAGAAGGTGCGGAGCCTGCACTCGCCCGTCGCCTGCGAAGCGCGGCGCGAAATCCGTGATCTGGATCGCTCCGCCGTGTGCGTCGTAAAGCCGCGTTACCACGATGGGTGTGTCGGCCATATACTGTTGCTCGCGGTTGACAGCGTCGATCAACTCGATCGCGAATGATCCGTCGTGATCCGCCGAATCCGCTTTTCGAAGTAGCGAGCAAAAAATCGGGTCGCCATCGAACGTTGGGAAACACGACCATACGATTTCTGCGTCAGTCGTGAGCAATGCCGCTATGGTCCCATTACCGATCAGCGCGAGATCGAGGGACGGAGTGAGACTCTCCTGCGACATAGGTGATATTGGCGGAATTCTCCCAGGTTGCACAAGTTCAGCATCATGCTGAAAACCCTTCGATGCTCCCTGCTTGTGTCGCTGGCAACGGTGGTTTTTTTGCCGGCGGCGGGGTTCGGGCAGACTCGCACGATCCGTCCGACACTCGGCTTCCCAGAGGCCGGCCTCGACGATCCCGCATCTTATCAGGGCTACAAGACACGTTTCTTCCGCGACGCAAAAAGGAACACGGTTCAGGTATACGTCGACTCGCGCAGCGGACGAGTAGTTAATCTCCTCGCTGATGCGGTCGATGAGAGCGTGGGATTCACCGTGCGCGATTCTTTAGGCAAACCGCTCTCACTCGGGTGGGGATCGGACACGGCAGTCATCGGGCTAAACGGTAAGTCTCGATCCATTTCCTACACGCTGGTCAGCAATGCCCGGCGCATCGACATCGGTTGGATTCTCCTGGGTTCGATGCGTGTTGAGCGAGATCTTGGGTATTCGGGGCGTGGCCTCGAGCCTTTTGCGACTCCAACATTTCGATTGCCCGAGCAGGAAGAGCTGATTGCGAATCTCGAGCGGCTCCCGGCTGAGGAACGAAATCGTGAATTGAATTTCCTGCACGCTCGTGATGTCGCCGAGTTACGAGCGAGGTTGCAGACGAGGCTCGTTCCGGGAGGAACAAATCTGCGTGCTCCGACGATGGTGACAGTTACGCAACCATCACTTGATGCGCAGACCAGTATTCAGCTTGAGCTCTTTGTCGATCCCGGCGCGGCTTCATTGTCCATCGAAGGTCCAATCGTCGTCGCGCGATCGCTGAATGGCGGTCCTATTCAACTGCATCTGTGGATAATGACGGACGCCCCGGCACTCACGCCGCTATCGCGCGACGAGATTTTCAACTCTGCTTTTCTCCGATTTTTCTCAGATGCACGGCGAACTTCCGGGGCGTCGAGTCTCCGCTACCGGCGTCTCGAGCGTGAAGTAACCGGCCTCGAGCTCCTGAGCTCGCGGCAAAAGTTGATGGCCGGTCTCCCGAACTACGCGACGTATTTCGGACGCGACATGATGATGACCGCTCTAATGATGGAGCCGATCTGGGCTGATGTGATGTACGAGCATGTCATCGCGAGCGCGCTGAGAAAACTTGGACCCGAAGGCGACGTCAGTCATGAAGAAGCACTCGGCGGACAAGCCATTCGTGAGAATGCATCCGAGTACAATGCGCATCTGAAGGAATATTTCCGTCTTCGGGAATCACACCCCGCGGATGCCGACACTGCGCTCGCTCGCGGCCGCGCACTTCTCGTGAACCTCCAGACGGTGCGAGAGAACTATCACATGCGCGATGACGAGTTCCAGCTTCCGGTGCTCGCTGCTCGGTATCTCACGAATCCCGCCGTTCCGACTGCGCGCAAAGCAGCATTTCTCATGGATTCATCCGATGGAAAAGGACCGCGCGTGCTTCTGTTGTTGCGCGAGTTGGCGCTCGTTTCAAATCTTGCCGACCCCTACGCGCGCGATCCAAATGTCCAGAATCTCGTTGGATCACCCAAGATCGATTCGACGCATTGGCGATCGATCAGTTGGCGGGACAGCGGCGCCGGCTACGCCAACGGACGCTTTGCGATGGATATCAATGCGATCTGGGTTCCGCGGGCCCTGGAGTCGATCTCGCAGATAGTCGGCGCACTGCATGGAATGGGATTTTCTGAATCTCAAATGAACCGCCTCGGAGGCGCGATTATTGGAACTCCGCTGCATGAGCTCGCCATGGATCCCGCGTTCATGCGGAAGGCAGTCGAGAATTGGAACGGAGCCGTTCGTCATTTCGTTGTCTCACTCAGCGCAAATGAAGTCCAATCGTCGGTTCAGAAAAAACTTCAATCGCTTCCGGCCGAAGAGCGCAACTATTGGCAACGCGTTCTCACTACTACGGGCGCAGATCGCCAGCCTCTCGAGTTTCTCGCGCTTTCACTCGACTCCGCTGGTCGGCCGATTGGAGTGGTGAACACTGATCCTTCGACTTGGCTGCTTCTGAGAAATCGGCGCGACACATCGGCTGCGGCGCGCGCACGCGCATTACGCGACGTCCGCGCCACAATGCGCGCGTATCCAGTCGGTTTATTTGTCGACCGGCTCGGACCCCTTGTTGCGAATGATGCTTATGCTCCGCCGTCAGTATGGGAGGCATTCGACAACGATCGATATCACTCCCCGCGCGTTGTCTGGGGTCGCGAGGTGAATCTCTTCATGCTCGGACTCGCGAAAGAAATTTCGTCGTCAAAAGACCGGATGTACGTCAACGAGCTTCGCAACGCATTGACTCGCACAAACGCGGCGGTCGAAGCATCGGGACTGAAGCACACAGAACTGTGGAGCTACGAAATCAAGGGCGGCCGCCTCGATCCGATCCGCTACGGCGCGGCAACCGACATTCAACTTTGGAACGTCACCGATTTGGCGGTGCAATTCGTTTTGTCTTCGCCCATCCTGCATCAATGAACGAAGGTTGGTCGCGTTCCCGGCGACGCGGCTCAAGTGGCATGCGCGCTCTCGCGATCGCATTGCTTCTATGCGCCTGTGGAGGCGGCGAGAAACAACCCGCCAATCACCAGACTGTTCTCAAATTCTCCGGAAGCGCATTAGGCGCTGAGGGCACACTCGTCGCGAAGCAGCTAAAAAAATTCATGGCGCTGCATCCGGACATTCGAGTCGAGCTGCAACGAACACCCGATGACGCGAATCAGCGACATCAGCTGTACGTCCAATGGCTCAACGCGCGAGTCGGCAATCCCGACATTCTTCAGCTCGATGTTATCTGGACTCCGGAGTTTGCGGCTGCCGGTTGGGTTCTTCCTCTGAACAGGTATGGCCCGAAGTCGGCCGATTTTTTTCCAGCGACGATCGAAGCGAACACGTGGGTAGGAAAACTCTACGCGCTTCCCTGGTTCGCAGACGTGGGACTGCTCTATCGGCGCACTGACCTCGTGCCGAACGAGCCGAAAGATTTGCCGGAGCTCGTCAATGACGCGCACGCCGCAATGGCGCGTCCCGGAGGTCCGCGATACGGATTCGTGTTTCAAGGCGCGCGCTATGAAGGTCTGATTACGACATTCGTCGAATACCTCGGAGCATTCGGCGGACGCATCCTCGACGCGCACGGTCAAGTCACGGTGAATCGACCCGAAGCAGTCAAGGCGCTCGAGTTCATGCGCGATGAGCTGTACAAATACCGTGTTGCTCCACTCGATGTTCTCACGTGGCACGAGGAAGAAGGGCGATTTGCATTCCAAAACGGGAATGCGGTCTTCATGCGCAACTGGCCGTATGCGTATGAGCCGATGCGCGACACCGCGCAATCAAAAGTCGCCGGCAAGTACGCGGTCTCTCCAATGCCCGCTGCTGGCGGCGGCGTTGGTCATTCAACCGCCGCACTTGGCGGTGGACAACTTGCGATCAACGCCTACAGCGATTCACCGGACGCCGCGTATCTTCTTATCGAGTATCTGACCGAGCCAGCGCAAATGCTCGAGCGCGCACAGGCGGTCGGTCAGTATCCGACTCGGCCTGCGCTATACGACAGCGCAAGTCTGCGATCTGCGCTTGCGATTCCACTCGATCAGGCGCGAAGAGCGATCGAAAGCGCAACGCCGCGTCCAGTCACGCCGATTTACACCGAGCTCTCTGACATTCTTCAAATCGAGCTGCATCGCGCATTGGTCGGTCAGGCGGATCCAAAAGAGGCGCTCAATTCCGCGGCGTCGCAAATCAACGCACTCATCGATCGAACCGGCATGCGAAAGCTGATGTCCGCGAGCGTTCAGTGAAAAACGAATCGAGACTCGGATGGATGCTTGTCGCTCCCGCGATTGGAGTAATCGCGCTGATCGCGATTTTCCCTCTTGGATGGACCGCATGGGAATCCGTGCATCTCCACGAGCTCCGAATGCCGTGGTTGGGCAAACCATTCATCGGTCTCGCGAACTACATCGAGCTCGCGCGCGATCCCCGGTTCTGGGCCGCGCTCGGACATACCGCGTTTTTCACGGTAGTGTCGATCTCACTCGAGCTCGTGATCGGACTGTTCCTCGCTCTCGCGATGAATCGCGCTTTCCGCGGACGCGGATTCGTGCGCGCGGCCGTGCTCGTTCCCTGGGCGATTCCAACAGTCGTCGCCGCTCTTTTGTGGCGTTTCATCTTTGAATCGGAGGGCGGCATCGCAAACGCCCTCCTGGTCGATGCAGGAATTCTTCAGAAACCGATGGTGTGGTTCATTCAAGCGGCGACTGCGTGGGTACCGGTGATTCTTGCCGACGTCTGGAAGACGACACCGTTCGTTGCGCTCCTGTTGCTTGCGGGTTTGCAGAACATCGATCTCACGTTGTACGAAGCCGCGGCAGTCGACGGGGCGAACTCGTGGTGGCAGCTGCGACACATCACTCTGCCGTTGCTAAAGCCGGCGATTCTCGTCACGCTGATTTTCAGAACGCTCGATGGGTTCCGCGTTTTCGATTTGATCTACGTGCTCACGGGCGGAGGACCCGGCACATCAACGGAGCCAGTCGCGCTCTACACGTTCAACGCTCTCCTCCAGAATCTCAGATTCGGATACGGCTCCGCGCTGTCTGTTGTCATTTTTGGAATCACGTTTGCCCTCGCACTTCTATATGTAAAGGGACTCGGCGTCAAACTCGGCGGGGAAGAGCGATGACATTCCGCTGGGGCAGGTGGATCTTCGGATTCGCGCTCATCGTTCTCATCGTATTTACGCTCTTTCCATTTTATTGGGCCATCGTCGCATCGCTCACTCCCGACGCTGCGCTTTTCCGCGATCCATCGTTGTGGCCGCGACAAATCATTCTCGATCATTACCGCTCGCTCTTCGACGAGCGGGATTTCATCACACCGATTCGCAACTCTCTTGTCGTCGCAGGAACCACCACTGCGTTCTGCCTGACAGTCGGCACTCTCGCTGCGTACGCGCTGGCGCGCCTCGATTTCAGAGGGAAACCTGCGATCATGTCGTTCATTCTTGCCGTGACAATGTTTCCGCAGATTTCGATCGTGAGCCCACTGTACCTGCTTCTTCGCTCGCTTCATCTGATCGATACGTATCCCGGATTGATCCTCCCGTACATGACGTTCGCAATGCCGTTGACGATCTGGATTCTCACAGGATCGATCCGCCAGATTCCGCGTGATCTCGAGGAAGCCGCTCATGTCGACGGCGCATCGCGCAGGCAGAGTTTCACGAAAATACTTTTGCCGCTTGCGGTGCCGAGCTTGGCGACGACGGCAATTCTCACGTTCATTTATTGTTGGAACGAATTTCTTTTTGCTCTGTCGTTCACTCTTGGACCCGAGCGGCAGACTGTTCCTGTCGCAATCGCTCTCTTCCGCGGACAATATCAGGTGCCGTGGGGAGAAATCCTCGCGGCCGCGGTAATCGCGACGGCTCCCGTCGCTGTGATGGTGTTGCTGTTCCAGCGACGCATCGTACAGGGGCTCACTGCCGGCGCCGTAAAAGGCTAACGGAGACTATTGATGGCGCGCATCGCTCTCGATCATGTCGACAAGGTTTACGCCAACGGTTTCACCGCGGCGCGCGATCTCAGTCTCGAAGTTCACGACGGAGAATTGCTCGTGCTCGTTGGTCCATCCGGAAGCGGAAAGTCGACTGTGCTTCGCATGATGGCGGGGCTCGAGATGGTGACCGCGGGCAAAATATTGATTGGCGATCGCGACGTTACCGCTCTGCCGCCTCAGCAGCGCGACATCGCGATGGTTTTTCAGAACTACGCGTTGTATCCGCACATGACCGTGCGTGAGAATCTCGGATTTGGCCTCGCGATAAGAAAGCAAGCGCCGGCAAAGATCGATCAGCGCGTGAAGACCGTTGCTGCATCGCTTGGGCTCGAGTCATTGCTCGATCGAAAACCCGCGCAGCTTTCGGGAGGTCAGCGGCAGCGCGTTGCATTGGGACGCGCGATAGTGCGTGAGCCACTCGCATTTCTTTTCGACGAGCCGCTCTCGAATCTCGATGCGCAGCTCCGTGTTGAAACGCGTGTCGAGCTTGCGCGTCTGCATCGCGAGCTTGGCGCAACCATGGTCTACGTCACGCACGATCAGTCCGAAGCACTCACACTCGGCGACAGAATTGCAATTCTTCGCGACGGAGTTCTGCAGCAGGTCGATTCTCCGATGGAATTGTATGCGAGACCAGCGAACAGATTCGTTGCGGGGTTCATCGGAAGTCCGGCGATGAATTTCTTCGACGGCGAGATTCGCCAGAGCGATGGAAGAACGAGCTTCGCAGGAAGCGGAATCGAGGTGGATTTGCGTTGCGATGGCCCGCCGCCTGAACGCGCGATACTCGGCATCCGTCCGCATCATCTCGAGGTAGTGAGTGAAGGCGAGGGAAGTCTTCGCGGCGAGGTGGCGGTCGTAGAGCCAATGGGAAATGAGCAGATCGTTTATGCGACGCTTCCCGAGGGAAAACGTGTCGTCGCTCTCGCGCCGCCCGAGCCTGCATTGAGAGCAGGGGCGAACGTATCGATCAAAGTGCGAAAGGATGCATTGCATGTGTTCGATGCACAGAATGGATCTCGCATGAGATGCAGCGGACTTTGAAATGGTATTTGTGCGGTGTAAATTGCGTGGCTGTGCGTCGCATGACGCATCTTCGCGGCGCTATCGTCTAGGGGACTAGGACGGGGCCCTCTCAAGGCCCAAACACGGGTTCGAATCCCGTTAGCGCTACTAGAGACGATTGCGGACTGCGAACCGCGGAAGCACCGCGGACTCCGGAATCCGGAATAATTGCAGACGAGAGCGAATTCAATTTCCGAGGTTCGCGGTTGTTCCGCGGTCCGCAGTCCGTGGTTGTTCCGCGGTCCGCAGTCCGTGGTTGTTCCGCGGTCCGCAGTCCGTGGTGGTAGTTGTTGGCCCCATCGTCTATCGGTTAGGACGGCACCCTTTCACGGTGCAGAGAGGGGTTCGATTCCCCTTGGGGCTACTAACGACGACTGCGGACTGCGGACTGCGGAAAGAGTCCGGACTGCGGAAAGAGTCCGGACTGCGGAGTACTGCGGACGGGCAATTATTGGGGAGTTCTAAAAAGTTTAAGTTTCCGCGTTCCGCAGTCCGCAGTTTTCCCGCAGTCCGCAGTTCGCTGATGTTGTTGTGGGGGCCGTAGCTCAGTTTGGTTAGAGCACTCGACTGTCACTCGAGAGGTCGCGGGTTCGAGCCCCGTCGGCCCCGTTTAGTTTTGTAGTTGTTCCGTAGTCCGCGTTCCGCGGTTGTTGTTGCCCTGGTGGTGAAATTGGTAGACACGCCATCTTGAGGGGGTGGTGCCGAAAGGCATAGCGGTTCGAGTCCGCTCCAGGGCACTCGAGATTTACAAGGCCACTTCGCCACCGTAGCTCAGGGGTAGAGCTCTCGATTCGTAATCGAGTGGTCGTCGGTTCAAATCCGACCGGTGGCTCTCCCGCGCGCTCGTCCTTACCTGAGCCAGCCAGCAGAAGGCCGCCGGCGGAAAGATGAGGCATAGTTCGATAATGGGTGAACGCCCCCTGGAACATCGCGGAGACGAAGGGACACTGGGCGACACGTCTCGCGAGGCCACCGTGTTGGCCGTTGGGCGTGCCGCCGCAATCGTTATTCTCACGGCGGTGGGGTATTACGTCTCCGCGCGTCTCGGGTATCTACTCGCGATTCCGCGGGGCGTCGTAACGCTCTGGCCGCCCAGCGGACTCATGCTCGGTCTGTTGCTGGTCAGTCACCGGCGCGACTGGCCCGCCCTCGCATTCGGCGCGTTGCTTGGCAGCTTGTGCTCCGATCTGCGGTCGGGACATGCTATCGGATTCGCGATCGCCGCCGCGCTTGCGAACGTCATTGAGACGCTTGCCGCGGCGTCGTTAGTTCTCTGGCGTCTGCGCCGTCCGTTGGTTTTGTCGAGCCTGCGGGATGTCGGGGAGCTCGTGCTCGGAGCTGCCGTAGTGAGCAACGCCGTGACGGCATGCCTCGGCGCGACCGTTCTCCATGTCGGTCTGCGGATGCCGCTGGCATCTGCATGGCTCATCTGGTGGGTTGGCGATGGGCTGGGAATGCTCATCATCGCACCGGTGATCGTCGGCGCCGTTCGCGCGCGAGAATTTCGAACTCTCCGATCCCGCGACTGGCTGGAGGCAGTTGCAATCGTCGTCGGCCTCATCGTCGTCGGCGAGATCGTCCTCGGGCCGGCGCAGCTCTGGGCAATTCGTCCGGGTCGGTACGCTGTGTTTCCGCTGATTCTCTGGGCGGCCCTTCGGTTTGGTCCGTTCGGCGGTGCGCTGGCAACGCTGACCATCGCCGCCATCAGCACCTGGAATGCAGCGCTCGGGCTCGGGCCATGCGCCGGCGCCCAGTCAGGCGCCGATACCGCCGCGCAGGTCTACGCGTTTCTCGCCGTAGCGAGCCTCTGCGCCCTCGTTCCCGGAGTCATCCTCGAAGAGCGCGAGCTCGCGTTTTACCGGTGGCGGAAGAGCGAGAGCCGGTATCGGGCCGTAGTCGATGCGGCGACCGACGCAATAATCACGATCGACGAACGAAGCCGCATCCTCTTCGCGAATCTGGCGGTACATCGCGTGTTCGGATACTTGCCCGAAGAACTGACTGGACGCGAACTCACGGTGCTCATGCCGCCCGTATTGGCTGACCAGCATCGGTTTGGTCTTGCGCGCTACCTTGCGACGGGCGAGCACCGGATTCAATGGCAAGGTGTGGAGCTGGTTGGCCGGCGCAAGGATGGGACCGAGGTCCCGATCGAAATTTCGTTCGGCGAACTACTGGAAGACGGAAACAGGGTGTTCACAGGCATTGTGCGCGACGTCAGCGAAAGACATGCGGCGGCGCACGCACTGAGCGCGGCAGAAGCCCGGATGCGATTCGCGATGGAGGCATCTCGTGTCGGTGTGTGGGAGGTCGACTTCACGACGGGGGCCGTGCGCTGGTCGGAGATTCTCGAGGCGCTCCATGGCCTTTCGCCAGGGACGTTCGGCGGAACGTTTCCCGCGTTCCTGGACCAGATCCATCCGGAAGACCGGCAGCAGGTGGCGAGCGAATTCGATCGGGCGACCCGCGAGCACCTGGATGCAAACATTCTCTATAGAACGACATGGGCTGATGGAACCGTCCACTGGTTGACCGGTGTTGGGAGAACGTTCTACGATGCGGAAGGCGTTCCCATACGGACTGCCGGCATCGTCCTCGACGTCACAGAACGGCGCGCGCTGGAGGAGCAATACCGACAATCGCAAAAAATGGAGGCGATCGGCCAACTCGCCGGGGGTGTCGCACACGACTTCAACAATCTCCTGACCGCCATTCAGGCGTACGGGTCGATGCTGGGCGAAGCGCTCGAGCCAAACAGCCGGGAGCGCGAGGACGTCGACGAGATTTTGCGCGCCGCTGATCGCGGGGCGTCGTTGACGCGGCAACTGCTCGCGTTCAGTCGCCAGCAGGTCCTTGCTCCGCGACCGCTCAACCTCGGCGATGTGGTTCGTTCGATCGAGCCGATGCTGCGTCGTCTCATCGGAGAGCGCATTGATCTGGTTGTTCGATCGGACGCCGACGTCGGACATATTCTCGCGGATCCCGGTCAAATCGAACAGGTCATTATGAACCTCGCCGTGAACGCGGGCGATGCAATGCCCGACGGAGGAATTCTCTCGCTCGAGACGGTGAACATGGAGCTCGATGCCGACTACGAGCGCACACATGTCGATTCGCCGCCAGGGCGGTACGTCATGCTGGCGGTAACCGATACCGGCACGGGCATGGACGCGGCTACGGCCAAGCGAGTCTTCGAGCCATTCTTCACGACGAAAGCTGCCGGGAAGGGTACGGGTCTGGGATTATCGACGGTGTACGGCATTGTGAAACAGAGTGGCGCAACGGTGAAACTCTATACCGAACCGGGCCGAGGATCTACATTCAAGATTTATTTCCCACGCATTGAAACGGTTGCCGCGCCCGCGCCGGTCGTGACACGAGCGGCCAGCCAGGGCGGATCCGAAACGATTCTCGTTGTCGAAGACGACGCGGCGCTTCGCAAAATGGCTGTGCGCATCCTCGACCGCGCCGGGTATGCAGTGTTAGCCGCCGGCACGCCGAAAAAAGCGATCGAAATCGCGGCTACGCTGCAACGGATCGACCTGCTGCTCACGGACCTCGTCCTTCCGGAAATGAGCGGGCGGGAGCTGGCTGAGCGGCTGTCTGAGCGCTTGCCTGAGATGCGCATTCTGTACATGTCGGGATACACCGACGACTCGGTCGTCCGGCATGGTGTTCTCGAGAGGGAATCACAGTTCATTCACAAGCCATTCGCTCACGACGCCCTGCTGCGCAAGGTTCGCGAGACGCTGGATCAGCAAGCGGGGCGGGGTGCAGGCGAGCAGTGACCCGAACAGTTTCCCTCCTTGCTTGACAAGATGTTCCCATCGGGGTAATTCCTCCTGTCGCGAAAAATCCCCACTCGGTGATTTCGCGTACCCGTCTCAGCTCCGCGCGAGTTGCGCCCGGTGCTGAAAAAAATATCCGGTGTCCACCCTATCGGAGGAGCAATGTTTCGTATCCCGCAGCTCACGTCTGGTTCGGCGTTTCGCGCGCGCTCTTTTTTTGCGCGAGCCACTCAGTTAGCCATCATAGGGACCATTGCGCTCGGCGCGTGCGATAAGGCGCTCGCTCCAACAGCAGCCGTTGACGGAGGATCGGTTGTCAATAGCCAGGCAACTCCGGGAACTTTAAGCGCACCGTTCACGCCTACGCTGCCACCGCCGCCCACCGGGCTGCACCACGAGCAAACCTATTCGGGTAAGGTTGTTTTATCGGTTGACGGTCTGGGGCAAACAGGGACCGGTGGAATCATTCAGGTGGAGAAGCCTGCCGGCGCAACCGTTCTAGCGGCTTTCATGGCGGCGGCGACGGTTCCATCCTCCTCCGCAACAATTGCGAATGGCGACATTACGATCAACGGGACGGGTGTGACCTGGACGGAGTCAATTGCAAGCGCGATCGGCGGGAACAACGTTTGGGGCGACGTCACATCGATCGTCAAGCCAATTGTCGATGCTGCGTCCGCGGGTCGTGTGGATCTCACAATCGGCGAATCGAACAGCGGTCTTATCGATGGTTCCATAATCGCTGTCGTCTTTACGGACCCGAGCCTGACACGAAACAATACCGTCGTGCTGCTCTTCGGGACTCAACAGACTACCGGCGATGATTTCTCAGTCGATGTTGCAAACCCCATCGACAAGACGGATGCTGCCCTCAAAATCGATATGTCGCTGGGTATCTCGTTCGGCTTCCAGCCGAGCGGTCAGTTCAGTACCGTGGACGTCAACGGGTCCCGGATGACGTCGTCCGCCGGAGGCCAGGATGATGGAGCAGCGGCGAATGGCGCGCTCCTGACGGTCGGTGGTCTCGACGATGTAGACACAAACCCCGCCGATCCAAATGCAAACGATGGCGGCGGACCACGAACCGACGACGAGCTCTACACCCTCCTGCCTTTCATCACGCAGGGCGACACCCATATCGCAGTTCATACTCAGAATCCCTCGAACGACGATAACATTTTCTTCTCGGCGTTCTACATGAACATCGCCGGCAACGTGAACTGCGAATCCACGCCGCCGACAGTCAACGTGACGGGAGTGATTGCGGGGCCGCCGAAGCAGATTCAGATCACGGCTCAGGATGCCGGTTCGGGTATGCAGTCGATCGTCATCACTAAATCCGATAACGCAGACACGCCCGTCCCGCCGTTTACAACGGGCACAACGGATCCAATCGTGATCACTGCCACGAAGATCAATCAATCTCAGAGCGCGGTGATTGGCCTTACGGCGACCGATGCATGCGGCAACGCCACACTCTTCGATCCGCTCGATGTGAGTCTCGGCGAGGCAAAAGGAATTCAGTCGCTCACAGAGACATCCAGGTCAGTCACCGCAACAGGTGTGTCGGATGTCGAGCATTTCGTCATGATCCAGAACGGAAACCCCGGCGTGAAGTCAGTGACCGTCACGGTGAATGGCAAGAGGTTCGAGATCGCAGGTCTCAAGACTGGCGAAACCCGTCGCGGCATCGACATTGGATCCGCGATGACGAAGGGTGAGCCCAACACGGTTCAGTTCCGCTCGAAAGGAAAGCTTGGAGCTGGCGCAATTGCAGTGCTCTATCAGTAGAGAAAAAAGGATGGGTCGGCATGACTTCGGTCGTGCCGGCCCGCCCCGTTTTTAAATCTGGTATCGCGTGACGAAGTGGAAGTACTATATATTGGCTCCCCGAAGCCACGCGTTTACAAACCTTCCCTGGAGTCTCAAACATGAACGGAAGCACGCCCGAAGAAGCGAAAAACGTTGCTGCATCGGACGAGGTCGCCGGCTATGAGCCGCCGCGTGTCGAGATCGCGATGAGCGAAAAGGATCTCGAGCGCGAAGTGCTTTACGCCGGAAACGCGTTCAGCTTCTGATATTCACCCGGTAGCGCCTCAGGGCGCTACCGATATTGCCGCGTGGCTGCGCTCTTCCGACGCTCATCGGAAGTAACCGAGACTCGGGTGAGTGATCGCGTGATCCTCTATCACGCGAGTGATGGTGGCGCGTTCGTGCTGAATCCGACAGCGTCCATTCTCTGGGAATCACTCACGACGCCGAGTACAATCGCTCAGCTCGTTCAGGAGCTGCAGACGAGATTTCCCGGACTTGCGACCGATCGTGCGGAGGCGGATATCGCGGCGTGCATCGTCGAGCTTCAGGGACATCGACTGATCGAAGGGGATTGATGGAAACGGTGCGCTGGGGCCAGGGGCCCGTGGATTTCGAGCTCGAGAGCAACGATCCGCTGGTTTTGCGCCACGCGCGAGGTGTCTTCAAACCATGGCCCGCCTCTGAGTCGCGACGCGTTGCGTGCCGATGGCGAATTCTTGCGCGCGATGGAATGTTCTACGTGACGACGCGAAGCAGCAATTCAGCGGAGTCATCTCCGCAGGCCGCGCCGAACGTTGAGGCGGCAGTATGCAATGTGGAGTTTGCAGCCATCGCGAGACTGCTCGATTGCGAAGAGCACGTGCTGTGCATTCACTCGGCACTTCTTTCGAGGAGTGGGCGCGGTATCGCCATCGTCGGACCGTCGCTGGCGGGCAAGACGACACTTGCGTGCGCGCTCTGGCAGAGAGGTTGGTCCTTTCACTGCGATGACGCGATCATGATCGAGAATGGCCTCGCGTACCCAACCCCGCGACGTGTGTCGCTGCGCTCGGAGAGCCGCGATCTCGTCGGAGATTCTTTGTGGGATCGCTCGGTGGCGACGCCTTCGTTTGCGACGACCGCGAAGGGATGTCTGTTTCACCCGCACGAGATCGGTGAATCGGACGCGACACCGGGCTCGGCGAATCTCGCCGCGGTGATATTTCTTGCGAGACGCGGCGCTCCAGTCAGCGGGCCACCGCGAAAGTTGCCCGCCGTGGAGACTGCGATCGGTCTCCTGCCTTACAGCAATCTCAGAAGGCATCTGCCGTTCAGCGACGCACTCAATCACGTCGCACGCGTTGCTGAGAATGTGCCGGGATACGATGTGCCTCGTGCGGAGCTCGGCGAAATGACTGCCGCGATCGAAAATCTCAGCCCTGCTTTTCGTGAGCGATAGCTCCGGCCGGCCAACGGCTCCTGTCGTCGCCGTGATGCTGACTCGGCGATGCAACATCAGCTGCGCACACTGCAGCGTCGAGAGCGGGCCGCGTGTTCGTGGTCAACCTGCTGATGAGCGCCTTTCATCAGTGGTGACGCAGCTTGCCGATGCCGGAGTGCGCGCGGTGCTCTTCACCGGGGGCGAGCCAATGCTTCGTGAGCCGTTGGTCCGTCGTCTGGTTCGCTCGGCAAGAAAAGCGGGGATGAAAACAGCGCTCGCTACGAACGGCTTCTGGGCGAAGTCGCTACCTGCTGCTCGGTCCAAGCTAAAAGCGCTGCAGCGCGCAGGGCTCGATCTCGTGACGTTGAGCTACGACAGATATCACGCAGAATTCCAGGGACCTCAGCCCGGACTCAATCTCGCGAGCGCAGCGGAAGAAATTGGAATGCCTCTCAACATGAGCATCACGAGAGTTGCAGATGATTCGGAGATCGCAGGCCTCATCGAGCCATTCGAGAAATCGCGACATGTGCGAATGCGATTCTATGATGTTCAAGCGGTGGGTAGAGCGCGCGACATTCCAGGTGAGACGCTGCGAAGTGAGACGGGCGGAATGTGCAGCGCAGCTGGTGTTCCGGCGGTGACGGATGATTTGAGGCTCACTGCCTGCAACGGACCCGCGTATTTCATGCGCGCAGATTCTCCACTCGTGCTCGGCTCCATCGAGGAAACGAATCTTGGCGAGCTCCTTCGCCGTCATCGTGATGATCCAATTCTCGAGACAATCCGTACTTTCGGACCTGAGCGATTGCGCGAGGAGCTTCTCAGGATTCCTGGATGCGAGAGCGTATCACTCAAGCCGTATCACGCCGGAATGTGCGAGCTCTGCCTCGACATCAACTCACGGCCGGAGGTCGCGCGGGCTTTGCGTGAGCGATTGTCGCAACCTGCATTTACGTCGGAGCGCGAGGCGAGACGTCGAATCATCGAGGGCGCCCGAGAAAAGGGAGCAGTTGGAATTATTCACGCCAACGGAGTTGGAATAGCAAAGCTTTGGTTGTCGGGAGCGTCCGTGAACAATGATGAGGAACGACATCGCGTTTGGGGAACGAGTGCGTCGCGTGTTTTCGGACGATCTGATCTCGATTGGCGAAGATCTGCTGACTATCTGATTGAATGCGGTATCGCACGAGCTATCGAGCCGATGCTCGGCGATCCCGAGCTCGACCGCTGGTCACCGCGAGTCTTCACGGAGCGCGTAAGAGGTGCTGCTGTTTCCGAGGCGCTTCGGGAGCTGGGTCAGCTCGACGCATTGAAGCGGATTTCCGATTTGCTTGTCTCTATGGGGAAAAAAGCTGTGCTGTTGAAAGGCGCAGCTCTACTTGCGATGGAAACGGATCGGCGTCGAACAAGGCCTTTCCGGTTGCCAACCATTCCCAGGCGAAGCGCGGGCGACATCGACATCCTCGTCGCACCACAATTTGCAATCGAATTTCGTTCGGAGCTCCTGGCGCGTGGTTTCACCGGTGAGGCCGACAGCTCGCGAACAGGGCCTCATCATCTCGCTCCGATTTTTTTCAGAGGGATACCGGTTGAGATTCACACGCGCATAATGCCGCGAATGTGGAAGCTGCCGGAGAAAGAAATGCTCGAGCACACGGTGAGATCTGAGGCGTTCCCGGCGCTCGCGGCGCTCGATGCCGAAGGAATGTCGTTGCACACCCTCGTGCACAGCTCGGCACATCTCTACTCGCGCGGACTGAAAGCAGGTTGGGATGTGGAATGGCTGAGTCAGTTCTCGACCGACATCGATTGGAATCGCGTCGCGCGATGGGCTCGGTCGTGCGCGATGCCTGCAGCTTTTTTTGCCCCCGCCGCCGTGATCTCGCGCGAGATGAACCTGCCGTCGCTCCAGGCGATTGGTTTAGCGCAACCAACGAGCAGACGTGCGCGCGCCATGGAGAGAATTGCATCCGCCCGAATGTTCACGGCAAGAGAAGGCGCGTTCGAGATGAATCCAATAACGCGGAATGCATTTCACCTGCTGCTTCAGGATCGATGGCGCGACAGGATGCGGTACCTGCACGCCTTTGCAGGCAGCGATGAGCGTGAGTCGCGTCGCAACTCGGCGCGAAGCGGCAAACAGAATTCGCGATTGTCAACACGAGTATTCGTTGAAGCATTCGGACACTTCAAGGCATATCGTAGAGCGACGCTCGACGAAGCTCGCCGCCGGGCGACGGCAGACGCCGAGCGATCATTTACAGAGTAGGTACAGTCCGCAGTAGTTGTTCACTGCTTCTCGGGTCGCACTGAACCGCGAACAGATTGCACGCCATCAGTGAGCGTGACGTCGACCTTGCCGCTCGGTACTGAGACCGTTGTCCGACCGTTGCGACCGAACGCGAGTATTTCTCCAGTGTCGGCATCGCGTATCACAGCCATCTCGTAGATATCGCGCCTCCAGGAGACCGCGAGTGTGCGCTTGCCAGGAGCAGCGTCGGAGATAGTTACGCTAGAGTTGTCTGCGTTGAGAGATTCGGTTCCAATCGTGCGTCGCTCCGCAGTCTTGCCGGCGCCTGTCACACGAATGACCGCGATCTGCGATATGAGGCGAGCTTCGAGTGGAATCGCAATCGCGAATTGTTTTGAATCCGGCGAAGCGTCTGCGACTCTCGCCGGCTCAAAGCCCACTGCGAAGAGTCGCGAGTTATTGGTGTCGAACGCTTCTGCCTCGTAGCTCCCACCATTCGGTAGAGGAGCAGAGGTTCCCGCGGAGAAAGCCGGCTCGAGTATCAATCGGCCATTTTCCAATCGGCCCCAAACCACCAGTGATTCTTTCGAGGTTGACTGTCGCTGTGCGGAAAGCTGTGCGGCGCTCCTGAAATCCATCACACCTACATACGTGTAATCGCTGAGCCAGCGGGGCGCGCAGTAGCTCATGAGATCGAAAGTCGAAGCGGGCGAATAAATCGTCTGCGCAGCAACATCGAATCCATAGGTGCCTATGCTTGCACCGAAGTAAGGATAATTCGGATCGGGATTCGCGGCACCGCCGCACGGTGCGTGACGACGACCGGCAGTGTGACCGAACTCGTGCGCGAGAGCAACGGGCGCGCCGGGCTGCAAATCATACGACAGCGTTGTAGGCTGGCCGATGACGGCGACGCCGGAGAAACTCGAACCCGATCCGATCTTGATGATTCCTGCATAGTATTTCGTCGAGCCCTCGGCGACTCGCAGAGCGTCGAGCTCGTTGAGCACCTGGTTCAGCGTTGTGACCTCATCGGGACCGGGACCAACAGCCGCATTAGTCGAGAAGGGCGCCCGCACCTCAGCGCTGTAGGTGCTGAGTGGGTACATGCGCAAAGCCGTCTCCAGATACGAATCCTTGTTCGTGTCGTTCACGACCCCCGTGAAACCATTGATGGTCGTAAGAATCGGTACGAATCGCACATCGAGGGACGCAACGCTCTGTACTGATTGTACCCTCGGCGATCCGTTCGCGGGGAACGTATTGTTGGATTCGTTCACTTCTCTTATAAGGTTGTCGGGATCGAGGTCCACAACAAATCCGAATCCCTGCTGAATGAGTGAGCCGTCGATTTGAATGGACCACGATCGAGACGCGCTGCTCTGATCTGCCTCGAACGGAACACCCGCTGGTTTTGGATCGAGATTACGCGTCGATACAAGAACGCCGTTACTGAAGAGTCGAAGGCGAGCGGCCGGTGCAGCGGAGTTATCTTCATTCGCGACAGGGAATACTCTCAAATACGCGGTTCGTCCTGCGACTAATGGTACCGATCCATCGTATCGCTGCACACTCTGCGTTAGATATGCGCCGTCGACTCGCATATCGAGCGTCGCCGGCAAGAGCGCGTATTGAGCGTTCGCCGAGGTTGAAGCACCTGCTGTTACTGTAGCGACGAATGGGGAGTTCGTCGCGCGGTATTGATCCGTTTTGTCAGTGACGACACGCGCGGTGACAGTGTAATCACCCGGGGGGAGCCGCGAGATCAAACGCGATCCCGTAACGGACGCCGAATAATTTTGTGGGCCTGTGATGTCGAACGTCGGTGTGGCTGAGGCCGGTAATCCCGCGCTGGTGAGACTGAGTGTGCCGGTGACGGCGTGGTAGGTTACCGTCACCGATTTTGTACTCGTCGAAAGCTGGATCGTCTGCGTTGCGGTCGTTGCGCTATAGATCTCGTCGGCGGCGACGTCCGACGCCGTGATCGTGTACGTTCCCGGCGGAAGGTTGGAGAGAGTCTCGCCTTTTGCTGCGGGTGTGGTCGTCCCAGTCGGACCGGTTATGGCTATCGCGGCGTCAGTCCCTGGCGGTAGACCTTGAATGGTGAGTACGAGGCTACCGGTCTTTGGCGCGGATGGTGAGTCGCAGCCAAAGAACGCGAGAAGGAAAATCGCGCCGAATGCTTTGACCCTGAACCTCAGCGGAGCCATCCTTTCTTCACCGGCTCCTTCATCAGCTCTTCGAGCTCTGCCTCGCGCGCAGTGAGCTCTTTTTGCAGGCGCTCATTTTCCTCCTCGAGATCGGCAAGAAAACGTCCGCGCATTTTTGCGTTCTCAAACGCTTCGAGTGATGCGCGCATAAGATCGATATATCCCTGCGCGATTTTTGGAAGAGCTTCGCGCGCAAATGCGAGATACTCTTTTTGGTATTCCGCGCATGTCTCGCATTCGGAGGGCTCGTGCTCGATGAGAGGTGAGAGCGAATCGAGCTCGAGCGCCCTTTGCGCGAGTGCATGGAGGTCGCCGTCCATGGCCATTCTTCTAATATGACTTGAAGCAATAATAGTCGCGACTACATTCACTGAGTCGAACTATTTGCGGGCGTAATTCAGTTGGTAGAATGCCAGCTTCCCAAGCTGGACGTCGCCGGTTCGAGTCCGGTCGCCCGCTCTACGGTCCGGTCGCCAGCGGTTATCTGTGACCAGGCATTGCGCTTATCGCGCTTCAGACTCTCGTTGAGGCAATCCGGCGACGCGTGCCGTGTCTCGCTGGCCCTGGTGAATTCCTTCACCGAATTCCTCGAGCATTTTCGCGTTGAATTGGGGAATGTCATCGGGTCTGCGACTTGTTACCAATCCTTCGTCGTTCACGACTTCCCGATTAACCCAATCTCCGCCGGCGTTTTGAATGTCCGTCTTGAGCGACGGCCAGGATGTCAGCGTTTTTCCGCGGACGACTCCCGCTTCAACGAGCATCCACGGCCCGTGACAGATCGCTGCCACCGGTTTCCCGGCGGCGAAAAAACTCCGCACGAACTCCACAGCGTTCCGATTCACTCGCAGATGATCCGGATTCATCACACCACCAGGCAGCATCAACGCATCGAAGTCCTCTTCGCGCGCCTCATCCAACGCGAGATCGACACGAATCTGTCCGCCCCATTGATCGTGCTGCCAGGCTTTGATCGTTCCTGTCTTAGGTGAGACGAGCGTAGTCTCAGCTCCTGCTGCATCGAGCGCCTTGCGCGGCTCCTTCAGCTCGATTTCTTCCACACCGTCGGTTGCGAGAATCGCAACCCGTTTGCCCTTGAGGTTCTGCTTTGCCATATCCACCACTCCTGTAACTGGGAACATCAACCGGAATATTTCCGTCAAGTTTCGTTCCCAAAAACGGCTTCGTTCTCTTCTCGTAATAACGTTTCGACTTCGCCCGATCTCCGCACTCGCGCATCTTGCACCAGCGTCGGCTGTTATTGCGGCTGCGATCGATGAAAAACCAACCACATTTCGGATTCGCGCAACAGCGCAACCGATCGAAGTCTGCCGAGGCGAAAAATTCTCCCGCTCGCCAGGCTATGCGTTCGACGATCGACGGCAGATTCTTCGCGGAAGCCGGTATCCATTCCAGATGCCCGTCTCGCCATTCGGGGTTCATTGCCTTTCCCGCTTTTCTCAGATGCTGATTGAATTCGGCCAGCACATCAGAAGGCGGCTGCCGCTTGCGTTCCGCGGCAATCAATATCTCGTGCAATACTTCACGGAACCGATGCGCTTCTGTGAGCTCGTGTCTGGCGCTCTCATACTTGGTTCGGAGTCGTCTTCGAAGTTTTATCGATTCGGTGTACGAGATCAGTTTCGCCTCCGCTGCCCACAAAATCAGTGCACCCGGCACCGCAATTCGATTGTTCGCCGGACGACCTCGTGGCCATGCCGCAGTGTTGTTGAAGTCGAGCACCAAGTGGCCGCCGATGAAATCGAATGCGGGACCGCCGCGATGCGCAATCATCGGCGGGCGACCGGCGGTCCTCCATGCGGGCGGGTGCGGCCCCGAGTCGTTTTTCGCCACTATTGATTTCTCACCATCTAAAAATCCTTGACCGGTGACAAATTGAAACCCGATTTTCCAGTACAACGGGCTCGCACGCGCCTGGACGTTCAATCCTTGGGAATTGCCGACGCTGGCCGCCGCTCGGCGCGCGAGGTCTCTTTCGACGTCGCCTGCACAGTTGCATCTTCGCCGTTACAGCGCGTCACCTTTGCCTTTCAACTGTCATGAAATCATTTCGCTTCGCCTATGTTCTCGTGTGTGTTATCGTCGGCGTCCCGGCGGTGGCGTGCACCTCGCGCCCGGGCAATCCTCCGGCCGCGAGCGTCTCTGAGCGCGCGCTTCCGACGGGACGCACGCTCGATCCCGCCGGAAGAATCATCGACGTCGGCAACATGCCGCTCGCGATTGCGTTATCGCCCGACGAGAAACACGCGGCGGTTCTCCTCAGTGGATTCAGAGAGCGCGGTCTTCAGATCGTCGACCTCACCGCCGGCACAGTCACACAAACGCTGCCGCAACGCGGCGCATTCCTCGGCGTAAAATTTTCGCCCGACGGAAAATCGGTTTACACGTCAGGCGGCGCGCACGATGTGGTCTATCGCTACTCGTGGGATGGAAGTCGCGCCGCGCTCGCCGACAGCATCATCATCGCGCCTATCGACACGACCCATCCGCGATTTGTCGGCGCGATCGCTTTCTCTCCCGATGCACGGCGGATGTACGTAGCGGAAAACATGGCGGACTCCATCGCAGTCGTTGACATGGCGACGCACAAGGTCGTGCAGCGCGTTAGCACCGGACACTATCCGTACGCTTTTCTCGTTAGCCCGAGTGGCCATCTGTTCGTTTCTTCCTGGGGGGCCACGAGCGTCGACGGTTTTCTTCCAGTGCCCGACGGCCGCCTGACATTTGAAAAGCGAATAGCGACTCATCGGCATCCATCGGCAATGGCGCTCAATCGCGCGGGCACGCGTCTCTATGTCGTGTCGTCGAGTATGGACCGGGTCAGCGTCGTAGACCCAGTCGCGGCAGCGACAGTCAATACACTCGTTGACGCTGCGCCGTCTGGTCCAAGTGAGGGAAGCACGCCCAATGCAGTCGCGCTGTCCCGCGATGATTCGAAGTTATTCGTCGCCGAAGCCGACAATAACTCGATTGCGGTTTTCGATATTGCGAACGGTGGCACACAGCCGATCGGAAGAATACCCGTGCTGTGGTACCCCGATGCTCTCGCAGTGAGGGGCGATTCTCTAATCGTCGTCAACGGAAAGGGAAGGCGAGCAGGGCCGAATCCAACGAATCCGCTGAACGAGAGAGCAGGATCGGATCCTCGATCATATGTCCTTGGCCAGCTGAATGGTGCGCTCTCGATTTTTTCTACGAAAACATCGGCGGCCGATCTCGCACAATACAGCGCACGCGTCGCCCGCAATAACAACTGGGATGTAGCGCGAGCTCGTCCATCTCATCCGCCATTCGAGCACGTCATTCTCATCATCAAGGAAAACAGAACGTATGATCAGGTTTTCGGTGATGAGCCGGCAGGCGACGGCGACAGCTCATTGGTCTGGTATAAATCGGACACGAGTCCAAATCACCGCGCGCTCGCTAAACGCTTCGGCCTGTACGATCGATTCTTCACGAACGCTGAGGTGAGCTCGCAAGGTCATCCATGGTCGACGTCGGCTTATGTAACGGAATACACCGAGAAAGTGGTGAACATGACCTACCGGGTAGTCCGTCCCGATCAGGACGAAGGGGACGTCGACGCGCCGGCGACGGGTTACCTGTGGGACGAAGCAAAACGAAAGGGAATTACCCTCCGAAATTACGGCGAGTACACCGATCAGATTCCTTCGACCAACAAGTATCGCGCGACACGACCGGGTTTGGTGGAATACACGAACGAAGATTATCCGACATTCGACATGGGGATCTCGGATCAGCATCGCGCGGATATCTGGACCGCCGAGTTCGCGCGGTATGTGCGAGAGGGAAAATTGCCTGCGCTCGAGATAGTGTGGCTTCCTCGCGATCATACGGCGGGCGCCCGCCCCGGAAGTTGCACGCCACTCGCGTGCTTCGCAGATAACGATCTCGCGTTCGGTCGAATCATCGATGCGCTTTCGCACTCACCGTTCTGGAAAAACACCGCCGTGTTCGTGATGGAAGATGATTCGCAGGCAGGGCCCGATCATTTCGACTCCCATCGCTCGGTTGCGTTCACGATTTCAGCCTGGAACAAGCCGGGATTGATCCATCGCTTCGTTAACACGACAGACATTCTGGCAACGATCGAGGAAATACTCGGACTCGATGCTCTGTCGCAATTCGACCACTACGGTCATCCACTGCACGACATCTGGAGAGACAAGCCCGACTTCACTCCTTACGTCGCGGTGGTGCCCTCGCATCGACTCGACGAGGTCAACGGACCGCGCGCAGTGGGAGCACGTGAGTCGCTCAACTTGAATCTTGCCGAAGCCGACAAGATCGACGACGCGCAATTCAATCGCCTTTTGTGGAAGGTGATCAAAGGCGAGAACGTCCCCTTTCCCGGAACGCACCGAAACTCGACGCTCGACTTCGTTCGCGACCGCTAGACGTGGGATCGGTCCCCCGCGCAAAACTCATCGCCGCATTCGCGGCGATTTACATCATCTGGGGTTCGACATACCTCGGAATCCTCTTCGCGATTCAGACGATTCCGCCTCTCCTCATGGCGGGCGTACGATTTTCGATTGCTGGACTTCTTCTGTATGCGTGGGCGCGCCGGGGAAATACGAAACCAACGCGCCTTCAGTGGAGAAATTGCGCGATGATCGGCGCGCTGCTTCTCCTCGGAGGAAATGGAGGCGTCGTTCTTTCAGAGCGATTGGTTCCGTCGGGATTGGCCGCACTACTCGTCGCGGCCCTTCCGATGTGGACGGTGATTCTCGAATGGGCTCGGCCGAAGGGAACCAAGCCGAATCGTGGCGTGATCGCCGGACTCATTCTTGGATTGATCGGCTTGGTGTTTCTAATCGGCCCGTCGGCACTTCAACCATCCAGTAGCGGCGGCATTTCCATAGCGGGTGTTGTTCTTCTGACCTTCGCCGAGGTGTCATGGGCGAGCGGGTCACTCCTTTCGCAGCATGTCCAGCTGCCAAAATCGTCGATGCTCGCGACGGCAATGCAGATGATCTCTGCCGGGGCAATCTTCCTCGCGATCTCATTTATTATCGGCGAGCCGATGCGATTCGACATATCGCATGTGTCGGCAAAATCCCTCGGCGGGTTGCTTTACCTCATCACGTTCGGCTCGCTCGTCGCGTTCACGGCGTACGTCTGGCTGCTGAAAGTCTCTACGCCGGCCAAGGTCTCGACCTACGCCTACGTGAATCCGATCGTCGCGCTTTTTCTCGGCTGGGCATTCGCCGGCGAGCGATTAGCCCCACAGACCGCGCTCGCATCGGCGATCATCATTGCAGCCGTCGCATTGATCACGAGTGCTCGCAACGTGAAAGCCTGATTTTTTTCCTTGCGTGGCAGCGGTTCCGGCATTTCCTTTCACCGGCTGCATACGTGCCCAGCCCTGTCGGTTGGGCATTTCTTGTTCGCCCGTGAAGCTGCGCAACATTCTCAAGGATAATTGATGCGTCGTCTGGTTCTTCCGCTGCTATTATTGGCGTTAGTCGCTCCATCGGGCGTTATCGTCGCACAATCGATCATTCCGACGTCAAGTGACGGAAGCCTCGCCGGAACTAAAGAGGTCGACTTCTCGGTCACTGGAAGAGTGCTCTCCACCGCCTACAGCGTAGCCGATGGAAGGTCTGCAATCGGCGGCGGAGTGTCCGGCGCAACACACATCACGAACCACTTCGCTATTCAAGGCGCACTCGGCGTTGCGTACAGCCAGCAGGAAGGCACTTACTACAAGCCGCCGCTTTTTGTCTTCACTCCAACACTTTCACTGCTCCTCCAGGGATCGACCGCGAAAGAGTTTCAACCCTACGCACTTGCGGGTGGCGGATACGAATTCGTTCGCTACACGCGACCACGCTGCGATTGCAATCAGAGCAGAAGCCTCGGAATCGCAAACCTTGGTCTAGGCGTCCGCAAGATGATCGGAGACCGAAAAGCATTTCGTTTTGAAGCCTCGAGTCAAATCGCGAGTGGTGGACCAGCGTTCAGCATAGGGATGGGAATCTCGCTGTTCACTGGCGGATCACCACGAATTCTGAAGAGCGAGCCAAGACCGCCGGAGAGAAGGCGCCCGGAGCCGCCGGTGACGATTCCTCCGCGTTCGGTTCCGGTGCAAACGAGACCTGTTTCGCCGCCGCCTCCTGCGCCCGTACAAACAGCTCCTTCTCCGGCACCTGCTCCAGCGCCGGCTCCCGCTCCCGCTCCCGCTCCAGCGT
>JBHELX010000010.1:0-95215 GCA_046262875.1 Gemmatimonadaceae bacterium | reverse complement strand
GTAAGCAACTGAGCGAAAAGCGATAAGGCGGTCGCTCAATCGCCCTATCGCTCTATCGCTCTATCGCTCTACCGCTCTACCGCTCTATCGCTCTACCGCTCTATCGCTCTATCGCTCTACCGCTCTATCGCTCTACCGCTCTATCGCTTCCCTATCCCTTATCCAACTTGAAGATGAACGCCTGCTGAACGATCTGTGATACATGCGTGCCGTTGATCTGCGCCGCATGGAACCGCATTCCTGAAAGCGCGCGACGGACCGCCGAGACGAACGCCGGATTCGCGTCGTTCAACACCTTGAAGGTTCCGGTCTCGACGCGGCCGCTCTCGTTCACGACAAACTGCGCCTGAACTTCACCCTCGATCCCGCTCGATCTCAACGACTCGGGATATTCCACCTGCGTGCCCGAAATCGCCTCGACCTGCTTTTCAACCTGGTCCGCCATGTACGGCTTGTCGGGATTGATGGCGCTACCCGCCTTGCCACCTTCCTTGTCGCCTTCACTTCCTTCTTTTCCAGACGCGCTGCCGCCCTTCACTCCCTTCCCACTGAAGTCGGCTTCATCGGTCAGCTTCGCCGAAAGGTCGATTTTCGGAAGAGCGATCGGAACATTGACCGGCGCTTCGAGAGTCTTGAACCCCTTGGGTGGAGCAATCTCCTCCTTCGGTGCAGGCGGTAACGGCGCTGGATTATGCTCCGTTACGGGCTTCTTCACCTTCGGCGGCGGAGGCGGCTCCTTTTTCTTCACTTCCGGCGGAGGCGGCTCCTTCTTCATCTCGATGAACCGGACTTTCTCCTGGCGGGGCCCGTCGTCCTTTGCAACGCCAGCGCGTGCAGTAGCGTAAACCGCGAAAAAGAGAATCGCCGAGTGAAAGACCACGCTAAAAACCGTTCCCCCTGAATTGCGCTTTTTGCGGGGCTTCGATTCGAGTAGGGTATTCATCATTGCAGGTTACTCCGGTGGAAAACAGCACCTTCTACATAGGCAAACGCCCTGCCACAGATGCTCTTTTTTTCTTCTTTTTTCCCTTGACAATCATCAGTAGATACAGAAAACGACGCGTTCTGCACGCTCGCTACATTTCTTCTACAGTCAAAACTTTCAACAGTATTCGAATGACCTTTCGCAGTATCGCGCGCATCACATTCCTTGCAGGGCTTTATGCTGTCGCGGCTCTCATTAGCGGATGCACAAAAACGATAACTCAACCCGACGTTCCGCTTTGCGGAAATACCCGCGGCGCGGCGACCCCGCTCAAGCACGACCCGATTCTTTTCGTACACGGCTACGGCGGCGCCAAAGAAAATTTCTGCACCATGATCGCAGCGTTTCGCAGCGACGGTTGGAGCGACAACGAGCTGTACGGTTACGACTACAGCGTCGTCAACTCGTTCGCGACCGATGCCGAAGAGATCCGATCGCAAGTCGATGCGATCCTTGCACGAACAGGAGCCACCAAAGTCGACATCATCGCCCACTCGGCGGGTAGCGTGTCGTCACGCTACTACATCAAGAATCTGGGCGGCGATTCCAAGGTCGATGCGTGGGTCTCGCTCGCCGGTCCAAATCATGGGACTGACGATGCGGACAATTGCTCATTCACTCCCTGCGTCGAGATTCGACTCGGCTCGGCATTTCTCGCAGCTTTGAATTCGGGTGATGAAACACCGGGTGTCGTTCGCTATGCGACCTGGTGGTCGCCATGCGATGAAACAATCAATCCAGACAGTAGCGTTCTTCTGGCCGGCGCGAGCAATCATCAGACTTCATGTCTCGCACACTTCAATCTTTTGATCGATCCAGTGGTGTACGCTCAAGTCAAGAGCTGGATCGAGTGATTCTTCGCGAGGTACGATCGATCAGCTTGCAACCGTGGTTTCAGCAAATATTTGGCGCGTCAGCCTGCAGGCGAAGAGAGCACCGAGAACGGTGCGACATCGGAAAGTGCGCTGTTCCGACGTTTGACAAAAAAAGCCGCTGTTCTGCCGTTCTCGGTGCCTCTTCGCCTGCTAGCTGATGGCACGACCAGTGTCGTTTAATACGCCAGCAAGCTGATCGATCGTACCTCGCGAAGAATCAAAAACCAAAATTGATTCCGACTGACCCGTACGTCCGGGGATCAGCAGCCTGCGTCCCACTGAATTGATTGTAAGTCGGAATCTCGCCTCCGCTCAATCGGCCAATCTCGCCGACGATTTTCAAAACGGGCGTATTGATCCACAGGCTGCCGAAGATGTTCGTGCGCGACAGTTTCTGAGTGAGTGGAATCGGCCCGCCGGTTCCACCTTGAGTTAACGCGCGCGGGGCAACCGTCACGCTGATTGCGGCATCGGTGTCGTACGTATCGCGACCGATTCCCGCCGCTCCGCCGAGAAAGAGAAAACCCTTTCCCGCGACTAGCCGCCACGAGTGCGTTTTTACTCTGAGACTATCGAGCACCAGCCGATCATCACCTGAGCTGCCAACGACTTTGACCAACGGAAGCTCGCGGTCGAGATAGCTGAACGACACGCCGGGAGTCAGCGCGCTCTCCTGAATGATTCCGACCTTCGCGCCGTAGCCGAGCTTCCACGATCCGGATGGGACCGAGATGTCGAGACTCGAATTGTTGTACGACGGCAAGTATGCTGCACTCACGAGTAGATCGAGCCCTCCCAAATGCGTGATGCCAAGGGGAAGCCCCTTGAACAATCCGATTGCGGCATCGCCCGTTGGAAGCCCAATCCCGGCAGCAGTGATTGTATAAGTACTTTGCTCCGCTCCGTGAGTTGAGGGGACGATGCGGTCGATGTCAGGGAGCGATCCATTGATTCCGTTACCGCGCACTCCTATCGAGAAATGTCCGAGGCCACCGATTGTTCCCGTGAATCCCTGAGTCGCGCTGCCACCGGCGACGATCGCGCCGAGCTGCGGCGCGACATACTGAAAGAGATCGATCGCTTTCTGACATGCGTCCTGGGCGATTCTCGTATTGTCGGGCTGCCCCAAAGCGTCGACTGATCCCGGAGGACAAAGCGAGCTGACGCCTTGAGCCGAAACGGTTCCCACGGACACTATCAACGTTGCGACGGCAAGACTTCCAAAGCGTATCAATGACATAACCTCAACCTTCGTGAAGATTCATTGTATTACACCGCGAAATTTTCGGGTCGCTTCGCAGTGACTTTTGCATAGAATCCGCGGAGCTTCCTGATGTCTCCCTCCGCATTGCCGGTAGGAACAAGTGGCGGACCAATGATCACCGCCTTCTTACCGTAATCGAACGCGACAGGAATGATGGGAACTCCGGCACCAGCGGCGACGTGATAGAAACCAGTCTTCCATTCGGTCACTCTCTTGCGCGTTCCTTCAGGTGTAAAGACAAGAACCAGACGATTGTGGGCGCGCAACGTGTCGACCATTTCCGTGACACGATCTCGGCTCACCGAGCGATCAACCGGAATTCCGCCGAGCCAGCGCATTATCGCTGCCATCGGACCTCGAAAGAGCGAATCCTTTGCGAGATACGCGACTCTGAGTCGCAGTTCGAACAACGCCCCGACACCGACGAGGAAATCCCAGTTCGAGGTGTGGGGCGCCACGATGATCACGAACTTCGGTAGATCCGGCAGCGCCCCGACAAAATGCCACCCGGTGAGACGGTACGAAGTGCGCCCGAGCCAGTGCGAGACTGCGTTTCCTCGACTTGGTACATTCGGGCCAAGCTTCGGTGCTTTCGTTAGCGCCTCGCCTTCGCTTTCTTCGCGAGCTGGGAGCAGATATTCGCAAATGCCCGTGCGCCTTCCGATCTAGCCTTCGGCCTGTCCCACGTCATGTATTGAACTTCACCGGGACTCGGCATCGATCCTTCTCTTACGACAGCACCGCCTTCCGCGTAAAACGATTCTGTAAGACGCTTCACTCGGACGGGACTGCATTTCACGAGTGCGGTTTCTGTCATCTGTGTGTACGGTCGCTTGCTCTCCAGATGTCGCGGATCGGCGTAATCCCAACGCGTGCGTGTGATGTACGACCCGTCGGGATTTCTCTCTGCGCCGGCAAGATCGAGCGCGACACTTACACCGTCAGTGCTATAAATCGTTGGCCATGCGCCTTGAGCTCTTAACTGCGGCGCAAAAATAAAGACAAGGCCCACCGTGATGATTGTGTGGCAAATACGCTTCATCAATAATCTCCGAATGTTATGCGTAGGGGAGTGTGAAGTTGAATGACGCACCCCTTCCGGGTTCGCTTTCTACCCAGATTCTTCCCTGGTGTGCCTCGACGATTCCCTTTGCAATCGACAGGCCGAGGCCCGTTCCAAGCTTTGCGGTGGACTTGGCCTGCCAGTAACGATCGAAAACGTGGGGTACATGTTCCGGGGGAATTCCAGGCCCGGTGTCGGATACGCAAAAGTGCGCTTGCGTCGCCTCAGCATCGGCGGTGATCGTAACCTGGCCACCCGCCGGAGTGAATTTGATCGCATTGCCAAGGAGATTTCCAAAAACCTGCAACACGCGGTCACGATCGGCGCACACTAGACGGAACTCGGTAGAAATAACGCGATCAACACGAAGTTGTTTTGCGGAAGCGAGTGGAGTAGCCGCGTCGACTGCCTCCTGAACGAGAGACGTTACGTCGATTGGAGCCGGCTCGACCACCATTCCACCGGCCTGAATCTTTGCGACGTCGAGCAGGTCGCTGATCAGGCGATTCGCCCGGTGTGCCGCGCGCTGAATTACCTCGAGCTGTCTGCGCGAAGTAATTCTTCGGTCCACCGGAGGCGCAATCTCCAAGAGGAACGCCGCGGCCATGTTGATCGTGTGCACCGGATTTCGCAAATCGTGCGACACAATCGCAACGAGATCATCGCGAGCGCGCGTCGCATCTTGTGCCGCCTTGTACAATCGCGCGTTCTCGAGCGCGACGGAGCACATCTGCGCGAGCTGCGTCAACACCGCCTCATCGCTTTCGTTGAACCTCCCTTCCTTTTTTTCCCAAAGCTGAATCACCCCGAGTGTGCGGCCATTCCGCCCGACCAGCGGCGCTGCGATCGCATTGTCGGCATCATAACCCGTCACCAGTGCATCGACGTCATCGGCATCCTTCAGCGGATCGATCGATGCAACTCTCATTTCCATCGTAACATCTGTCCACGATGTCAGCCCTGGCTCTTCCTGCTCGGCCGCGTGCCAGATTGCCGCAGCCTGTTGCAGTGAAAGACCGCGCATCGCGCCAGACGACAACGTCTCTTCGGTCAAGCGAGTTTGCGCGCGGCGCGCATGCAGAATCCGGCGCGCATTTTCCGTTGCAACCTGTAGCATCGCATCGGCTGCAAGAGTCGAGTTGATCTCGATTGCTGCTTCGGCGAGCACGCGGAGCTGTGTGGCGTAGAGTCTGAGCTGATTCTCTGCGCGTCCGGCTTCTTCTTCCGCGTGATGCACACGAAGAACGGCTCGAAGGCTCTGTGCGAGTCGTTCCGGTGTAAGCGTGTTTTTCGGGAGATAATCGGATGCGCCGGCTTTCATCAGCTCGACGGCAGTCTGCTCGTCGCCGAAACCGGTCAGCATGATTACCGGCGTCGAGATTCCGTCGCCGCGGATGCGCTTCAGCAGCTCGAGCCCATCCGACCCGGGCATTCGAAAATCGAACAACGCACAGTCGAACCGCGACGCGCGCACGCTGTCGAATGCGGAGTCTGCATCCTCCGCCTCGGTGACATCCGCGTCTATGCCTGACGCTTTGAGCGATCGTCGCACGACCATGCGATCTACATCATCGTCATCGACGACAAGAATCCTGAGCTTCTCGTCCATCCCGGCCTACAGCATCTCCACGGCAGACCAGTATTTATCGAGCGTCGCCATCCGCTCGCAAAAGCTGTTGAACGTGACGGGCTTCAGCAGATAGCCCGCTACGTTGAAGTTGTAGGCATCGAGCTTGTCCTGATCGTCGTTCGATGTGGTCAGGACTACGACGGGAGTGCTCGCAAATTCCGGATCGGCTCTGAGCGCCTCCAGAAATTCTATCCCATTCATCTTTGGCATGTTCAGGTCGAGAAGAATGAGACGCCGCTCTTTTGGAATAATGCCCGAGTGCAAGATGTTGAGCGCCTCGAGTCCATTGCCGGCGACGGCCAGCGAGCTCGTCATGTGATTTCGCTCGAACGCCCTCCTCACGTTCATCACGTCCACTTCGTCGTCCTCGACGAGCAGAATATTCAGCGATCTGTCCGCCATGCGGTCATTCTCCGGTTTTCGGTTCCTTCCGCCACAGGAATCTGAACGTGGCGCCTTTATCGACATCGGACTCGACCCACACACGCCCGCCTTGAGCTTCGACGATTTTCTTGACGACTGAAAGTCCGATTCCGGTTCCTTCAACGCGGTCGCGCGCTTCGAGCGTCTGAAATATCGCGAATATGCGATCGTGATATTGTGGCGCGATTCCATGGCCGTTGTCGGCGACGGCAAATTCGAGAAACGCTTCCTTGTCCAACCACGTGACGTCTATGCGTGGATTGTCCGCGCCCGCGTGTTTGATTGCGTTTCCGATGAGATTGATGAACACCTGCTGAAGCGGAACCCGCTCGGTGGTGATGGTCGGCGCTCCCGACTTCACGTTGATCTGTACGCGGGCCGGTGGGGAGATCAGCTCGATCACGTCCTTCACCAGCACATCGATGTTCACCAGCTCGGGCTTGGTGCGCATTCTCCCAGCGCGCGAATACTGAAGTATTCCATCGATCAATGCCTCCATCCGATTTACTCTCCCGCGCAACAACTCCATATGCGCCTTTCCTTCTCCGGCCAGCGACCCTCCCAAATCCTCTTCCACCCATTGCGAAAGATTTGCGATGCCGCGCAGCGGCGCCTTGAGATCGTGTGACGCGACATAAGCGAACTGATCGAGCTCTTCGTTGCTGCGCGCGAGAGCTTTGATGAGCCGTTCTCTCTCGAGCTGCGCTTTTTTCCACTCGGTGATGTCACGTACGACCCCGGTGAAAGCGGGCAAGCCTTCGATTTCTGTGTTAGTAATCGAGAGCTCCGCGAGAAACTCGCTGCCGTCCGACCGCATGGCGGGAAGCTCGAGGCGTGTTCCGATTACGCGCGCTTCGCCCGTCTCCAGAAAGCGTCTGAGACCCGCGCGATGCGCCTCGCGGTAACGCTCCGGGATAATCGTTTCCTCGAGCGGCCTGCCGATCACGTCATCTCGTTTGTATCCGAACGTCTGCTCCGCGGCGGGATTGAACTCCGTGATTTTATCGTCGGCATCCATCGCGATGATTGCATCGAGTGTCGATCGAAGGACCGCATCCTTTCGCGCGAGCAGCTCCGCGTTCTGCCGCGCGAGTCGCGCT
The DNA here is from genome assembly GCA_046262875.1 of Gemmatimonadaceae bacterium. Classification (GTDB taxonomy): domain Bacteria; phylum Gemmatimonadota; class Gemmatimonadetes; order Gemmatimonadales; family Gemmatimonadaceae; genus UBA4720. The sequence goes on along the minus strand of JBHELX010000010.1, from coordinate 87,875 downwards.
TGCTCTCGCTCGGCTTCGCTCGCGTGCTCTAGAGCGACCTCCGCCCGGCGGCGCGCTTCACCGGTCGCGATGCTGGCAGCTTGAAGATTGTCGTTCGTCGCGGTGAGCTGCCCGGCGAGTGCGCGCGATTCCTTCAGCTGCTTCGCCAGCTCACCGGCCTGCTCTTTCAGTTTCCTTGCCTGCCTTTCGATGAGCCCCTTTTGATCTTCCTGCGCGATAACGTCTCGGCGAATCCCTCGATTCACGAGAAGTGACAGCAAAAAAGCGATCGCGCTGCCGAGGATAATCACAGTACCCGCGACAATCGTGCTCTCCCGCTGAACCTGTGTGCGGTGCGCCAATAGTTGACGCTCGTCGGCTTCCATGTCGCCGAGTATCGACTGCGCATGGTCCATCACCGTCTTGGACTGACGTGACGCAAGCAGCGAGACTCCCGTGAGAGTGTCTCCGATTTGTCGATAATGGACGAGCTGCGAGCTCTCGAATAGTGCGTCATGCCCCACGCTCTCCAGAGTGTCGAGGCGTGCTTGCTGGATCCGGTTGTCCGAACTGAGACGGCGAAGCTTGCTTAGCGATTCCGTAAACTCAGCCGCGGCCTGTTTGTAAGGATCGAGGAAGATCGTGTCGTTGGTGAGCATGTAACCTCTCGCGCCCGTCTCGGCATCTTTGAGCGCGGATAACACCAGGTCGCGCGCGATCAAAACGGAGTCCGTGTGGGCTACGAGTGACGCGGCGCGTGTCGAGCGACCCATCGCGAAATAGGAGGCGCCGCCAACGAGGAGTACGAGCAAAGAGGTCCCGAGGCCGGCGGCGATCTTTGCGCGAAGCGACGAACCGAAATCGTTACGCATCTCGCGAGCAAGTTAGAAGCACTACCAGCTACCAGCTACCAGCTACCGGCTACCAGCACCAGCTACCGGCTACTCACCCCGCGCATGAAGCTGGAATCTGAAGCCGGTAGCCGGCAGCCCGTAGCCGGTAGCCGTTATTGAACAACGAGTTTTCCGTGGAGCATGTTCATGCCGCACGTAAAATCGAACTCGCCGGTCTTTTCGGGTGTGAATTCAATCGAGGTCGTTTGAAATGCTGGAAGATCGCGCGCGATTCCGAAATCCCCCAGGATCACAGTCTCGCTGCAGCTCGAGGTTTCGTCGCGATAAAAGTCGAGCTTCACTGGGATTCCGTGCTTCACGACAATTACATCCGGTGAGTAGCCACCCTTCACCTTTATTGCGATCTCTTGCACTCCTCTCTCCGTCAGCTCAGCAGCAACACGCGCACGCGCTCCAAAGAAATACCAGATCACTGCTACAATCAGCAGAACGGCTCCAACTACGACGGCGATCTCGGTTGTATCCATTACGCCGACCCCTTGACCGATTCGGGCGAATGAAATCCGCGCAGACGCAAGCTGTTCGTAAGAACGGATACGCTCGACAATGACATTGCAGCGCTCGCGATAACCGGAGAGAGCAACCATCCAGTGATCGGATACAAAACTCCCGCAGCCAGAGGAATTCCAATCACGTTGTAAACGAATGCCCAGAAAAGATTCTGCTTCACCGTTCGGATCGTCGCCTTTGAGAGAGCAATCGCAGTTGCGACGCCGCGAAGATCTCCCCGCAAGAGCGTGATGTCAGACGCTTCAATTGCGACGTCAGTGCCCGTGTCGATCGCAATCCCGACATCTGCGCGTGCCAGAGCCGGCGCGTCGTTGATTCCATCGCCAACCATCGCCACGATTTTTCCGTCGCGTTGAAGTCGAGCGATCTCCTCGACCTTGCCCTCGGGAAGAACCTCCGCGATGACTTTATCGATTCCAACCTGACGAGCGATCGCGTCGGCGGTTGGACGATTGTCGCCGGTCATCATTACCAGGTCGAGTCCCATCCTTCTCAGCGCGGCAAGCGCGCGAGACGATTCGAGCTTAACCGAATCTGCAACGGCCACAATACCCGCGATTCGATTGTCCACGGCAACGAGGATTGCAGTTTTTCCCTGCGCTGCAAGCGAAGTCAAAGGAGTTTCAGCAGAAGCAACATCGAGATTTCGCTCTCGCATCATGCGAAGATTTCCGATCAGCACTTTGCGCCCGTCCACAGTAGCGTGGACTCCTTCGCCGGGAATGACACGAAATTCAGAAATCGCTGAAGCACCGATGTTGCGTGCTTGCCCGCCGCGGACGATTGCGCCTGCAACCGCGTGTTCGCTCTGCCGTTCTGCGGCGACGGTCAATCGCAGAAGGTCTGTCTCGGAGATTTCTCCCAGGGGGATTACATCCGTGAGCTCGGGACGTCCGGTCGTTATAGTCCCGGTTTTGTCGAGCACGACGGTATCGACCCGGTGCGCCATCTCGAGGCTCTCGCCCCCCTTTATCAGCACACCCTCCTCTGCTCCGCGTCCGGTTCCAACCATTATTGCGGTTGGCGTCGCGAGACCAAGGGCACATGGACACGCGATGATAAGCACTGAAACGAAATTCACGAGCGCCATCGTGAATCGCACATCGGTCGGCGCAAGAACAAACCACACAGCGAATGTCGCGACGGCGATACAGAGAACGACCGGGGTGAAAATTCCGCTGATGACATCCGCCATTCTTGCGATTGGCGCTTTGGATCCCTGCGCGTCCTGCACCATGCGCACGATTTGTTGAAGCGTCGTGTCGCTACCGATTCTCGTTACGCGGAATCGAAACGCGCCCGTCGAATTCATTGCTCCGCCAAAGACTTCGTCTTCGGGATTCTTTTCGACGGGCAAACTCTCGCCGGTGAGCATCGACTCGTCCACTGCTGAGCGACCTTCGATGACGACGCCATCGACAGGGATCTTTTCACCGGGTCGCACCTGCACGACGTCGCCGACTTCGACAGACTGAATTTCAATTTCGACCTCGCGTCCCTCACGGATCACACGCGCAGTCTTCGCCTGAAGCTTCATCAGTTGTTGAATCGCTGCCGACGTTCGACCCTTCGCTCGCGCTTCGAGCATTTTCCCGAGGAGAACCAGAGCGATGATGACACCCGCCGCTTCGTAGTAAACCGGTGCCGATCCCATGGGGCCCTCGAACGCTCCCGGCAAAACGGTCGCTGCAACTGAATAGACGTATGCCGCACCGGTGCCGAGTGCGATCAGTGTGTTCATGTCGGCCGCGCGATGTTTGAATGCGGCCCACGCACCTCGATAGAATTGGGCGCCGCAATACACGACAACCGGCGTGGTCAGCACGAGCTCGAGCCACGTCACTCCCGTAAAATGGAGTGCGCTGATGCGGCCATGCGCCATCGCAATCAATAAAACCGGAAACGACAAGATCGCCGCAATCCAGAATTTTTGGCGAAGCCTCTCGTATTCCTCGCGCTTCAAGCGTGATTCTTCGCCTTCGGCGACTCTCAACGCTTCGGACCAGATATCTCCGGCATCGCGCGCGCCGTATCCGGCGTCCTGGACCGCTTTTATCAAAGCATCGACGTCCGTAGTCGCAGGATCGTATTCGACAGTCGCCCTGTCCGTTGCGAGATTGACTCCCGCTTTCCGCACGCCAGGCGTGTGAGCGAGCGAAGACTCGACTCTGTCCACGCAACCCGCGCAACTCATCCCTGATACCGCAAGCTCGGCTTTCATCTCGTGTTTTTGTACATGAGGTCGATCAGCTCGTCGTACATCTCCGTCGCCTCGGGTTCTCCCGCGCGAATCGCCGACGTAGCGCAATGCTTGAGGTGATTTCGCATGAGCTCTCTGCCCACCGCGCGAAGCGCTTCCTGCACGGACGAGACCTGCATCATGATGTCGGCGCAGTAACGGTCGCTTTCGACCATTCGCTGTAAGCCGCGGACCTGGCCTTCGATGCGACGAAGGCGCTTGAGGTTTCGTTCCTTCACGTCGGAGTCGACTGCAACCGCTTTAGATTTTGTCGGCATGAAATAAATCTATATACCCCCTCCCCCTATAACAAGCACCAAGCACCGCGGACCGCGGTCCGCGGAAGCACCGCGGAATGCGGGGTTCAATTAACTTTCCAGACACTGACCGAAAACCAGCGGCGGAGATTGCAATGACTACCAGCCCGAAAACGGAATCCCTCGACCATCCAGCGATCCGCGAGCTGGTGAACGATGCCAACTCGATGACGCTTGCCGATCGGCTAACGCTGCTCAAGGGTCTTATTCCTGGAATCGCGACGGAGATGCAACCGCAGGAGTTCGAGAAGCTGATGGGCGAGCTAAAGCTGAAGGGCGAGAGATTCTACGAGGCGACTACGCATCCAAAGGAAGGAAGAGCTACTCGCCACGTCATGGGAGAGCGGGACGTCGAAGGGCGATAGAGCGGTTGGGCGATAGAGCGGTTGGGAGATTGAGCGATTAGAGATTGAGCGATTAGAGATTGAGAGATTCGCGATGGATCTCTCCAACCGCTCAATCGCTCAATCTCATTTGATGGCTCTCTTCAAGAAGCTCCTGACACCAAGCCATCCAACTACGATCAGCATCGCGGTAAGCACAGCGATGACGACGCCCAAATTCATGTGCGGGCCACTCGGATTGAGAACGCCCCTCAATCCCTCCGCGACATAAACGAGCGGATTGATCAGCACCGCGTACTTTAGCGCGGGCACAACATCCAATCCTTTCCACGGGTAGTACGCGCACCCGAAGAACAACATCGGCGCGATTATCAGACTGAACATGAATCCGATCTGCTGCGGCTTGATTGCCGTGCCCATGAACAGCCCGATCGCGGAGAATGTTGCTGAGCCTAGCAGTGCGACGAAAACCGTTTCTCCGAGATGCGCGAGTGTCAGTCCTGGAATCGGCCCCATAATCAATCGCGCGATTGGAAGCACGCAAAGTCCCGCGATCAATCCCTGAATAGTTCCAACAACGACCTTCTCGATTGCGATCAGCGGAATCGGTATCGGCGCAAGAAGCCTGTCCTCGATTTCATTTGTCCATCCAAAATCCTGCATCATCGGCAACGCAACACTTTGGATGGCCGAGAGCGTGAGACTCACGCCGAGGATTCCGGGAAGCAGAATCGCTTTGTACTGCGCGCCCATGAAGCCCATCTTCGGCAGGAGACTGCCGAAGACGACGATGAACATGAGCGGCTGCATCAGCGTCCGAATGAGAAAGAACGGGAGCTCGCGGCGGGTGACGCGCGCATCGCGCGAAAGGAGTGCGAAAAAAACTTTCACCGGTGAGACCCGGTATATCGCTCCCTCGGTCAATCGAGCTTGTGGCCGGCCAGCGACATGAAAAATGTCTCCAGAGATCCATCCGGTGTCCGTGCCTTGAGAGCAGCCGGTGTGTCGAGTGCGAGCAATTTGCCGCGATCGATCAGCGCAATGCGGTCAGTCAGCTGGTCTGCCTCCTCCATGTAATGCGTCGTCATGATGATGGTGCGGCCCTGCGCATGAAGGTCTCGCAGGATCGCCCATAAACTTTGTCTGGCGCTGGGATCGAGTCCAACCGTGGGCTCATCGAGAAAAAGAACTTGCGGCTCGTGAATCAGGGCGCGTGCGATCATGAGCCGTTGTTGTTGACCGCCCGACATTTCGTCGACCTTCGCTTCCGCTTTCGACGCGATCTCGAGTTTTTGCAACAGCTCGATCGCGCGCTCGGTCGCGACCTTCTTTGGTATTCCGAAATAAGCCGCGTGAAAAACGAGATTCTCCATCGCGTTGAGATTTCGATCGGGATTGGGGCGCTGAGGCACGACGCCAATGCGCTTTCTCACCTCGACGGCGCTGTGGCACACATCGGCACCCGCGACGGTCGCAGTCCCAGCCGTCGGGCGAACGCGCGTAGTAAGAATTCCGATCGTCGTCGTTTTTCCCGCGCCATTCGGGCCGATCATCCCAAAGAATTCCCCTTCGTGGATGGCGAGCTCGAGGGAGTCGAGTGCGACGACGTGTCCGCCAGCAGGGCCGCGTGGATCGGCATTCATTGCCTGCGGTGCGCCCCTGATCGGCTTTGGCGCCGGTGATGTGTAAACCTTTCTGAGCTCGTGCGTCTCGATAGCGTTCTGCATCGCTTCTAATTAAATGGAAGCGACCGCGAAGAACACGAGGGGCGCGGAGATTTTTCTTACTCTGCCGACAGCGATCTGAATGGCGTAGAAGCGGTCACTTTTCCGCCGGGGCCGACTGCTTCACTTCGCGCGTAGCGATAAACCACTCTCGCGTAACGGCGGCAATCGGGAGTGTTCGTTCCGTGAACGCAACCATTGTAGCGTAGCAGCGCAGCCGGCAAGGTACGCGAGTGTCGCAGATTATCCGCAAGGATCCGCACGCCGTGACAGATGTTCGACTCGATGTCAAACAAGTCGCTCGACGGGCAGCCCCAGTGGCCCGCGTGGAATGGCATCACCTGCATCAACCCGCGCGCGCCGGCACTACTCGTGGCCCTCGGCTCCAGGTCAGGATTCTCAGTGAGGAGCACGCCAACGAGAAGTGTTGCACCGATTCCCGACCGCTTTCCCTCGCGCACGAGCGCCGTCGCGATACGATCGGCTCGATTTGCGTCCGACGTTCGCGAGCGCAGCATCGCTCTAATGCGATCTTCCTCTTTTATCGATACGAGACGAGAGTCGGGAAAGGTCCGATCTCCGAGTACCAAATCGAGTATTTCATCGAGCGATGGCTGTTTTGCAACCACGACAGCAGCCGGCAGCCGCAAGTCCGCAGTCTTTTTTGAAACGGACGTGGTGACCGGGGAATGCGAGCTGATCCCAGCGCCCACAAATGAAATCGTGGCAAGAGATGCGACCGCGGTTATTCCAATCGAAATGAGTTTTTCCGCTTTTCTCACGATCTCAAACTAATCTCGATTTTCCAGTTCCCAAAGCTCGACGCGATCCATCATGCTGGAAGGCACAGCGATTCGGTGTCGCTTCGTATCCACGCCAATGTCGGCTGGTGTAGGAACACCGATCGCCACTCGACGATCATCGTTGCCCCTGAACGAATGAACCGAGGAATCAGCCCAGCTCGAAACGAGCATGCTTCCGTCATCGAGGAACTCGAGTCCGTCGAATTTTCCCTTTCCATTCGCCAGAACCATCGGTTTTGCATTGCCCGCCGCAAGCGTGTAGACCGTACTATGGAACGGATCGAACGAGACGACGACCAACCGGTTGTTCTTTGTGTCCCACGTAATACCGTTAGGTCGGTCCAGCTGGTTCCCTTGAGCAATCACTGAGATCGTTCCGTTTGGCCCAATGGCGAAGATTTTATCCCCGCCAGGGTGAAGCACTCCCTTATCGGTCATGAGAATACCGGTATCGGTGACGTATATGCGGCCATCACCACCGATTGCAACGTCGTTGAGCAGCACTGCTCCCTGCGAGCTGAGATCGACGTTCGCCAGCGAAGCACCTGTTCTGCGGTCGAATGCTCGCAGCACATCGATGTCCGCTGCCCACAGTGTGTCCCCGTGCAGAGCGAGGCCCTTTGGCGAATTCAATACGACCTTGCCACTTCCACCGTCGACGAGAACAGTCGCCTTGCTGAAGTCATCGGCGGGCACGCGAACGATGTATCCATTACCGTCTTTGTCGGATCCATAGCCCGTCATGTTCGACACATAGAAGACGTCGAGCTCCGGATCGTATCGCGCGGATTCCGGGCCGTGCAGCCCGCGTAACTGTGCGACTCTGTGCGCGCCGTCGCCTTTCCCAATTGGTGGCTCGGTGACTTTACGTGTTTCCTCGCGCTCCTTTGAGCTCCCGCCACAACCGGCAAGAACAAAAATCGCGGCCATCAAAATTCCCGGCTTCATACCATGCAATGAGTGCTAAGGCCGTGCCGCGAGACCCGCAGACGCCAAAAAGACCCTAAAGTCCCGACGCTACGCGCAGAAGCAAATTCGCTGCCGCATCGAGCGATTCGACTTCTTCACTACTGAAAGAGGCGAGACGAGTGGACAAAGCGCGCACTCTTGCCGCGCGTCCCTTGAAAAGAAGTTTTCGCCCTTTGGGCGTAGCCTTGATCCAGATGATCCGCGCATCGCCGGAATCGGCGGTTCGGGTAACGAGGCGCGCTGATTCGAGGGCCTGCACAAGTCTCGTCATCGTTGGAGGGCGCACCTGCTCTGCTCGGGCGAGATCGCCGAGCGTGATCGGGCCGCCGAAGACGACCACGGACAAAGCCGATAGTCTGGGTGCGCTGAGTCCCCATTTGTCGTCCTGCCGGCGAAGCCCCCTCAACACTCTGATCGCTGCCGAGTGAATGTGGTCGGCTGCGTCGAGGCGCTTTACTCCCTTCCCTCTTGTCCGCCTCTTGCGGGCGGAAGCGGCACTCTTCATATTAGTTAGCAAAGCTAACTAATTCAGTCAGCGACGCAACCCAGCGGAGGGTGACATCATGATGGCGGCAGCCGATACACTCGAGATCACGGGCGTTGGACAAATCGCAATCAACTGTCATGACCTGAAGAGAGCCACCGGGTTCTATCGCGACAAGCTCGGCTTGAGATTGCTCTATGAGTTCCCGGGTCTCGCATTTTTCGATTGCGGCGGCGTGCGCCTGATGCTGAGCGAGCCGGAAAAAGCTGAGCTCGATCACCCCGCTTCGATTATCTACTACAGGGTCGCCGACATTCAGCAGGCGTCACGCGCGATCACCGAAAAGGGTGTCACGCTCGAACATGAGCCACGCATCATTGCGCGAATGCCTGATCACGACTTATGGATGTCGTTCGTCCGCGACACAGAGGGAAATCTCGTCGGGTTGATGGCTGAAATGAAAAATGCGTGAATGGGTGATGTTCAGCTTTCGTAAGAACATTCTGTTTACGCGTTTTGCAACAAACTACTCCTGGTTCCGTACTGTCCAACGAGCACAAGACAGACGCTCAACGCTCGTTTACACAGTGAGGAAACCATGCAAGCCCCATTTCACGAAGGCGACACTTCATCCGGTAACTGCTACGCCTGCCGGAAGCCCGTTATGACTCGGTTCGAGAAGCGCACAATTCAGCCCAACCGTTCGCGCGTGTCGTACTCCAACGTTCTCGTCGGTGTGTGCACCGAATGCGACGAAGTCGTCGACATGCCGCGCCAATCGGTTGCCCAGTTGCTGGAGCTAGCCGGCTGGAAATGAACACGCGATTGAGCGATTGAGCGATTGAGCGATATCAGCCACGTCTCGCTGATCGCTCCATCGCTCGACCGCTCCATCGCTCCATCGCTCTATCGCTCTACCGCTCTATCGCTCTCGATCTCCCCGGTAAACCTTTCCTTCCTTCGGCCCGACTCATTCTCAGAATGATACGCTCGGGCGCGCGGTGACCTCCGACTCGGATCTCGTCGCTGAAATAATCCGCAACAGTTCGGACGTAGCTTTTCGCGAGCTGTTCCGCCGACATACCCCGCGCCTGCTTCAATTCGTGATGCGTGTGCTCGGTTCAGCCGCCGCCGAAGCTGAAGATGTCGTTCAGGATACTTGGCTTCGCGCAGCGGGAGCGCTCGGGAATTTCAGAGGAGAGTCGAGCTTTGGAACGTGGCTTTGCGGGATCGGTCTCAACTCCTCACTCGAGCAGCTTCGTCGCGGCACGCGGCAATCGGCTCGAGAGCTCGCGATTGGCGAGATGGAATTCGCAAGTCGATCACCATCATCAGACGATCGTATCGATCTCGACTGGGCTATCGCTCGGCTCCCTAACGGATGCAGGACTGTTCTCGTTCTGCACGATGTCGAGGGATTCACTCACGTTGAAATTGCGAGTCGCCTCGGAATCGCCGAGGGGACATCGAAGGCTCAACTGTTCAAAGCGCGACGCGCGCTGCGCGCGCTACTGACAAGGCAGGAGATTGCAGAAAATGTTCAATGACGAAGAAATCGAATTGACCGACGTCGAGCGCGCGATGTTCGCGGCGCTCCCGAAGGAGCGACCGGTGAATGACTTGCTCGAGGCTCGAGTTGTCAATGCGCTAAAATCGCGCGGCGTTCTCTCGCAACCGCGGCGAGGAAATCGGTTCACTACCATCGCTCTGCGAACCGCAGCTGCCGTTTTCATTTTTGCCGCGGGTGCTCTGACCGAGCGAATCGTATTCGGTCGACACGAAACCGAGCGAGTCGTCACGCCGAGCCAGGTGAGCAACGAATCAGCGAAGACTGCGCAGGTGGAGCTATGGATATGATCACGCGAAAGATTGCGATGCTCACCGCCTACGCGATCGTTGCGGCAGGATCGGTCGCGAGCGCACAAGCCACACCACAAGCGTCTCCGCGAAGAGAAATCGTGGGCGATCTTGGAATTACCGCCGTGGAATGCGATTGCACTTTCGATGGGCGCAATTCGCACGCGCGTGTCTTTCGCTTCCGCTCGAACCTGATCGTCATTGGAGTTGCACCGTCGGGACCCTCGTCGGGATTGATCTTTCCCGGCGACACAATCTTTGACATCGACGGAACTCCTCTCACGACACGTGAGGGAGGAATCGGTCTCGCCAACGTTCGTCCGGGCCAAAGAGTGACACTCGGTTTGAGAAGAGCCGGCCGCGCGATGCGCATTGGGGTTATTGCGGGATCGATCGATGCATATGCGCCTGATGCGCTTGGACAATACACGCCCCGTGCGCCGCGAAGATCGAACGGGTACTACGAGTACCCTTGGACACCTCGACCCGCCAGGCCCAGCGCGCCGAGACCACCGATGCCAGCCGCGCCTGCGCCGAGCGCGAGCACGCCGGCCCCGCCGGCGGGTCGATGGGCGGAAATTCCAGAGGCTCCGCGCACACCTCGTGCAGCGCCCGCTCCTTCGATTCCTCCCGCTTCAACAATCCCCCCGGCTGCAGCAATCCAGCCCGGTGTTGGACTCCCGGCGGTTCCCCCGAGCCCGGCATCGCCCGACGGATGGTTTGGTTTCTCGCTTCGCTGCAGCGAGTGCGGATGGGAGCGCAGTGGTACAGAAGCGACCCCACGATGGGAGTCTTCAGTCGCTCCGGAAATCGGGATCGTCGCTCCCGGCAGTCCAGCAGATCGCGCGGGATTAAAAACCGGCGACCGCATTACGCACATCAACGGCGTATCGATTCTTGCGCCCCAGGGCGCGCGTCGCTTCGGCGCAGTGGTGCCCGGACAGCGAATTCGATTGACAGTGACTCGCAACGGTACGCCGATCACCCGCGAGCTGACGCTCTCGGAGCGCCCGCGGCCGTCATACGACAGGAGAAGCCTTCGATACACGGGACGCCTGAGCGGCATTGCCGTCGAAGTATGGAGTGCCGCCGGCGCGACTGTTCAGCGCGAAGGCGACACCATGGTGATCAACGTCGGAGGCTCGACGGTTCGACTAAAGGCAACCCATTAGAAACTCGTTTATCGAGAGTCGCGTATAGCCTTGCAGCCTCGCGCTACAGGAAGAATGATTGTGTCGCGCGGTCGATACCATTCTTCCCAGCGAGGCAAAATGCATTTCGAGATCTGGTGGCCGATGGCATTCGTCGTTGGCCTCGTCGTAATCAGATCCTTCACGACAATCGTCGAGAAGTTGTTAGAGCGAGCCAAATCCACACCGCCTCGCGGTCTTCAGGAGCTGTCCGAAAAGATCGATCGGGTAGGACAAGCGGTCGAAGCAGTTGCCCTCGAAGTCGAACGCATCGGAGAATCTCAGCGATTCCTTACTCGCGTCTTATCCGATAAAGCTCCCGAGCAGATCGCCAGACACTAACTCGTCAGGCGGCGGTCCCAGACTGGATCTGCAGGAACAAGCAGCATACGGGCGGCGGCGATTGCCTCGTGTGAACCCGCGAGCGCGAGAACATCTCCTACGTACAAACGCTCGTGTCCCGAGGGTACGCCAATGTCGAGCGTATTCGCGACTGTCGGGTCGGTTCGCGTAATGCACAAAACCGTTGCTCCAGTGAGTCCGCGGATTTTGAGCTCAGCGAGAGACTTGTTCACAGCCGGACTATTTACTGCGATTCGTACAACTTCCGGATCGCCGAGACCAGGCAGCATCAGCGCAACATGTTCCATGGTGCGCGTCAGCGCGTCAGTTTCGTTGCTCATCACTTGCGGCGCGAGTGCGGCGACTATCATCTGCGCTCCCGCTTGAGCGTGTCCCTGCAGATTGAGCGCGCTCTTCCATAGGGCCGCGCCGAGCAGAACCGTGATTACGAAAAGCATCGCGGGTCCGGGATATCCGGGAAGAAATGGCTGAGTAATCGCGAGCAAGGGCACTGCAACCAGGAGCAAAGTCGCGAACTGCAAAATCGCAACGAGAGCACGGCGAGGGGCGGCGGCAAAGTCTGCTGCGCGGCGTCCTACACTCGGGAGTGCCCGAACGGCTAGGATGAATCCCAAGCGTCGCGCGCTTCTATAGATACCGATGATCAGCGGGATTACGATCCCAACCACCGCGATACTGACCGCGGTCATTGCAACAAGCTCGGTTACTCCTAGCCAGCCACCAAGTGCCTCGGCGAATCTGGTGCGCAGCTCTGCAGCGCCGACAATCACGAGTGCAAGCAGTATCGCATCTATCAGGAGAACTCTGACGAGGCGACGCGCACGCAGCCGTCCAGCGTGCGGCTGCGAACGACGCATATTCTCGATCCACGACCCATAAAGTGCCGCCGTAGTTTGAAGAGGGCGCGGAAGTTTTCGATCGACGAACATCGCAACTGGACCCGCCGCGCGAATCAGCCACGGCGTGAGAAGAGTAGTGATCGCCGATACCGCGACTGCCACTGGATATAGAAAATTCTGAGTAGCACCAGCCGCGAGTCCGACGGCTGCAATGATGAACGAGAACTCGCCAATTTGCGCGAGACTCATTCCTGTCTGCACGGATGATCGAAGTCCATTGCCGGTGAGGAACGCTCCGATCGAGACCGCAATGACTTTTCCGACGATGACGACGACTGTCAGCGCGAGCACCGCGCCCCAATGATCCACAATCATTCGTGGCTCGATGAGCATCCCTACCGATACGAAGAAGATCGCGACGAACATGTCTCGAATCGGATGAACGACTTTTTCGATCCGAACGCTCTCACCGGATTCAGCGACAAGCGAGCCCGCGATGAAGGCGCCGAGCGCGGCTGAATATCCTAGTCCAACGGCGAGCAATGCCGCGGCGAAGCAGATGCCGATCGTCGCGACGAGAGTCGTCTCATCGCGATCGAGCCTGATCACTGTACGAACGAGTCGCGGAATGACGATAATTCCGACTCCGATCAGTCCTACAAGGAAGATCACGAGTCGCATCGCGGTGAGTCCGAGGCCGCCGGCACTTATTCCTCCTCCTGCGGCCACTGCGGTCAGAACGGCAACGAGGAAAATCGCGATGAGATCTTCGACGATCAGAATTCCAAATACGATCTCAGCGAGCTTGCCACGAATTCCCTGCTCGGCGAATGCGCGGGCAATGATCGTCGTGCTCGAGATCGCGACGATTGCTCCAGCGAACACACTTTCTACGGGAGTCCATCCGAACAGCCGCCCAACAAAATAACCGAGAGCGAGCATCATGCTCGTCTCGAAGAGAGCTGCAACTCCTGAAGTTGCGGCGACCTGAACCACTCGGCGCAGACGAAATTCCAGCCCGAGCGAGAACATCAGGAGAATCACGCCGAGCTCCGACAGCGTCCGCACCATCCCCTCGTCTGCGGCGAGTGGAATCGGAGTGTGGGGCCCGACGATCATCCCCGCGATGAGATAGCCGAAAACGACCGGCTGCTTGAGTTGCTGGAATACGACGGTGGTTACAGCCGCCGTGCAGAGGACAAGCGCGAGATTTTGTAAGAAAGAATGCGCGTCGATCACCGCGCATTCTAGCGCGGTCGAGCGATAGAGCGGTAGAGCGATTGGGTGATTGAGCGATTGAGCGATTGAGCGATTGAGCGATTGAGCGATTGAGCGATTGAGCGATTGGGCGCGAGAAACAACCGCTAATCGCTAATCGCTCATCTCTCTATCGCTCATCTTTCTATCGCTCAATCGCTCTACCCTTCCGGACTCAGTGTACGTGCACCGCGACGACGATCGGCTTACCGGGCGGAGCGTTTGGATCCGGAAGCGAAAACTTCAATGAAAGCTCACCCGCGCTCGAGGGTGTGTACTCGAAGTCATAAATCTCCCCCGGCGCAAAATGCAGCATCGCCGGCATCATCACCGCCTGTGAGGCCGGAAGCGTAGCGCCGTCCTTCGCGACCATGCGCCATGCGACCGGTTTGTCGCCCTGCATCAACCCAATGGTCTCGGCAAAGTCGCCTTTGATGTTGATCAGGCGGAATCGGTATTTCGTTCCCGCCTTGAGATCCATCGCTGACGGATTGGTGCGACCATTCAACATTGTCTGCGGGAACGGACCCCTGATCACGTTCTGCGTCGGACCAGCGTCACTGAACATGAGCGTGCGATCGACTTCGGCGTTGTACTTTGCGCCGGGCTCGAGAACGATGATCGGCCCGTAAAGTCCCGATGTGATCTGAGAAAATTCGTTGAAATGCGAGTGGTACATGAACGTGCCGGCACGTGGCGGCGTAAACGTCACCGTCAACGAATCTCCCGGAGCAATAGCCGGCAGGATTTTTTTTTCGAACCCACTCCATCCGGGCACTCCGTCCGGATAACTCACGAGCTCCACTCCATGCCAATGCACCGCGGCGTGATCATGGGACTGATTCACCACCGTGATCTTCACCGGCTGTCCCTTGCGAAGAATCAATGCGGGTCCTGGAACCGGCAGCGCGTCGGATTGTTTTTCCGCCGGAGAGCCGCCGAGCACGAATGCATATCCCGGATGCTTTCCGAAAACATCGGGGACTTCACGCACGATCAATCGCATCGCACGTGGCGTCTCGGTGGATTTTGCGAGCTCTCCCTTCGGCTTCACTGAGATGCCGAGTACCAGACCGTACATCTGGTGAGGCCGATCGGACTTGTGGTTCATGAGATCAGCCATGTCCATCTTGCCCGCATCGTTGTCGAGTGACGCGAGCTGCGAGAGGTGTCCCGCGAAATGGCAGTGGAAGATCCAGTTGCCGGGTCTATTAGGCGACCACGTCATGAGCATCGTCTCGCCGGGATTCATCAGCTCGGTTACTTCCATCCTCCGATCGGCAGGAGCGTACTGTTTGTCGACGACGCCATTGCCTTTTGCATCGAGACGAAAATAGAAACCGTGCAGGTGCATCGGGTGATCGCTACCGGTGGTGTTGATCACTCGCCAATGCAACGAGTCTCCCTGAGTTACGTCGATTCGCTCAGTGTGTGGCCAGGACAATCCATTGATGGCCATTGTGCCGCGACCCAATCCGGTTGGGCTGAGTGAATCGATGGTGAACCACCACGAGATCAGGAATATTCGGTCGTCGGTTTTTGCGCCGTTCGCATCGACGACGAGTGCGCCGTTCAGCTGACTGTCGTCCTCCAGTCGCGCGAAATAATGGATCGGATTGGTTCTGGCTCCGTAGTAATACGTGCCAGGCGTTGATGCGACGAACCGCAGCTCGCGAGTTTCGCCCGCAGCGATGATTGCGCTGTCAGCCAAACCTCGTTTTTCTCCGAGCCCAAACACCGCCATCTTCGCGGCGAGAGCGTTGTGGACAATCGCGCGCACTTCGGTTCCCTCGGGTACGCGAATCAGCGGGCCAGGATTCTGAAGTGGCTTCCCTTCTTCCGCCCATCCTGCGGCGGTCACCGATTTTCCATTCGGTCCCTCCGGATACCAAACACCTTCGCGCGCCTCGAGGTGAATCGTGAAGATTCCGTTCTCGAGTTTTCCGCCGGATTGTCGGTTGTCGTTTGCCGTCAGTCGCTCGCTGGGATCGGACTTGACGGGTGCATGCGCGCCCAAAGAGACGAGAACGATTGCGGAGACCAGCATGGAAGCGCGCGGGATCATATGCATAGGTTTTCTGTTCCGTTCGAGTAGGCGAAAGGACTGGGAGATTTCGGTGCGCCAATATGCGCTACGGGGTTTTATTGCGCCAAGACAAACAACGGAACGACAGGTCCGAGGTCTGAGGGAGCGAGGGTGCCTGGCGCGAGGCGAGGCGTCAGGAGCCTCGCACCTCACCTCATGCCTGAAACCTCAGCCCCTCAGACCTCGGACCTGTTCTTACGCTTTTAGCGGATCCACGCGCGTACCTGGGCGTACACAGTGGCGTCCGTGTACAAGTCAGTGTGTGCGATGCACGCGGTCTGGGTATTAGTCGCTCCTTGGAGAGCTGGACTTTCGACTGGAGTGACCGCCTGATCGCATGGACTCCACCAGGTCGCGTAGCGCGCGGTGCCGGGGGTCTCATCACCGGAATTCAAAGCGGTGAGAAAAGCCGAACCCGGTCGCATCTCCAGGCAGGACTGAATTCCGCAGAAATTCGCGAGCGAGGCTCCGTGATTCGGCGTTCCAAGAAAGACGAGTGCATCGATCTTGTCGCTTCCGCCGAGATTCTTCGAGAAATAGCGAGAAGACAATCCGCCCATCGAATGAGCGATGATATCGATTTTCGTTGCGCCGGTTACAGTGAGCAGGCTGTCGGTTTTCGCCTGAAGCTGCTGAGCAATCGTGGCGTTGGAAATGTGGGTGTCATACGTCCACGTCACGAGCGGGGCGTCGGTCCATCCGTCCGCTTTGAGTCGGTCGATCATCGTGCCCCATATCGCGCCAGACGATTCGAATCCGTGGACGAAGATGATCGGATCGTGGAGAACAGTGATCGTCGCCGTCGCGCTCACTTGTTGCGCAGTCGCGGAAATTGTAGCCGACCCGAGTTTTGTCGCAGTCACAAGACCGTCGTTGCTGACGGTGGCAACGTCATTGGAGCTTGAAGTCCAAACGATCGGTACGCCCGACACAACGTTACCGTCCCCATCCTTCAACACGGCCGTAAGCTGAACCGTTCGTCCCGCGTATAGCGACGCAGTGTCCCTCGACAGCTTCAGCGCGAACGTAAGATTGTGAAGCCCCGTGACTGCCGTAGTGTCGCTGCTACACGAGGCCAATCCAAGGCCAAGTGCCAGCACCACCACGCATTCGATAAAGCTTTTTCGAACTTTTTCGCGCAACACTAGATCTGACTCGCCGCCATCAGCGAATAACTCGCACCTGTTCTTTCCATATAGCACATTTGTTCCAATGCCAATCGGAATCAATCCCCAGTCACCCGATTCGATAAATCTCACCGGCGGCAGCGGACTCTTCGCGCGCTCGCAGGGCAGCATGCCCGGTGATCTGCTCGAGAGCGCGAGAATTCGAGTTCGCACGGCGTGCCTCGTTGTTGCGGCGCTCTGGTTTTACGTCCTCCTGATGAACCAGGTCGTCTACCCGCTGCTCGGCTCTCCGGTTTTATCGAACGGAAATAGCTGGGCGCCCGCGCAAACGGTAATGATTGCCGTTGGACTGATTTTGTCGTTCGCAACGGCGTGGTGGGTCAATCGCATGCGCTCGACTCCGGCGATGGCGATCGATGTCGGCTTGGGATTCGAAGTTCTCACCGCACTGCTCGTCGCGCTCGTCACAGAATGGGTTCCACGTCACGACACCAATGCAGTGTCGTGGCTTTGCGTTCTCATTCTGCTTTATCCAGCAATCGCGCCGGCAACCACCGGCAAGACACTCGTTGCCTCCCTTGCCTCGGCAAGCACGTACTTCATCGCGATCGGTGTCGCGCTGCTCCGTGGAATTTCATTCCATCCGACGCTATACGAGACAATCTGGCTGATCATACCGCAGTATCTCTGCGCCGTTCTCGCGATCGTGCCCGCTACTGTCATTCGCGGACTCGGCCGCCAAGTCCGGAAAGCGCGAGAGCTCGGAAGCTATACTTTGCAGGAACGACTGGGCGTCGGGGGAATGGGCGAAGTTTATCGAGGTACGCATCGACTGCTTGCTCGTCCCGCCGCGTTGAAGCTGATCAGTCCAAAAGTGCTCAACTCCGGGCGCGAAGATTCGACTCGAATTATCATCGAGCGATTCCGTCGGGAGGCAGAAGCTGCGGCGACACTTCGCTCTCCACATACGATCGAGCTCTACGATTTCGGCGTCGCCGACGACGGAACTTTCTACTACGTGATGGAGCTCCTCGAAGGCATGGACCTCGAGAAGCT
Source organism: Gemmatimonadaceae bacterium (assembly GCA_046262875.1). Lineage (GTDB taxonomy): Bacteria > Gemmatimonadota > Gemmatimonadetes > Gemmatimonadales > Gemmatimonadaceae > UBA4720. The sequence continues at coordinate 69,817 of JBHELX010000010.1, read as the reverse complement.
CGTCTCAAAATTCGGTCCCGTTCCTCCCGCGCGTGCGATTCATTTCCTCGATCAGGCATGTGACTCGCTCGGTGAAGCTCACCTCCGCGGCCTCGTTCATCGCGATCTCAAGCCATCCAACATCTTCGCTTGCAAGATGGGACTTGAAGTCGACTACGTGAAAGTTCTGGATTTCGGCCTCGTGAAAAACACTCCACAGGTTTCATCCGGCGAACAGATGCGTCTCACCGCCGTCGATGCCATCAGCGGAACACCGGCGTACATGGCGCCCGAAATGATCGGCGACAGCGATGCCGTCGGACCCGCTGCCGATGTGTACGCACTGGGATGCGTCGCGTATTGGCTGCTCACTGGCAAATTTGTATTTCAGGCGCCGAACGCTACTGCGATGCTGCTGCGTCATCTCCAGCAACAGCCGGAAGCGCCGTCGGTTGCATCGCCGATGAAAGTGCCAGCGGCTCTCGACGCATTGATCCTCGAGTGTCTCGCCAAAGAACCTGAAGGGAGACCCGCAAACGCAGTCGAGCTTGGCCGCCGATTGCACGAGTTGAGCCACCTGTCGGAATGGAATGACGAAACGGCAGAGACGTGGTGGGCTCAAAACATGGGAAAGAAAGAAGCGGGAACGAAGGATGCATTACCACCACGCTCCGACCCGACGCTCTCAGTGAGCCGGGCTTTCCTCGACGACGAATCGATCGAAGAAAAAATTGCCAACTGACTGCTAGATGCAAATCGCGGTTTACGCCGGTCTGATCTTGCTCGGCGTGCTCATCGCCGTTCTTCTCCTGGTTGGCGTTCTCGATGTCGTACGCGGTACTCCAATCCATGCTGTCGGTACGCCTGGCGATCCGACTGCGTGCCCATCTGTTGACGACGTCTTCTTTCGCGAAGCCGTCGAGCTTTTGACGCACGTCAAGCTCGCGCCAGGTCATCACGTCGAGATTTTCATCAACGGCGATCAAACGTACGATCGACTATGGTCCGACCTGCGAGCAGCAAAGTCGTCCATCACGATGCAGATGTACTACTGCAACAAGGGCAAGATGGCCGACGAGCTCCATCGGGTTCTCGAGGAGCGCGCGCGGGCGGGAGTCGACGTCTACTTTCTGTTCGATTCATTCGGAACAACGCTGCCCTCTGAATACTTCGAGACACTTCGCTCGGCGGGCGTCCACACCATGCCATTTCGCCCCGTCAGCATACGATCTCTTCAAAAAGCGCAGCACCGCGCTCATATCCGCGTCGTTGTCATTGACGGAAAGGTCGGTTACACAGGGGGCTTCGGCATCGATGATAAATGGTACGGTAACGGGCGCCAGCAGGATCAATGGCGCGACAGCAACGTCAGATTCACCGGACCCGCCGTGCGACAACTTCAAGCCACTTTCGTCATCTGTTGGGCTGAAGCGTGCGGTCGTCTGCTCACCGGCAAAGAGTTTTTTCCCCCGCTGGAACCGGAATCACAAGATGGAATGCTCGCAGCGATTCTTCACGCATCGCCCACAATCGGCAGCACATCGGCGGAGCGATTTTTTGTTCTGTCGATCGCTGCTGCGAGACAGCGCCTTTACATCTCAAACTCTTACTTCGTTCCTGACAAAGCGTTCCGGCAGCTCATGTGTGATGCAGTGAAGCGTGGAGTCGACGTTCGTGTTCTTACGACGAGCAAGAACACCGATGTGAAAAGCACATGGTACGCGGGACGGGCGCGTTACGACGAGCTGTTCAAGGGTGGCGTGAGAATCTTCGAGTACCAGCCCGCGATGATGCACGCGAAGACCCTCGTGGTCGACGGCGGCTGGATGTCCGTAGGAAGTATGAACGCGGATAACCGATCGATGTCGTTCAACGAGGAATCGAATCTTGTTGTGCTCGACAAGACAGCCGGCTCGAGAATGGAAAAACTTTTCCTCGAGGATTTGGAATACGCCGAGGAGATTCGTCCGGAGGAATTCGCCCGGCGGCCATGGACTGCAAAGTTTGCGGAACACGCGTGCCATCTGGTTTGGCGCGTACTATAGAGGACCTGACACACGCTGGCCCGCATTTCGCTTTATCGAAGCGACATGCGACATCATTATCGATTGATATCGTGCACCGCCGCGTTGGTCCTCACGGCAGCGTGCAAGGATAAGGCGCCGCGGCTTGGAGGCGGCGGCTCTTCCGACCAGACATGGTCACCGGCGACTCTAACTTCTGTTGCCGGTGTTCCCGAAGCGCAGGTTGAAGCCGCGCTACGCACTCGTCTCGCCGGCGCGCGACCGGCTCACATCGACGAGCACAAGTGGGGACACATTCACCGCCTCTACAAGCTGTACGGAAACAATCCGCTCTGGCTTGCGCCCGATGGACTTCACAAGGAGCGCGCATTCGCGCTAACGAACGCGGTAGCGGACGCGGCGAACGATGGACTGCGAATGGATGTTTATCCGATTTCGGAGCTCGCGAATTCAATCGCGCAGCTGAAACAGACCTCCAAACCCACCGCCGACCAGCTCGGGGAGGCAGATGTTCTCCTCACGTCGGCTTATGTCTCACTCGCGGTTGATTACGTAAATGGTCAAGTCGATCCAACGTCCGTCTCTCAGAACTGGCACATCGATCGACACGAAGCGAACGAGGACAGCGCACTCGTTCGAGCGATTCGCAACCCTGCGATCGACAAGGCAATCGCGACGTTGCGACCCGCGGACTCCGACTATGCGGACCTTCAAAAGGCGCTGGCTGATTATCGCGGCATCGCCGCGAAAGGGGGATGGCCATCGGTCCCCGAGGGAAAAGCGGTTAAGCCGGGTGATGCGGACAATCCGGCTCGGTTGAGTGCGCTTCGCGCGCGTCTCGCCGCCGAGGGAATCACGGTCGCACAATCGACGGCGGGGGCCACGCCCGCTGCTGGAGATTCTTCGAAAAAGCGGGCGTCACAACAACCTCCGCGAAGCGGCGCAGCAATCTTCGATCACTCGCTCGCAGGTGCCGTCGCCGCTTTTCAGGCTCGACACGGAATCGCCGTCGACAGCATGCTTGGTCCCGAGACAGTGAAATCGCTCGATATTCCCGTCACTTACAGGGCCGGACAGATCGCCGCGAACATGGAGCGGTTTCGATGGCTGCCGAGAAATCTCCCATCACGCTACGTGTACGTGAATGTGCCGGAGTTTCGTTTAGAGGCGTACGATAGCGGGCAAAAAGTTCTGGAAATGAAGGTCATCGTCGGCCAGGATTACGCCGACAAGGCCACGCCGGTATTCGCGGACTCGATGGAGTACGTCGTATTCAGACCGTACTGGAATGTTCCGCCAACAATTGCAGCGAAGGAAATTTTTCCGAAGATGTCGTCGGGTTACCTCGCGGCCAACGATATGGAGACGTATCAGGAAGGAGGTGAGACGCGTATCCGCCAGCGTCCCGGTCCGAAGAACGCATTGGGTTACATCAAATTTCTTTTTCCCAACGACTTCGACGTCTACTTCCACGATACGCCCAATCACGAGCTCTTCAATAAGGATGTTCGAGCGTTCAGTCACGGCTGCATCCGACTCGAGCATCCCGAACAGCTTGGCCAGTACGCGCTGGGCTGGCCTGTAGACAAGATCCAGGACGCGATGATGAACGGTCCGGATAATCGGCAAGTGAAGCTGCCCCAGAAGATTCCCGTCTACATAGTTTACAACACCGCATACATCCGGGATGGGCAGCTCTATTTTGGCAGCGACTTGTACGATCGCGACGGACCACTCGTCCAGGCAGTCGCCGATGGAACGCTTCCCCCTCCGCAAATTGTTCAGGCGATCCAGGCCCTGAGGAGGATCGCTGCGGCGGGTTGATCTCGCGAGTCATACTGGCGCGGTATCTGCTGATCGATCCCTCCTACTATGACGCAAACAACGACCGCGACCTCCATTAACGGTGACCGCGCTGAATTGTCATGCGCCAGGACGGGAATCAAGGGGCTCGACGAGATACTCGGCGGGGGACTGCCCGAAAATCACCTGTATCTGATCGACGGCGAGCCCGGCGCCGGAAAGACGACACTCGCGCTTCAATTTCTTCTGGAAGGTGTGAGGCTCGGCGAGCGCGGGCTCTACGTGACTCTTTCCGAGAGCGCTGACGAGCTACGCGCGGTTGCGGAGTCACACGGTTGGGATCTCACCGGCATCGATGTGTTCGAGTTGTCATCCATGGGGCTGAGCGACGCGGAAGAGGGTTACACGATTTTCCATCCTGCCGAGGTCGAGCTCCAGCAAACGGTGGACGCGATTCTCAAGTCAGTCGGTGATCATTCACCGAATCGCGTGGTATTCGATTCGCTTTCCGAAATGCGTCTGCTCGCGCGGGAAGCGCTTCGATTCCGACGCCAGATTCTCGCCATCAAGCAATTCTTCACCGGACGCGATTGCACAGTCCTGCTTCTCGATGACAAGAGCACGTCAGATCGCGACCTGCAGCTTCATAGTCTCGCGCATGGAGTGATCTCACTGGAGCACATCGCGCTGGAATACGGATCCGAGCGGAGACGGCTGCAGGTCATCAAGATTCGCGCATCCCGATTTCGTGGCGGGTATCACGATTTCCGCATCACGACTGGCGGCCTCGAGGTTTATCCGAGAATTCTTCACGATGAGCCACGCGTTGACGTCAGCAAACTCACGCTCACCAGCGGCTCAGAGACTTTAGACACTCTTCTGGGCGGGGGACTCACGTGTGGAACGAGCATGCTCATCACCGGTGCTGCCGGCACCGGCAAGTCTGTACTCGCTGCCCAATTCGCCGAGTCGGAAGTTCGCCGCGGACAAAAAGTCCTGTTTTATCTGTTCGATGAGAGGTTATCGACCTTCCGACAGAGAGGCGACATACTCGGGATGACAGTCGCCGATTCCATTGAAGCCGGGAATCTGCTAATGCGGCAAGTCGAGCCGACGGATTTGTCTCCTGGAGAATTCGCGAGCCAGGTGGCAAACGCCGTGGAAGAGGAGCACATCGGACTGGTCGTGGTCGATTCGATCAATGGATATCTGCAATCCATGCCGGAGGAGAGACTGCTTCCGATTCAGATCCACGAGTTGTTGAGCTACCTCTCGAACAACGGTGTTACATCAATCATGACGTTGGTCCAGCACGGGATTTTCGGAAATCCGGTCGATCAAGCGGCCGAGGTCAGCTACCTCGCGGATACTGTCGTGCTGTTGCGTTACTTCGAATTTGCGGGTTCAGTGCGGCAGGCAATTTCCGTCGTGAAAAAGCGAAGTGGCGGCCATGAGCGAACGATTCGTGAATGTAGAATCGGCAGGGGTGGCTTAGTCGTTGGGGAACCGCTTCGTGATTTCCATGGTGTTCTAACTGGTGTTCCGAGCTACACCGGAGAGTCGGCACCCCTCATGAATGAAATCAGTGCTCGCTCTCAAGCTCGGCGCTCATGACGACGGGAGCGGACCGCGTGGTCGAAAGGCCGTCGCGCGGAAATGCCCAGTCCTTGCCAGAAGACGACGGCACACCGAGAGAAGGTCGATCCAGCAGCACGACTGTCGCTCTCGTAGCTCCGACGGGGCGCGACGGTGCCGTCGCCGTGCGTATTCTCGAACCCGCAGAAATCGACGCAATTCTTTGTAAGGACATGGAGGAAGCTTGCAGACGCGTCGAGCATGGAGAGGCCGGCGTGCTTTTATTGGCAGAGGAAGCACTTGACCGTAAGGGTCGCGATTCTCTCGCCACACTTCTCGACAACCAGCCATCGTGGTCCGACGTCCCGATAATTCTTTTGACGGGGGAAGACGAGCTTTCGAGCTCACTGCCACGAGGGTTGGAAGATCTTGCGGCCAGGGGCAACATCACGCTGATCGAGCGACCGGTGAGAGTAGCGACGCTCACTACAATTCTGAAATCGGCAATCCGTGCGAGAGAACGACAGCTTGACGTAAAGAATCTTGTGCTGAGTGAGCGAACATCACGCAGGCAGGCCGAAGAAGCAAACAAAGCGAAAAGCCAATTCCTTGCGACTATGTCGCACGAGCTCCGTACACCGCTCAATGCGATTGCAGGATACACTCAGCTGCTCGAGCTTGGTCTTCACGGTCCGCTGACGAAGGCACAGCTCGAGGATCTCGAGCGAATCGATCGAAGCGGGCGCCATCTGCTCGCGCTGATCAACGACATCCTGAACTTCGCGAAGATCGAGGCTGGCCGCGTGGAGGTCGAGGCTTCAACGGTCGATGTCCACAAACTTCTCGAGGGACTCTGGGAATTCGTGGAGCCTCAGCTACGAGCCAAGAATCTTAAATTCGAGCAGTGCGACAACGATGTCGACATTCGCGCGTGGGCGGATTCCGACAAGGTTCGCCAGATTCTGATCAACCTCCTCTCGAACGCAATCAAGTTCACGCCGCCCGCGGGAAAAATCAGCCTGGACTGCACGGCGGATGGCTCGATAGTGACAATCAGCGTCGCCGACAACGGCGACGGAATCCCTCCCGACAAGCTTGAGGCGATCTTCGAGCCGTTCGTTCAGGTGGGACGCGAGTTCAGCACCGGGCAATCTGGCACAGGACTCGGACTCTCGATCAGCCGCGACCTCGCGCGCCGCATGAACGGTGACATCACGGTGCAGAGTAAGCTTGGCGTCGGCTCCGTTTTTTACTTGACACTTCCGCGCAAGCCCGACGACCGTTAATCCGCCAGCGCGATTGCGAGCAGCTCCTCGAAATTCTGAATGACATAGTCGGCGCGATTCACGACTTGCTTTCGAGTCACGACGCCCGTGTATGCTGCGAATGCGTCGACCGCCGGCGGATTCGCTATCCTCGTTTCGAGATCAGTTATTCCATCTCCAACACCGAGGATCAGGTGCTCGAGCGCGAGCGATCGTACGACGACTGCCTTACCTCCATTCCGAGTTACCGGCGAATCCTCATCGAATCCCGCGTAAGCTCCCTCATTCGTGAAATGGACATGGACTGCATGCACATCGGCATCAGAAATTCCGAGATGATGCGCCAACGGTAGCACAGCTTCGTAAAGACCAGCTGATACAAGAACTATTCGCACTCCCGCACTAGTTAGTATTGCCAACGATCGTTTCGCATCGAACTGCACGCGCGCAACGTACTCTTCCCCGAGTTTCGCAATCTCATCGCGCGACGGAGCAACGAGCGCCAGGCGTGATCCGAAAACGCTCGCAATCGAAATTTCGCCGCGCATTGCTCTCTTGGTCGATTCAGCAACCTGTGCTCGAATCTCCTCACCTCGCTGCGCCGCAAGCCAGTCAATTCCTTCGATTTCAGAGAGAGTCGAATCGATGTCGAGGACAATGCTTTGAAATTTCGGCGCCATCAGAAAATGTTTCCCGGCGCAAGGATGCCGAGCGGATCGAGCTCATTTTTTACTGCGCGCATGACACCCAGCTCCAATCGAGACATCTGAAGGGGAAGCCAGCGGCGCTTGAGCTTTCCGATTCCGTGTTCAGCCGACACGGTACCGCCCATCGCGAGCACTCCGCGCAGCGTAGCCTCGACAACACGCTCGATCGCATCGAGCTCTGCAGAGTCACGCGCGATGTAATTCTGATGAGGATGCCCGTTGCCGGCATGACCGTATGTCACAGCTTGAGCAATGCCGGCATCACGAGCCAGCTGGCGAGACATCGAGATCGTTTCGTGCAGCCGGCGGTATGGCACAGCCCAATCGGTTGAGACTTTCCGTCCACCTGCCTCACGGTGTCCGGCGCCACGCTCGTTCATTGTCGACGGTACTGCGTGCCTGATTCGTCGCGCGGTCGCGAGCGCTTGCTCGCCATCGAACACGCGAACGTCGTCAACGATCGCGCGCTCCCTCTCTGCGAGCGCGAGCCACGAATCCAGCCCAGCATCATCCCCGGCGGCCAGTTCTTGTTCCACATACACCATCGTTCCTGATGCAGGTACCAACGGCTCGTGAATATCTGCGTGTGCGCGAGCGTTCTCTGCTCTTCGCGCAATTCCTACAGCGAGCTCATCGAAATATTCTAGACACCGCGGCGATACGCTCGGTGATTCTCGCGCAGCAACAACGAACGCGAGTGCTCGCGCCTCGGTCGCAAATGGTATCTCGAGCCCGATGACACGCTCGGGAATCCGAAGCAGCGCGAGCTCCGCAGCTACAACCACGCCCAAAGTTCCTTCGCTTCCGACGAACCAATCGACTGGCTCGTGCGCGAATGCGTAGCCGGCCGTGTTTTTCTCCAGGCCGGAGCGTCGAAACTCAACCAGTTCACCTGATGCAAGAACGACCGTCAGAGCACGCACGTGCTCACGCGTCGCGCCGTATTTGAGAGTTCGCGCACCTGAGGCGTTGCACGCAATTGCTCCCCCGATACTGCTCTCTTCTTCGCTCGTTGGATCAGGCGCGAGAAGAAATCCTTCCGCGGCCGCAGCGCGTTTCACTTCGCCGAGGATCGAGCCTGCGCTCGCTCTCGCTATGCGTGCTTTGCTGTCGATATCGATAACCGGCTCGAGATCCCGAAGCGAAAGCACAATTCCATTTTCCGTGATCGACGCGCCCGTCGTACTCGTCTGCATTCCCGCGGGCGTGACACCTGTTCGATGATCAGCTGCTTCGTGAAGAATCGCGCTTACCTCTTCCGCAGATCGAGGTCGCGCGACTCCGGCTGGCAGGTATCGCAAACCCGACGCATCCGCCGCGAACATTGCGCGAATATCGACGTCGGTCTCGACGCGGGCGCTCACTCCTTTCTGAAGCTCACCACCGTGACTGACCGAACATCAGGAAGCTCGAGCAGACGCTTTTTTACTTCTTCGCCGACTGCACCGTCGACTGAAACTGCAGCCAACGCTTCTCCTCCCTGCGCAAGGCGCGCCTGGTGATACTCGGCGATGTTCACTCCGGCTTCGCCGAGCAACGTACCGACGCGACCGATTACGCCGGGGACGTCGCGGTTCGTGAGAATCACGAGCGTGTCGCGCGGATAAACGTCAACTCGGAATGCGCCGATTCGAGTGATGCGAAATGCGCCGTCACCGTTGTCGAGTCCATTGCCGTGGGAATACGCGATGCCGCCAACCGTGATGTCATTCATTCCCCCTGTGAGGCGCACCTCGACAGCTTTTGTCGCTCCCGCAACTTCAGCCTGACCTCCATCGGCCGACTCGGTAAACGACAGCTCGATTCCACGCGCCTCTGCAAGAGTGCGCGCATTTATCAGATTGAGACGCTCCTGCTCAACAACCGCTTCGAGTACGCCGAGCGCGGCGGAAGCAACGAGTGTCTCGCGAGCGGGCGAGAGGGTGTTGCTTCCCCGGACGTCGATTCGGCCGACGACGCTCGTTCCCTGCGCGGCGAGGATCGCGCGCCCAATCGACGCTGCCCGCCGAGTGAGAGTTCGAGCGGAGCGAAGCTCCTCCCATTTTCCATGTTCGCCTTCGGGAACGTTGATCGATCGCGAATATTCTCCTGAGAGAAGCGCATCGCGAACTGCCGCGCACGCATCGACTGCAACGTTGCGCTGCGCTTCCGCTGTCGAGGCCCCGATGTGCGGCGTCAGAAAAACATTCGGGAATTTCGCAAGCGGATGATCCGCGCTCAGCGGCTCTTTCACAAAAGCATCGACTGCAGCGCCAGCGAGCTTTCTTGCATCGATTGCCTCGGCAAGCGCTTCCTCATCGACAATTCCGCCTCGCGCCATGTTGATGACCATCGACGACGGCGAGAGACGCCCGAGCTCGCGCCTCCCAATCATCCCGCGCGTTTCATCCGTGAGAGGCGTGTGAACGGTCACGATATCCGCTTCATCGAGCAGATCATCGAGCGATGCGCACCGATGGACGCGCAGTGATTGAAATCGCGATTCGGCGACGTACGGATCGTAACCGACAACCGACATGTCGAATGAATGCGCCCGTACCGCTACTTCCCCACCGATACGCCCAACCCCGACGACTCCAATGGTTTTTCCTTTGAGCTCGGAGCCGAGAAGGGATGATCGCTCCCAGCGTCCAGCGTGCATCGATTCGTATGCGCGCGGAAGATGACGCAGCAATCCAATCACGACACCAAAAAAAAGCTCGGCGACTGCAATGGTATTTCCGGCGGGGGCGTTGATGATGGCGATGCCGAGCTCTGTTGCAGTGTCGAGCGCGATGTTGTCGACCCCGACGCCGGCGCGACCCACGACCTTGAGACGCGTTGCTGCACGGAGCACCTCCGCAGAAACTTTCGTCGCGCTTCGTCCCACGAATGCATCATAGGCGGGGATCTTCGCCAGCAGCTCGGCGGGCGGAAGAGTAGGAACTTCATCGACGTCGAACTCTTCGACGCCCGCAAGGAGCGCGACGCCTTCGGGATCGATCTCGTCGGTTACCAGAATTCTGTACCGCATCCGGCTGAATCTAACTGCACCGGTCGCCGATGCCCGCGATCACCGCTGACCGGTACAGTTACCACGCAATGCCGTAATCTTCTCCGTGATTACTGGATCCGCCCCACATCGAGCCGTGCTTCCTGTCGAATAGAATCGCGTTGATGGGACCCGACGTGCGCTCCGGGGACGCACGCTCCAGCTCGAGTGTGTACCCCATTTTCTCGAGCTCCTCTCGAACGCTTTGCGGTGTGACGCTCGAGATCAGCATGTGACCCGGCCAAGTCTGATGCTGCTTGAATGACTCCCGCATCTGGAAGCTGTTGATGTTCGGCGCCTCGACAGCCTGTTGCACGGTCATTCCGAATTCCACGACGTTCAAAAAGAATTGCAGAAGATTCTGATCCTGCGAATCGCCGCCTTGCACGGCAAATGACAGGTAGGGCGTCCCCTCTTTCAGAGCGAGCGTAGGTGTGAGAGTCACTCGGGGATGTTTCCCCGGAGCGATCACATTGAATGGACCATCCGCGGGATCCGTCACAAACGATTGCGCTCGCTGCGAAAGTCCGACACCGGTGCGCCCCGCAATTACAGCTGGAACCCAGCCGCCACTGGGAGTTACGGATACGACCCATCCCTCGGCGTCTGCTGCTTCAATAGATGTGGTGCCGCGATAAAACGCTTCGTGAATGTCGAATTCGGCTTCTTCAGGCGGTATCGCACTGTCGGACGGTGCGGTCGCGGGAGTGTCCTGATTTCGCCCGAGCGCGGGACCCGTGGCAGGAGTCACTACCCAGCTTGCGAGAACATCGGAGAAAGGGTTTTTTCCGCGCTGGAACGGATACGGATCGCCCGGCTTCACCGATGAATCGTTCCGCTGCCAGTTTATCTGCGCGAAGCGTGACTTTGCGTATTCTTTCGACAACAATCCTCGCGCCGGCGGAGAAGGACTCAAGTACGGATCACCGTAATAAAAATCGCGATCAGCAAACGCCAGGCTCATCGCCTGATAAATCGCATGGATGTACTTCGGCGAGTTGTATCCCATCGCTTTCAGATCCACGTTCTCGAGAATGTTGAGCGCCTCGAGCATCGCCGGCCCCTGTTGCCAGAACGGGAGCTTGTAGACGGTGATTCCCTTGTACGTCGTGCTGACGGGCTCTTCGATTCGCACTTTCCAATTCGTGAGATCGGCCATCGTGAAAAGACCACCGTCCTCCTGAGCTCCGCGAACCAATTCGCGAGCGATGTCGCCTTTGTAGAACCGATCGTACGCGGCGTAGATCGCCTGTTTTCTCGATTTGCCCGCGCGGAGCGCAGTGCGCTCTGCGGCGACGAGTTTGCGTAGAGTGGCCGCGAGATCTTTCTGCACGAAAATCTCTCCCGTCTCGGGCGCTTCTCGCGATTCGCCTGCGTGCGTCAAAAAAATCGCCGGCGAATATTTCCACTGTTTGATCCACTTCTTGTTCGCCTCGATCGAGTTCGCCGTCTGCGCTTCAATCGGATATCCGTCGGCCATTTGAATCGCGGGCGTAAGAATTTCCTTCAGCGACATCGTTCCATATTCCGCGAGCATCGTCATGAGTCCGCCGGGGGTTCCGGGCGTCACGGCTGCGAGCGGACCGTACTCCGGCGGAAACTTGTAGCCTTTCGATTTATAGAATTCCGCGGTTGCGCCCGATGGCGCGACGCCGAGCGCATTGATTCCAATGACTTTTTTCGTGTGTGGATTGTAGATCAGCGCCTGAGTCTCTCCGCCCCAGGAGAGCACGTCCCACATCGTTGTTCCGGCGGCGAGCATCGCGCACGCTGCATCCACCGCGTTGCCACCCTTGGCAAATATGAGCGCGCCTGCTGTCGCGCTCAGCGGTTTCCCGGTTATCGCGAGCCAGTGCTTTGCATGAAGAGGCGGCTTCTCGGTTCTTCCGCGTGGCAGTTGTGCTTCGATCGCTTCTGTGGACATGACGCAAGCAGATACTAAGAGAATGAGGTGGCGAAAATCCATCGTGGTCTACCCTCGATACTCGCCGGTGCCACGCGGCTTGCCCGAAGGAGGAGCATCGGTTCCGGCCGAGAAAATCTGTAGCGCCGCAATCTGACTCCAATGCACCATCAGCTGGTTGCCCGGCACAATCGTCACTGTACTCACTTCCTCGCTTCGGTTTCGCAGGACTTCGACGAGCTCGTCCACTGCGCCCGCCGCGATCGTCAGCTGGTGCCCGCCAGTCAGATAAAGTTTGCCGCCCGTGATTTGCTTTGCCATTCAGCGTTGGTGTTTGTCCGGGACTTTCCGCAGCATCAAAAGTGCGATGACCATCGCGATCGCGACAGTCGCCACTCCGGCGCGGTACGCCAGATGAGGCCCTACTCGAGGCTCGAGATGATCGACGGTTTGTCCCCACACAAATGGGCCGAGTATCGCAGCGGCACGCGATGACAAAACCATCAGGCTGAAAAAACGGCCAGCATCGTGCGACGGCACCAGCGTCAGCAGAAGTGGCCGCTCAGCCGTCGAAACTCCGCCGTAGATCAGGCCAATGAATCCTCCAACAATCCAGAATGCTGTGCGAGTTGGCACACTGATCATTGCTGCAAGGAGAACGACCCACGCGAGCAGCACCAGCGACAGCGTTTTCTTCGGTCCGATGCGGTCAACAATTTTTCCGAGGATGTAGCTCCCGAATACGGCAGGAATTGTCAGAACAACAAACAACGTTGCCTCGGATCCTTTCTCAAAATCCATCCCCTTGATGGCGTAGAGCGCCATGAACGAGACGATAGTTCCCATCGCGTCCTGATAGACGAATGACGTGAGAAGAAAGCGCAGCGATCCCGGATACTTCCTCGTTTCATCGAGCGTTGTGCGGACAGCGCGAAACGCTTCGCGCCAGGCCACGCTCATTTTCTCGGAAATCGCGTGATGGTCGCGACAGAAAATGAATAGCGGCAGCGAGAAGACGAAAAAGAGGATCGCCGTCGGCACAAAAACGGAGACGCGTCCTCCAACGCCAGCATAGGGAATCGATCGCAGCGCGTGGAGAATCCCCGGCGACACTGGCCCGAGAAGCGGGAGCGAGCCTTGAAAGAATGGAAACGCGACAAGGACCGCCGTGATCGCGCCCACATAGCCGAACGCAGCGCCAAGCCCCGAGAGTCTTCCCTGCTCGTTCTTTGGCACGAGATCGGGCAGCATCGCGTTGTAAAACGGCTGGGCGCCCTGATACGTGTAATTCGCGATGACGAAGGCGAAGAGAACGCCGAGCAGAGGCGGTGTCATCCTGTCGCCGAGTGCGGGCAGACCGTTGGTGACAGCGACGCCCTCGCCAATCAGTGGCAGCCAATGCTCTCCTATGACTGCAATCAACGCCGTCGCCACGCAGGCGACGAGCGTGAATCCGACGATCCATGGTTTTCTTCTCTGGGTTGCGTCGGATATGGCCCCGAAAACCGGAATCGACACAACTACCAGAACTGACGCGATTCCGTTGACCGTCGCGTAAAGTGTATTCGACCGGTTGAAATCCGACACGATCCACGCCGAGAAAAAGAGCGTCGCCATGTTCATCGAGAACACGGTGTTCGCAAAATCGTAAAGTGCCCACGATATGCGTTCTCTCGCGGGCGCTCTCTCGACCGTCACGTTCTGTAGGCCGTTCATCGGACCTCGGCTATCGGCTATCGGCTACCGGTTCGTTACTGATAACGGTTATCGCGTCAGCAGGTAATACGTACCGATACGTAGCCGGAAATGATTGAAACAATTGCGACCCCTTCGCCCGTTGGGGACTTGTATGCTAATCGAGCCTTCAAACGTGTTCGCAATCATCCTCCTGATCGCCGCGATCAGTATTGGAAGTCGGGTTGTCATGGGTAGCTGGGCGCGGCGAAATACCGGCGGTCCCTCAGCCTCCAGTCGCCTGGCAAAAATGGAGGAGCGAATTCAGAGGATCGAGGAGGCGACGAGCGGCCTCGTAGCTGAATTCGCCGCGGTCCGCGAGCGTGAGCGATTCATGACTCAGATTGTCGAAGCGAGAGCGCGAAAAGACGCAGCAGCGGCCGCGAACATTTCTCCCGTTGCGAAGTCGGCTGAAGACACGACGTCGCCCTTTGTGGTGCAGACCGTCTCAGCAGCCCGGCGCACTCAGTAGCACCTCCTCGAACCTTCCGGGCTGGTAATCGTCGCGCTGGCATTCTGCGTGCGATTGAATCCTCCCGGATTCGACGGAGGAATCAATGAACCCCTTGATAATTGGCATCATCGCAGTAGTCGCTCTGGCAGCGGTTGCGCTTATCATCGTCGGCCAGCGACGGACGAGAAACCTGTCAGAAAAATTCGGTCCCGAGTACGAGCGCACGTTCCAGTCTATGCGCGACCGGGGCAAGGCTGAATCAGAGCTGCGAAAACGTGAGGAGCGCGTAGAACAGTTCAACATTCGCCCGCTTGCAGCCGCGGACCGCGAGCGATTCGAAAGAACCTGGCACGACGATCAGGCTCGCTTCGTCGATGATCCGCGAGGTGCGGTGAAGGAAGCCGACCGTCTGGTCGCTGATCTCATGCAAGTTCGCGGATATCCTGTTGCGGATTTCGCGCAACGCGCGGCAGACGTATCGGTCGATCATCCGCATGTTGTAGACGAGTATCGCAGCGCTCACGACATCGCCGAGCGTGATTCGAGAGGGGAAGCGAACACTGAGGATTTGAGGAATGCGATGGTTCACTATCGCGCGCTCTTTAACGATCTGTTGATCGAGGATGCGCCAGTTCGCGCTGACGGGAAGTAACACTTCGGACCGCGGACTGCGGAACAACTACGGATTGCGGAAGAATTCGCAGTAGTCCTCATTCCGCGGTGATTCCGAAGCCCGCGGTCCGAAGTGATTCCGCAGTCCGCAGTCCGAAGTAGCTCTTTACCGGGTTACCAATCGGTCCTGTAGCTCGCGATGAATTCCAACCCACGGGGCATTGGGAATATTTCGTAGTCCCGTCGCCCACCGCTGACTCGGCATCAATCGCGATTCGATTCCCATCCGGATCTTTGACTCCGATTGCCGGATTCGGAACGTGTAGCGCTGCTCACCCGTTTGATTGGTGATGATCGGCCGGCCTCTCTCGTCCTTCTGTCCGCTATAGAGAGCCACCGACACATCGACAGGGCGCCACTCAGTGCGAATGTATCCGCTCTCCTTGTCGAGAACACCTATCGCCGCGCGCTCGGAAACAACGTCGATCACGGTCTTCCACGTTCGATCGTAGTCAGTCGACTCTATCGGGATATCGACCCAGAAAGGCCAATCAGTTACGGTGATTTGCGCCGGCAACCCGGTGAGTCCCAACGGCTCGACGACCGGTGGCGGCGCAGACGCGCATCCCGCTGCGACACCAACAACGAAGAGTCCGAGACAAAAACGAGAAACCATAATCACGACCTCCAATACGCGATTTTCGAGTGCGTCGTACGCACACGAGGGGTTACAAAATCTTCGAGGTCAATGTTACGGTGTGGAGCGCCGGCACGCAAAGAGGCCAGCCGGAGAGGAAATCCCTAGTGCGTTGTCGTCTCTGGCTTGGTGATGTGCGTCGCCACTCGGCATAGAACCCACAGTCGCTCTGTCGGAAGATTCTCCCATCCTTCCGGTGCCCAGACGAGGCGGCGCTTCTCGCCCTCTTCGCTCTCGAAGCAGAGCCATCCATTCTCGTACCCCATCGCTACATGAGTCCGGGGACGGAACGGATTCACGCGGCGATCGGATTGCATGCGGCGGTCTCTCGACACGTACATCGCAGCGGTGCGCGCATTCTCTGACCGCCGCTCTTTTTTTCGCCGCTCTTTCGACATGGGACGGACAAACCACACATCCCATCTATTCCCATTTGGATCAACGAAATTTCGAAAGCTCATTTTACCGCGCCGCCCGCTGTTCGACCTCGTAAAACTATTCGCAAGACAGTTGCCCAATCAAGCAAATGAGGCCACAAATTTTCAAAAAAAATCACGACTTCGAGTTAGCGATTCGATCAGCGCCTTTACTCGGATTTAGGAAAGATTTGCACCACTTTCCAACAACACAAAAAAGAAATCCGGTTATTGTCCACCAAGTTTTCGCGACAGAAATTCTGCGATAGCACTGTCCGCTTTAACTGAATTCGCGTGACGCATGAAATGATGCGTGTCGTCGGGAATGATCATCTCCTCGTAGGCCACACCTTTCTTGGCGAGGCGCCGCTCGAGATCGATCGTTTGCCCAAAGCGCACGTTTCGATCGTCGTCGCCATGAATGAGCAGCACCGGCGATTTCCATCCGGCAACATTCGAAACCGGAGAGGACTTATAGGCCACCGAGAGTGCTCGCTCGAGATCCGCCGGCTGCTCGTATCGATCGCGATTCATCAGTCCACGAGCGCGCTCTGTCGTCCAATCATGCACGCCGTGAATGTCGACACCAGCGGCAAACAAATCCGAGTTCTTCGCGAGCGCCATTGCCGTGAGAAATCCTCCGTACGATCCGCCGTAAATCCCGATTCGTTTCGGATCGATTTGCGGCAGTGTTCGCAAATATTCAGCGCCCGCCTTCACGTCTGTGTATTCAGCGGCCCCTTGCGCTCCTGCTGACTTCGGATGATGAAATTCACGACCGTAGCCAATTCCCAAACGGTAATTCACGGAGAGAACGACGAATCCACGATTGGCGAGGTACTGATTCGTCGCGTATGAATTCGCATAGTAGTCGGAGTAATGCCAGCCAAGCAGCATCTGCCGCGGCGGACCTCCGTGAACGAAAACAATCGCAGGTTTCTTCGCGGGACCGCCCGATTTTTCGAACAGCTGTGCGTGAACTTCAATTCCATCAGGCGATCGATACACGACTTTCCGCGGAATTACGAGCGAAGCCGTTGGAAAATCTGCGGGGATGCGATCAGCGCCAATCCAGTTTACGGTACCGCCATTGATTGGCATCACGCCGACAACAGGCGGTCGCTGTGCTGTCGCGCCGATAAGCGCAATGTTTTTTCCGTCCCCGGTGATTATCGGAGTCCACTCGAGCCCAACGCCGGGCGTCATCACTTCCGGCGACGCTCGATCGACTGCAACGCGCACAATGTGACGACGATCGATATCATCCACGTCACGTCCCATGTTACCGGCGAACGTCAGCCATTTTCCATCCGGGCTGAGCGAGATGTACTCCGCCATACCACTCCCTGGCGTAAGAAGCATCGGCTGCCCGCCACTCTCGGCGATCGAGTATAGATGCGGCCAGCCATCCATCTCCGAGAGAAAAACGATTCGGCCGTTTGCCGCCCAGTGAAGATTCGTTCCACCTTCGGTGCTAGGTCGCGATCCACGCAGAGTTGTCGGAGAAACCCAGAGCGAGCGCGCTTCGCCAGTTGTCGCATCTGCAGTCCAGATCGACCACGGTGTGTTGCGGGGAACAAGAACTGAATCCGGCGCGCCGCCGGTTCCCGGACTCCTCACGAACGCAATGCGTTTTCCATCCGGCGACCATCGCGGTGATTGATCTCGCGACGTAGACGGCGCTATCCAGACAATCGGAGTCGAGTCACCTGAAAAAATTCCGATCCAGGAGTGATCCTGCCGATTCGCAACGAACGCGAGTCGCGAACCATCAGGAGACCACTGCGCTGCGCCTAAATCGCCGCGCGCCGAAAAAAACTTTTTCGCTTGAGCGGAGCCGTCGATTGGTGCAACCCAGATTTCTCTGTTGCGCGTGAACGCGACCTTGTCGCCGCGTGGCGAGACAACCGGATCGTCCCCCTCGCCAAGTGCCTTTGCCTCTCCGCCGTCGAAAGGAATCGACCAGACTTGAACCTTGTAGCCCGCGGGATTTTCTGTTGGATTGACGGGAACCGCAGTGTCCCAGTTTCCACCGTGATCGCCGCCGCGAACGTAGACTGCGTACTTCCCAGTAGACGATAGTGACAGGCTCGTGAGCTCCTGTCCGTCATCGGATTGATAATTTGTAAGGCGGCGCGCCTTGAACGCCGGACCTTCGGCCGCCCAGATGTTTCGGAGGCCTCTCTCGTTGAGGGCCCAGATAATGCGCGAGCCGGTTGGAGCTGCAGCGAGCTCGTTGGGGAATGGATAGCTTTTGATTTGCGCGACCGTGAACTGATGCCCATTGCTCTGTGCGTCTGCTGTTGCGAATGCGATGATAAAGGCAGCAAAAAAATTGATTACTATGCATCGGCGATAGTCGTTTCTCATCTTGGGAATTCCGCGCTCGAGGATGATCTGCTGACCGGCGATCAAAATCCGTCGCGGCGCAGCTCGGCGGAAGAGGAGGAGTTGGCTCGTGCCTCTTGGCGAAAGTCTGGTAGCAGCGAAGTTGGTTTCTGAAGCGGAGGTTGCACAGGCGTTGGAACGACAACGCCATGCCGGCGGCACGCTCGGCGATAATCTCGTGCGGCTTGGCGTCATCGACCGAGTCCGCCTCGAGGCATTCCTCGAGGAAGGTCCCCCAAAAATCGGCGGCATCGCCGACACCGGACTCGACGAGACGTTTCTGCAGGGTCTCACGCTGAAGGTGATGTACGCTTACAGCGCGAAGAAACCGGCGGATGTCGCTGAGATCATCCGACTTCCGGTGCCGATCGTGCGCGAACTGCTCGAGGGAATGCGCGGGAAAGGTTTGCTCGAACCGCTCGGCGCGGAAGCAACCGGGCGGCAGCTCGATTTGCGCTATGGAATTTCAGCCGCAGGCAAGGACTGGGTTCAGGACGCGCTCAAGCAATCGGTTTATGCCGGTCCTGCCCCCGTGCCTCTCTCGCAGTGGCAGGAGCAAGTCAATCGCCAACACATCACTAACGATCGCGTGGATGAGGAAGCGATAGCAAAGAGTCTGGAAGGCCTCGTGATCTCGCGGGAGCTGATCGCGCGATTGGGACCTGCGATCAATGCCGGACGCGGAATGCTTCTCTATGGAGCGCCGGGTGACGGCAAGACTTCAATTGCAACGGCAATCGCGCGGAGCTTCAAACAATCGGTCTGGGTTCCTTACGCGATCGAGGTGGAACGGGAGATCATCAAGATTTTCGACCCTGCGTTGCATCAGGAGGTCGCGCCTGACTCGAGGGGCTCCGACGAGCTCAAGCCATCGCTCATGCGCGCGAGAATTTCTGCTGATGATCGCCGCTGGGTGCGCTGCTATCGTCCCGTTGTCGTCACGGGTGGTGAGCTGACGACTGACATGCTCGACTTGAAATTCGATCCGGTGGGACTCTACTACGAAGCTCCCCTGCACACGAAGATGACGGGCGGCGTGTTCGTCGTGGACGATTTCGGTCGGCAGATCGCGCGACCCGAGCAGGTGCTCAATCGATGGGTGTTGCCCCTCGAGAGTAGAATGGATTTTCTGACTCTGCACACCGGGAAGAAGTTCGCGGTGGTGTTCGATGGGCTCGTGATTTTTTCGACGAACCTGACGCCGCGCACGATCATGGATGCGGCGATGATGCGCCGCATTCCTTACAACTTTCACATCGCGCCGCCGACGCGGGATGAATACATCGAGATCTTTCAGCTCGTCTGCGGCGGTGCGGGATTGGAGTGCGATCTCGATGTAATCGAGCCGGCGATGAAGAGATTGTACGAGGAGGAGAAGCTGCCGATGGCGCGCTTCCATCCACGATTCATTGTCGAGCACGTTATCGCCCGGTGCAACTATGAGGGCCGCGACCCCGTGCTCGATTCTGAACTAGTGCTCGACGCGGCCGGGCATCTTTACACAAAACAATAAGAACACCGCGGACGGCGGACTGCGGTATTGCCGCGGACGGCGGACTGCAGTATTGCCGCGGACGGCGGACTGCCGTATTACCGCTCAAGCCGAGTCGATGTCCCTCGCAGCTTGATTGAGTATGTCTTTGATCTTCGCGATTTGCTCAGCAGTTCGCGATGAGCTCTTTGAAGCGTAGACAGCGCGTCCGACATTTTTCATTGCGCGGTGGATCTCCATCATCGGCTCGCCGAAGATGCTCTGCGCAAAATCGGCAATCTTCGAGAAGATGTCGTCGATGAGGGGTTGATTCTCCTCGAGATGCTTCCGTCCTTCGTCGGTAATCTCGTAGATCCTTTTTCCGCCCTCTTCGGGAAGCGCACGCGCGTAGCCGAGATCCTCGAGAAGAGTAAGAGTGGGATAAACCGTCCCCGGGCTCGGCGAGTACATGCCTCCGAATCGCTCTTCGATTTCCTTGATGATCTCGTAGCCGTGCCGCGGTTTCTCGGAGAGCAGCCGGAGGATTACGAACTTGAGGTGACCCTGATCGAACATTCGGGCGCCACCGAATGGGCCACCGCGCGATCGTCCACGACCTCCCCAGAACGTGCCCGCATCGAATCCGAAGTTTTCCGGGCGCATCGAGAACGCCCATCCGTAGCCAGTGCCGCAGTGACCGTGTCGCATTGACTCTTTCCTCTCGAGCTTGAGTTAGCCAGTTATACGACCTCGTAAAGATGAGTCGATACTACTGGCGATATATCGTTACGGCGGAGAAGCTATATCGAACGATATATCTTTCGCAAGAGGCAATTATGAGTTTCCTGCGACGACGCATTCCCATCGTGCTACTACCTCGCAGCCTCGCACAAGAGTCGTGTCTTCATAGCTGACAACTATCGCGCGCTTTGCGAATACCTGTGCCTACACTCGATTGCTGGTGTTCCACACCACAGTCATATTCCGTGCGTGTCCACAATAATCAGAGTCGGAGGTACCGTCCTCTTTCTCTTGTCGGCTGCCGCGCCGTTTTCTTCCTCGCGGGCGCAGCAGCCGGACAGAATTGATTCGCTCCGGAAATCGTCCGCCCAATACACCTACCTGAAACCGCGGGCCTTTGCGTTCATAAAGAACTTTCCGAGTGATATCGCCGGTTACTCGCGAATTACATTCCGAAAAAAGAATGCGCCGAAGATCGGCGAGCTGGCGCTGGAGACAGCGGCTCTGATCGAGGAAGATCAGCACATCACAGATCGCGTCTACTCTCTTGGCAGCTCACTCGACCTGTCGCACACCAGTCATCAGAAGACATATGCGCATTTGTCGCTTTCCGTCGGCAGCAGGAAACTGCAGCTGCCAATAGCCGGACCGGATAACATCGGGACCGCGATGTATTTCATCGGCGATGGCTTCACTCATTTTTCGATCGCCGGATCTTTTCTCGCATACGGTCTGGCGAAAAACGACAACCGTGCTGAGCAGACAGCGAGCGAGCTTACCGAAGCAATCCTCACCACCGGATTCGCCACGCAGCTTCTAAAACATCTCACTGGGCGAGAGAGCCCGTTCGTCAGCACGGAACGCGGCGGCGAGTGGAGAATATTTCCGAACCAGGCCGACTATGCGCGTCACACTCCGCACTATGACGCGTTCCCGTCCGGACACATGGCGACTGCAATGGCCACGTTGACCGTCATCTCCAGCAATTATTCGGAATACCGGTACATCCGGCCGGTGGGATATTCGATGATGAGTCTTCTCGGATTCGAGATGCTCAACAACAAAGTGCACTGGGCGAGCGATTATCCCCTGGGCATCGCTCTCGGCGAGACGTTCGCGAAAATCGCTGTAAGAAAAGGGCGCACCGAGGCGGCAACGGTGAAGAGTCCTTCGCTCAGCTCAATTCACGTTTCTCCCTATCTCTCTGCCACGGGACCGGGATTATCGGTGGCGATGAGATTCTAGCGCAATGCCGGTAGCAGTAGCCGGTAGCCGCTGCTGTAATTGCCCCTCCTGGGCTCGAACCAGGACTCTTCTGATCCAGAGTCAGACGTGTTGCCAGTTACACCAAGGGGCAAAAAAGTGCCTCGCAATTACGTCGAGGCATTGATCTCAAATTAGCCGGTTGATTACATCACATCAATCGCGCGGTGGCGAATTGAGGCTGTCTCCCAGTTACCGTACGTCTCCCTGACGAGACTGGGCGTATCAATCGCTATGAGATTCCAGCGACAATCGAAACCTCCCTCTAACTGGTAAGACCCATGGTAGATCCAAACGTCAATCCGGGTGACGCCGCTCCCGTGCGGACAGGGCGCGGACGAAGCTCGCCTATTGTCGAGCGCAACATGCGCGCTCTTGCAGCCGTTGCCGAGGATCAGCGGAAAACGAAATCGGTGCAGGATCGGTTCGCCATCGCAGTGTCGCGCTTCGTCGGCCAAATGAATTTCGTCTACATACACGTCGTGCTGTTCGGCGTATGGATGGCGGCGAACAAGAGCTTGATTCCCGGAGTTCATCATTTCGATCCTGACCTGTCGTGGCTCAATACGCTCGCGACGCTCGAAGCAATTTTTCTCGCGACCTTTGTTCTGATCGCGCAGAACCGCATGGCGGAAATCGACGAGATCCGAAATCATCTCGACGTTCAAGTGAGTCTTTTGACTGAAGAGGAAACGACCCACATCCTCCGACTGGTCGCAAAGATGGGAGAAAAGATGGGGATCGATGAATCGGCTGACCCTGCAATAAAGGAGCTCGTTCGGAAGGTCGAGGCTCAGGAGCTGATCGACCAGATTGGAGCCGAAATCGAGGGCGCAGATACCTCGGGGAGTCTATGACACGAAGGTTCGGAGATTGCACTAAGGCTGGGTGTATTTTCTTTCGTTTTCTGGAGGTAAAGCCATGAAAAGACTAATCGGATCGATCGCGACACTGGCAGCCACGCTTTTCATCGCCGGAGCGTGCGATAACGGCCCCACTGAAGAGAATTCCGGACGGGTCAACGTATTGCTGACGGATTCACCGTTCCCGTCTGCGGACGTGAAGAGTGTCGATGTTTTCGTCGTACGGATTGACGGAAAGACCGGCGATACGGACGACACAGAAGCTGAAAATGAGTCGGATATGTCCGGGTGGACGACGCTTGTCTCGCCGAACACGTCGATCAACCTTCTCAGTTTAGTCGACGGCAAGACGGCAAACTTGGGCGCCACCACGCTTCCAGCGGGCACTTACCGAGGCTTTCGACTGATCATCGATACCGACAAGTCGAGTGTCACGCTCAACGACAATACCAAACCGTCTGTGCTATGGCCGAGTGCGGGGAAGAGTGGAATCAAGATTCTTCTCGCTACGCCATTCGTCCTCGGCGCCGGTGGGAGCACCAGTCTTCTGATCGATTTTGACGCAGGGCAGAGCTTCGTGATGCGCGGTAATTCGATTTCGCAAAACGGGCTGCTGTTCAAACCGGTCGTGCACGCGACCACGTTATAATCGAGTTTCGATCGCTAAAGGGCGGCCGAGAAACGGGCCGCCTTTTTTTTTTGCCCTCCTGGCGCTCAGGCGAGGACTCTTCTGATCCAGACTCAACGTGTTCCCTTACTTCAATCATCGGGGTTTCGCTACGCCGTCGCATCATTGAACTTTCCACCCCCGTGACTCGATACCCCCTCAAATTCATTTTCGCCGCGGCGGCGATGCTGGCGTCGGTCGCGGCGTGTCGCGATGTCGCACCGGCATTCGGAACCAATCCCACCGTCGCCCGCAATAACGCCGACGATCTATTCGGCGGAATCGCGCAACGATTCACGAATGTTACTCGCTCGCCGAAGTTTCTCATCGCGCGTGGCAAGCTCGGGAAAAAGGCCCTCACGCCATCGGAGATCTTCAACGACACGAGCGTGTGGACCGCCTGGTACGGCGATACAACCAGAGTCGTAACCATCGACGGAGAGTTCGCGAACAATCGCTATCTCTTCACTGCGAGACCGTGGCCCGCAGCTCCTGCCAATGATCCTGGGGATTCGCGTCATTACATCCGACTACGGCGCCTTGGCCAGGATCAATTCGAGTGGCTGACGAACGTCGACATCACCGCGGGTCGCATCAAGCCCGATGAGTTCGCGAATGTCATTTCGAAGCTGATGCTGTCCGGCGAAAACCGATCTGTGGCCGATCTGCGCGCCGACTATCGCACGAACTTCCCGCGTACTACTGCCGCACTCGGTCGACTGTTTTCCCTAGATACTCTCGTTGCTACCAGGGATGCGGAATCCGCAACCACAATCCGATTACGTGTCCGGCTCGATCCAGACGGGATCAAAAAAACATTTCCCGATTTCGCGAAATATCTCGACAAGTATGTCAAACCGGCGAAGTACAGATCGATTGTGACAGATAATCGCGGGGGTCTCTGGCTCGAGATCAATGGCGACGACAACTACATGACTCTCCGACTGCGCAGCCTCAATGGTCATTTCGTTCCACTCAACGGGCCCGCACGCGCCATTCCGAACGACCTGGAGATGAGATCCGATTTCACGACGAAAATTCTTTTCTTTACAGTCGGTTTCAAACGATTGATCGCCGATGTTTCGGTAATCGACAATGATCGCGAACGCGGATGGCTTTTGAAATTCACGAAGGAGCCGGATTGGGCGCTTCCCTCAGCAGTGAGCTTCATGATTCACACGCCACTAAAGCGTCCGTTCCAGGGACCGGGTGCAATGTTCCGATTGGTGCTGCATGAAAACCCGGGGAGTCAAACAATCATTTCCCGCCGCACACTCACGGTAGTTCAGGAGAGCGCAATTCTCCGCTTTCTCGGGCGCCTCGGTGCCGAAGCGATGGGGGATTTCGTCGGGAACTCGGAGACAGAAGAGAATCGATTTAGCGCGGAAGTCTTCTACGCGTTGCGCAACGACATTCGGGCAATGCTGCCCTAAGGCCGCACCGAAGCAAACTGGCGGCGGCGAGCGAGAGACTGTAAACTGGTCAGTCCTCAGGAGTAGCGATGCACGAAGTACTTTTGCGCGCGGCGCTCGGTTTAACGCTTCTCGGAGTTGCGACCCGAATCGAACCTGCGCGCACCGAAGCACGACCCAACGACAATCGTGTTCCCGCTGGGCAACTGGCGAAAGGCATTCTGACGCTTCACCTGGAAGCACGTGAAGTCCTCTGGTATCCCGAGGGGAAATCGAGCCCCGGGGTCCCTGTATATGCGTTCGCTGAGCGTGGCAAAGATCCGCAGATTCCCGGACCGTTATTGAGAATTCCTGCCGGCACCGAAATCCACGTATCGATTCACAACTCACTACCAAAAATGATGCGAGTGCGCGGTCTTCAGGATCGGCAGGCGGCGGCGCTCGACACATTTGACATCTCACCGGGTGCCGAGCGTGAGATCGATTTCATCGCGACCACTCCCGGCACATTCTTCTACTGGGGAAGAACCGAGGGCGATCTCGACACCCCTAGTGACAAAACCGACGCGGAGCTTGCCGGCGCGTTCGTAGTCGATCCTCCCGGTTCAGGCGCCACGAAAGATCGAGTGATGGTCGTGTCGATCTGGAGAGACACGCTACGCACGCTTGCGAATCCGGGATTGAGAGAAGTTCCGACGATCAATGGCTTGTCCTGGCCTCATACGGAGCGACTCGATTACCACATCGGTGATACCGTGAGATTCCGAGTGATCAACGTCAGCTCGGCAGTGCACCCGATGCACCTTCACGGATTCTACTTCAAGGTAAGTAGCCGAGGCGATGCGATCCGCGATACGATTTATACTGCAAGCCAACGAAGGACAGCAGTCACTGAATTCATGCGCCAGATGACGACGATGAGCATGTCGTTCGTTCCAACGCGCCCAGGCAATTGGCTCTTCCACTGTCACCTCGTGTTTCACATTTCGCGCGATTTGAAGTTGCTCTATGATGAATCCGCCCCGGAACACTTCGCGAATCATGCACTCGACGGAATGGCCGGACTCATTATGGGAATTCGCGTTGCAGGCCGAGGCGCCACGACTTTCCCGGCTGAGCCCGCGCCTCGCAATCGATTACGGCTCTTCGTGGACAAGCGCGCGAACGTTTACGGCAAGGAGCCGGGCTACGCTTTCGTTTTGCAGGAAGGATCGAGCCCGCCGGCCCCAGACTCGATTCGCTTTCCGAGCTCGACGATCATCGTGAGAAAAAACGAGCCAACGGAAATCATGGTGATCAATCGGACGCCCGAGCCGGTAACCATTCACTGGCACGGCATCGAGCTGCAAAGCTATTACGACGGTGTCGGCGGGTGGAGCGGGTGGCAGCAGCATACCGCGCCGGTAGTCATGGCAGGCGATTCGTTCATAGTGAGAATGACACCCGATCGAGCCGGAACTTTCATCTATCACACGCACACCGACGAGAACCGTCAGCTTACCTCCGGATTATACGGTCCGCTCATAGTGCTCGACGCGAACGGGGGACCGAATCCGAATGATCGTCTGATGCTGATGGGTGGCGGTGGTCCCGGCGGCGGCTTCCGAAATCCGAATGAGTTGGCGCCGCCATTCTTCAATGGCAAAGGAACGCCGGACCCGATCGAGCTCACGGCTGGAACTCAGCACCGGATACGATTCGTCAACATCACTCCGGCGGGAATCAAGCGCGTGCGCCTAGTCAGTGGTTCAACACTTCAGACTTGGCGCGCGGTGGCGAAGGACGGAGCTGATCTTCCATCAACGCAGGCGAACATGCGCCCTGCTGATTTTCTGAGTGGACCTGGCGAAACGATGGATTTCGAGATCACGCGCAAGGAACCGGGAGATTTGACGATGGAGATCACGACCATCGTGCGCGGGATAGTTACGTCAGTGGTGAAAATCCCGGTCCATGTCAAAGCGGCTAGCGGGTAGCGGATACTCAAATGCCGCGAAGATCACCAGATCGTCGCGGCATTTCCGCTGCGGCTGATTGGCCGCGCTAACGTGCCACGCACGCCGTCATTGGAACTCTACGTCCTACCGAGCGGCGGCGGGCAGCTAACCCTATGACTTCTTATTACACCAATTCGCCACATCCGGCGAATTTCTCTTCATGGAGCTGAGGGGGATCGAACCCCTGACCTCTGCAGTGCGATTGCAGCGCTCTCCCAGCTGAGCTACAGCCCCGCGACAATGCGCGACCGGCATGACTCGCCCAAGCTGAAAGGGCCACCATTCCCGTCGCACACGGGTTACAACATCAAAGCCCCGCAGAAAGTCACGGGGCTTTCGACTTCGAGCAAGTTACCTTAATCCAGCCGGAAGTCAATAGAAATCGACTCGCAAAAAACTTGCAACTTCTTGCCTAGCTTCACGATAGCGAAAAGTGACGCTTACCGCTGGTACACGTAAATATCGCCCAGATAGGTTACCGTCAAAACATTTCCTGTGATCGACCCGCTGAAAATGTCGCCAGTCGAAGAGTCCCTGAACTGAAGGGCCGTGTTGTTCTGCTGATATGTCCCGCTATCGCGGAAAGACTGCTGCGAGGTCCCGGTTCGGTCGCTAATCCGCAACGTATAGTCGTCGGTGTAAGTCCCGTCGTTGTAGATCGTGAATGTCTCTTGCAGAACCTGCCGCTGCTCGAAACCGTCATCGTAAACGACGGTGGGTATCTGCGTCCCATTGAAGGTCATCAAATCGTAGCTGCCCTCGGCGTTGTAGCCGCCAAGTCCGTTCGTTATGTCGCTGCACGCGGCGGAGCCGACAGCCAGCACGCCCAGCGAGATCGCTAGAAAAAGTTTTCGCATGTGAGTAGACCATTGCATCGAATGTATGACTGCTCGGCTGGAGTTTTGCCGCTTCACATTCCTACACCGACGCGGGATAAAGTTTCGCCATACGGTCGCCGGCCTATCCGGCGGTCGTCTCGCCGCCTAGGAGCGTGATTACCTCGCCGGTGATGAAGCTGGAGTCCGCTTCCGACGCGAGGAACACGTACGTCGGTGCGATCTCTTCGGGCTGTCCCGGCCGCTCCATCGGAGTATCCGATCCAAATTCCGCCACGTCTTCAGCGTCCTTTGCGCCGGTATTGAGCGGCGTCCATACCGGACCAGGCGCGACAGCGTTCACGCGAATGCCCTTCGCGACAAGGTTCTGGGCGAGAGACTTCGTGAATGCATGCACCGCACCTTTGGTCGCGGAATAATCGAGCAAGGTCTTTTCACCTTCGAGGCCGGTGATCGATCCTGTGTTGATTATCGCCGCACCTTTTTTCATCTGCTTCACCGCGAACTGCGCCATGTGGAAGTAGCCGAAGAAATTCGTTTGGAACGTGTGCTCGAGCTGCTCGTCGGTAATCTCCCCTATCGATTGCTGATTTTTCTGGAACGCCGCGTTGTTCACGAGAATGTCGAGCTTGCCGAACTCGTCGACTGTATCCTCCACAGCCTGCGCACAGAATTCGCGAACCGTGACATCACCAGGAAGAAGAAGCGCCCGTCTTCCTTCAGCTTCGATCGCCGCGCACGTCTCTTCGGCATCGCTCTGTTCTTCCGCCAGATAGACAATCGCTACGTCTGCGCCTTCGCGAGCGTACAGGACTGCAACCGCTCTTCCAATTCCGCTGTCGCCGCCGGTAATGAGCGCAACTTTGCCCTCGAGTTTTCCCGCAGCGCGATACGCGGGCGCCTGGTATTTCGGTCGAGGTCTCATCCGGGATTCGAGTCCCGGCGGATCCTGATGTTGTTTCGGCAGCGGCGGCTTTGCGTAAGATCGCTGCCGCTGTTGCATCGATGAGCTGGATTTTCGTTTCGTTCTCTTGGTAGCTCTGTTTTTTGTTGTTGCCATCCTTGCCTCTCACGTCTTTGCCACCTTCACATAGGGGCAAGGGTCGTTCCTTCGCGGCAATCCCAACCCGTATATTCTGCCCATGAAGAGAGCTGTGTAGTGACAAGCGACAAACCGACTCTCGAAGAAAGACTGCGCGCCGCAATCGGAAGTCAGTACAGCATCGACCGTGAGCTGGGTGGCGGAGGAATGGCGCGCGTTTTCCTCGCTACAGAAACCCGGCTCGCTCGCCGAGTGGTCGTAAAGATTCTCCCGCCCGATACAGCTGCGCGCGTTTCGTTCGACCGCTTTCAACGCGAGATCATGCTCGCTGCAGGCCTTCAGAATCCACACATCGTTCCGGTGCTCACTGCCGGAGATGCCGACGGCCTTCCGTTCTTCACGATGCCCTTCGTAGAGGGGGAGTCGTTAAGGTCGAAGCTGTCGAGACACGATCCAATGACGCAGCGCGAACAATTCAAGATCTTGCGTGACGTCGCATCTGCGCTCGCGTACGCACACGAGCGCAGCATCATTCACCGCGACATCAAGCCGGACAACGTTCTCATCTCCGGCGATTCAGCGATGGTCACTGATTTCGGTGTGGCAAAAGCGCTGAGCTCGGCGACACCGAACGAGGAATCGCAGGACCTTACCGAGACAGGATCGTCGCTAGGTACACCAGCGTACATGGCGCCGGAGCAGATCGCGGGAGACAACGTTGACGCTCGCACCGACATTTACGCGTGGGGAGTTCTCGCATACGAGCTGTTGACGGGACAACACCCATTCGCCGATCGGAAAACTCCGCAGGCGATGATTGCCGCGCATGTCACTGGGAAGCCTGTCAACATATCGAAGCGTAATCCGGATCTCCCTCCAGGGATTAGCGAGATCGTGATGCGAAGTCTGGAGAAGGATCGCGACCGCCGCCCGGCGTCTGCCGGCGTTCTCGCCGCCGCGTTTGATGCAAACCCCGTTCGCGCCGCTCTCTTTTCAAACCGAAGAACGGTCTATGCAGTCGCGGGCGCCGTGGTCGCAGTCCTACTGCTTGCGTCATTTCTCGTCGCGAAACGCAATTCATCCCCACGCATCGGTTCGAGTGGTGGCCCAATCAATTCGATCGCGGTATTGCCCTTCACCGACCTGAGTCCAAAACGAGATCAGGATTATTTCGCCGAAGGAATTGCGGAGGAGTTGACCACTGTCCTCTCGAAAGTCGAGGGACTGAGAGTAGCAGGTCGCACCTCGGCGTTTGCTTTCAAAGGGAAGGAGGCGCAAAGTGCCGAGATCGGAGAGAAGCTCAACGTCGGCGGGATACTCGAAGGCAGCATTCGGAAATCCGGCGATCAACTGCGAGTAACGGCGCAGCTCGTGGATGCGAAGAACGGTTACGCGATCTGGTCAGATCGCTACGATCGAAAAGAGAGCGACGTGTTCGCTGTCGAGGATGAGCTTGCTGCATCGATCGCGAATGCGCTCAAGCTGAAGCTGTCATTCGCCGGCGCAAATAATCCGGCTGTTTCGCGAACACACGATGTCGCGGCCTACAACCTTTATCTTCAGGGACGCTACTTCTGGAACCGGAGAACGGGCGCCACGGCTCAGAAGGCGATCAGCTTCTTAGAGCAGGCGCTCGCGCGAGACTCGTCGTTCGCACTGGCCCACTCGGCTCTTGCCGAGGCTTACGTTACTCTCCCTGCATACGCGAACGTCGATCCGCTGCAGTCGTTTAACAAAGCGAAGGCTGAAGCAGAGCGCGCACTTGCATTGGACAGCACACTAGCGGGAGCTCACGCTGCCCTTGGGTCATATTTCGTTTACGTCCCTCACGACAGTGAAGCTGCGGCGCGGGAATATCGGCGGTCGATCGCCTTGAACGCGGACTATGCAACCGCGCGTCACTGGTATGGCTTGTTTTATTTCGACGTGCTCGGAAACGCCGACAGTGCCGTTGCGGAGTTGGCGCGCGCTCAGACCATCGATCCCCTCTCGCTGATCATCAACACTCAGTATGCGCAATCGCTCTATCTGGCGCGGCGGTTCCCGCAAGCGATTGCGCAGGGCCTCCATACAATCGAGCTGGATTCGACATTCGTGCGTGGACATCGTGATCTCGCGCTGACGTATATCGCAGCGCACAGATTCGCCGATGCCGAGCGGGAGTTTCGCGAGACGCTCCGCATCGTTGGCGATCCACCAGGTCGCGAGATGGCATATCTCTACGCTGTGACCGGCAGGCAGAATGAAGCGAGAGCTCTGATCTCCTCGGTGGCGGCCACCGAGCGATCGGGAAAAGAGGGACGGCGTTATGGTATCGAGTACTCACCTCCGGTTGAAATCGCGTTGGTGTACGCCGCACTCGGCGACAAAGGTGCCGCATTCGAATGGCTCGATCGCGCACGCGCAGCGCACATGTTTTTGGGATTTCCGCGGCTCGACCCACGTTACGATCCGCTGAGAACCGACCCGAGATTCGCGTCGCTGCTTCAATAACGCGCTACGATCGTGACTGATTCGACGCTTTTCGATTTAATCGTTATCGGTACGGGCGCGGGCGGCTTTGCACCCGCAATGAAATGCGCGAAGGCCGGGTGGAGAGTCGCGATCATCGATGAAGAACCATTCGGTGGAACGTGCGCGCTTCGCGGATGTGATCCCAAGAAAATTCTGATACAGGCAGCGGAACTTGTGGACTGGCATCAACGGATGTCTCCCCATGGTGTCGTCGGAAGCGCAAAGATTGACTGGCCAGCGCTCATGCGCTTCAAGCGATCGTTCACGGATCCCGTATCAGAGCGTCGCGAGAAAGCGCTGCACGATGCGGGCGTGTTGACCTTGCACGGAGTGGCGCGATTTGTCGGGCGCGACATTCTTGCGATTGGCGATGACCAGTTGCGCGGCAAGTTCTTCGTAGTCGCCGCAGGCGCGCGGCCCGCACCGCTCAAAATTCCCGGAGAAGGAGAGGTTAAAACGAGCACCGACTTTCTGGAGCTCGATGCGCTTCCGCGCCGCATCGCATTCATAGGTGCGGGATATATCTCATTCGAGCTCGCGCACCTCTCGCAGCTCGCAGGTGCACATGTCACGGTTGTTGGCCGAAATCCACTCTCACGATTCGATCAGGATCTCGTTGTAGAGCTGGTGAAGCGCTCGCGCGAGCTGGGGATCGAGATGAAGCTCGGTTACGAAGTCAGTGGCGTTGAACGTATCGGCGACCATGTTCGCGTTCACTGCTCTGCTGAGAATGGGACCGAGTTTGTGGATGTCGATTACGTCGTACACGGAGCAGGACGAATTCCGAATATCGATGGCTTGTCGCTTGGTACTGCAAATATCGACTCGGATCCAAAGCAGGGCGTGATCGTCAACGAATTCCTTCAAAGCGTCTCAAACGAGACCGTCTACGCTGCGGGCGATTCTACTCTCCCCGAGGGATCAGCGGCGCTGACGCCCGTCGCCGGAATGGAAGCCGCTGTAGTAGCATCGAATCTGCTCACCGGCAATCACGCTCGCGCAGATTATCGCGCGATACCGAGCGTCGTGTTCACGAATCCCCCACTCTCGAGCGTTGGACTGACTGAGGCCAAGGCGCACGAGCAACAACTCGATTTCGTCGTGAACACGGCCGACACATCAGAGTGGTTCACGAACAGCAGCGTGGCATCTCCATACGGCCGCTTCAAGACGCTGATCGACACGCACACCGACCGCCTGCTCGGCGCACATTTGTTCGGCGTTCACGCCGAAGAGGTGATCAACCTGTTTGCACTCGCGATGAAGAGCGGAATAAAACGCGACGATCTCAAGCACTTGCTGTGCTCGTATCCGACGAGCAGCTCCGACCTTTCTCACATGCTCGGCTAGCTCCGTCTGTAGGCCGGGCGCGTCTATATTCCGCCCATGTCGCTCACTGTCAGATTCCTTGGAACCTCAGCGTCGCGCCCGACTGTCGAGCGCAACGTTTCGTCGCTCGTTGTCATCCGCGAAGGTGAAACGCTGATGTTCGACTGCGGTGAAGGAACTCAGCGGCAGATGATGCGTTACGGAACGAGCTTCTCCCTTCGCGACATCTTTTTCACTCACATGCACGCCGACCACGTGCTCGGCGTCATCGGATTGTTTCGTACTCTCGCACTTCAGGGACGCGAAGAACCGATGACTCTATGGGGACCGCCTGGGTCGGAATCCCTTTTGCGACGAGCGATCCAGATTGGCAGCGAAAAAGAAAGCTTTCCGATGGAGTATCGCGAGATCACTCCCGAAACTCCGGTGAAGCGAAAGGAATACAGCATCGTTCCTTTTCCAGTCGATCACGGAATTGGTCGCGTTGCGCTTGGCTATTCGATTGTCGAAGAGACACGACTCGGACGGTTCAACCCGGATCTCGCACGCGAGATGCGAATCCCCGAAGGTCCGATGTGGGGACTCCTCCATCGCGGCAAGAGCGTAACACTCCCCGATGGGAGAGTGGTCGATCCCGCATCACTCGTCGGACCGACGCGCCCGGGACGGCGGGTTGTGTTAA
The DNA here is from genome assembly GCA_046262875.1 of Gemmatimonadaceae bacterium. Lineage (GTDB taxonomy): Bacteria > Gemmatimonadota > Gemmatimonadetes > Gemmatimonadales > Gemmatimonadaceae > UBA4720. The sequence goes on along the minus strand of JBHELX010000010.1, from coordinate 36,412 downwards.
CAGGTGATGCGCGGCCGAGTGAGGCGAGTATCGAAGCGGCGCGTGATGCAGATTTGTTGATACACGAAGCGACGTTCGGCGACGAAGAACTGCAGCGCGCTGCAGAAACCGGTCACTCGACAGCGAGGGAGGCAGCGACTGTCGCCGCGCAGGCGAATGTGAAGCAGCTCGCGCTGACGCATCTCTCGGCGCGGTACTCGATGAGCACCGCGGATTTGTTGCGCGAGGCAAAGGAAGTGTTCGAGAACACTGTCGTCGCGCGAGACGGCATGGAGATCGAGGTACCGTTTCGCGATTGAGCGATTGAGCGATAGAGCGATAACAACGTGGGTCGTAATTCTCGCGCGCGGACTCGGCACGCGGATGCGAAAGGCTGATGAGTCCGCGCATCTACCCGCGACGCAGGCGGCCATCGCCGACATTGGCCTCAAGGCGATGATCCCGATGTCAACGCACGCGGGCCGGCCGTTTCTCGATTATGTCCTGAGCTCGCTCGCCGACACTGGATTTACGAACGCGTGCATCGTGATCGGCCCTGAGCACGCCGGAGTTCGGGATCGGTACGAGCGCCAGCAAGTGCCAACCCGCATAAGAGTGACTTTCGCAATTCAGGAACGCGCGCTCGGCACAGCCAACGCAGTTTTGTCGGCTGAAGATTTCGTCGGGGACGACAGCTTTGCGGTTCTCAACTCCGACAATTTTTATCCACGCGAGGCGCTCGACGCGCTTCACGAGATCGTGGAACCGGCGATCATTGGATTCGATCGTGAGGTGCTCGTGAAGGGCGGCAATGTTCCGCCCGAGAGAACCGCGCGATTCGGCGCGCTCGATATCGACTCCGAGGGTTATCTCAGGCGCATCCTCGTTTCGCCGACGGACGAGATGGTTCGGTCGGGGAAGCCAACCTACTCGAGTATGAACTGCTTTCTTTTTACGAGGGAGATTTTTCGCGCCTGTCGCGACGTTCCGCTGTCAATGCGCGGAGAATACGAATTGCCGCAGGCGGTTCATCTCGCGATCGATCGTGGAGAAATGAGATTCCGGGTGGTGAGAGTCTCGGCGCCTGTTTTGGACATGTCGTCGAGAGGAGATATCGCTGGCGTCTCGTCGTATCTGGAGAGAGTGGAGGTGAAACTTTGAGAAGGGGAGAACTGCGATTTGCCGCGAAGGCGCGGACAATCGCAGTTCTCCCCTTCTCAAATATCCTCATCCATCTTCGGATTCGGCTCAGCCAAGGGCGTCGACCCCGGAGAAATTGGCATCGACCTTCGAAAGAGAAGCTGCAGCGCGGGCGGTGTCAGCACTTTCATCACTGCGTCTTTTTTCAGCGAGCCCGTGACACTTCTTGCTTCGGGTCCGCGCCACTGGTGCCATGCGTAGCGATCCAATCGCGCTGTCTTTCCGCCGGGATGGTGAAACACGACCATCGCGTTACTCGAGCCGGGGATTTTTACTTCGACTCCCCAATTCGTTCCGTCGGGGCCTTTGAATTCTCGTATGTCGCGTGCCATTTCAGCTTACCTGTATCCCGGGCAATGGTTGTCTGCCGATGAATCCGTCGCTCTCCTCGTGCCAGAACCGCACATCCTCTTCACCGAGCTGCCAGCAAAGTAGAACGGGCCGACCTTCGATCTCGCCCGGGAAATCTACCAGTCCTGTGTCGAATCCCTTGAACATGACGCCGAGCTCGCCGAGCTCGCCCATGTATCCGTCGATTTCTTTGGCGAGTCGCGTCGCCTCGACCTGGAGCTGCTCGGCGATTTCGTCGGGCGTGTCGGGACTGCTTCGAAGGGCCGCCACTTCGAATTCGCGGACGGCGTCCTGCCATCTCCAATAATCGCGCACGGCGTCACTTACGATTCGCCTGACAAGGGGCAGCATCCGATTCGCCTCGTCGACGGTGAATGTTCTACGCATACGCAAAAGGGTGTGCGGAAGATGCGCCATGGTCAAGTCGCTATCTTTTTCACGATGCAGGACTTTGCCGGCGAAAGAGTTTTGATGCGCATCCATGTTGGCGAAACGGACGCGTACGAGGGGCGGCCTGTGTACAAGGCGATCCTCGAACTTCTTCGCGAGCGCGCTTACGCCGGGACGACCGTGTTCCGCGGAGCGATGTCATTCGGAACGAGCTCCGTTGTTCACACCGACACGATCGAAGTCATGTCGCTCGATCTGCCGGTGATCATCGAGTGTGTCGAGACTGAGCAGAACATCCGGAAGATTCTGCCCGATCTCGATAGAATGATCGGCGGCGGATTGATCACTCTCGAGCGGGCCGAGGTGATTCTATATAGGCCGCACCGGACCGCGGCATCATGAGCGCATGAGCTCACGATCCGAGGCTTCACCATCGGGCGCCGAAGATAATCCTTCGATTCTCAACGAGAACCAGCGACGTCATTTCGAGGTTTTCGTGAGCATGCTCGAAGAAGCAATCCACGAAGTTGAAGTGCTTGCAGGTTCCCCCTCGCGGCGCGCTGACGGAATGATCTCATATGACGATGATTTGCCCGTGGGCTTCGCCCCGGAAATGTTACCGCGCGTGGAATCCCTTCGCGTGCAGATCGCGCAGCTTGTCGAGCTCCTCGATCTTCCGCGACGGCGCCGCTCGCGCGCGCGTTTGGTACGGGCGCTACTGACTGCGCAGATAGTGCGCACAGATGACAGCTACGTTCGGAAGCTCCGAGGCTACGGAGCCGTGGACGATCGCGCCGCAGAACGGATCGATCCGATAATCGACGCCATTCGCGCTGATCTCATCCAGTTGCGCCAGCTCGCGGAAGAACAATCGTGAGCAGACTGGTCTGGTACGTGGCAGCGGGAAGCGCAGTTGGTGGCGTCTGCAGATTTCTCTTGTCGACGTTCATTCAGCAGCGCTCGGGCGGATCATTTCCGTTAGGGACCTTGCTGATCAACATCACGGGATCATTCGTTCTTGGATTTCTTGTCCGGTACGCCCTGGCAACACCGGCGATCACGCCCGAGTTGCGTGCGCTGCTGATGACCGGATTCTGCGGCGGCTACACAACGTTTTCAACGTTCAGCTTCGAGACCGCAACACTGATCGAGGAAGCTCAGTATCAACGGGCCGGACTGTACATGTCGCTTAGTGTCGGGATCGCGCTGCTTGGAATGTTTGCCGGATTCGTCGTTGCCCGAGAGTTCATCGAATTTCGCGGACGCATATAGCGCGAGCTTAGGCTCTGCGCATCGAGAGGAGCAGAATCATGCATGGATTCAAGGGCGAACGCGTACTGATCCGAATACACATTGGCGAGCGTGATCTCTACAATGGAAAGCCGTTGTACCAGGAAATCGTAAACCTCATGAGGCTGCGCGGATACGCGGGCGCCACCGTTCTTCGCGGCATTGCTGGATTCGGCGCGAGCTCGCGAGTTCACCGCGCGCGATTACTTGGGCTTTCTCTTGATTTGCCGCTAGTAATCGAGTGTGTGGATACGGAAGAGAAAATCAAAGCGTTGCTTCCGGAGCTCGACACGATGCTCGAGGGAGGGATGATCACCCTCGAGCGCGCGAAAGTAATCATGTATCGCCCGCACAAAGCGGAAGACGAGGGACCCGACGATTGGTCATTGGACGTCACCGGTTCGTGGCAGGCGATCTCGGCCGACGTCCCGCGCAAATAACGTCCGCAGATCCTCGTGCCATCATGCGTCGCCGCGATTTCAAATCGGTGCGCGCAGCTCTTCGATGTCCTCCTCTGTCGTCTCGAACATCGGGCTGCGTGGCAGGAAGAATCTCTGCGCGATCACCGTCGGTACCACCGCGCTCCCGATCACGGTTGTGACGAGTACTGTGTACTGCGCCTGCGTGATGATGTGATTCGTAAGGCCGAACAATGCCGAGATCGTTCCGAAAGTGAGGCCGGTTGACATGAGGAGAGTGATGAACGCACCTCCCTTCCGGTCGAATTCGAAATGGCGCGTGAGCGGCCACACTCCTACGAACTTCGATATCATTTTGACCGCCAGGAAAACAACGATGAGCAAAGCGCCGGTTGCCACTGCGGGCAGTGAGACGAACAGGCCTGCCTTGATGAAATAGAATGGCGTGAGAATCGAAAATGCGATGGAGCGCATTCGATCCATGAGAACTCGATCGCGCACAAAGACTCCCGCGATTACAAGTCCAACGAGATACGCGGGCAGAACTGCCTCGCTTTGCGCGACCTTTGCGAGTCCGCCGAGAAGAAAGAGCACAAGGAAAATGAATTTTACTTCCGGCTCGCTAACGCGATGACCTACCGTCCTGATTACGTACCGCGTCATTCGCGGGAGATACCAGAGCACGATTGCGGTGACTGCGACGAATAGTGCGAGCCAACCGTTGAAGTTCGCGAAGATGATTCCGAGTGCGAGCACCGTTCCGAAATCCGTGACGAAGCACGCAGCGAGGATGAGCTTGCCCAGCTCCGTTTGATTGAGGCCGGTCTCCAGCATCACCGCGTACACGACCGCAACTGAAGTAGTCGACAGCGCGATGCCCGCGATGTATGAGGCGTTCCGGTCCCAGTGCGCGCCCCAGTACGCGAACGCACCGGCGGCAAGAAATGGCAGGAGAAAGCTCACCGTCCCGATTGCGAGCGCGGGCTTGAGATGCCGTCGCAATGACGATGGATCGATCTCTGCGCCGGCGAGAAACGTGAGAAGGCCGGATCCGAACGTCGCGAGGAAATCAATCCACGGGGTCGTGTGAACCCCGAACGCATTTCCTGCGATTACACCTACGAGTATCTCGATCAGCGCAACGGAAATCCCCACCTTGATCGAGACGATGCTCGCCAGTAGCGCGAGCCCCATCCACACGCCTGCGATCAGCCATACGTTCGAATCCACCGCACGCCTCCTCGAAGAGAAGAAAAAAACTCCCACCGGTCCCGGATTGGGGAGGGTAGGAGTCATTAGCGTCTCCAAGAGATCGCGATTGCGGCGAACTCCATCGCCGTCGGCTTTCGGTAGCCTACGCAGTCAGGTGTGTCGGGTCAAGAGGCCTCGGCCGTCCTTTCCTCCAACCTTCGTCGCCGCCGTTCCTTTGCAGCCTCGTATCGTCGTCTCTCATCCGGCGTTTCAGTGACGAGTCGCGGTACTTCAACAGGATGTCCCAGGCGATCGATCGCGACATATGTCAGATAACAGGAGTTCGTGTGACGCCTGACTCCCGTCATCAAATGCTCCGCCTCGACTCGGACACCCACTTCCATCGAAGTCCGCCCCACGAAGTTCACACTCGCCTTCATTATCACCAGCTCTCCGACCAGGATCGGCTCTCGAAAATCCACGCGGTCAACCGAAACAGTGACGCAGGGCATGCGAGCGTGACGAATAGCGGAGACGGCGGCCGCCGTGTCCATCATCGCGAGGATCACTCCGCCGAAAACGTTGTTCAGATTGTTGGAGTGCTGGGGCATCATCAGCTGGGAAGTCTCGTGCTGAGTTTCCCTGACTGTCCGCGACTCGGCAGCAGTCACTGCATCAGAGCTGTGGGCGGCCTCGAGTCGGTGTGATGTCGAGCGACAAGCTGCGTCAGCTCTTCATCCGAAAGCGCTCCTTCAAATGCCTGAGCGATTGCCGACCGAGTGCGCGCGTCGACGCGAGGCTCGTCGAGCCAGAAAATCCTCGGCGCGCGGGAGTCCACATAACCGAGCCTGAAGAAGTGTCGGCTTCCGTCCCGGATGAGCATCTCGCTTTGCCGGCGCGCAGAATCGAACCGTGCGATTACGTCGTACCCGTGGTGAGGCCAGCGCGTGAGACCCTTCTCGCGGATTCCGCCCCCGGAGATTGAAGCGGTGTCGCTGACGATAGATGCGACTGATACCGGCTTTCCGATACGCACATCGAGAACTCCTCGAGCGGTGTCGGCTCGCTCCAGATCCGGACTCTCGATAGTCGCGCTATGAGTGTACAGAACGTATGGTCCTACTACACCAAGTATGTCCGATTCTCCTGTTGCAGAGAGGGAAACTGCATCCTGATCATCGTCATCGCCGGGATCGAGCAGGTGGGCCGCGGGATTTTTCGCGAGGTAGATTTTTTCCCAATCGCTGATCTTCGGATCCTTCCACAGGACTGTCGTGTCTCCGCTCAGGAGATCGCGACGATAGATTGGCTCGGCAGAGAAAATGGCGTCCTGGTACGAGCGGGTTGTTTCGCCGACGAAAATTTCATAGTAGCGGCCGCCTGCGCGCGTGAGGATCAGCGGCGAGACCCTCGCGTGAATGCCCTGCGGGCCACTCGTTACCCAAAAGGTCGAGCCCCCATCCGCGACAAGGAATTCCGCCGACGGAGCGTGCGGTGAAGGCAACGAGCAGCCCATTAGGGGTAGAATCAACAGCCAGCTATGATTTCGCATCGGTGGCAAATATAGTGCATGATCCCGGATACACCGCGATGATTTTTTCCATCTCAATACGAGTCTGATGCGTTTCCTTTTTCTCTCTTTGCTCGTTCTGCCTGCGTGCGCCGGCAGTCATGACGCCAGCGCTAAAACGAAAAGCGTCACGGATTCCGTTACCGCCTCATCCATTGGCGCAGGCGCTCGGCCGGTTACGACAACGAGCCCCGCTCGATCGACAGTCGCGCAGGCTCCAACGGGCTCGCCGGAAATTCAGAAGCTGCGGACCGACCTCTCGACGCCAATACGCGCTCTCTACATCAATCGTTTCGCTGCACAGAGCGGGAAGAAAATGGCGCGGTTGATCGGAGTTGCCGACTCGACTGAGATCAATGCTTTCGTAATCGACATCAAGGATGAGTTCGGATTGAACTTCCACTCGAGCGATCCTCTTCTCCAAAAGAACGAGGGCACTGCGCCCAAGGTCGCAAACCTGAAAGCGCTGGTGGATACTCTGAACGCGCACGGCATTCTGCCGATTGCCCGCATGGTCGTGTTCAAGGATTCGGTTACGGCGCGAATGAATCCGGAGCATACGATCAGAAAAGCCGACGGTTCGCCGTGGCGCGACAAGAAGGGATTGGCCTGGGTGAACCCGTACGCGAACGCAATCTGGGAATACAATTTCCGGGTTGCGGAGGAAGCGATAAAGATGGGATTCGGCGAAATTCAATTCGATTACATCCGGTTCCCCGAGCCCTACAAGAGTCTTCCGCCGCAAGTATTTCCGGAGCAGAACGGTCGCACGAAGCAGCAGGCGCTCAGCGAGTTCCTGAACGCGGCGAACAAGAGAATCGACAAGTACGGTGTGCGCACGACGGCCGACATCTTCGGTCTCGTCACGACTGTGAAGGGCGCGCTCGAAGTCGGACAGGAATGGGAGCCGCTCACCAAATCCGTCGATGTCCTGCTGCCGATGGTTTATCCGTCGCATTATCCGCACGGATCATTTGGAATCCCTTATCCAAATGCGCAGCCCTACAACGTGATTCATATTGCGATCTCGAGTGCTCGCGAACGCAACGCCGCAGTCGGAATAACGGGACAGCACGTTCGCCCATGGCTACAGGCTTTCACGCTTGGGCCGCCGAAATATGGTCCGGCCGAGATCGAGGAAGAGAAACGCGCGGTTTATGATTCCGGTTACGACAGCTGGGTCATGTGGAATCCGGGATCGCAGTACGACGCATTTCGGCCGGCGTTGGAGAAGACGCTCGTTTCCCGCGCAAAGAACCCACCGGTGCCGGCGCCAAAAGTAAAAGGCGATTAGCGCTTGGCTGGATTAGGAGCCGGCGTCGGTGGCTCCGCTGGCGTCGCCGTGGTCGCTGGCGGCGCACTGGCCTTTACAGCAGGCGGCGGCTCGGCGGATCTGTTCTTGGTGATCGTGATCATGCCGGTTTCGCGATTACGCGTAATCTTGAGTTTGCCATTGGGAGTCGTGTAAATCACGTTGGTTTTGTCGGGTGATGTCTCGACGCCCGTTGTGTATATGGCGGCTTGTTTGAAGGATTCCTTGATCGCAATGCGAGCGATCTGAAATCCAAAGTAGACAGCGATTGTTGCCAAGGCCCATCCGATCAGAACTTTTCTCGGCAGCACGCGTTCCCGTTTGATTCGTTCGGCTGGTGGTTGTAGCTCCGCGCGTTCCCAATCAGGTAGAGCCAACTGCTCGGCACCTGTTTGTTGAGGATCGGCGAAGCGAGGATCGTTGAATGGAGAGTTTGTCATTGTTCGTCTAATAACGATACGTAAACAATCCCATTATCGTGACTGACGGAGAATGACTGACACGTTCTGAACGTCTCAGTGCGTCCCTGCATCAGTTCCGCTTTTTCTAACCTCCGCCCTATATTGCTGCCCATGATAACCACCGCGACAATCTCAGGAATGAGCTGCGTCCATTGCGTGCGCGCCGTCTTCACTTCCCTCGCGGGAGTGGAGGGAATCGCACGCGCCGATGTTTCGATCGGCCGCGCGGTGATCGAGCATGACGGAAGTGTGAGCGCAGACGCGGTTCGACAGGCAATCTCGATCGCCGGCTACACTGTCGTGGATTTCCGCGACGATCGCCGCGCACTCCCGGTGGTGTGATGAAAGAGTCGCGGCACACTCCCCTGCACACGCCGTTGCGCGATGAAGAAGTGCGGGGAGTGGCCGCATTGCTGGCGCCCGACATCCTCAATCTCCTCGACGAGAATCCCTCGACGATTCCGGCCGAGACCGAGGAGATGCACCCTGCGGATCTCGCCGATGTAGCAGAGGCGCTCCCGCGCGAGAGAGTCGCAGACCTGCTGAGCGCGCTACCATCGGAGCGCGCGGCCGACGTTCTCGAGTATTTGAACGAGGACCTTCGTTACGAAGTTCTCGAAGCGATGTCGACGGGCCAGGCTGCCGAGCTCGTCACGCAGATGACGCCGGACGATCGCGCGGATGTTCTCGAGGAGCTCGAGGAAGAGACCGCCGACGAGATTCTCTCGGAGATTCCGGAACAGGAGCGCGAAGAAACCGAGCGACTTCTCGCATACGAGCCCGAGTCTGCCGGCGGATTGATGACGACCGAGTTCGTCTCCGTCTCGGAAGACGCTCGCGTCGAGGAAGCACTGGCCGCAGTCCGGCGAATTGCTCGAGGCGGACGACGCGAGGCGATGCACGCGATTTATGCGACCGATATCGAGGGCCGTGTGAAGGGTGTCATGTCGTTGCACGAATTGCTCGCGGCCCCGGATGGCGCGTTCGTGCGCGACGTCGCGTGGGAAGAAGTCGTGAGCGTTTCTCCAACAGCCGACCGCGAGGAAGTTGCTCAGCTAACGCAGAATTACGACCTCGTCGCAGTGCCAGTCGTCGACGATGAGCATCACATACTCGGAGTGGTGACGGTCGACGACGTCATCGACGCGCTCGTCGAGGAGCACACGGAGGATGTGCAGCGCTTCGGTGGAATGGAAGCACTCGACGAGCCGTACATGCAGATCAGTTTCTGGCGAATGATCAAGAAGCGCGCGGGATGGCTGTGCGCTCTCTTCGTGAGCGAGATGCTGACCGCGAGCGCGATGCAACATTTTCAGGTCGAGCTCGATAAGGCAGTAGTTCTCACGCTGTTCATTCCGCTCGTGATGAGCTCCGGTGGAAATTCGGGATCGCAGGCAACGTCACTGATAATTCGTGCGATGGCACTCGGTGAAGTTCGCTTGCGCGACTGGTGGCGCATTGCATCGCGTGAGTTGCCGGCCGGAATTGTACTCGGCGCAATTCTGGGATTGATCGGATTCGTCCGCATTATCACATGGCAGCGACTCGGCATCTGGAGCTACGGCGACCACTACATGCTGCTCGGGATGACGGTCGCGTTCGCGTTGACGGGAATTGTTGCGTTCGGATCGCTCGCCGGGTCGATGCTGCCCTTTGTATTGAAGCGAGTGGGCTTTGATCCAGCCAGTGCATCCGCGCCGTTCGTTGCGACGCTCGTCGATGTGACCGGGCTCAGTATCTACTTCTACGTCGCACTCTTCTTTCTGCGGGGCACACTCCTATAGTGGCGTATACACTGACTCGGGTTCGAGAAGTAGAGCCTCTGCGTCGTGTGCTTCCGGAAGTCCCATTTCAGTTCCGTACGCCGCGATCCCCTGCTCGAGCCACGCGTGCTCACCCTTGAGCACCGACATAGCGAGCTTGTACAGATTCACGTCGTTGGGCCCGTAATGATTCTTGAAGCTGTCTTCTACTCTGAGTCTCGCCTCCCGACAAAATGTATCCGCGAGCGCAATCGCTTCCTTTCTTCCCTTCTTCGCAAGCATCTGCGCCCGCACGCACGCTGCGGACATCGCGAACAGCTCGGCACCAATGTCCACAGATCTGAAAAGAACCGCCTGCTTTCTCTCGAGCCTTGGGCCGTAGCGCACCATCGAATGAAAAATCGAGCGACCGAGATGCCGCGTGTTGCGCTCGATGAATCGTAGATGCGTCGCGAGCTTCCCAAATTCGCCGTATCGCTTAAGCTGCCCGGTGCCAAGCCATCGCGACGGATACCAGGTGAGATAAAACGGCGTCGACTTTGCCATCGCTGAGAGTCGCTCCTTCATCGTCGATTCGGGCTTCACGATGTCGAACGCGAGCTTGAAATGATGATCGACTGCTTCTCGCGCAATGAACAACCTCATGATCTCCGAGGATCCCTCGAAGATGAGATTGATTCGAAAGTCACGCATCGCGCGCTCGACAGCGATTGGCGTTTCACCGCGCCGCGCCAGCGACTCGGCCATTTCGTATCCGCGGCCGCCGCGAATCTGCAAAGCGTCGTCGATGATTTTCCACCCGGCCTCGGTGTTGTACATCTTGGCCATCGCAGCTTCTAGGCGAATGTCGTAGCCCCCCTGCTCGTAGAGGCCGGTTGAGAGCTCAGCCACCGCTTCCATCGCGAAAGTATTCGCGGCCATCTTCGCAATTTTCTGCGCCACCGCCTCGTGCTTTCCGATCGGCTGTCCCCACTGCACACGCTCCATCGCCCATTTGCGTGTGATCTGCAGCATCGACTTCCCCGCGCCTGCGCATCCGGCCGGAATCGAGAGGCGGCCAGTGTTCAGCGTCACTAGCGCGAGCTTCAGTCCCTTTCCCTCATCCCAGAGAATGTTCTCGCGCGGGACTTTCACATTGTTGAATCGAATGACGCCGTTTTCGATCGCCTTGAGTCCCATGAATCGCAGACGATGCTTCACTTCCACCCCGGGCATCGACGAATCGACAATGAATGCTGTGATCTGCTTGATCTGCTTTCCCTTGATTTCGCGATCCGGCGTGCGCGCCATCACGACGAACAGTTCGGCGCGCGTTCCGTTGGTGCACCAGAGTTTTTCGCCGTTGATGAGGAAATGTTGTCCGTCGTCGGTCGGCGTCGCCGTCGTGCGCATGTTCGCGGGATCAGAACCCGCATCGACCTCCGTCAGCGCAAACGCGGAGATCGCGCCCTTCGCGAGACGCGGAAAATACTTTCGCTTCTGCTCGTCGGTGCCGAACAATTTCAACGGCTGAGGAACACCGATCGACTGACTCGCGGAAAGAAGCGCGACAAGTGAGCCATCCTTCGACGTCACCAATTCGATCGCACGGATGTACGTCATCTGCGAAAGGCCGAGCCCGCCATACTCGCGAGGAATCTTGATTCCGAATGCCCCCATATCGCGGAGCTCCTGAATCACAGATTCGGGAATCTCTCCGGTGCGGTCGATCTCTTCGGAATTCAACCGCGCCATGAAGTCAGCGAGCTTGTCCATGAACGGCTTCGCCCTCGCCGCCTCTTCGGGATCTTCTTCCGGGTGAGGATGAATCAGATCGAGACGAAACCTGCCGAGGAAAAGCTCGCGAGCGAAGCTCGGGTGCTCCCACTCGGTTTCGCGCGCCGACTCGGCAACGTCGCGCGCTTCCTTTTCAGTGGCGAGCGCTTCGGCCTTCTCGGTCATTTCCGTCTCAGGAAGAGGATCGTTCCAATAATAGAGATGGCCGCAAAGGAAAACCACTGAGCCGCGTAGCTTCGGTGCGGTCCTTCATCCATCGGCGGGACAGTGAGTCGCGGCGGAGTGTTCTTTGTTGTGTCGCCGACTGGAGCAGTGAGTACGACGTAGTAGGCCTTAAGCGGATAATTGAAGCGTTTTTCGAGCGCAGCGCGATCGAGCCAGCGAAATGCGTTCGGATGGGTCGGAGAGTTGTTTGGACCACTTCTGTGGGGTGGATAGGTCTCGACGAATCCGCTTCCGCTCACTTGCGGGTCTTCGCGCCACTTGTTGAGATCGAGCGTCATTCCATCCGGCGAGTAAACCCATCCGCGCACAATGAGCAACGCCGTGTCGTTCGAAAGACTCTTAAGCGGCGTGACGAGATTTACCCCGGGCGAGCCTTCGCGAGATCTCAGCGTTAGAACGATTTCGTTCGTGTAATCGTACGTACCGTTCACCGAAACTCGGCGATAGTGCGCAGTGGCTGTATCGGTGGGCAACTGAGAGATCGGTACCGGCGCGTTCTCGGCACGACTGGCAAGCTCGGCATTGATTCGCTGACGTTGATGCAAGCGCGCGAGCTGCCATCCTCCGAGTCGCATGAATCCCAGCGTGAGCACGAATGCTACGACAATAAGTGGGCGCTCCTTGACTCTCATGATGCGTTGATTCGTTTTCTTAGAAGAGCGATAATTGCTCCCCCAGCTTCTCAGGATCGACCGGGATTTGCCCGATTCGCCTCTGTAAATCGCGTGCGGTGGCCGGACTGTGGCCTGTGAAGGTGTTTGCGATATAGCAGAACACCTCCTTCACCTGGCTCGACATTTCCAGCATAGTGTCGGTCCAGACTTCGATCTCGCGCGAGCGATCGATTTGCACACGAGAGTAATCGACGAGATCGCGATGCGGTCCCATCCACCTCACGTAGAGAAAATCAGAAGTCGGACGTCTCGCGAGTGACAGCATCGTCCTTCGCGGGATCCATCTGCCTTCAACAATCGCTAGCGCGATGTTTCGATCACGGAGCAACGCGAGAACTCCCTCGGTAATCCACCCGCGATGCCGAAATTCGATTGCGAAGCGAATATCTCGAGGAAGCTTTCCAATAAAATCAACGAGGGCTGGCAGCTCATTCGGCTCGAAGTCGGGGCCAAGCTGTACCAGAATCGGGCCGAGTTTGGTGCCGAGCTCACGGACTGCGTCGAAGAATTGGCCTGATGCTCCGGTGACGTCGCGGAGTCGCTGCTCGTGAGTGACCTCCTGCGGCATCTTGAGCGCGAAGATGAATCCGGGTGTGGTTCGCGCCGCCCATCCTTCGAGAGTCGTCGGAGCGGGTATACCGTAGAATGTCGAATCGACCTCGACGGTTTCGAACGCCCGCGAATATACCGGCAGAAATTCTGCCGGTCTCGTGTTGATGGGATAGAACGAACCGACCCAGTCGTCGTAGTTCCAACCCTGCGTTCCTACGTGGATGTTGTCGCGCACGGGCGTGAATCGGCTCCGAACCTCGTATGATGTCAAGGGAGAAAGGTGGTCTCGAAATTGCCCTTTTAGCTCTGTTGAAATACTGCGCGAAATTGATTCCAAGGGGGAAAACATGGACCGCAAAGACGAGCTCGAGTCGCGAGAAGGCGGAGTCCTGCATCACGACAACAAACCAGGCGTCGGGGACGAAGTCGGTGAGGCAGTTGGAGGCGTTTCGGGGGTCGTGGCAGGCGCGGCCATTGGATCCGCCGTAGGTCCGATCGGAACCGTTATCGGCGGAATCGCCGGTGCCGTTGGTGGTTGGTGGGCGGGACGTGCGGTTGCTGACGCGACTCACAAATTCACCCAGGATGACGACACGTACTATCGCGATCGTTTCGAGAATACGCCCGACCGTCTGGCGGATCGGAACTACGACGATGTTCGTCCTGCTTATCAGCTCGGTCACATCGCGAGCATGAACCCGGATTACAACGGACGGACGTTCGACGAAGTCGAGCCCGACCTTCGCCACGGCTGGAGCAACAATCTTCGAGCTCGACACGGGGACTGGTCCGCTGTACGGCCGTATGCCGAGGAAGCGTACAACCGGAACTCGTCGGTGGTGTCGCGCGAGCAATTGAATCGCGGGACAGACGAGGATCTTTCGGATAAGCTGAGTCAGAACAGGTAGAAAGCGGATTGAACTGATCAGGACGGATTAGAGACGGAAGCGTTTCTAATCTGTCCCGATCCGCTTAATCCGCTTTCTACCTGTAAGTCTCGAAAAATCCCGAGCCCGTCCCACTAACCGGCGAACCGCCGACGCGTCCCGAAATCCGCGCAGTTCCTTTCATCTGGACGAAAATCGAAGCGCTCGCATCATCACCACGTTCTTTCTGACGACGAGTGTCGGTCCCGATTGCATCTTCGATGGTCAGCTCGACGCGGAGAGTGTCGGAGCCGTGCGCATCTGCGAACATCGCGCGCGACGGTACTCGAATCGTTCGACCGTCAACGACGATGTCGCGATTATCCTCGTACGAAACGCTCGGCGGTCGAAAGACCGCGCGAAATCCGAGCGAGTCCACGAGATACACAAGAAGTGGCGTTCGTTGGCCGGCGCGCTCGGGGCCAATCACGCGGCCATACAATATTGTATAGCTGCCCGCACGTGCCGCGCCCCAATCCCACGTCACGCCGCGCCATACTCCCCAGTTGTGATCGTGGTACGATTGCGCCGCGTCGAACTTCTCGCAAATCCCTGCGACACAAATTTCACCAGTCGCCGATGCGCGAAGCGCAGGAACAGTGTAGCCCGATACGAATTCATCCGAGGTGAGTGACGCGCCGGGAAAGTACGCCCCGGCCGCAGGCGTGACCACGAGCGAGATGCGCAACGGAGTTCCACCATTTTCTTCTTTTGCGACAGCATTCACGAGATAGTCGCCGTCGGAACGCACAGTTACTGAAGATTCGCCGAGCGTGACGTTCGCGTCGGTCGTTGAGAATCGAACATTCTCGCGCGGGATGAGCGAGACAAACTTCCGCGTGCGGCCGCCCTCTTCGCGAAGAGTGATCGTGACACTCCCTCCCCACTTCGTTGCTCTCGGATCACCTCCGACGATGAACGATATGAACGCCCACCGCTTCCGATCAGCTGAAAGAACATTGAAGTAGTGCCATTCGGCCCAGCTCTCCCCGTTCTTAACGCTGTCGGGAGGAATGTGAAAGTGATCGATTTCATTACGCAGCTCCGCCGGAGTCGGAGCCATCCACTTTCGGTCGCCGTCGTCATCGGTCCACGTACCTGCCTTCAAGTCACGCGGCGCATTTACCTTGAAATTCGCCGACGGAATCTCGCCTGACGCGCGGACAGTCCATTCCTGCCCGGGGCGCACGTACATGTACAGCATCCTTCCGTCGATTTGCGGCGCGACTGCCGATACGGTCGAAGCCAGCCGCGGCGAAGCCAAAAGCTGTCGATAGATGAACCGACTGTGATCGATCGAGAAGAAAAGTCCGCCGACGCCGCCCGTCTTCATCACCTCGACATCGATACCCTGCGGGAGAACCGTGATCGATCCCCCACCGACGAGTTTCTCGTCGCGCGCCTGAGTGAGCAGTGCTTCCCCAACCGAGAGCAGCACGATCATCACCGAGACTCCGACTCCATAGCCGAAAAACAGGAGCACCGAGCGCCACGGTCTATAGACGATGTTTCGAAATGCGAGAAGTGAGATCATCGCTCGCCATCCACGATGAGCCCGTCGCGCATGTGAATCTTACGCGTTGCCGCACTTGCGAGCTCTTCATCATGAGTCACGACGATCAGCGTCGTGCCATCGCGATTGAGTCTCCCGAACAATCCGATGATTTCGGCACCTGTACGCGCATCGAGCTCGCCCGTCGGCTCATCCGCGAGAAGAATCGCGGGACGATTCGACAGCGCTCGCGCAATCGCAACGCGCTGCTGTTCTCCACCCGACAATTCCGATGGACGATGTCGCTCGCGATGTGCGAGGCCAACATATGCGAGCAGCTCTTTCGCTCGCGCGATACGATCGGATTTCGAAGACCCCGCTTCGGCCATCGGCAGCTCGACATTTTCGCGCGCGGAAAGCGTCGGCATCAGATAAAATCTTTGAAAAACAAAACCGATGTTGCGCAAACGAAACGAAGTTGCATCACGATCATTCATTCTTGCGACGTCGGTACCGTTGATGACAACCGAGCCGCGCGTTGGACGATCGATTGCGCCGAGCAAATTGAGAAGGGTCGATTTGCCGCATCCTGACGGTCCAACGATGGCTACGTAATCGCCCGCCGGCACATCGAACGTGACACCGGATAGCGCGTGCACGATTTCCTTGCCAAACGAATATTCGCGCGTGAGATCGCGTGCTTGCACAACGTCGGATCCCGTCACGCGATTGCTTCCTCGCGAAGCGTTGTTGCAATCGGAAGCGACGAAGCCCGGAATGCCGGATAGACGCCCGCTGCGATTCCCGACAATGCGAGCAACCCGAGCGCAGTCCATGCTGCTCTC
The DNA here is from genome assembly GCA_046262875.1 of Gemmatimonadaceae bacterium. Classification (GTDB taxonomy): domain Bacteria; phylum Gemmatimonadota; class Gemmatimonadetes; order Gemmatimonadales; family Gemmatimonadaceae; genus UBA4720. The sequence continues at coordinate 19,996 of JBHELX010000010.1, read as the reverse complement.
GGCTGGAAGAGAAAAAAGTCGATCGCCTCCGGCAATCCCGGGAAAGACGAAAGAATTCCATTGAGATATCGTCCCGTCACCAAACCGAGCAGCAACCCCGCAAAAGCTCCAATGAGACTGATCGCCATCCCCTCGAGAACTATCTGCTGCACGACGTGAGCGCGCGATACACCGAGTGCCCGCATTACCGCGATTTCACCGATGCGCTCGTTTACCGACACAGTGATCAGCGTCGTCACGAGAAGAAATCCGACGAAAAGGCTGACACTCCCGAGTATCACCGCGAGCTGTCTGAAGTAGCGAAGACGCATGTCGACCTGATCGAGAGCGGACTCCGTCGAAATAAGATTTGCGCGGAGGTTTTGCTCCTTGATGAATTCGATCGCGGAATCGAGGTTTGCTCCTTCCCGAACGCGAATCATTACGAGTGACGAAGCATCGTCTCTATCGCTGCCGCCCATTTTTTGCAGTGTGCGCAGCTCCATCGCTGCAGCGCGCTGATGAGCGGCCCCGTACAGGAAGCGAACTCGACCAGTGAGAACAAGTCGTCGAACGCCGGTATACTCCCGTGTTTGCGGGTCGTAGCCGTTCGCCACCGAGAGAGTATCTCCGATGTGCGCACCGAGCGCGCGAAGAAGCTCCTCGTTGACGACTATCTCGTTCGGCGCAACCGGATCGCGACCCGAGACGAGCTCATAATCTCCCTGAACACTCGGCTCCAGTCCCAGAGCGGAGCTGGTGACAACGCTGTCCCCACGCGAAAAGTGAATCGACCCGCCAAGTACAGGGCTGACCGCAACCAGGTTTGAATTCACGCGAAGCTTGCGCACCATTTCGCGGGTGTTTCCCATTGTTGCTTCGGTATCGAACGGAAGCGTGCCCTTGGGTGCGAGGCGAAGTTGGAATCCTCGAGAGAGAAGCAGGTTTCTGAACGACTCGCGCATTCCCGTGGACATCATCACCATGTCGAGCAGCATTGCCGCAGCGACTGCAACGCCGAGCATCGCCAGGAGAGTTCGTGTACCGTGACGTCGGAGTGATGCCCACGCGAGAGCAATCGGCATCAGCGGCCAAAAAGAACGAGTGGCGGGGTTCGCACGAGGCGGAGCGACGCAAGAATTCCGGCGGCGATTCCAAGTACGAGTGAAAGAGTTACCGCCAGCATTACGATCGATGGAGTGATGATCGAAAACGCGACGGGCGTGCGGTAGACGCCGCGGTAATACCAATTGACGAACAGTGAGCCCAACCATCCGACTCCGATGCCCAGCGCGCTGCCGACGAGGGCGAGCAACGCAGCTTCGATAATTACGGAGCGCATCACTGTTCGCCGGGAGATTCCCATTAGTCGAAGCGCTGCAACGTCGCGCCGCCGCTCCTCTACCTTGAGAAGCATGATGCAGAGGAGAAAAATCGCGCTCGCGACGATTGTTATGACTCCGATTGCTTTGTGAAATCGGCTCACGACCTGAAAAGTCTTCGAGGTTCCAACGGCTATGTCTTTCGAGCGATGCGCCTCGAAACCGAATGCAGCGGAATTGATCTGGTCGATTGTTCGATCGATGGAGCTTTCGTTTCGGGTCGCAATCGCGAACCGGTCGACTCGATCACCGTACCTCGCGACCGACTGAAGCTGATCGAGATGCATCCGAATGCGATACTCGCTGCGCGCGACCTCGGCTGGATCGTTACCGCGTTTTACTATTGCGCCGATTACAACGGTGTCCCCCGGCATTTCGGGAATTGGCGATAGAGTGACGCGGTCGCCGACTTTGAGATTCGCATCGGCAGCGAGTCTCTCATCGATTGCGATGGCGCGCTGCGGCGCCTGTAGCAGCAATGCTGCTGCGAGGAATGGAAAGATCACGCGTTAAACCTAGCGGGGGCTCGATGCTGGCTGCTTCGAGAGGGACATCATAGCCTAGGCACCTCTCCCGCAAAGGATCCGTTTGGAAAGCCAGGATCTGTTGCGATGAATCCAACGACGCCCTTTGGCGTATTGGCTTAAATGCAAGTTCCACAAGTCATCTCGATTCTGGAGATTGTCGCGCCGACGGTGTTGGGGATGGTGTTTATCGTCGCGGCGGCTGCGGTCGTCTCAACCTGGATCGAGAAGCGCGGAAAGCGCTTGGCACCCCAGGACGCGGCTGCCCAGGCGCGAATAGAGGAGCGGCTCAATCACCTCACCAATGCGGTTGAATCTATGGCTGTCGAGGTGGAGCGGATCTCCGAAGGCCAGCGGTTTACAACGAAGCTTCTCGCGGACAATACACTGGGCGCAGTGTCCGTCAGCGAGCGCACCGGGACTTCGCCCTGAAATCGACTTGCTAGTGCGCCGGTGCTTCAAGATCAGTTAATGGCTCGACTAATACCTGCGCGGCGAGTGAGGGACCGATCGACTGAAGTGTCGCACCGATGCGGAGTGTGATCGGCCCACTGAACGGCGCCTTCGAAACGATGAGAAGCTCTGCACCCGGAATAATCCCGATCTCCGCGAGATAGCGAAGCATTTCCGGATCTTCGTCGCTAACCCTCACGACTCGAACGCCTAGCCCTGCACCAAGCTCGGCGAGAGGAAAATATTCGGTCTCGTCAACGAGTCCCTCTCGCGATGGAATTGGCGCGCCGTGCGGATCGACGTTGGGCTCGCCGATCGCTGACGCCATTCTGTCTACGAGCTCGTCAGATGCGGCGTGCTCCAGACGTTCTGCTTCAGAGTGGACGCGATCCCACGGGTACGAGAGCGCCTTCGAGAGATATGATTCAATGATTCGATGACGGCGGAGAGTGCGAAGCGCGGCGCGGCGGCCGCGATCGGTGAGCTTCACACCCCGATATCGCTCGTATGAGAGCAGCCCCTGATCCGCGAGCCGGCGAACCATTCCGCTTACAGAGGCAGGCGCGATCAGCAAACGCTGCGCGATGTCGTTTGTCGCGACTGCACCTGTTCCGCGACCGAGAGCGTAGATCGCCTTTAAATAGTCTTCGACAGGTCCGGTGAGGGCATCGCCTGTCTGCGTGCTCACTAGATGAATGTCTGCACGCTTGGCGTTTTTCATTTGCGATCCTTCTCCTTCGTCGGCGCGCGGCCGCGCACCATCAACACTGGAACGAGTGATTTGTGCCGCACCGTGTTCGCCACGCTGCCGCGGATCAAGTCACTCAGAAATCGATGACCGTGCGTAGCCATCGCAATCAGATCGCATTTCTCGCGCTCGGCTGCAGCAACGATCTCATCCGCAGGATCGCCCGACGCGAGTACTGCATCCGCGTCGAGACCTGCAGCTTCGAGCGAGGCGCTCACCTTCTCGATGTACGCAAGGTCACCGTGCATCTCTTCGCTTTCGCGGAGATGAAGAGGCCCGATGTTTCGCGCTGCCCATCCGTCGGCAACGTGAATCAATACGATCGACGATTCATTCTCGCGCGCGAGGTCTGTCACGTGCGTTAGAATCGCTTCGTCGTACGAGGAGTTCTCCACGGGGACCAGTATGCGTTTGTACATCGGGTCATCCTCCGCGGAAGATCTGGAGAAGCAGCCAAATGTTGAGTACAGCGATTACCACCGCAACCACATAGGCAAGCCACCTGAGCCAGCCACGATTCACGAACTCGCCCATCTTGATCTTGTCGGACGTGAATCGCACGAGCGGGAATACAGCGAAGGAGAGCTGCATGCTGAGTATCACCTGACTCAGCACGAGAAGCTTTGCAGTTCCGCTCGCTCCGTACATCGTCGCGACTATGGCAGCCGGAATGATCGCGATGCCACGCGTGATCAAACGCCTCAGCCACGGACGAATACGAATGTTGAGGAAACCCTCCATCACTATCTGACCAGCGAGTGTTCCCGTAAGCGTCGAGTTCTGACCCGACGCAAGCAACGCGAGCGCGAACATCGTGCTCGCCCCAGCGCCTAGAAGAGGAGTGAGAAGCTTGTAGGCATCCTGGATCTCGGCCACTTCATGGTGACCCGATGTATGAAACGTCGCGGCAGCGACAATCAGAATCGCTGCATTGATGAAGAGCGCGAAGCTCAGAGCAATCGTCGAATCGATGAACGCGAAACGCACCGCCTCGTGTTTTCCTTCCGCGGTCTCCTCGTATTGTCGAGTCTGCACGATCGACGAGTGCAAATAAAGATTGTGCGGCATCACGGTGGCGCCGAGGATTCCAATCGCGATGTAAAGCATCGACGGATTGCTGATCACCTCTGAGCGTGGAACGAATCCCTTGATGACCGCTCCCAACGGCGGGCTCGACTTGATGATCTCGAACAGAAAGCAGATGCCAACCGTTGCAACCAGCGCGATGACAAGCGCCTCGAGTAACCGGAATCCCTTGTTCTGTAAATAGAGGACAAGCAGAACGTCGCACGCCGTGACGGCGATTCCGATTGGAATCGGAATGTGAAAGAGGAGATTCAATGCGATCGCGGAGCCGATCACTTCGGCGAGATCGCATGCTGCTATCGCAAGCTCGCAGCCCAACCAGAGAAACCAGACGACGGGTGTCGGATAGTGATCTCTACATGCCTGCGCGAGATCGCGCCCGGTAACGATCCCGATTTTTGATGCGAGCCCCTGAAGCAAGATCGCCATCAGGTTCGAGATCAGAATCACGCTGAGCAGCGCGTATCCGAATTGCGACCCGCCCGCGAGATCGGTCGCCCAGTTTCCCGGGTCCATGTATCCCACCGCAACCAGATATCCCGGTCCGGCGAACGCGATGACCTTTCTCAACCAGCTTCCTTGTACAACCGGGACCGATCGGTACACCTCGGCCAGCGATGGAGTGACGCGCGCGCGCCGCCACCCGGGTTCCGGATTGGCGGTTATTTCCTTGCGAAGCTTGGTTACGGGAGTGGCCACTTACTCTCAGTTACGGTTGAGCTATTTCCTATGTTAGGTAATCCTAATTCATAATGCAAGGACGAACTTATCTCGTTGCCGCAACTGATCTAGCCAGCCAGTGTCAGGAAATGCGACAGAATCCGCTCGGTCATTCCCCACACCACGAACTCTCCGTGATGGAATGCCCGCCGCGTAAATTCGAGTCCACCTGCTGTTACTATAGTATCTCGCCATCCCGTATCATCCCGAAGCATCGCGAGGGGCACCCAGAAGCTGTCGGCGACTTCGTTGCTCAGGACGAGCTCTGAGTGTTGACCGAGAAGCGCGACAAAAGGCCGGACTACTACAGCCGGCAGGCGAACTATTCGGGGGCGAAGATCATCGAGTTGACCGATGATCACGCCATCTCGACCGATATCGATTCCCGTCTCTTCCCGGGTTTCGCGAATCGCGGTATCCATCAGCGACTTGTCGCTGGCCTCTTCACGTCCGCCGGGGAACGCAACCTGACCGCTCCACGGATCAGTGTCGTAATGTGCGCGCTGGATAAAAAAGATTTCCGGCTCTCCCGTTTTCTCGCCGAGCCGAAGCATCAGCGCGACCGCAGCGCGTCGAATACCCGCTTCGTCCTTCTCTTCCGGCGTGTGCCGCGCGATCCGTTCCATCAGCTGCGCGATTTCGGGATGATCGCGCAGTCGCTCGAGTAAGGTCAAACCGTCGAGCGCGTCAGATGCTCGGCGAAAAATCCTACCGTTCCGCGCACGACGAGCGAAAGTGTCGGGGCCGGGTCGACAACCGGATGCGATGCTCCGAATCCGTGATTGCCTCCTTCGACAGTCCACAATGTTCCGAATCCCGGCGCGAGATCGGCGAGGCGTTCGCCTTCCCTCACCGTCACGGTTTCGTCGGCGTCCCCATGGACGATCAGCCACGGAACCCCAATTCTCTTCGCTGCTGCTGGAATATCGAGCGTTGTTTTCTCGAGCGCTTCGACTTCTTCGAGCAGCCTGGTTCCGAGCCGCATGTTCTGCCCGGTACGCGAATTGTGAATGTCGGTATACCCGCGCTCTCGCCATTCGCGCATTTCGTCATCCGACATTCGGCGAACGTTGGAAATCGCTGCCCAGGTTACCAGAGCTCTCACGTCACTATCGAGCGAAGCGTGAAGAATTGCTACCCCACCACCACGCGAATGCCCGAAGACTCCAAAACCGCCTTCGATCCACCCGCGTTTACGACCTTCGGCAATCACTTGATCGAGATCTGTCAGCTCCTGCGTGAACGTGTTCGTCTCGAATTCCTCGAGGGTGGAGAAATTCTCGCGATCAGGACCAACTCCACTCCCCGAAAAATCGAAAGTGATCGCGCGCATTCCTCCTTCGGCCAGGGAGCGGGCGAGGTAGGGGAAGAATGCCCAGTGCGCGAATCCCTTGAAGCCGTGACAGATCACAACGGTTCCAGATCCGGTGGCCTCGCCACTTCCGCTATTCGGATGGTAAGCCTCGCCGCGAACGACGAGCCGCTTTCCGCCACCGGGGCGTTCGCGCGACAACTCGAATTGATCTGTGCGTATCACCCTTCGACCTCACCGCCAGCGTCTATCCAGCCGCCGAATCCCTGCGACATCGAAGCCACGTCCTCATAACCCATCTGTTGCATCGTGTCTGCCGCGAGGGCCGAACGATTTCCTCGCGCACAATAGATGATAATCTTTTTATCGCGGGGAATGGTTGCCTCGACACGACTTTCGATATTCCCGCGAGCGATGAACAGCGCGCCCGGGATGCGGCCGAGGTTCCATTCGTTCGGCTCGCGTACGTCGAGGAAGACGACCGAAGGATCGCCGTCTTTGAGCTTCAACGATTCAGAAGGCGAGACCTCTTTGATTCGTGTTTTTGCTTCGGCAATGAGATCAGCGCCAGTCTTGGGAGTCATGAGGTTTTCATCTTCAAATCTCTCGATTGAATCATCAATCTCCTTGGCTTGTCACGCAATGGCAGCCACTGGCCCCTCGTGTTGCAATCCGTACCGCCTCTTATTCTCCAACGATTCGTAGAGATCTCTGTCCGGTATCCAGTTCTCCAATCGCTCCCAACGGAATCGTCCATTGATCGGGGATATGGCCGAACGGTGCGCCGGCTAAACACGGAATTCCCGCACGCGTCGCCGCTTCGGCGAGAACTTCATCGAGCGTTCGATTGTCGTCGCCAACTTCGCCACGAGGCGCACGAAAATCTCCAGCGACGAGAGCAACGCACTGCTTGAGCGCGCCGGCGAGAATGAGTTGGCGCAACATTCGATCGATCCGATAAATCGCTTCGCCGATGTCCTCTATAATGAGAATCGCTCCTTCGAAGTTCGGAGCAAATGGAGTTCCAAGCAGCGCAGTAATCAGAGCGAGATTTCCTCCGACGATGCGACCTCTCGCCCGCCCGGCTTTCAATACGCGACCGTTTTGCGCAACACCGCACGAATCCTCTTGATCGACGAGCGCAGCTTTGAGTGACCCGCGCGAAAATGGCGTGAGCACTCCTCGCGCCGTTGGACCATGGAACGTCACGAGCCCGCAGTTGCGCTGAATTGCCGAATGGAGCGCGGTGACGTCCGAAAATCCAATTACCGGTTTTCGATGGCGCCGAAGCGCGCCGTAATCGATGTCAGCGAGGAGTCGCATCGCTCCGTACCCGCCGCGCACACACCACACCGCATCGATCTCATCGCTCGCGAATGCGGCATTGATGTCCGCGAGTCTGTCGGCGTCGGATCCTGCGAGATATCCGAGCTGAGCCGAGATATGAGCGCCGGGAACCGGTGTCCATCCGAAAGAGCGGACATTGTCGAGAGCCCGTTCGAGATCTTCAGCGTGAGTAATGAATCCCGACGGCGCGACCAGCGCTACGCGCGAGCCTTCACGAAGTGGTTGAATTGCGCCGAAGAACGTGCCTTTCATTCGCGCGCAAACCTACCGGATAAGATGTTTTAGCGCCAATACGAAAACTTGCCGTTGCTTGACGGAAGTTGGCTCTCCCATAGGTTCACCCCACACACTCTTCCCAAATACGAATTGCAACTTCCAATCGACCGTCTGCGGACTGCTCTCACCGGCTCCTACATTATCGACCGGGAGCTTGGCCGCGGCGGGATGGCTACTGTCTATCTCGCTCAGGACTCCAAGCACGACAGAGTCGTCGCTCTCAAAATTCTGCATCCGGATCTTGCGGCGTCACTCGGACCCGAGCGCTTTCTCCGAGAGATCAAGCTCGCGGCGCGTCTCAATCATCCTCACATCCTTCCACTGTTCGATAGCGGTGAGTCGCAGGGTTTTCTCTACTACGTGATGCCGTACGTCGAAGGCGAGTCATTGCGAGAGCGGCTCGAGCGCGAGAAACAGCTGCCCGTCGATGAAGCCGTTCATCACGCGAAGGCAATCGCTTCCGCGCTCGATTATGCGCATCGCCAGAAAATCGTTCACCGCGACATCAAGCCCGAGAACGTGATGTTGTACGAGGGCGAGGCGATGGTGATGGATTTCGGAATTGCGAAAGCGGTAAGCTCCGCCGCCAGCGAGACGCTGACTCAGACCGGGATGATGGTGGGCACTCCCGCGTATGTCAGCCCCGAGCAGGCATCCGGAGAGCTGAACATCGATGGCCAGAGCGATCAATACAGTCTCGCGTGCGTGCTGTACGAAATGCTTTCCGGCGAACGGCCATTTACCGGGCCGACAGCGCAAGCTGTTCTGACAAAGAGATTCACAGAAATGCCGAAGTCGCTTCGCGAAGTTCGCGGAAGCATTCCTGAGCACGTCGAGAAAGCAGTGACGAGGGCGATGGCCAATGAGCCCGCGGACCGCTTCACAACAACGTCCGCTTTCGCCCAGGCGCTCGGCAGCGAGACACTCGCCACACCCAGCGACACAGCGACGATCCCCCAGCCGATAGTGTCGGCGGCAAAATCTGTTGCGGTACTTCCCTTCGCGAACATGAGCGCCGATCCGGAGAGCGAATATTTCACTGACGGAATGGCCGAGGAGCTGATCAACGCGCTTTCCAAAATTCAGTCGCTTCGTGTTGCGTCGCGTACTTCGTCATTTGCGTTCAAGGGAAAAAACGAAGACATCCGTGAGATCGGACGAAAATTGAAAGTGTCCACCGTTCTCGAGGGTAGCGTGCGAAAAATCGGCAACAGGCTTCGCATCGGTGCGCAGCTGATAAATGTCGCCGACGGTTATCAGCTCTGGTCGGAAAAATTCGATCGCAACATGGAGGACGTGTTCGCGATTCAGGACGAGATTTCGCAGGCGATCTTCAACGCGCTGCGCGTGATTCTGAGCGAAGGTGAAAAGAAAGCGATCGAGCGTGATCGCGCCGTGAATGTGCAGGCGTACGAATACTATTTGCGCGGGCGCCAATTCATTCACCAGTGGAGCAGGACCGGTCTCGAGTACGCTCGGCAAATGTTCAGGCGGGCGATAGAGATCGACCCCGATTACGCTCTCGCATATGCAGGTCTCGCCGACAGCTGCTCGCTTCTGTACATGAACTGCGATGCGCGCGACCAGAATCTCACGCAGGGCAATGCTGCCAGTCGGAGAGCGCTCGAGCTCGGCCCTGATCTGGCCGAGGCGCACCTGTCGTCAGGTCTGACGCATTCGCTGAGCATGCGCTTCACGGAGGCCGAGCGCGAGTTCGAATTCGCGATGAAGCTCGACCCGAAATTGTTCGAGGCGGTTTACCACTACGGAAGAGCGAGGATCGCGCAAGGCGAGTTTGCCGAAGCTGCGAAGCTGTTCGAAAGGGCGTGTGTGCTTAGACCAGAGGACTTTCAGGCGGTCCATTTCCTCGGCCAGTGTCATCGGGCGATGGGACACGACGAAGAAGCCCGGGCGATGTACCGAAAGACGATCCGGCTGATTGACGACCGGCTCGAGCTCAACCCCGATGATGCCCGGGCGTGCCAGCTTGGCGCTGGAGCAGCGGCAAACCTCGGTGAAGCGGAGAAGGCGTCTGACTTCGCCAAGCGAGCGCTGAAGATCAATCCGGACGATCCGCTGCTTCTCTACAACATAGCGTGCATGTACGCGCTGCTCGGAAATGCGGACGAGTCGCTAAACGCGCTCGAGAAAGCGGTGGACAAGGGCTACGGCCAGAGAGACTGGGTCGACCACGATTCTGATCTGGATTCGCTACGCGAAATTCCGCGCTTTCAGCGGATCGTCGACGGCATGTAGGTGGCACGTGGATTTTCCCCTTTCGGAATCGCAAAGGTGAGTTATTATGGGCGGCTCAAAGAAGGTAGGACGCAAGGCGCAATTCGCAGGGACGAGGGAGACCGAAGCGAAGAGCGGAAAATCGTCCAGGCAACAGCGGTTCGGTCCGCGAACCGGGGGAGTTGAAGGCGCGGGCGGAGCGGAGTAGAAGTCGCAGCAAACAAAGCTTAGAAGCGGGTCGTCTGAGGACGACCCGCTTCTTGTTTTTATAGCTGCGGCGCAGAGCTGCGCTTGATTTCGATTTTCGCTTTCGCGGACGGTTGGTCGGTTATCCGAGATCCCAAGAGTGAAGAGGCTCGCGATGCCACACCCTCTCGCAACGACTCGAGATTCATCGCGTTTTCGTTTTCTAGATTCGAGCGAAACTCCCGATAAAGCATCGGATCAGTCGCGATGTGAAATGCGAGCTCCTGTCCGATTGCGCCGAGCAGCGGCTCGACCTCTTCTTCATTTACGCGAAGCAGCTCGGCGAGTGGGCGAACGAGCTTCATGCGATTCAATCCGAACAAATGCGCGAACGTTGCGAGTCCACCGCGATCAATTTCCGGATGCGTTTCATTTCGCGTGCGCATTCCGGAGCTACCAGTAGCATCAACGTCAGGCAGCGGCGCTTCGAGCGTTCTCAACGCATCGATGAGTCCCGCGCCGAATTTTCCCTCCTTCCATCCGGGAAAATTCACGCAGCTCTCACGAAGAACGCGCTGAAACACGAACGGAAGATTTTCGCGGCCGTAGCGCGCAATCAGCGAATCCCTTCCATGATGCGACAGCCACATCGCGGCGACTCCGGCTGTGATCGTCGTCGCGAACGACGTTCCCGAGGTTCGCGACACATCGTAGCTGATCGTGTTTCCGTTCTTGCTGACCGTCGCGCGCCAAACCGATTCACCGGGAGCGGTGACGTCGACAGCCTGTCCTCTGCAGCTCCATCGCCATGTGCCGCCGCGTGCATTGCTTGCGGCACATGCAATGACTTCGTCGTACGCTCCGGGCCAACCGACGAAGGGCGCGTAGTTTCCCGCAGCGGCGCAGATGATCACTCCGCGCGATTGCGCAAAAACGACGGCGCGTCGCAGCCGCCACGACCAGAGTCCGCCCATCGAAATGGAAATGACGTGCGCGCCTTCGTTGGTCGCGTATTCGATTGCGCGCGCGAGATTGAGAGTGCTCCACAGCAACACCGAATACGCCGTGCGCAGAGGAATTATTTCTGCACCTGGCGCGACACCGGTTACCCATCCGCCACCCGGATATTTTCCCGCGCTACCCTGAGGACTTACGATCGCGCTCGCGGTGCCAGTGCCGTGCCCCGGATTCGGAACCGGTGTGACGAGTGGACGCTCGAGATCATCGTGCGCGTCCGGATCGTCATAAAGAAAATCGTAGCCCTTCGTGCTGATGATTCTTCCTTCCAGCTCGGGATGATCCGAATACCCGGTATCCGGATGTCCGATCACGACGCCGTAGCCGGGACGCCGGGACGCATTTGGAAAGAATTTTGCCCACGCCTCACGGGCGTGAATTGCTTCGAAGCTCCACTCCGGATGAAGACTTTCGGGAAGATGTGGCTCGTCGCCGTTCGAGGCATTCGGGTCCGTTGTCCACGCCGGATTGTCGGCAACGGTCGCGAATAGAGGTTCGGCGTATGCAACACCTGAAAGTGCGCGAAGAGCGTAGCATTTTTCCCACGCACCTCGAGCGCTCAGCTTTCCTTTGAGCTTGCGAAGCTGAAATCCGGTGTCACGACCGCCGAATGACTGCATTGTCCATTCCGGCCCCATCACTTCATTGATGCATTGACCGACGGCATCCACCGAATCGCTGTCAGTCAGCTCGACAGCGAATCCTTCGCAAATTCCACCGCGTGAAGGAAGCTTGGGATGCATCGTGAATCCTATCCGGTTGAACGCTTCGGGTGCACTTCCTGCGTGCGGCGAAGCTACCGTCTATTCTCCATCAGTACCCCAGGATTTTCAAGCGAATGAAGATTTTTGTAGCCGGCGCTACGGGAGTTATCGGCGGCCGATTGGTTCCGCTGCTCATCGAGAGCGGCCACGATGTGACCGGCGTCGCACGATCGCCGGAAAAAAAGGCAAACCTCGAGTCACAACGCGCGCGACCGGTTTCTCTCGACGTGTTCGATGCCGATGCGGTGGCTCGCGCTGTCGCCGGTCATGACGTTGTGATCAACGTTGCGACGCACATTCCGCCAACGTCCAGATTGCTGATGCCAGGCGCTTTCAAGGAGAACGACCGTCTGCGACGGGAAGCGTCGCACAACTTGTCGAAAGCTGCGATCATGGGAGGCGCAAACCGTTTCATACAGGAATCGTTTGCCGCAGCATATCCCGACCGGAGCGACGAATTTATCGACGAGAGCGTTCCTCTCGCGCCCGCTCCCTATGTTCGCACCGTGCTGGATGCTGAACGCGCGGCGACAGAGTTTACCAAGAGAGGCGGAGTGGGAATCGCGTTGCGCTTCGCATTTTTTTATGGGCCGGAGAGTCAGCAAACGCGCGACATGATCAACCTTGTCGAAAAACGGATTGCGCCAATCCCCGGAGATCCGAACGCGTTCATATCGTCGATTTGGATTTCAGATGCAGCCGCCGCCGTTGTCGCTGCACTAAACGCACCCGCGGGCGTCTACAACGTCACGGACGACAAGCCTGTACGTCGGCGAGACGCATTCAACGCGCTCGCTGGTACACTCGGCGTAAAACCTCCCCACATGCTTCCGGAGTGGTTAACGAAGGTGATGGGGTCGGTTGGAGAAACGCTCGGGCGCTCGCTTCGATTGTCGAACACGCGATTGCGCGAGGCGACAGGTTGGTCCCCCCGCGTGCGCAGCATAGTCGAAGGCTGGTCGCTACTCGCCAAGTGAAAGCGCACAATTGCGATGAGTCGCTTGCACGTGTGCTGAAACGATGCGCTGCCAGAGTATGCTCGCGCCTAGCCTGCGCGAGTGCACACACTCAGCTCGGCAGCGATACTTCTCGCAAACACAAATTCGGTAGAATGCACCGGACCACTGCTGGTTGAGCTCGGATTCACCGATGAGCTCGTCTCGCTTGACCAGGAAACACGCGACCGCATCGGCATAACCTCCGACTTCGACGACGGTCACACCTCGCTCGGCCCCGGAGCGATGCGCGCGCTCGTTGCTTACGTGAAAGCAGGACACGCGCTTCGTGAGGTGATCGGCCGACTTGCGGGAAGACTTTCTTCGCGCACGCCGCATATCATGTGGACCCTGATTCTGCTGCAACGCGAATCGCGACAGATCGCAATCGCAGCGTGGTACTCGGGAAGAACGCCCCCTCGCGTAGTCGCACTCCTCGCTTCGCAGGACAAGATCGTCGACAGTGACTCGGAGACTCTCTGCGCGATGGCGGACGCCACGAGCGACTCCGATATAGCAACCCACTCGCGCTGGCTCGAGATACTCGGGCGTGAAACAGTCAGTCGCAACTTTTTCCGAGCGATGCAGAACTCGGTAGCGCAGCTCGCCGGATCCCTTTCGCCCTCGCTCCACGATTCAACGGCACCCGATCTCGCCTTGCTCTGCCTTTCGAGACTGCTCTTCCTCTCGTTTCTGGAAACGAAAGGATGGCTCGATGGCGATCACGCATTCCTCGCCAACCAGTTCGCAGGCTGCATGATGGCCGGTGGGAAGTATCACTATCGTGTGCTCGCTCCACTTTTCTTTGGGACGTTGAACACGCGCCCGGCGAATCGCGCACAACGAGCAAAAAAATTTGGTCGCGTGCCATTCCTCAACGGAGGTCTCTTCTCTCGCTCGGCCATCGAACGAATTCACTCACACCGACATTTCTCTGACGAAGCTCTCGGCGACGTTTTCGGTCAGCTTCTGACGAGGTACCGATTCACCGCGTCCGAGGATAGCTCGGTGTGGTCGGAAGCGGCCGTCGATCCCGAGATGCTGGGTAAAGCATTTGAAGGTCTCATGGCAGCGCCCGATAGAAAAACGACGGGTGCGTTCTATACGCCGCAAATGCTGGTCGAGCAGGTGACTACTTCTGCGCTCGAAAGCGGGATTCACGGTAGCAACGTGGATGTCCGCGTGCTCGACCCGGCGTGCGGCTCCGGCGCGTTTCTCGTTCACATAATGGAACGGCTGGCTGCACTTCGCGTTCATCTCGGTGATTCGCGCCCGATACATCTCATCCGGCGGGAGATTCTGACGAGATCGATTTTCGGCGTAGACATCAATCCTACGGCCGTGTGGCTCTGCGAGCTTCGGCTTTGGTTGTCGACGGCGATTCAGGATCCCGAGCGCGATCCGATGAAAGTGGCCGCACTGCCGAATCTCGACCGCAACATTCGCGTGGGCGATTCGCTTGCGGGTGGATCGTTTCACGATTCCCACGTCATTCCGCGCCCCACAGGAATTGCAAGCGCACGCGCACGGTACACTCGCGCGGTCGGTCCGAGAAAGATCGCGGCCGCGCGGGTTCTCGACAGACTCGAGCGCGAGTGCGCCATTGCTTCACTCGACTCGGAGATTATTCGACTCGCGCACGCCAGAAGAGAGCTGATAGGAGCGCTGCGATCCCCCGATCTCTTTGGTCAAAAATCCAAGCCTTCACTGCAAACGGAGCTTCGACTGAAGGAGCTCAAGAAATCGATCCACGTTGCTGAGTCATCGCGGCGTGGACTCAAGCGCGGCGGCGCACTTCCATTCTCCTTCGAGACTCAATTCGCGGACATTGGTGCGACTGGCGGCTTTGACGTTGTCGTTGGCAACCCGCCTTGGGTGAGACTTCACAACGTCGATCATCACGCCAAGGCATTGTTTGCGCGGGAATTCGCGACGTTTCGCGAATCTGCATGGCAAAGTGGAGCTGATGCGGCTTCGGCAGGACGCGGATTCGCGGCGCAGGTCGATCTCGCTGCGCTGTTCACGGAGAGAGGTGTCAGTCTCGCTCGACGCGGCGGTTCAATCGCGCTTCTCGTTCCAGCGAAGTTGTGGCGATCGCTCGCCGGAGGAGGGATAAGATCGCACTTGCTCACTCATTGCGACGTCACGGAGCTGCATGATCTCACCGAATCGCCGCAGCTTTTTGAGGCAGCGGTTTATCCATCGATTGTTGTCGCGCGCCGAAAACCTTCGCTGTCCAACGAACCCACGATGCCTTTGAGGGCGGGGGTCCATCACGGTACATCGCTCATTCAGTGGCCACTGTGCGCCGAAAATCTTTCGTTCGACAACACTGCGGGGAGCCCTTGGTTGATACTGCCACCAGAAGTGCGCGCCGCATTCGATTGCATTCGCGCCGCGGGCATTCCCCTCGCGAAATCCACGATCGGCCGTCCACTTCTCGGCGTCAAAACCGGCTGCAACGAAGCATTTGTTGTACGACCAGCGGATGTTGTCGGACTCGTTGAACGCGACCTGTTGAGGCCGCTGCATCGCGGCGAGACAATTCGTCGATGGAAGCTCGCGCCGCCGCCAGAACAAATCATCTGGACTCACGATAAAAGTGGCCCGCTGGGGAAACTTCCTCCGCACGCGACGCAATGGCTCGGTCGCTGGCGACGGGAGCTCGAGCTGCGAACCGATGCCAGAGGAAAAGCACCCTGGTGGAGGATGTTTCGCACCGAAAGCGCAATCGCGACTTCGCCGCGCGTAGCATGGTCTGATTTCGGCAAGTCACCGCGCGCAGCTGTGCTCGAAGCAAATGATCCAACCGTTCTGCTCAACAGCTGCTACGTCGCTCGCTGTAGCGATCTCACTGACGCTTACACGCTTGCGGCAATCTTGAATTCCCCGGTCGTTGCCGCGTGGCTCAACGCCCTCGCGGAACCGGCGCGTGGAGGGTATCGCCGCTATCTCGGATGGACAGTAGCGCTGATGCCTGTGCCGATTGATTGGGCCCGCGCGCGGCGACTGCTTGCACCATTGGCCGAGCGTGCGGCGCTAGGAGAAGTCCCGGGAGCTGACGCGCTGCTCGACGCGACGCTTCGCGCGTATCGCATCCACGAGAGTGATGTCGAGCCGCTTTTGTTATGGAACAGTCGATAAAAATCGTCGGGGCGGACAAGGCGAAGGATTTCATAGCGAGACAGTTCCTCGGTGAGGAGCATGATCGCAGCGACCCGATTCATCTGGGCGGAGTAACGCTTCATCCTCATCAGGCTGTCGCCGTTCGACGACTTCGCGAGGCGATGGACGAATTTGGGGGTGCGATTCTCTCCGACGAGGTCGGCATGGGAAAGACTTTCGTTGCGCTCGCCATTGCGAAGGAGTTTTCGCGGACTCTGATCGTTGCGCCGGCGGCGTTACGTGACATGTGGTCGATCGAATCCCGTCGAGCGGGAATGCATCTGCCGTTTGTATCCGTCGAGGCACTCAGCCGTGGCCACCACGATCTCAAAAAGTTTGATCTCGTGATCGTCGACGAAGCGCACCATCTGCGAAATCCTAAAACAAACCGATACGATCGGCTGTGTCGTATGGTCGCTCGCTCACGCGTGGTCATGTTGTCTGCTACTCCGGTCCACAACACTCGACGCGACATCACTGCTTTGCTTTCAATTTTTCTCGGCTCGCGCGCTCGAACCTTAACGGGTAGTGAGTTGGGACGTTGCATCGTTCGACGTCGCGTCGACTCAGCAGATTTCTCGAAACGGGTCCCCGATGCAAAGGCGGTGGAATGGAAGGAAATCTCCGACAACAATGCGATTCCGCAATCACTGCTCGCGCTTCCGCCGCCGGTACCGCCAAGCGATGGCGGCGACGGCGGCGTTTTCATAGCGCGATCGCTGCTGCGACAGTGGTGCTCGAGCGATGCCGCACTCGAAGTGGCTTTGCGGCGGCGGCTTGGTAGAGCGATTGCGCTCACAGAAGCATTGCAAAGTGGACACTATCCGTCGGGAGACGAATTGTCCGCCTGGACATTTGCGGAAGATTCTGTTCAGCTCGCGTTCCCTTCGCTCGTTGCGACACCGATCGGAGACGCTTCGCAGCTTCTCGAGTCAATCCGCGCACACGCGGATGCGGTGAGAGCTCTGCTGCGACGCGTCGGACAGAACTATTCGCGCGACGCGATGCGCGCAGACTTACTCAGGGAGATTCGCGGCGCGCACCCTGGCGTTCCGGTCGTTGCTTTCTCGCAATACGCAGCTACTATCCGCGGTCTCTTTCAGGAATTTCGAAATGAACGCGGTGTTGGCGCGCTCACCGCTTCGGGTGCGCGCGTTGCCGGAGGTGTGATCTCGCGCCGCGACGCTCTGGCGCGATTTGCTCCTGTTGCGAGCGGACTCAAGCCTCCGCGCGAAATCGACAAAATAGATTTCTTGCTCACAACGGATTTGTTGAGCGAGGGTGTCAATCTTCAGGACGCCGGCGTTGTCGTTCATCTCGATCTTCCGTGGACAGCCGCTCGATTGGAGCAGCGATTGGGTCGCGTGAGGAGACTGGGCTCGATGCATCAACGCGTCCACGGGTATGGAATTCGTCCCTCAACTGCTGCTGAAGCCCTCATCCATCTCGAGCGTACGATCAAACGAAAGACGCGTGAGACCGAAGTCTCCGTAGGCGGAGCTACCCCAAATCTTTCCGTTAAACAGCCCGCATTGTTGCGCAGTCCGATCGCTGCTGCAGAACGAATAAGAACCATCCTTCACGAGTGGATAATCGCCGGATCGGGACGCTTCGCTGATAACTCGATTGTTGCTGGAGCGGTCGCAGCATCGCAGCATGGATTTCTCGCACTTATCGGCGAGGAGCCGAATTTCGTTTTGATCGGATCTGCTGGCAATCGAGTGACGGAAGATCCGCGTGAGATTCTCGACATACTTTGTCTCGCAACTGATGCAGAAGTCCCCGCGCGATCACGCGTGGTGAAAGAAGCGTTGCTAAGAATTCAGGGGTTGCAACGACGAGCACTCGTTCTCGCTTCTCTCGAGAAGCCAGTGACGGTCATCGCGCACAATCGCCACAAGATACTTTCGCGAATTTCCGCCATCGTTCAAAGCGCGCGTCCTCACGAGCGTCAGCGCGTCGTCGCTCTCGCTGAGAAGGCGCGCACGATTGTTCTCAGTCGCCTCAGCGCGGGCGCGGAATCCGACCTCCTCGCCCTTGCTTCATCCGACGGTCGCGGCGAGAAATGGCTCGAGAGAGTCATTCAACAGAGCTCGGTGGGTGAGGTTCGGCGCACCAATTCGAATCGCATCGCTGCAATCCTTCTTCTCGATGACTCAGAAGTGCGAAGTCAAAACTGATTGCTGATTGGCGCAACAGAACGGTGACGGGCTGATAAATCGAGGCTTCTACCCTTCGCATCGCCGCCGGAATCACCCGGCGGGCTCCATCAAGAAAAGGAGGAATGATGCGAACAAAATGGAAGTTCCCCGTCTATTTCAGCGGGCTCGTGCTGGCAATTACGGCGACCGCAGTGAGCTGCTCGAGAGATTCGACGGCACCCACACCAGAGTCCCTGTCGACTGCCGTTCCGCAGAAAGCTCCCGAGGCGCAGGTCAATCCGAGCTGGGCTGGAACCTATCACAGCGATGCTCTGACGTACGTTTTTTCGAAACTCTCGAAGGGCGGCAATCTTGGCACGCAATCAGCACGGTGCCAAGTCGCCGTCGCTGCGGTGAAGGAATTCAACAAGTCGTACCGGAAGTCCAATGGTGCGATCGGCGTGGCTGACGCGTTCTTGACGGATGATGCCTGCAAGCCTGTCAATGCAGCGGGCGACGTGCAAGCATTCGACAATGAGACACCGTCATACGCGAGAGCGGGACTTTCGCCCCAGGCTGTCGCGATGCTCGAGCACATTCGCCAGTCGGTCGCGTCAACGGCGAATGCCACATCGATCGTTTCGACGGTCAATGCGATTCAAAACATGGCAGTAGCCACGCTGAGCCCCGCGGAAGCGGCGATAGTTGCGGGCGCGGCATCGCTCGCGATCAGCTCGACTGACTACTGGAGCGTCAACAGCCACAATTGGCGCTCGCTATCCCCGGTCTCCGGCGGCCTTCGCACTCAGCTCTACACAACTGCCGGGATTGGGACAGGATTTCGCACCTCGTTCGTCGACGATGGCTGTGGCATCGCATCCGCGGACGTCACGTCGTTCATTACATCGATCCTGTATTCGTGGTATTTCGGACCGATTGGGTGGGAGGAGGCAGCAGTCAGAGCCGCGATAGTATCAGCGGTTGCCGGTTTGAGATGCCTGTTCTAGCGTGCGCGGGGATCCAAACTTCTCGAATTGTTCAGCGTAGTGTTGTGCGAACCCTCCTCAGGAGACTGACGTGATGCGTTCAATCATGACGAAGTCGCTGGAACGTTATGCGATTGGTTCTGCAGTTTTCGGCGTGCTGGTCGCGGGAGTGTTGAGCTTCATCCCGATTCTGAGTTTTGGAACGTTCTGGCAAATGGCGGCGATGTTCACAATTGCCGACCTTCTGGTGTACGTCGCGATGAAGACGCGGTTGCTCAAACCATATCGCGCCTTGAAACGAGAGTAAGGTTTCGATTGGAGTTATGCCGTCACTCTGCCTCGAGTGGAGTGACGGCATTTTTTGCGCGCGCAACTTGAACAGCATGGCGATAGTACGCGCGTACCTCTCCGCACAACCACGCTGTATGTCCTCCAAATTGTAGCGGTAATGTCTCGAGAAAAGTCCGAGCTCGCCCCGCGATAATCGCTTCGCTGCATCCTCGACCAAGCACCATCAGCAACGCGATGGGAAACGCGATGATGTGAGCGGCCGCGCGAGTGCGACTCCAATCCTCGAATTCCATGCGAGTTGCAGCGAAGTCGGCACCACGATAAAGCCGCTCACTCACGAGCTCCCGCATCGAGCCGCGATAATGGTGAACCACAACGGCGCTAGGCTC
>JBHELX010000009.1:75381-106449 GCA_046262875.1 Gemmatimonadaceae bacterium | reverse complement strand
CGATTCATCGGCGAAGGATTTGCGGCGCGCATCGTCTGCGTCGATACGACGCAGCTCGATCCATCTTTTGCGGGACGCACATTCGACGCAAGACTTCTTGACGATCTTCCGGGATCAGTAGATCCGTGCGGCGAACGAGGGGAGTTTCACACGTTCGTATCGGATGGGCCGGGCTTTAGCGCGCAAATCAACTATCGCGTCGGCGAGAAAGTCTTGCGCGATGATCGATTCATGTATTGCGATATCTACTGACGAATGTCGGTCGCCTTCGTCTGCCGATAAGCCGCGTTCTGCCAGCAAGCAGAAAGTCAATTCTTCGAACTCTCACGCGTCAGAAACATTCCAACCAGGGCGACGCAGCACGCCAGCAATTCACGCGATCCTCCGGTTACAGCCGCATACAACCTAAAGTCCGTTTCAGTCTTGCGATATCTTGTATCGATGCCACGCATTGTTTCCTTCCTGCCCGCCGGAACCGAGACCGTTCATGCCCTCGGCGCAGGCGCACAATTACTCGGCCGCTCGCATGAGTGCGACTATCCCGCGTCGGTAATCGATCTTCCCGTCGTGAGCCGCCCTGCTCTCCGTCTCGACGGAGCATCGCCTGAGGAAATCGATCACGCAGTGGCCGAGCGAATGGAGACGGGCGCGTCGATGTATGAGATAGATGAAGTGCTACTGCGTGCGCTGCGGCCGGATGTGATCATCACTCAGAATCTGTGTCGCGTTTGCGCGCCGTCGGGAAATGAGCTCAGTCGCGCGGTCCGGGACTTCGATGTGATGCCCGAGATACTTTTTTTAACGCCGAGAAACGTTCGCGAAATCGAAGAGAATATCCTCGCGGTCGGTAAAGCGATTGGGCGCGATCGAGAAGCAGAATCGCTGATCCGTTCCAATCGCGAGCGTATCAAGAGAGTGAGCGATGGCGTCTTGGATGCGCCGACAACACGCGTCGTGTTTCTCGAATGGACAGATCCACTCTTTTGCGGCGGACACTGGGTTCCGGAGATGATCGCAATGGCCGGAGGTCACGACCCACTTGGTCGCTCTGGTGAGGATTCTGTTCGCATTACGTGGGATGACGTCAGGGCCGCATCGCCCGAAATCATCATCGTGTCTCCGTGCGGTTATCGACTCGAGGAATCAGCCCAGCTCGCGCGGACAATCCCGCGTGATCTCGACGCGCGTGTTTATGCGGTCGATGCAAATGCATACTTCGCGAGGCCAGGTCCACGCTACGCCGAGAGCATCGAGCTACTCGCTAGCGTTCTTCACCCCGAGCGAGTCGGAGCGCCGAGTACGCAACGCGCCGTCGCAGTGAGCTGATCGCATGGTTCCGCGGTCCGCGGTTCTTCCGCATTCCGCGGTCCGCGGTCATGGCTCGTCGCTGATTGCTTTCGCATTCTCAGCATCCCACATCACCGAGATAATCCACCATCTCGAGCCGTCATCCCAAAGCTGAATGCTGTTGACCGCCCGACGAATCGGCTTCCCTTGTGGAGTGCGCGACGCATCGTAACTGCTCCATACATGCACCATTTGGCCCGATCGCCGTTCTTCGCGCGCCGTTTCCCACTCGTAGAAATCGTCTGAAGCAAGGAGTGACCGTCGCGACTCGATGAATTCGTCCGGCGAAAACATCCTCGGTCTCACCACGCCGCTTTCGTCCGTCTCGATAGGCATCAATCGGGCATCCGACGCGTGGAGCGATCGCAACCGGTCCCAATCGCGCTCCTCGCTGGCCCGCCCGGAAATCGTTTCGTAGATCGCCGCGATAATCGCTTCCGGCGAACCAACGTCTCGCGGACGCGGTAGGCTCACGTTTCCTCCTCATCGACTCCCGTGACCGAGATGATCGCGGATGCGGCGTTCGCGATCGCGACTGGATTGCCTGTAAATACCGCCTCTCCGAGCCTCAGCGCCTTGCTTGCAATTCTGATTGCTCTCTTCGCATCGCCGATTCTCTGAAGGTCGCGAGTCATCTTCTTCGTCGCTCTCGAAACGTCGTCAATTGCTGCGTCGAGGTCGTCGGTGGAGATCGAGATCGCGCGCGTCGCAAGCTCGGATGACTGCGTCAATAGTGCCCACTCGAGCTTCTCCAGCTGAGCGCGTTCCTCGTCCTGCATGCTCGTCCAATTGTCGAATCGAAATCTGCCGATCTTTACGGCAAGATCGTAAAACGATCGAGCCAGTTTTCTCGCGTCTTCCGCGTTAAGCGTTGCCATCAGAATGCCCTCTCGAGCTGTCGCGAAATTCTCTGCAACGTTTCAATCTGATCCGCGAGCTCGGCCGAAAGAATTTTGGCGCGTAATTCGTTGCGATGATCGTACAGCTTCTGATGCCCGTCACGCACCGCGTCCAACGCTCTCACATACGCTGTGATCGCTTCCCTCTTCTTCGCAAGCTCCGCGATACGATCGTCGCGGTCTCGTAGAACGAGCACTGCAGCGAGCGGCTCGCGATCGCGGCTTTCATTGATGCTCGTATGATAGAAATCGTTGGCGGCTCGCGATTCGATGTCGAGAATCTGGCGATAGTCGCGGCTGATGATGTCGCGCAGACCGTTGGCGACAAGAACGACGTTTCGATTCTGCGACGCCACTGCATCTCCGATCTTTCCGCGTCGATATGTATCGAGCAGAGTTGACGTCAGATATTTCATGAGCTCGGCAACCGCATCCACCTGCACGTCGGTCAATCCGGATTTCTTTACGATTGCCGCGAGACCGCCTATCTCTCTATCGGTAGCAACGACATTGTCGTCGGAAAGTTTAGCCAGCGCGGAAAAATAAGCACCCAACACTTTGTTCGCCGCGAGCACACCCGCAACTGCAGAATCTCGCGAGGCGCACGGCGTGCGGAGCGATTCGTTGTCGTACCACCCGGAGATTCTTTGCGCCTTGTACGCCTCGAATCGCAGGCAGCTCGCATACATCTCCTTCGCCACCGGCGGAAACTCAGCCGTAGTCTCGCTAGCTGATTTCGCGAAGCGTCCGACTTCGGAAGGCTGAATACACGCCGTTACGAATACCATACTCGTGAAGCAAATACGGACGAGGGTTTTCTCCACTATCTGCTTCCGCTGAGGACGCCATAACGTAACAGACCTTTTCCTGATCGCTACTGCAAAAACACCCTCGGCCTAAACTGTGCATGAAATTGCGTCAGCCCAGTCTAATAACATGAAAGAATTTCTTTTGATTCTGATCCTCGCAGCTCCGGCGGCAGCCCAGACGCAAAATCCGCCGCCGGGTATTCCCGAAATTGCAACGACCGGCCGAGGTGAGGTTCGTGTCGCACCCGACAAAGCAATTCTCAACGTGGGCATCGAGACACGTTCAGGTTCCGCGAACGCAGCCGTCGGGGACAACGCGTCGCGTGTGTTGAAGACAATCGCATCGCTTCGATCCGCCGGAGTCGATTCCGCGAGGATCACCACGGGAGGATACTCCCTGGGTCCGGACTATGACAAAAACAAACAGATCGGCTTCATCGCCAGAAACAACCTGAGAGTCGAAGTGCTTCGCATAACGGACGTTGGAAAATTGATCGACGCCGCACTTTCGGGAGGCGCAACGCAAGTGTACAACATTCAATTCGTCCGCGCTGATTCGAAGGAGGCGAGGCGCAGCGCTCTCGCATTAGCTGTCGAGGACGCGCGCAGAGACGCCGAGGTACTAGCTCAGGCGGCGGGAGGAACTCTAGGCAAGCTGATCTCCCTCACGAGCAACTTCTCACAGCAACCAATGTTCGCGACTCAACTGGAGAGCGCTGTGCTGACAGGCTCCGGCAGCGGATACCCACAGACTCCGATGATGCCGGGCGACCTTACCATCGCCGCAATTGCCTCCGCGCGCTGGCAATTCGTACCTCGGCAATAGCGGCTGGTTTTCTAAGCTCCCGTCAGAATTCTTCCGCGAAGAGTCGCAAGCTTCCGGCGCACTGACCCATCCATAACTGTATCGCCAACCTTGACGATCACCCCGCCGAGTATCGCAGGGTTCACATTCATGTGAAGCACGGCCTGCTTGCCCAACACTTTCGACAAACTCTCGACGATTGCATTTCGCTCGCTCTCACTGGATTCACGGGCAACCGTGACATTCGCGTGAATACGACCCTCTGACTGATCGACGAGATTGAAATACTCGGTCGCAATCTCTGGAATCAGCATCTGACGACGTTTACGAATCATCGCCAGCAGGAATCGCAGAAAATGCCTCGGAACGCGATCGCTCAGAGCTTCAGAGATCACCGCGGACTTCTGCGCCTCGCTCACCTTCGGCGACTCGAGAAATAACCTCAGCGTCGCATCGTCTTCCATCGCGGTCGCGACATCCTGAATGAGCTTGCCCCAGCCTGCGAGGTCTTCGGCGCGGCGAGCAAGCTCCAGCAGCGTCTCCGCATAATTCCGCGATACCGTCGCTTCGCGCATCAGCGCTTCGCCGGCGTGACTGGAAGCGAAGCGAGGAAGCTCTCGACGATTCTGCGATTCGACTCATCATCGAGATTCTTATCGATCACCTTGCCGGCGCCCGCGATTGCAAGGTCAACAGCCTCGTGTCGCAGCTCGAGAACTGCGCGCACTTTCTCGGCTTCGATTTCACTGCGTGCGCGCTCCAGCATGTCCTGTTGCTGCCCGCGCGTCTCCTCGATCATATCTGCGCGAATCTTGTCGCCAACCGCCCTTCCCTCGGCGATCAGTTTCTGCGCGTCGCCGCGCGCAGCGTCGATTTCCTTGCGATGCTCTTCGAGAATCCGCTTCGCTTCATCGCGATCGGCTTGCGCAGCGAGAATTGCATCTTCCAGCGCTTTCTCACGCGCTTCGACCGCCGCCGTGATCGGCTTGAACGCAAACTTTTGCAGAATGAACCAGAGCAACAAGAAAACAACGAGCGTCCAGAACATCAGGCCGCCGCGCAACGACAGAAGTCCACCCGGCGCTTCCTGTGTTGCTGCTTCCTGAATCAGCAGAAGTGGGAGAAGTGTGTACATGTCGGATTATTCGATGACGTTTAATGGAGCCCGCGCACAACGCGCGGGCCCCGAAAAAATTTAGATCTTGTACTTTCCCTGAATCAGGAACGCGATAACGATTGCGAACAGCGCGACTCCCTCGATGAGCGCCGCAAAAATGATCGCGCCCGTCTGAAGACGTCCTGCCATTTCCGGCTGGCGCGCCATGCCGTCCATCGCCTGACCGGCAAGCCGGCCGATTCCGATTCCCGCTCCAATCGCCGCGATGCCGGCGCCAATGCCTGCGCCAAGCTGCGCCCATGCAGCGGTGTAGTTCGTGTTGAATTCGCCTGCGACCGCCTGAAGAAGTGGATACAGTGACATTTTTTTTGAGCCTCGTTCGTTACTGCCTGATGGTGGAGAACCGCGCCACCCACGCTACTCGCCGGCGGGACTCATTGTCCCAGCGAGATTCACCGATCGCTCGATCGGTTACAAAGCCGCTAGCCGTTAGCCGTCGGCCGGTAGCTGTTTCTAATGTGCGCCCTCTCTAATGAGTCCGATAAATACGGATGTGAGCAACGCAAACACGAACGCCTGCAAGAATGCGATGAACAGCTCGATCAGCATGATTCCAAGTGCGCCGAGCAGCGGTGCGGGCGCGACGAGCCAGCTGCCGAAGGTGAAGATGAGGCCGAGCAGCGCGAGCACGACAATGTGTCCGGCGGTCATGTTCGCGAAAAGTCGAATCGCGAGAGCGAACGGCTTTGTGAGTTTGCTTGCGATTTCCAGAGGTGTGAGAATCGGCGTGAGCAGCGCTTTCATGATGAAAGGCTGGTCGTGCGGCCAATATACGATCGTCTTGATGTAATTCCTTCCGAGCGTGCGCATGCCGGCGACCTCGATCATGATAAAGCTCACGATTGCGAGTGTCGCGGTGACTGAGATGTTGCCGGTCGCGGTCGATCCGTAGGGAACCAGTCCCAGCAGATTGGCGAACAGAATGAAAAAGAAAAGCGAGAGAATGAATGGAACGTACGCGTCGCCGTGCGGTCCGACGGTTGGCAGAATGATTTCCTGCCGGAAATAGAGAATCGTCGCTTCGATTCCGTTGGCGACACCTTTGGGCGCTTTGCCCTCGGCTTGAGTGCGACGGTGTGCGCGCGCGGCCATCAGCATGAGGACGATGCAGAGCGCGGCCGCGAGCCACAAAAACACGACGTGCTTCGTCGGCGAGATATCGATCACGAAGTTTCCAATGTGAACCGGCTTCCAGCGTGGAAGCTCCAGCTCGCATACCCATCCTGATTTGAAGCACGGGTAGTCGAGCGAATGCGAGTCGCTGATGTGCGGTGTGATGTAATCGGTAGCGTCAGCGATCATATGCAAGCAGTGGTGGCTCGATCAGCATCGAGAGGAAAAGGAAGATCGCGAGCGAGACGAGTGCGGCTGCTCGCGGGAGGCCGAGTGATGGTGCGACGAGCAATGCGTAGATAGTGAGCGCCAGGATTCGCAAAGCGGCGCCGATTCCCCAGCCGACGATCAGGTTGCGGCGAGCCATCGCGCGAGCGACTACGAAAGTCACGAGCTGAATTCCGAATGCGAGTATCGCGCTTGTTCTGAGAGCGTTGACGTCCCGCGACATCGGGAATCCCATGCGAAGGAGCGGATATGAGAGAGCGATGAGAGCGAGAGTCGCGAGAGCGAACAAGGCGGCGGCTTTCATCGTGTGATGGTGCGGTGATGAAGCTCGTCGTCTTTCTTTTGGGCGGCGCTGAGCTGTCGGTACACATTATAGAAGGAAGCGGCAGCGCCGACAAAGACGCCGAGTATTACGCCGATGGGTGCGGTTCCGAATCTGGAATCGATCCATTTCCCCGCGAAGAGGAAGAGGATGATGCCGAATGCGAACTGGAGCCCGATGCCGGCGTAGGCGATGCCGGATGTTTCGGACGGGCTCTTTTTGGTGGGGTCGGGAGGGAGAAAGGGCTTCATCCGATGGTGAAATTTAGACTTTGTGAAATTTTTCGCAAGCTCAGGAGGGCGCAAAACCGAAGAAGCTCCGAATATTTTCCACATGGGTAAGTCGTGGAGGCTTCGTTACTTATCTATTGCGTGATCGTCCTGGTGTTGATAGTTTGGCGCTCGTTCATGTGGGGGCACGATGTGGCCCGCACCGAGTACCAAGCGCTGGCCAATCTGTATCGATGCCGAATAGTCCTGTAATCCTTCTCGTTTGTGCCGCATGTGTGGCCTTCGCCAGCACCAATTCGGCGCACCGGCAATCCTCGGAAAAAAATCCAGTACTGCGTCATCATAAAAACGCGAGCGCGTTGACGTCGTCGTTCGCGGTCGACGTGAAACGCGGAGTGGAGTTCAAGCTCGATGTTCGCAACGACACCAAGAAAATGCTGGAGCTGAGATTTCCGAATGGAATGACGCACGACTTCATCGTGTACGATGAGAGTGGGAAGGAAGTCTGGCGGGCGAGTGCGGGGAGGATGTTCACGCAGAACATGCAGGCGAAGCTCGTGAAGTCGAACGACAGCGCTGTGTATGCGGAGAGCTGGAGCGGACGCAACGCGCATGGAAAGTTTACGGCGGTTGCGATTTTGCCGAGTGAGAATCACCCGGTTGAGGAGAGAGTGGAGTTCGCGTTGAGGTAGCCTCGGGGTAAACCCCCATTCTATTGTAGTGAATCGCCGCCGCCGGCAATTCCAGCGGCGGTTTTTTGTTGGACTACGATGAGTTACTTCGCGATCCGTCACCGTAATTTTGCGAGTGTAGCCATTCCGCGAAGTCGCTGACGCTTCGCTGACGCTTTGGTTCTATTTTGTGGCGCATGTCGAAGAAACCTGCGCGGTCGATTCACGCGCGTGTGTTGGGCGATGCGAGTATCGTCACGGGTGTGACGACGATCGACCCAATGGCCGAGATTATTTTCGCCGCGGCGTTGTATCTCGTTCTTCAGAGAAAGGAGCCGATCAGCCGGCGCACGATCCAGGCTCTTCTCTGGCCTGACGCGTCAGATCGTGTCGCCGCACACAGGCTCCGACAGACTCTGCTCAAGCTTCGGCAGATGGGCATGCCGATCGAAATGAGTGGGAAAGGTCATATCGGATTGAACGGAACTCCGGTGTCGGTTGACTACGAAGAATTTCTCGCAACAAAAAAGTTCGTCGAGAATGGAAACAATGATGCGTTGGTGATGTTGCCCGCGTATGAGCCGCGCTTCTCGCAAGCGTATCTCGAGTGGCTCGATTCGCAGAAGGCGGAAGTGAATGCATCGATGACGAGAATCATGCTCGGCATCATTGCGCGTCATCGTGTTAAGGGCGAGTGGGTCGAGGTCGAGCGAAACGCGACGCGACTGTTGCGGTTTCAGCCATACAATGAAGAAGCGACGTTAGCACTCGCCGAAGCGTACGCGATGCGCGGTGGGAAATTGCAGGCCATGGAGATCCTCGATCGGTATTTGAGCGAAGTCGGCAATGGGCCGACGGATCTCAGACTCCCCGCTACAGTCATGCGGAAACGGATTGCGGATCGCATGCATCCCCGCTTAGACGAGATTGACTCCGAACTTCCGCTTGTTGGACGTGGTGCCGAGATGGAACAAATGGGACGACTTCTTCAAAGCGCTCGCAGAAAGAAAGGCCGAGGGTGTCTGATCTGGGGAGATGCGGGCATCGGAAAAACGCGTTTGATAGCCGAGTTCTCAACATTCGCGAGACTACAAGGGGTAGGAGTACAACGCGTCCAGTGCAGACCAAACGATCTCCATCGCCCACTTTCCGCATTCGTAGATCTCGTTCCGGGGCTCCGCTCGATGCGCGGGGCAATCGGTTGTTCGCCAGAAACATTCACATATCTTGACCGGCTGACGAAACACAAGCCGAATCACACCCACTTCAATGCGGACCCCAACGCGGCCGAATTTGTGTATGCGGCCATACAGCAATCGCTTTTCGATCTAATTGACGCCGTCTCCGACGAAGCGTGCCTACTCCTTATCGTCGAAGATATTCACTGGTTGGATTCGACCTCCGCCGCCCTTCTCCGCGAAATGGTCGAGTGGTCTAAAGAGCATTCTCTCCTTTTTGTTTTTACGGGTCGCGACGAGCCGGGTGGCGGAGAAGCACAAATCGCTCGAGGGATCACGGCGATTCACCTCACGGCTCTGAACCCAGAGCCCGCCAAAGATGTGTTGCTGGGAGTCATAAGACAGCACGGCCGCGAGATTGACGAGCGATACGCCGATTGGTGTGTCACCGTCGCCGAAGGCAACCCATACTTCCTGCATGAATTGGCCAACCACTGGGTAGAGACCGGAGAGAAGCGGACCGTTCCCCCCTCGCTTGCAGCCGTGCTTAACGAAAGATTGGCTCGGCTTCGTCCTTCAGCTTTACAACTCCTTCAAACCTGCGCCGTCCTAGAACAGAACTCCACGCTGGAGCGAATCGAATGCGCGTTGAAGTATGAGCCCCACGAGATGTTGCTGGCCGTGAACGAACTTGCCCATGCTGGAATGCTTCTTATCAATTCCGATTGGCGGTTGCGCGGTCCAGATCGACTCTCGCCGCGGCACGAGTTTCTTTCAAACGCAGCGCTGGCGCGCCTAACTCGTCCAGCTTCGGCATTCCTTCATCGACGTATCGCGACAATTCTCGAAGCCGAGGTCAACGATGAGCGCTCTGCAGCAATTCTTTGGGATTCTGCGAAACACTGGCAATTGTGTGGCGATACTCCCCATGCTTTTGAATTGGCTCGTTCCTGCGCCACTCATCTAATGGAAATGGGATTGCCCAAGTCGGCAGCCGATGCGTACGAAAAGACGCTCGGCTACTGCAACACGGTAGAGGAAAAGTTGGGAATCCTAAAGGGTTTAGTGCAGGCGCACTATGGTAGCAGATCGTGGAAAGACGTTGAGCGGGCAGTAGTTCAATTCCGGAAGCTGACTGATTCGGTCGCTCCCCATGAAAACCGACACGATGAATTCGAACTCATGGCCATCCGAGCAGCTTGGCGTCACAGGGACTCGACGCTTCCATTGAGTCACGCGATTCGGTGTTTAGAAGATGAGCAAGCGAGCGCCGATCACCGTGTCGAAGCCGGCGGTACTGCGCTGATGATTTGCGATCAAATCTGCGACCACGATGCTATGCGATCAATCTTCAAAACGATTTCGAGCGTTTGCGCCGCGAACACTGTAGACAGGCTTTTGCAGCTTAGGGCTGAAATGGTATATCACACGGTTTGTGGTGATCTTGCGATCGGCGCATCATCGGCTCGGGAAGCTGTCGAGGCTCAGCGTGAGCGCGGGAACCCAAGCGATTTGTTCACAGCTCTGTGCAACGCGGCAGCCAGTTGGCGTACGTGCGGCCTTTTCGATGACGCGGAGAAGGCGCTCCGAGAAGCCCATTCAATCGCGCACCGCCAGAATCTCGAAGTCGCCGAATCGACGGCACTTCTATACCTCGCTCACCTCTTTCTCGAAATTGGCGAGAATAGTAAAGCTCGCGATCTTCACCGCATCTTGACCAAACGCACATCCAAAGTCGAGAACGAGACTGCGATGTGGAGACTCCTTGGCCTTTCAATTCGTATCGCTCTTATTGATCATCGCTACAGTGAGGCTCGTAAGCTCACGCGGGGACGTCTAAAACAGGTTGGTGCGGATCCAATGCCCGAAAGGAAAGTTTACCATTTGGCTCTGATCGTTGCAGTTGAGCTGAAGACCGGTGGGAAGGAATTGAATCAAGCACTAGCATTACTCGAGGAAGCGCACGTTAAAGCAAGAGTTAATGGTCGGCAGGCTTTTGCTAGCTACGCTCTCTACCATGGTCTAGTGAACGTCGGGAAGAAAGCGCGAGCCGAAGTTTTGTTGAAAGAGTATCTGACAAAGTACCGTCGTGAACCGTGGGCCCCTGGCTCCCACATGCTCGCCGCCCTTGCCGACGATCTCTAACTCGCCAGTGCCGGTGCCGACACGCGCAGGCGAGCTTGCCCAGCAATCACCGGGGTGATCGGGACATCCTGATCAAATAGACGGGCGTAAATCGGACTGACCAACAATTTGTCGCAAATGTTCGGATCAAACTGGCGACCGCGCAGTTTGACAAATTCCGCTCGGACTTGAGTCTCGGTCAATGCGGCACGGTACGGACGATCGGTCGTCATCGCGTCGATGGTGTCAGCAAACATGATAATGCGCGATGCGATTGGAATGTTTTCCGCGACGAGCCCGTCCGGATAGCCGGTCCCATCCCAGTTTTCGTGGTGGTGTCTGATGGGCGCCACAACGTCCTTCAGTTGCGACACCATCCGAACGAGTTCCTCGCTCTTGATTGGATGCGTTTGCATGATCGCGTTCTCTTCAGCGGTTAGGCGGCCCGGCTTACTGAGAATTGGCGCGAATGCTTCGTGGATCTTTCCCACGTCGTGAAGCAGAGCAGCAACGGCAACGCGTTCGACTTGCTTGTCGGGCAGGCCGATGGCTTGGGCAATCAGCCGGGAGTTCCTCGAAACGCGCCGTGAGTGCCCAGAGGTGTAAGGATCGCGCGCTTCGATCGCCGCCACCATCAGCTGCAACAATTCTTGGTTGGTCTGCTCCAGCTGCCAATTCACTTTGTACAGACTGCGAATGCCCAAGCTAGGTATGGCAAGAGCGATCGCACTCAGCGGTCCCCAATGCACATAGCAATAGGCGAACGCATATACAAATGGCAGTGTGAAAAGGTCGAAGAAGACTGTAACACGTGCACGGCCCCACCACATACTTAAGAAATCCTGCCTCTCACTAATTGAGATTGCGGCCGCAACGGCAGCAGAGTTCAACACGGCGAAGACCAACAGAATCGAGATAAACGCCGGCAGGTATGGGCCAGAACCATTGAGGAGTGACGATCCCCCGAGCCCTCGATAGACGAGAATAGCGAGCGAGACCCACACTGAAACTTGCGCGACGTTGAATACGGCCTTGATAAAAACCCGTCGCTTCAGAATCTGAACCGCGACTGTTGCGATCGTCACAGCCGCCACAGTTATCCAATTCGGTGCCACAATTACCGATGCCAGCGTCGGGAGGAAAGCGATAGAGCCTGATTCGCTGCCGCCCGCTTTCTTGTAAGCCAGCATTTCGCAAATGGCGCTGAGAAAAGCATAGACGGCGGCGGCACGGAATAAAGCGCTCGTAACTTCCGGCTCCATTCTGTACACGAATGCGCTCGCGATGAGCGCGATCAGTACCAGTGCCCCGACGTAGATGCGAATGCGGCTTTGCATAAGAGAAACCCCCAACCGCCCATTAAGTCCAGCTGCCCTGGTCAGCCAACGACAGGATTCCGTTGATAAGAGCAAGTAGATATGACATTTCGCGTCACCTCCCGGTATTTCAGTCGCAACCAGCATCCGCTGAATTGCGCTATTCGGTTGGCTCAGCTCATGTAACTGTCTTGCCCGCTCAACTCCGCTCAATAATGAGGGAGGGGGTTTTTTATTTTCCTGTAAATTCCTTGTTAAAGGTGAAGCTTCACCGCGCCGTTCAGACGCGCTTTCACTTGCACGTTCACCTTCAGACAGCACCGCGCCCGTAGGCGCGCTTTCATTCACATCAACATCTCTAAACCACACCGCGACCGTTCGTCGCGCTTTCAGTTATGCTCTATCCACCTGTTAGTCGCATCGAGCACCGCTAACACTCCAGCGCTCTCTGCACTTTCTCGCATCTCAACACTGCCAGTCAAAACTTTGTTCTCCCGTCCACTTCTCACACTCACCGCAACGAAAACAAAAGTCCGGTCGAAAGCGTCGAACACCTTCACTCCCTGAACCGCAAGCTGACCTTCACGATTGTCAGCATCTGCTATCGCCAACAAAGTTGCACGCGCAGCGAGCTCGACACGCGAACGATCACCTTCGATTCCCAGAGCTTCCCCGATAAATGACGAGTTCCCCTTTCGCAACGTCACTCGGCACGATAGACCCTTCGACCGCGACCCACGAACCTCCACATCCTCGAAATACAATCGCCGAGCAAACGGGCCGGTCCTTGGTGAAGGAGCCGACCCCTGTTGTCCCGACCTTTGCTGCTGTTCGACAGGAGCGGGCGACGCTTGAGCGCCACCACCACCGCCTGGTCCGCCCGTTCCACCACCACCGCCGCCGCCGCCACGCTTCTCTTCCTCCGGCAACAGCTTCGGCTTCGTCTCACTCGTCGTCGCCACCGAAATTTTCCGGTGGTCTATTCGCATCGCGAGATGCGCGATCAACGCGCTCTCGATGTTCCGCACCATCTGCTTCGGCGTCAAATCCGCCGTAGTAAGCACGTGAATCTGATCTATCGCGCCGCTGTCGCCTGCAATGATCCTTGCTGATATCACACCGGGCAGCGTCAGGATCAATTCTTCAGCGCGCTTGATTGGGAGTACGCTGCCAGCGATCGGTGACGTCAAGCTCTGCTCGGTGCGGAGGTAGCTATGCGACTCTCTATAAAGCGGGGCTCAATATCAGGCGCCCCGCCTGTTTAATCAAGAATTATTACGGGATTGGAATCTCGTAATCGCGAAGCTTTCGATACATCGTCCGTTCACCGATGCCGAGCATCTCTGCGGCCTTTCTTCGGTTGCCCTTCGTTGCAGCCAATGCCGCTTGTATCGCCGCGCGCTCGATCTGCGACATCGTCATCCCGGGAGCGATCGTAATCGTGCGCGGGCCAACGGGTTGACCCGGAGGCTCGATCGCAGCAACCGGATTGGAAACATCCACAGAATTGTCTGTTGAAAGACCATTGCCCGCTATCACACGCTCGTCTCGAGAGCTGATTCGTGATTCGATTCGCGTTTTTTCAATTTCGTCCGGCTTCGCCTGCGTTCTCGCCCGCAGCTCCTCAACCTGAAGCTTCAGCTCGATGAGACTCCGCACGATGAACTCGAGCTCCCTTCCCCCGCTCCCAATACTCCCACGCAAAACCGGCCCAAGAGGAACAGGAAGAAAACGCGACCCGCCACCTTCTCTGATCTCACGCGGAATGTCGCTCGCTTCTATCTCTCGTCCCGGCGCGAGCACCACCATGCTCTCGATGAGATTTCTCAGCTCGCGAATATTTCCAGCCCACTGGTACGAAACGAGCGCCTGCATCGCCTCCGCGGAAATTCCGCGGAAAGGACGATCATGCGCCGCAGAAAATTCACGAACGAACTTTCGAACCAGCCGGGGAATGTCATCGGGGCGCTCGCGCAGCGGCGGCAGATAAATATTTAGAACGTTCAATCGATAGTAGAGATCGGCGCGAAACGATCCCTCTTCAACCAGCGAGCGCAGCGATTGATTCGTCGCCGCGACAACGCGCACGTCCACGTTGATCGGATTCGTTCCGCCAACACGGGTGACTTCGCCATCCTCGAGAACGCGCAACAATTTCACCTGCGTGGCCGGCGGAACTTCTCCAATCTCGTCCAGGAAAAGCGTTCCATTGTTCGCCAGCTCGAACCTTCCAAGCCTTCGCTCGGCAGCACCGGTAAACGCGCCCTTCTCGTGACCGAACAGCTCGCTCTCGATGAGAGTTTCGGGAAGCGCACCAACGTTCACCGCGATGAACGGCTTGTTGCGACGCGGACTCAAACGATGAATCGCTCGCGCAACCAGTTCTTTACCCGTCCCGCTCTCGCCTTCGATCATCACCGTGCTCGAGACTGGCGCCATCTGCTCGATCTTCACCAGCACTTCCCGTATCGCAGCTGATTGACCGATCAAGCCGGTCACATTTGCCATTCGCTGTCGCTCCAGAATTCCGCGAACGACGGCAAACAATTCCTCCGGAGAAATCGGCTTCGCGTACACGTCGACGAACCCTATCTGTCTCATCCGTTCTATCAGATCAGGATCCGATACCTCGGCAAGACCGAGCACTGCGATTCCTTCCCAGAGCTGGTCCTTCACGACTTGAATACTCGATGGATCGGCAATCGCACCGGTGAGAACAACGAGATCCGGCTTTGCCCTCTTGATTTCACTTCGGATGTCGTCGAGCGGCGAAACCATCACAGTCTCGATCGAATCTTTCTCGAGAAGCGCGTTGAGACGGACCGCAGTCTCGACGTCGGCGAGTGTGATCAGAACTTTCATTGGTGCTGAGTGACTCGACCGCCGAGTACATCGCATGCGTGATCGATGATCGGGTCGATCGCCAAGAGTCCATCCCTTACACCGCTCGGCGATCCGGGAAGGTTTATGACGAGCGCTGCGCTCCGCACTCCCGCAATTCCGCGAGAAAGCGCTGCACGCGGAAAACTCTCGATTGAAAGCACACGAATGCGCTCGGCGATTCCTTCGGCGTCACGCTCGATTATCGTACGCGTCGCTTCGGGTGTGATGTCGCGCGATGAGAGTCCGGTACCACCAGTAGTGAGAACGAGATCGCAATCACCAGAATCACACCATTCGCTGAGCCGCGAGGCAATTGCAACAGAATCATCGGTCACAACGTCGTGTCGTACGACTTGATCGCCGCGCTTTGCGCACCATTCTTCAATCGATCGCCCCGACACGTCGTCGCGGTCGCCTTTTGCGACGGAATCGGAGATCGTCAGAATGGACACGCGCATCGGCTAAAGGTGGGAGCCGTTCTTATAGAACGGCATCTTCGCAACGCGCGCCGGAATTCTCTTTCCGCGAATCTCGATCTCCAGTGGATTACCCTCTGCCGTAGAATCAAGCGGCACGTAAGCAGTTCCGATTGGGATGTTGAGACTTGGACTCATCGTCCCGCTTTTTACGTCGCCACTTGGCGCACCATTCACGAAAACTTTATATCCATGACGTGGAAATGCGCGCTCGTCACTCGTAAAACCCGCGAGTTTTTTCGTGAGACCTTCTTCTTTCTGTCTCACAAGTGCATCTCGTCCGACGAAATCTCCTTTCTTCAATTTCACAAGCCAGCCGAGGTTCGCCTCGAGCGGCGTGACTGTGTCGTCGATGTCGTTCCCATAGAGCGCCATTCCCATTTCGAGTCGCAACGTGTCGCGCGCGCCGAGTCCAACGGGAGTTACTTCGCCGCTGGCGGTGAGTGCGTTCCAGATCTTCACCGCGTGCTCGTTGGGGAAGTACAGCTCGAATCCATC
Source organism: Gemmatimonadaceae bacterium (assembly GCA_046262875.1). GTDB lineage: Bacteria > Gemmatimonadota > Gemmatimonadetes > Gemmatimonadales > Gemmatimonadaceae > UBA4720. The sequence goes on along the minus strand of JBHELX010000009.1, from coordinate 90,373 downwards.
TTCGCCTGTATAACCTGTGCGCGAGACGATCACGTTCGGCACTCCTGCGACTGTGCCGATAGAAAAGTGGTAATACTTGATCGCCGAGAGATCGACGTCGGTGAATGGTTTGAGAATTCGCTCGGCCTGCGGGCCCTGAAGAGCGAGAAGTGCCGTTGCATCGCTCACATCTTCGACCGTTGCGTCGAAGTTCCCAAGCTCGCGGCTTATATGGGCGAAATCTTTAGACACGTTAGAAGCGTTCACCACCATCATCAGATAGTCTTTCGCGCGATAAACGAGGCAATCGTCTTCGATCGTTCCGCGATCATTGAGAATCGTGGAGTAGTGCGCCTGTCCGACATTCATTCCGACAACGTCGTTAGTTGTTACGCGAGTCACGAAATCCGCGGCACCCGATCCGCGCACGATGAACTCGCCCATGTGGCTCACGTCGAACAGCCCGGCTTTCTCGCGGACTGCCTTATGTTCGGCGGTGATTCCAGTTGGGTATTGAACGGGCATCAGGTAACCCGCGAACGGTACCAACTTGGCACCCAGGGCCGCGTGTGTATCGGTTAGAGGCGTTCGCTTGAGGGACTGCGCCGGTTCGGTTTGGGTCACCCGGTCAATATGGCAGAACCGTCGCGCTCAGTCCATTAACTCCGCTCCACCGATTTCACGAATTTCGCCGATGTCGGCCGGACGTCCCGTTACGCGTGCCTTGATGATTTCCCAGAGGACAATTGGACGCGGCTTGTCGTTCTTCATATAGGTCACGAAGTCGGCATCGACGAGAAGGAGGGCGATTCGCGGATCATTCGGGCCGCCGGTTTTCTTTCCGCCTTCGTCGGGGAACCACGCCTTCCATTCGGGTTTGTACAGCGTCTTGATGCGATGTCTGTCGCGCAAAACGCGTGCGGTGCCGCTCACCGAAACCCACTCGCGTGATTTGCTGTTGTAGTACGAGCAGTTGACGTTTGGATCGACGCCGATGTCGTCGAGCTTATGGGTGTCAGTGTTGGTGACAAACCAGAGGTCGGCGTCGGCGATGCGCTTTTGCGTTGCCATCGGGCGCGATGCGAGATGTCCATCAATGCGCCGAGTGGTGAACATCGCAGTCTCGATTCCTTCGATGAGGTCGTCGAGCTCGTTGAGTTTTTTGCTGGAGGTGTTCATGACTCCGAACGTAGCAGAAGCTGTGCCTCCGGCTGAAATGCCAGCGCCGTCTAGCCGGCGGCCGATAGTCTCCGCACTTCTTCTTCGACTGCCTGCACGTGACCATCGAGCTGGACTTTTGGAAAGATCTTTTCCACTCGCCCATCACGACCGATGACTACGGTGGTGCGCTCGACTCCCATGTATTTCACGCCGTAAAGCGATTTCTCTTTCCAGATGCCATACGCGTCCGCGAGCTTATGACCCTGATCCGAAAGAAGGAGATACGGCAACGCATATTTTTTCTTGAACTTGCGGTGTGACTCGATACTATCGGGACTTACTCCGAGAACCTCCGCATCCATTTCCCCGAACCGGGGAAAAGCGTCGCGAAAATCGCACGCTTCACGCGTTCAGCCGGAGGTGTTGTCTTTGGGATAGAAAAAGAGAACGACGTTTTTTCCTTCAAGCGATTCCAGCGTGACAGTGCTTCCGTCGTCAGCGGTAAGAGCGAACTCAGGAGCTCGATCGCCTTCAGCAATCATAGTGAAACACCTCCAATCAGATTGGCCATGATTGCCTTTTGAATGTGCAGCCTGTTTTCCGCTTCATCCCATACTCTGCTTTGGCGACCATCTATTACTTCGGGTGCAACTTCCTCTCCACGATGAGCGGGCAGACAGTGGAGGAAGACCGCGTTTGGTTTTGCGCGCGACATCAACTTCTGGTCGACAATGAATCCAGCGAATGCTTTTTCCCGGACAGCTTGCTCCTCTTCCTGACCCATTGAGGCCCACACGTCGGTGTTCACGACATCAGCACCGTCTGCTGCTTCGCCCGGATCGCGCACGACTCTCACCTTCGCGGCAGATTGCGCGCGCTTTAGAATCGACGCATCGGGATCGTAACCTTGGGGACATGCCAGCGTGAGATCGAATCCAAGACGAAATGCCGCGTTGATCCATGAGTTTGCCATGTTGTTTCCATCGCCGATCCACGCTACGCGCTTGCCTTCGATCGTTCCGAAATTCTGATTCACGGTGAGGACATCTGCGAGTACCTGACAGGGATGCAGGAGATCAGTAAGTCCGTTGATCACCGGGACGGTGGCGAATTTCGCCAGCTCTTCCACCTGCGAGTGAGCGAACGTTCGGATCATGATTCCATCGACATACCGCGACAGAACGCGGGCAGTGTCGGCGATTGGCTCGCCTCGTCCGATCTGAATGTCGTTCGGCGACAGGAAAAGAGCGTGGCCGCCGAGCTGCCATGTTCCCGTCTCGAACGAAACCCTGGTGCGCGTTGACGATTTCATGAAGATCATCGCGAGCGACTTTCCAGCGAGCGGCTTGTCTTTGTAATCGCCGCTCCGCATGCGCTCTGCGAGCGCGAACAGTTTCACCAGCTCGTCGCGTGAATAATCGGGAATTGCGAGAAAATCTCGCGCGCGATCAACGGACAATTTTGCTTGTGTCGAAGGTGGCGTGCGGATCGCACCAGAATCTGCCCGAGACAGTATCGACCCCGGTGTTGGGTGGCTCCGCAGGGAGTGGCGCTTTCTCGACATCCACGTACTTCATACCCGGACCCACATGCGTGCGAACACTGTCGTTACTCCAGTAGTAGTAGGCATCTCCATTCTGCACGGTGAGGAACATCTGCCCACCCCCGTATGTGCCCGGTCCGCCGAATGTCTCGACGTTAAGATATACGGACGTGGTCGCGTTCCCCGGGCCCTGGCGAACCAGCATCGTGTAAAAATCGTCGAGCGCGGCGCGACACTTCACGTCGCCGCTGTGGCTGAAATTGCACGGCCCGCTGAAGACGATCTTGCTCGAGCCCTTCGCCTGCTCCGGCTGAAGCTTGCAAAGATCTGCGTGGAACGGCGGAGGAGGAGCAAACTTCGCCGTATCCGCCGCGGAGCCGGCAGGAGCAACTGGTCGCGCGATGATTTTCACGTTGCTCGCCGGATCTCTCTCGCACGCGAAGAAACCAGCGCATGCAAGAGTCGCGAAAATCTTTGCGCGAGTCATGCACGCCTCCACGCGCGTGCCAGCATCACTGACGCGAGAACTACCGATCCCATTGCTGATCCACTCAAAACAATCATGTCGGTTTTGAATCCCGTGAGGTCAGGATAGAACAATGCTTGACGCAAACCCTCGATCGCGTAGCTCGTCGGCACAAACCTGCTCGCTATTTGAAGCCAGTGAGGAAGGAAAGCAACAGTTGTGAATCCTCCTCCGAGAAAAAATAGATAAGCCGATGCGTTCAGGCCCGTCATCGTTACAAGCCGCGTGTCGCGAAGAGCGACGCCGAGCAATGTTCCGAGACCAACAGTCATCAGAGTCACCGCAAGCATCAAGGCCACGAGCGCCAGCGCATGAGACGCCGAGGGGACCGGCAAAATCCAGCCACACGGTCCGCTAGTCAGAATCGTCACCCACAACGGCGCGGTCGATTCTTCCGCGCAGTATGGAATGCGGTGAGTCACAAAACCGAGCGCGACCAGCGGAGCTACCAACGCGATCGTGATGAGGGCGCCTCCGAGTAATCGGCCCACTACAAGGAAGCTCATGTTCACCGGCCCGAGCACGAGCATCTTCGCCGTCCCGCGCTCAAAATCCCGCGCGGTTAGGAGCGAAGTTCCGAGAAGCCCAATGCTGATCACGATGAGGATCACGATCGGAATTACCTGATACTGAAGGAACGACACGTTCGTGTCTCGAAGATCATGTTCGGCAACGGCGACACGATATGGATTCGGCATGAGCGTCCCTTCGGATGGCCCATGAAGCTCGCCCAGCAATCCGAGCTGAGGCGCATCGAATTCCGCTGCCGTTCGTGTGACGCTGCGTCGAATGTCGTCGGCGAGATCGATGTCGATGTTGTTGAGATACAGATCTGCGACAGCGCTCGACCGAGCGACTGCGTGATCGAAATTTTCGGGAACGACAATGATCGCGGCGACCCGCTCTTCTCCGAGCGCACGCTCCGCCTCCGCGGATGTCATATCCTTCAACAGATAAGCGTCGGCATCACCCTTGAATATTTTCGAGATGCGAGTCGCGGCTGGGCCCTGGCCTTTCATCACGAGCGCAACGGGCTGCTGACCAACAGAATTCGTCAGCACTGCGACGAGAACCCCCATGCCGAGTGCGGGAAGAAGAGCCGCAGCGATTGCGGCGGGCGAGCGAAGCCACACAGCAAGATCGTTCCGCGCCATTCCCCACAACGGGCGCATCATCGAACGGTCGCCCGCGACAGTCGCCCAAGAGTCAACGTCATCGCGACGAGCGCAATTCCGACGAGGACCAGGAGATCGACATAGATCGGCTCCGGCGTAACACGCAATCCGTGAAACGCCCACTCGAGTACACCGACCGCGTAATAGACAGGAGACAGGTGCGCGATCATCCAGATGGTGTCGCCGTCGAAGCGTGTTGGCTCGAGTGCTCCGCTATCGACGTACAACGGCATCGCCAATCCAAACATCAGCGGCACTGCGGCGAGCGTGCGCTTGAGCACCGCACCCAGCCATGCGCCAAGACACGTGAAGATCGCGACGCAGGCGAGCAGAGCGAAGATCGTCGCACCCGGCGCGATCGGAGCAACGCCGTATGCGAAAACGATTGCGAAAAGAGTGATGCCCAGCGCGACTGCTGAAACGACTGCTGAAATCGACAACTTTCCAGCAAGTACGACTGCTGCCGATGCCGGCGACAAGCGAAGAATCTTGACGGTGCCGCGCTCCCACTCCCGTGCAGTTGCCATCGCGCCAAGTATTCCGGCGATCACCATTGCATCGAGTGCGAGCGCGCTCACAACGAGGTACGGGATGTAGCCCGTATCGTGGGGAATCACGTCATGCTCGGCGATAACGACGCGAACTCCAGGAAAGTTGTGGCGCTTTCCGAACGCCACGATTGCTGCCGGTAGCGCGCGCTGAATGTCGTGAGTGAGATCGAGATTGACATTGTCAACGCGCACATCGATCGGAATCGTCACGCCGCTTGCGATCGACTTCGTGAACCCGGCGGGAATGGTGATAATTGCTGCGAGGCGTCCTGAGCCGAGTGCTTTTTCAGCTTCGGCCTCGCTCATGTATTTGAGAGCGAACGAGTGGTGCGCGCCATTCAACGCTTCGACAAACTCTTTTGCGTATGGACCGCGATCGTAATCGATGAGCGCAGTCGGCGCGTACGCGCCAGTAAGTCCGAAGAGACTGACCATCGCCAGGAAGTTCACGGCGGCAAGAGCTGTGAGAACTACAAAACCGCGATTGCGGTTCAGCTGTGCTGCCTCGAGCGCGGCGCTCGCCTTGAACAGCCGCCACGTGCTCACGCCTGTCCGTTCTTCGCTGTCAGCGAGCGAAATACCTCGACGAGATCGGGAGCGCGCGTGCGAAATCCCTCGACCGCGCAAACAGCGCGTGCTTCGCGCACGAGATCTTCCGGACTTGTATCGAACGCGAGGTACACACGAACGCCGAAGTCGACAATCTCCGAGCGAAGCACACCGGGATGACCGGTGAGGGCAGCGGAAAGCTGTCGTCCATTTTCTTCCCAGCACTCGAGCTCGAGGCAGCGGCCGGTGCGCGCCATGAGCGCTGCCGGAGAATCTTCAGCAACGAGAACGCCCGCGCGAAGAATCGCGACACGGTCACACAACGCTTCAGCTTCGTCGAGATAGTTGGTCGTCAGGACGACGGTCCTTCCACCAGCTCCGAGTGAGCGGATATGCGTCCAGATCTGATGTCTCGCTTCTACATCGACGCCCACCGTCGGCTCATCCAGAATTAGCAGTTGAGGATCGTGCAAGAGCGCGCGGGCAATCGCGAGGCGACGCTGCATTCCGCCGGAGAAGTGACTCACCGTATCGTGCGCGCGCGGCGTCAATCCGACCAGATCGAGAACTTCAGCAATTCGGGCGTTGGTGTTTGCGACACCGTACAGTGCTGCAGCGAATTTCAGATTTTGCCAGGCACTCACTTCGTAATAGAGGGCAGTTTCCTGCGGGAGAACGCCGATCTTCGAGCGGAGCTCCGCAGGATTCTCCGAAACATCCTGCCCGAAAACCCGCGCAGTGCCACCGGACGGTCGGACTAGTCCGCATATCACATCGATCAGTGTCGTTTTGCCCGCGCCGTTTGGTCCGACAATACCAACTACAGTGCCGGGGGTAATGCTAAGTGAAATACCCGCAAGCGCGCGGACCTTACCGAACTGGCAGACTACATTCTGGATGTCGACTGCAGGAACAATAGTCAGAGAATGTATCTCCGCAGATCCTCGTCTTCGACGATTGCTTTCAATCGCTCCGTCACAAGCGATTTGTCGACTGCGATTTCTCCGTCACCGCGGTCGGGCAATTCATAGAGGAATTCCTCGAGGAGCGTCGTCATAACCGTGTGCAGCCGCCGAGCGCCGATGTTTTCCATCCGGTCGTTGACCTGCGCGGCAATTCGTGCAATCTCGGCGATTCCATCGGGCGTAAATGAAAGCTTCGCACCGTCAGCTTCGACAAGCGCAGCGTATTGTTTGGTGAGCGCGTTCTCGGGCTCGGTCATGATACGAACGAAATCCGCTTCAGTCAGCGGCTTCAACTCCACTCGAATTGGAAACCTTCCCTGAAGCTCGGGAATCAGATCGCTCGGCTTCGCGACATGGAATGCGCCGGCAGCGATAAAGAGGACGTGGTCCGTTTTCACCAAGCCATACTTGGTCTGGACATTCGAGCCCTCGACTATGGGAAGAAGATCGCGCTGCACTCCTTCGCGTGATACATCGGGCCCGCCCATTGATTGCCCGCGCTGCCCTGCAATCTTGTCGATCTCGTCCAGGAAAATGATGCCCATACTTTCAACGCGCTCTAGAGCATCGGCGGTCACGTCCTCGTTGTCGATGAGCTTATCCAACTCCTGTTGAAGCAGAATTCTGCGAGCTTCCGAAACTTTGACGGTGCGCTTCTTCGTTCGTTTGGGCAGCATGTCCTGGAGCATGTCCGAGAAATTTTCCATTCCTTCGGGCGCGCCCTGGGGAATCATCATGTCGAAAACCGGCCCGCTCTGCGAAACTTCGATCTCAACCTCGCGCTGCTCGAGCTGACCGTCGATGAGAAGCTGACGGAGCTTGTCACGCGTCCTCTTGTGGCGCTCTTTCTCGACGTCCACTTCCTGCGAGACATTTCCGCTGGATGACACAAGAAAGATCGGAGTGTCGGCCGATGCAGCTTCGGGGGCCGGCGCGCTCTTCGGCTCAGCAGGAACCGGAAGCAGTAGATCGAGCAGACGATCGTCGACGCGGTCGTGCGCGAGATCTTCGACTTCTGCTTCGCGCTCGGAGCGAACCATGTTGACCGCACTCTCGACGAGATCGCGCACCATCGATTCGACGTCTCTGCCGACGTATCCGACCTCGGTGAACTTCGACGCCTCCACTTTAATGAAGGGAGCACCAGCCAGCTTTGCGAGCCGGCGAGCGATTTCTGTTTTTCCGACACCCGTCGGTCCAACGAGAATGATGTTGTTCGGAGAAATCTCTTCGCGAATTGCGTCGGGAGTTCGTTGCCGACGCCAGCGGTTTCGCATCGCAATTGCAACAGATTTTTTTGCATCGGACTGTCCGACGATGTAACGATCGAGCTCCGCAACAATGTGCTGCGGCGTGAGCTCGGCAAGACGCGCAAGCGCCTGCAGTGTGCGCGGTGAAGTCACGCGACGGGCTCGAGTACTGTGATGTTGGTGTTTGAGTAGATGCAGATCTCTCCGGCGATTCTGAGTGAACGCTCGACGATGTCTCGCGGCGAAAGCTCCGTACTCGTGCTCAGTGCGCGAGCCGCGGCAAGCGCGTAGGATCCGCCGGATCCGATCGCGAGAATTCCGTCATCCGGCTCGATGATGTCGCCGGTTCCTGAGATGATGAACCCGTGCTCCGTATCGGTTACCGCTAGTAGCGCCTCGAGCCGACGAAGCACACGATCGCTGCGCCAATCCTTGGCGAGCTCTACGGCGGCGCGAGGAAGGTTTCCCGGATGACGCTCCAGCTTTTCCTCGAACTTCTCAAAAAGCGTAAAAGCGTCCGCTGCCGCACCCGCAAAGCCAGCCAGTAATTTGCCCCCGCGCAGAGCCCGGACCTTCTGGGCGTTCGATTTCATAACCGTATCCCCCACGGTCACTTGGCCGTCCCCGCCTAGCGCCACCCTGCCATTTCGTCTCACTGCGAGAATGGTCGTGGAGCGAATCCTGCGAATCACTCTTGGCATGAGGTCAAAATTAACAGGGATTGACGGGTGAAGCTGGAACAGTTCCCGATTGTATTGGGGATAATCGTGCTGCTGATTGCGTTAGCGATCGGCTATGACGCAGTGGTTCCGGCGGAGCGGCGGGCATTCCGAGAGCGACGCCGACGTCAGCGCGCGGACATCCATCGCGGGGGCGAGCTGCTGGTCGCAATGGGAACGGTGAGCATGGCGGCCGCGCTCATTGGTCGTGACACGTGGAGATGGGGGACCATCGCTGTTTTTTTTGGAGTCGCGCTCCTTATCGTCGGAGCCTCGCTCAACCGGTCGTTTCTGCGCGAGTTGCTTTTGTTTCGAGGAGCCAGCCGACGGTCGTCAAATGCAGAGGTTCCGCCCGTTCCCCAAGACCCGACTCAGCCGAAGCTTCGGATTCGCTAATCGCCTACGAAGCGCTGTTTCGCGTTTCCTCTTCGGCGTTGACAACGCGCGCCATAACCACGACTTCGCCGATTGGTCCGTCCCGTTCCTCGGCCGATAGGGATTGCACGCCGTATTTGATCTTGACGAGAGCGATGTCGTGCACGAGGGCACGGAAGCTCTCCGGTGACATGTCTCCGCAAACTGGAGCGAGCCGCTCCGCTATATCCTGCTCCAGCCGGTTCAGCGGCTCGTTTGGATTGTCCATTGCATTCAGCGAAAGTGTTATCGAGTGAGATACACTATTACGCGGCCGATGTTTCGAATGTTGGCCACTGCGCGCTGCCAGCTAACCCCGAGCCGCGCTCACGTTCCCCCATACCATTCGTATCCCTGATCGCTCCAGTAGCCCCCATTCGGCGCGGGCATAAACGCGATCTTTGTCAAATACTTGGTGTTCTTGTAGCCGAGCTTGACTGGAGAGTAGACTCGCGCAGGGGCGCCATGGGCGGGACCGAGCATTTGTCCATCGAGACCATAGGCGATGACGGTTTGGGGATGCATCGCACTCTCGACGTCCCAGCTCTCGTGATAATTGTCGTCGAACGATTGAAAATCGACGTAATGCGCCGAAGGTTGCGCGCCCGCGAGACGCGCGAGGTCCCGGAACCTCACGCCAGTCCACTGCTCGACGGCCGTCCATCCTTCAACGCAATAGTGATTCACTCGCTCTGTAAGTCGTGGAAGTTTTTGCAGGTCATCGAGCGTCAGCTTGAGCGGATGATCAACCATTCCGGAAACTTCCAGAGTCCACTTGCCTCGCTGCGCCTCGTTCCATACTGGAACAATCTTCGACACGTAGTAGTTCGGCAGTGCGTTGCCTGCGAGGTGCGAGCCGGAGAGTGTGGCATCCATATGAGCGTGTCGCAAAAGCGCGCGCTCCACAACTTCATTTTTTCGCTCCGCGTATCGGAGCAATCGCTGTGCGCTTTTTGGACCCCGCGAGTCGCAGGCGGTTATCAGCGCCGATGAAACCGCGGAGCCGCTGACGATTATGAAATTTCTTCTGTCGATCGTCATGGCGGATTGTCTCCCGATTTCTTTTTGGCACGGCGGACGGCCCCGGTGTCAGCAAGCGAAGGATACAAGTGGGCCACTGCCTCCGGTTCAGGCCGAGCGAAGAGATGATAAAATGGTCTCGCATTTCTCGCTTCAGGGGACTTGAGCTCGTTGTAGCCGCCGATCGTCATCGATTTGAGCGCGTACGGATCGACCGTGAACACCATAAAGATGTGAATCATGCTCAGGACGACGATCAGGACCATCGCTAGAAAATGCCAGTAGCGAGCCCACACATATCCGCCGAGGAGATTCGTCAGCCACGCAAGCTCGACCGGTTTCCAGATCGCGAGGCCGGTGATCACGGCGAGGACACCAAGAATCGGGAGGATGAAATACGTTCCGCGCTGGAGTGCGTTGTATTTACCCTGCACCGGATGGCGCTTTCTAATGAAGAGGTAGTAGCTCATCATCGCCCAGGCGTCGCGCGGAAAAGACTTACGCGGAACCACATCGCGCCATTCGCCGTGGAGATAAATGAATCCGAGATAGATAAGTCCATTGATTACGAGCACCCACATCATCGCGAAGTGCCAGTTGCGCGCGCCGGCGAGCCATCCGCCGAAGGTGAACGCGCGAGGGATCGCCTTGTGCTCGAACGGATAACAGCAGAAAGTTTCCCCGCGCCGGGCGAACGCGGGGTACGCGTTGAAAATGCGAAGTCCGCTTCCCACCATGATCGTCAGTGCGATCGCATTAACCCAGTGGGTGATTCGAACTACAGGATGATGGTTTCGCGAGCCTTTCATATCACGCCCGGGGATGCGCTTTTCGGTACACGTCCTTCAATCGCTCGACACTCGTGTGCGTGTAGATCTGAGTAGTCGAAATGGAAGCGTGGCCGAGTAACTCCTGTACCGCGCGAAGGTCTGCGCCGGCGTCCAGCAAATGCGTCGCGAACGTGTGGCGCAGAGAGTGAGTGGAAAGACCCGAGTCCTCGTCCATCTTGTCGAGGAACCCGGTGACAGCGCTTTGAATTGCGGTAGCTGAAATTCGTTTTCCGCGGGAGCTGAGAAAAAAAGCAGTACGGTCAGCTTTTGGCAGTGTGTTTCTCACGAGGTCATCGCGCCTCGACTCGTAGTTTCTCAACGCCAGCTGCGCGTGATCGCCGACAGGAATAATTCTTTCCTTCCGTCCCTTCCCTCGCACCTTTACCTGTTGCGACAGAAGATCTATGTCGCTGCGATTGATTCCACGCAATTCTGATAATCGCATTCCCGTCGAGTAGAAAAGCTCGAGGATCGCATTATTCCGGACGTCGGTGAATCGCCCTTCCTGCGCCTTCAGCTCGGAACTTTGAAACAGCAAATCCATTTGCGCGCGATCGAGGTAGCCGGGCAAATAGCGCTCGAACTTGGGACTTCCCACTCCGCGCGCAGGATTCGACTCGACCACCTCGTTGCGATGCATCCACGAATAGAAGCTGCGAGCCGCGGACAACGCCCGACCGATACTGCGCTTTGCGAGCTTGCGTCGGGTCAGGTGGGCGAGAAAACCACGAATCGCGAGCCGGTCAACTCCCTGCCAGCTCCATTCTCCCGCGCCGTAATACGTTCCGAGAAAATCGACGAGCTCGGAGAGATCGCGACGATAGGCTTTCAACGTATGTGGTGAAACATCCCGCTCCTTTTCGAGATGGAGCAGAAATTCGTCGACTTCCGAGGATTCAACCTGCGGTGGCGATTTTGACACCTGACTCGCTTCGTGTTGCGGGAGATTCACCAATGGTTCCGCTCCAATCACTCATCGTTGCCAGCGCACGCTCGGCGATCATCTCTCTCTTACGCTTTTTGTCGCGAATCGGATTGGGAAGGTCGTCGACGAGCCCGAAATTAGCATTCATCGGCTGAAAATGCGCCGGATCAGCTTCGCACATGTATCGATAGAGTGCGCCGAGCATGGTTGTTGGAGGCGGCAACATTGGATCGTTGCCTTCGATCATTCGCGCGAGATTGATTCCCGCAATGAGCCCTGTCGCTGAGCTTTCGGTGTAACCTTCGACGCCGGTGATCTGTCCGGCGAAGAGGATGGTCGGGTCATCTCGAGCTGAAAGATGCGGAGAGAGGGCGGCGGGCGAATTCACATAGGAATTCCTGTGGATCGATCCGTAGCGCAGAAATTCCGCATTTGCGAGTCCCGGAATCATCCGGAATACACGCTGCTGCTCCGGGATTCTCAGTCGCGTCTGGAAACCCACGAGATTCCACATTCTTCCATGGCGGTCTTCGCGGCGTAGCTGGACCACCGCATGCGACTGACGTCCCGTGCGAGGATCACGAAGTCCGACCGGCTTCAAGGGACCGAAGCGCAGCGTTTCAATTCCCCGATTGGCTGCGACTTCTACCGGCATGCAACCTTCGAAGTAGGGAGCTTCATCGAATTCATGACCGTGGAATTGATCTGCGGTCGTCAGCGCGGCGATAAATGCTTCGTACTCATCGCGTGACATCGGACAATTCAGATACGCACCCTCTGTCCCCTCACCTTCCATCGTTTCGCGATCGTAACGCGACGCGGGGAATGCAACCGACTCATCGATCGAGTCACGCGAGACGATCGGAGCGATCGCATCATAGAACGCCAGCGCGCCGACACCGAGTCGTTCTCGAATTGCAGATGCAAGCGCGTCGGAGGTGAGGGGACCAGTCGCAATGATCGAATGGGGTTGGAGCGACGTGACTTCTTCACGCGTGACTTCAATGTTTGGATGAGAGTGGATTCTCTCCGTCACGCCCGTCGAGAACACATCGCGGTCAACCGCAAGCGCGCTTCCTGCCGGGACGCGCGCTGCGTCAGCGCATTCGAGGATCATCGAATTCAGAACGCGCATCTCGGCTTTGAGAAGGCCGTGCGCGTTCGACGTCTCCGTGCTCTTGAATGTGTTCGAGCAAACGAGCTCGGCCAGGCGATCAGTAGTATGAGCCGGAGTTTTTTTCAGAGGCCGCATCTCGTGGATCATGACGCGATTGCCGCGCTTTGCTAACTGCCAAGCCGCCTCAGATCCGGCGAGACCACCGCCAATAACGTGAATCATCCTAGGATTCGGTCACCGATACCCGCTGACAGATAGCCGATGACCGGGACCGGATTGTCCAATCAGACGGCGACCGCCTCAGGCTGAGTCTGCGGAGCATCCCACTCATTCGCGCACTTGATGCAGCGTCGGTACTCCCCGCGCGTTTTGTTCGACTTCATCTCAGCGCCGACGTAGCCGCACTCCGGGCAAACTTCAGCAACAGGCTTGTCCCAGATAACGAAATCGCACGCTGGATAATTCGAGCATCCGTAGAAAGCCTTGCCGCGTTTCTTCGAGCGGCGAATCGAAATGTCACCGCCGTCTTTCGGACACTTCACCCCAGTCGGCATCGACCGTGTTCCACGGCATTTCGGGAACTTGCTGCAGCCGAGGAATTCGCCCGACCGTCCGTGGCGAATCACCATCGGGGCGCCGCACTCATGACAAATTTCATTAGTCAGCTCGGCAGGCTTTCGCTCGCCACGCAACGGTCGCGTGTACTTGCAGGTTTTCGGATGATTCTCGCAGGCGACAAACGGCCCGAAGAATCCGCCGCGAGCAACGAGCTTACCGCCGCAGGTGGGACATCGCTCCGTCTCGAGCGCTGACAAATCGTGCGCCTCTGCAATGAGCGCCTCGAAATCGGCGTCTTTCAGTGACGTCGCAAACGGACCGTAGAACTCGGCGAGCATCTTTCGCCAATTGACGTCGCCTTCCTCGACGCGATCGAGATCGCTCTCCATGCTCGACGTGAACGTGACGTTGAAGATGTCCGGAAAACTCTTCACCATCACGCGCTCGACCTGATCGCCAAGCTCCGTCGGGAAGAACCGGCGCTGCTCGAGCTGAGCGTATCGACGGTCGACGAGTGTGGAAATAATCGACGCGTAAGTAGACGGACGACCAATGCCGAGCCGCTCGAGCTCTTTCACGAGACTCGCTTCGGAATATCGAGGCGGGGGCTCGGTGAAATGTTGCGACGGCGTGACCTTCTTTACCGGCACACTCTCCCCGACTTCGACCGACGGAAGTGCCTGCTCGTCTTCGAGCGCCCTGCCGTGACCGTCGCCTTCCTCGCGCGCTTCACGATAGAGAGCGAGGTAGCCCTGGAATTTCATTACGCTGCCTGTCGAACGGAACAAATACGGAAGCAGAGCTTGCCCGCTTGTCGACGCCTTTGCGAGATCGAAATCGACAGTTGTCGTATCGAACACGGCGGGTGACATCTGCGAAGCGACGAACCGCTGCCAGATCAGTTGATACAGCTTGAACTGATCGGCCGAGAGGTAGCGTTGAATGTGTTCCGGACGTCGCGTCGGATCAGTTGGGCGAATTGCTTCGTGCGCCTCCTGAGCGTTCTTGGATTTCCCGTCGCCGTACAACTGGATTGTCTTCGCGACGAACTCGTCTCCGAACAACATCTTCACATAATCACGCGCCTGACCCGCAGCCGTTTCCGAGACGCGCGTTGAATCGGTTCGCATGTAGGTGATGAGACCAACGGCGCCTTCGGGACCGAGCTCGACGCCTTCATATAGATCCTGCGCGAGACGCATCGTTCGCTTGGAGCCATAACCGAGCTTTTTCGCAGCTTCCTGCTGGAGTGTGCTCGTCGTAAACGGCGGCGCAGCGTTCTTCCGTCGCTCGCGTCGCTTGACTTCAGTTACATCGAAATGCGTGCGGGATTTCAGATCGGCGAGAATGCGATTGGCAGCTTCTTCATTTGGAATCACCGGCTTCTTCGCGTCGATATGATGGAGCTTGGCGATGAACTCCTGGCCGTGCTCTGCCATCAGCGCTTCGATTGTCCAGTACTCGACCGCCTTGAATGCTTTGATCTCGCGTTCGCGCTCGACGAGCAATCTCAATGCAACAGTCTGTACGCGACCGGCTGAGATGCCCTTCTTTACAGTCTTCCATAGGACAGGGCTCGCCTTGTACCCAACGAGTCGATCGAGCACACGACGTGCTTGCTGTGCGTCGACCTTTCGCTCGTCGATTTGGCCTGCGTTCGCGATTGCGTTCTGAACTGCCTCGCGCGTGATCTCATGGAAGAGCACGCGT
>JBHELX010000009.1:0-75371 GCA_046262875.1 Gemmatimonadaceae bacterium | reverse complement strand
AGTCGAGGGCGCGGCGGGCGAGATAGGCCTCGACCAGTTCGTCGTCGATCTCGCGCGGGTTGCGGAAGGCGTCGAGCACCGCGTCGCGGGTCACCGCGTTGAACACAACACGCTTGACGTCGACGTCCTTCTTCAAGACGCGACGCGCTTTCAGGATCTCGCGAACATGCCAGGAGATCGCCTCACCTTCGCGGTCGGGGTCGGTCGCGAGCAGAACTTCACGCGAGTCGCGTGCAACGTTCTTCAGCTCGGTGAGAGTTTTCTCCTTCCCTGGAATCGTGACGTACTCGGGCTCGAATCCGTTTTCGATATCGATGCCGATTTTTTTCTCGGGCAGGTCGCGAACGTGACCGATTGTCGCACGAACGCGATAACCGCGGCCGAGATATTTCCCGATGGTTTTTGCTTTCGCCGGCGACTCGACGACAACGAGAGTGGAGGTGCCGGGCTCAGCCGGCGGCCCCTCGTCTACGGCGATTACACCTTTGCGGGATTTAGCCGGCCGCTTTGCGGCGGCCTTTTTCTTGGTCGCCTTGCGGGCGGTTTTCTTGACGGTTGGCATGGGGCGTTAATGGACCGTCTGGTTGTCGCCTGGCCCACCAGTGTCCTCGAGTCCGGATCCCTCGAGCATCCCGCGAAGGTCTTCAAGCGCGATGCGCCCGTCCACCTGGAGCAGGGCTCGCTCGATGATGTGCTCGAGCTCCACCGGGTTGATTGCGCCGGAACCACTCAACGAAAGCAGGTGTCCCCAAGCCTCGGGGGCGAACCTGCCTCTTTCGTGAGGTCCCATCACTCTGAACGTCATTGGTACGGCCGTTCGGTCATCCATTCGGTTAACCTATTCCTACAGTATATGGTCAGCAACGATTGCTAATCTTTTGGTTTTAGTGACAGAGCGTATTGCTGCACTCTGGCGATAACTTCTGTCTTGTCAATAACTTCTGTATCGAGCACAAGGTCGGCCCTTTCGTAAAGGGGCCGACGAGCATCATAAAGCTGCATCAATTTTGTGATCCCGTCAGGCCCCTCCAAGAGCGGCCGGCGACGCTTCGCCGAGGCCATTCTCGAAAGAACAGACTTTGGTGCCGCTCTAAGGTATATCATACGCCCCGTCGAGCGCAAAAGTTCAACCGAATTGGGGTTTGTCACCCACCCGCCTCCAGGCGCCATAATCATTCCCCGGCTGACGGCCAGCTCCCGCGTGAGTGCCTCCTCGAGTGCGCGGAAATACGGCTCGCCGTGCGTTTCGAAGATCTCCGCGACCGAAGCGTGCTCCCGGTGCTCGATCTCCGTGTCGAAGTCAATAAATGGACGATTGAGGAGCCGCGCCGCAGCACGCCCTATAGTTGTCTTCCCTGATCCGGGCAGACCGACGAGGATCAGATTTGGAACGGCTTCAGCCACGCCGCGATGAAATCTGCTGGACGTATCCGTCGAAATTGCGGCGCATCTCATTGAGCGAATCGCCGCCGAACTTTTCGATCATCGCTTGCGCGACAACAAAGGCGAGCATGGCTTCGGCAATCACCCCCATCGCCGGAACGGCCGTGACGTCGCTGCGTTCGGCGACTGCTGATGCCGCTTCGCCGGTTTTCATTTCGACAGTCGCGAGGGGACGCATCAACGTGCTGATCGGCTTCATCGCGACTCTTACGACGAGCGGCTCGCCGGTTGTCATTCCTGCTTCGAGGCCGCCGGCGCGATTGGTTCGTCGTCGCAGATTCGCAGTACGCGCGCTGTCGCCGCCCGAAAGAATTTCATCGTGTACCGCCGAACCAGGATTCTTCGCGGCGTCGAATCCAATTCCAATGCCCACTCCCTTCACTGCGGGAATAGACATCATCGCCTTTCCGATTCGTCCATCGAGCTTGCGATCCCACGACACGTGAGATCCAATGCCGATGGGCAACCCTGTGCATACGACTTCGCAAACTCCGCCGAGTGTATCACCAGCCTTTTTCGCTGCGTCGATTCGCTCGATGATTTCTTTTTCCGCGTCGCGATCGAGCACTCGAATTGGTGACTCGTCTGAGACGCTGTTGATATCAGCTGGAAGCTCGTCCGGCAGAACGGCATCGACACCGCCGAGCTGCACGACGTGACTTCCGATCGCTATGCCGAATTCGCCGAGCAGCTTGCGACAGATCGATCCAGCGGCAACGCGCGCCGTTGTCTCTCGCGCGGACGCACGCTCGAGAACATCGCGAGCATCTTCACGATCGTACTTGAGCATTCCGGCGAGGTCGGCATGACCGGGGCGCGGGCGCGTTACTGCTCGCTTGCGCGGTGCAGCTGAACCGGATTCGTCGGGAGTATCCGGTGCGGGATCCATGATCTCGCGCCAATTCTCCCAATCGCGATTGCGAATCATCATCGCGATTGGAGATCCGAGTGTGAATCCTGCTCGGACACCGGAAAGAAACTCAACGGCGTCGGATTCGATCTGCATGCGGCGGCCGCGACCATATCCCTGCTGTCGTCTCGCGAGATCGGCGTTGACGTTCGCGGCGATAAGCGGCAAGCCTGCAGGCGCACCCTCGAGAATCGAGATCAGCGCTTGCCCGTGTGATTCGCCTGCGGTCGTAAACTTCAGCATTGGGGAAGAATACTAAACACGATCAGCGTCCGTGTCGTGATGGTAAAAAAAGAAGCCCGGTTTTCACCAGGCTCCTTCGAAGCGTGCCACTCGGTCCGCGAACCGCCGTCAGGCGTGTCAGCCAAGCGCGTGCGCCCCGACTATAGACAACTCGTGTTGAACGTGTTTGGCAATGTGACGATCACTACTCCACTCTTCGTCGCGCCAACCAATACCAGCTGACCGGTTGAAGGACGGAGTGCCGCCTTGATTGGACCGATGATCGGGTCACGAATCGGTACGCTGCTCACCCGCTTGTAACAGTAGCTGTCGAAGATCTCGATGACTGGCTCTGCTGAAGCGGCGAATACGAGACGGCTCGAGAGCGGGAATGAATTCGGTCCGTTGTTGAGCGGATGGAAATCGAGGCCCGCATTGCTCGCGGTTGTGCCGAGTATGCCCTGGAGTCTCAACGCTGGATTCAACAAATAGGTCGAGTCTGCGCGGATTCCAGCGAGTGAGCCGTCGAAATTCATCGCCACTCCCTGGACTCTTGCAAAGCTGTTAGCGACGAAGTCAGTCACATCCTGCGACTGCGAGATGCCAAGATCAATTACAGGTATTGCAAGCTGCACCACCGTTCCATCGATGAGCAGTCCGCTCGAGGCAAATCCTTTAGACGCGTCGAACGTCATCGCTCTCGTACCATTGACCAGACCGCCTTCGCCATACGCCGCGCGTCGGAAATTTCCAGAGTTGCGAACGAATGTGGTGTCGCGGAAAGCGAGGTCCTCGATCTTGACCACCACCGAGAACTCAGCAGTCTTCCCACCAACGCTGACGGTCTGTTTGTAAGGCACAAGCGTTGTCGCCGCTCCGGTGTTCGCGTCATAGCGAATCACTTCCAGGGTGTCTGCGCGGTCTTGCCCCTGACCGACCGCTTGCTCGAAGAAGAGATGCGACGTGCCGCGCGTTAGATTTTCCCACCGCAGAGTTCCGTTCTTCTTATCGAACGGCTGGCTCTGGCCAGGTGTAGGCGTGGTCGAGTATGTGACTACAACATCACCGCAGCTGGTTCCTGAACCGGTGCAAGTGCTTCCCAAAAACTGCGGACGATCGCTGAAATCGTACTTCGTGCGCTGTTGCAAAAGGAATCCGGCAGGGCTCTTGGTCGACGTCACGGTAAAGGCAACGATGTTCGGCAGTGCATACCGGAAAACTTCGCGCCCGCTGCCGCCACCATTGAGATTCACGTAGCTGATATCGGTGCCGCCTGAATTCGCGACGAGCAGGGTGTCGCCCATCGTTCCGTTGTGATCGCGTGGCCACGGTGCGATACCCCACGGACGCGAGCCGACGAGAATCGGCGCCTTGAACGAGGAGTCGGCAAGGCTGAACACCTCGAGCTGATTGCGCTCGATGTTCGTGAAATACAGTCGATCTGTGCGAGGATGATAGAGCGCATCGGCAACGCTTCCGCCGAGTGGCAGAGAACGAGTCGAGCCAGCAACAACAGTGACAGTATCGATGCGGTCAGTTCCACCGGACAGCTTCGCGTACGCTCGAGTGTTGTTCGAATTTCGCGCGAACGCCTGGATGTACACGGTCGTCGGGAATTCCGAATACGGCAGCTTGAGCTGGAACGTTTTGAGCTGTGACGTGATGTTGCCATTCGACGTGACTGAGTCCTTCACGTCAATCGCGCCGCCGACAGTCCGGCGAACCTCGTAGCCGAGAACCGTGATGCCGGTTTGATCTGTTGCTTCGACATGCAGTGTGTCATCCACTTCAATCCTCGTAGTGTGACCCATGGTCACCACCGGCGTGGAGTTGATGGAGGACAACGGCTGCACATTCAGAATGATTGCAGGACCAACAGTGCGCTGCCCGAGTGAATCGATGACGAACGGAGCGACAGAGAGTGGACCGATTGGAGCGCTTGCCGGAATCGGAATCGTGTCGAGCACCGAAACTGAATCGCTGAGCGGACTGGAGTAAACGGTGGAGTCGACAATCGGGAGCGCGCCTGTGGCGCGGAATCCAACCGATCTCACCTTCACGGCCGATCTTGCGCTGACTGAAACGATCACTGACTTGCCGACAACAGCGACTGTTCCGCTTGTCGGACTCGTGAAATGAACATCCGCCGGAGGGACGTTGCCGACAGTGAGCTTCAGTGTATCGACGGCCGAGCGATTGAGCGCTCCATCGACCGCCTGACCGGTAACAACCACAGGTGTGCCGCGTGGAATGCTTCGCGGTACCGAAACAGAAAATGGAATCGCCGCATCGGTGACCGCACTGGTGAAGGTCGTGTCGAACGCGAGTGAAAGACCGCCAGTGACTCTTACCGTGATTGTCTTGAGTCCGAGATTGTCCTTCGCTTCCACCTGAAAGGAAATCACTGTATCGACTGAGCTCGAGCTCGCGGATAGCGCGACGCTCGGTGCAGACTTATCTGCAAGGGTATTCGATACAGTCGTCGAATCCGTGCACGACGCGGCGATGAAAATCATTGCCGTCGCGGCGAAAACACCGATCGCGCGCACTTGTCGAGTCGTGAAGTGAGTCAGCATCGGCCTACGGTCTGTCGGATGCCGGCGCGCGCGAGAGCGTGCGATCGCCATCGTCGATGATGTGCGGTGTCACGAGAATCAGGAGATCGCGCTTCTGTTCCGAAGTACGCGTCACGCCGAAAAGGCGGCCAATCAGCGGAAGGTCGACAAGCAACGGAATTCCCGACTTGGAGCTTGTTACCTGGGTAACTGTCAGCCCACCGATGACTGCGGTTTCGCCGTCACCAACCAGAAGCTGATTGTCAGCCCGCTGTTTGCCGAAGATGAAGCCAACGTCGGACGAAGCGAGCTGCGCATCAGAATTTTCAGCATGCAGCTTGAGCAGGATCTGGCGGTTGTTCGTGATGTGCGGAGTGACACTCAGAATGATTCCGACTTCCTTGAGCTGAACCGTAGCGCGTGGAACCTGATTTCCTGTTACGCCCGGTTGCACTCCCTGGGTGCTCGCATCGAGAACACGGATCGGAATTTCCTGACCGACGAGAATTTCAGCTTTCCGATTGTCGAGCGTCACGATGCTCGGCTCGGCCTGAAGATCGGCGAGCTGAACTTCCTGGAGTGCGTCGAGGAAACTCGTGAGCTGGAATTTTCCGAGGGCCGCCGAGAAGACAAGCTTGAGCGCGGGGTTCACGACGCGCGCATTGGCGTTTGCAATTGCAGATAGCGCGTTACCGCCGATCAGAACGCGATCGCCGTTGATGGGTGAGCCGCCGCCGAATGCATCGGGGACGCCGTCGCCATTTGTGTCCACGGGTTTCGTGGTTGTCGGATCGACGCGCTGCACAAGCTGGCTGAAGAATTGATCCGAGCCTGTGCCGAGGTCGTATGAAAGTCCGAGCTCTTCGATATCGGTGCGATTGACGAATATGATCTTCGCCTTGATCGCGACTTGCGGAGTGCGCACGTCGAGGCTCTTCACATATCCGAGCAGATCCGACATTCGCGATGGCGTCTCTGTGATCAGAAGAGTGTTCGTCGCAGTATCAGCAGCAACGGCGCCCCGCGAGAAGCAGCTCGTCTGGGCGTTCTGTCGCGCTTCTGGAACTCCACCAGGAGTGCAATCCTTCGCGAGCAGACCGGTGAGAGTAGGCACGAGCGACGCTGCGCTCGCGTAATTCACGGCAATGAGCTGGGTTACTACAGGCTCAGTCGATTGTTTTGCCGCGATGTTCTTGTAACTGTCGACGGTAATGATTCCGGTGAGCGCGTCTTCAGCTGCTGCGAGACCCTGCCCCTGGAGAATCGCGCGGAGCGCGACATCCCAAGGCTGGTTCTTGATTTCTGCCGTGATGGTTCCCTGCACATCCTTTCCGACAACGATGGTCCGTCCGGAGAACGCGGCGAAAGCCGCGATTACGTCGCGGATGTCAGCGTCCTGATATGTAACAGTGATCCGCGGCTGCTCGGAAACCATCGTGGACGGAAGAAGTCTCCCGAGTCCGGCACCTGCGGGCGAATTCGATGTGATGTTCGCATCGGGTGTCGTTGAAGCGTTGGCAACAGGCTCCGGAGCGGGGTCTGGCACAGTTGCCGAAACCGCGCCGGGCTCGGAATTGGTAGAGACGGGTTCGCGCTTCGCGGTTGTTTGTGTGACTGCGCGTGCGGGTGCGGCGGCTGAAGAGCTCCACGCATCGAACTGCGCTGCTCCGCCTTGCACGTCGACGCGAACTTCGCCGTCGGCGCGCGATACTTCATATGGATGCGCCGCATCCATCTCGATTACGACGCGAACTACGTTTGGCTTGAATTGAGCCGCGCGAATGTTGGTGACACCGCCGCGCTGATGCTTGTCGTAGCGGGGCGCCATATCGAGTGTCGCGCCTTTGAGATCGACGACGATACGATACGGCGACTCGAGCAGAAAGTCGTCGACTTCTACCGATGCGTCAACGCCGATGACAACTTCTGCGCGTCCGGAGGTCGGTACAACACTGACCGTCCGTACGTTGGCGCTATTCGCACCGAAGGTTAACGCGGCGATGGCGAAGAACAGCTTCATTGCGTCCTCACTTTAGTTGAATCATTCATCGCCAGCGTCTCCTGGCGGCTGTAGCCGAATTCCTCGATGCCAAACACAACCGACTTCTGGCTGATCGAGGCGACACGCATCCGGCCGAGCTCCTGCCCGACCTTTACTCGATACTGCTCCTTGGACGTGACATCCCGTAGAACCGCAACAGAGTTTCTGCCTGTGGCGTCCCACGCGACTGCAACAAGCTTCAGATCCTGATAGAGCGGTCTGAGCTCTTCGGTGTTCATTAGAGAGACAAACGGGTCGCGTCGATCGGCGCCCGCGTAGCTGTAGGTCTCACGAGTCACCAGCTGCCTGCTCGAGTCGACTCGGGCTGCGGCGGTCGCTGTGACGGGAGTCGGCTTCGGCGCGGGGACCGTTGTCGCTGCCGCCACGCGCACTGTTCGCGCGGATGTGCCTTGCGCGCCGGCGACAAACGCGAGCGCGACAAAAACCCCGCTGACTACTACACAAGCGATGATGATGCTGCGGTTGACGGTCATTGCTTCTTTTCCTCCTCACGCGTTGCGTCCGCCGGATCGGGCGGCGCATGCGCGATGTATGTCTGGATCTGGAAATCGGAATCGAGTAACGACTCGTCCTTCTTCTGAATCCGAATTTTCTTCTGATCCTGCGGGCTGAGCGGCTTCAGCGTCAGCGCCACAGGGGCGATGATCCTGTTGAGCGATCCAACATTCGCGAGGAACGCGGCGATCGCGTTATAGCCACCGGTGACCGATAGCTTGTAGCGATAGGTGTCGAACTGTTCTCCAACGAGCACAGGCATCGGCTCGACAGTGGAGAGATCGAGTCCCACTCTGCGAGCGGCGGTCGAAACATTCTCGAGCAACGCCGGCACTTCGTTCGTCGTCGGAACGATCTGGCGCAAGAGGACGAGCTGCGCAACGTATTGCTCCGCTTCGAGGCGAAGCTTCTGAAGACTTCCATTAGCGATGTCGGCGCGCGCTAGCGAGTTCTTCTTGTCGAGCGCGTCAACGTGTTCCTGAACCGCGGCGAGATCTTCGTTCTTCGGCAGATACATGAAGTAGCCGTAAGCACCTGCCAGCGCGAACGTCAACACGGACACCGCAACGAGCATCTGATCGCGCTTCGTGAGATTGGCGCCGATTGCCATGTCAGTTACCTCCCACAGCGAGCGACACCGATTTGATGAGGAACGGCGGAGGCGTCTGCGATTCTGCCTCGAGCTGAAACTCCGTGACTTCCTTTCCACCATCGGACGTGACCATATCCGATCGGGTGAGCTGCACGTTCTGGATAAAGGGCGATGCTTCGAGCGTCTTCATGAAAAGCGTAAGTGCCTGAATGTCGACCGTGTGGCCGACGATTCGGAACTTCGTCGCGCGCGAAGCAACTGCGAGAACCGAATCCGCGTGCACCTTTCGTGTCTTGGCGTCGAGCGGCTTCGGCTTGATTCCTTTGGCTGCGTTGGCGGCGGCAGCTTTCATCTGCGCACTGTCATTCGCGGCAGAACTCGGCGGAGTGCTCGTCTGCGTTACCGACGTCAGCCAGGTATATGGTGGAAGTGCACTGCTGATTTCGTCGAGCAGATGCGGCCACAGATAACGGCTTGCATCGATCGACTTGATGATCGCGACCTGCTGATAAAGAGAATCGCGTGTTGCTTCTGCTTTCGTTTTTGCCGCGAGCACGACTTTGAAACGAGTCGAGTCCTCGACAGCGCGACGCTCACGCTCAACGAGCGTTCGCTCCTTCGACTGTTGTCCAAGGAACAGCAGGGCTACGGTCGCGCCGACCACACTTACGGAAGCGATCGCCCCGATGAGAAACTTGTCCTTGATACCGGCGGTTGCGCCCGAAACCAGGGCGCCGAAATCCAAAGCGCTTGCGCCCTCGGGCTTGCCGCCGGCGCCTGGAAGAAGATTGACCTTGATCATATCAGATATCCGTCGCGGTTATTGACGCAGCGCGAGGCCGATGGGGAGCATCAACAGCGGTGCTACCTCATCGGTGGAATAGTTTTCGAATGCTCCGTCGCGGATGTTCAGGCGAGCGAGCGGATTTGCGTGCTGGACAGGAACGCCAAGCCGCTTGCCCAGCAGGTCGTCGAGACCCGGACTGCGTGATCCGCC
Organism: Gemmatimonadaceae bacterium; assembly: GCA_046262875.1. Lineage (GTDB taxonomy): Bacteria > Gemmatimonadota > Gemmatimonadetes > Gemmatimonadales > Gemmatimonadaceae > UBA4720. The sequence goes on along the minus strand of JBHELX010000009.1, from coordinate 66,095 downwards.
ACCGCAGAGATAAACAGCGCGAACTTGCGCGACGGCTTTCGATGTCGAGAGAAACGCTGCGCCGCGCTCGACTCCCACTGCGATCTCTTCGCTGCGAAGCTGAAGGACTGCATCGAGATTCGCCGATCGGTCGAATCCGCGAATCATCGCGTCTGCATCTTTCGCAGAGACACCGTACTGACGCTGGAGATCTTCGCTGAAACGCCGCGTGCCCAATGGCAGCTCGCGCGTAATCAGCGGAACTCCATTCTCCATGATGTTCACGTTCGTAACTTCGTGCCCGACGTTCACCAGGCCGACGAGACCAAGCATCGCTTCGGGATAGTTGACTTCGAATGCATTGTGCAATGCGAAAGCGTCGACGTCGACGACTGTCGGCGACACTCCTGCTTCGGCGAGGATGCGAAGCTTCGAGTCGATGAGATCGCGTTTCGCAGCAACGAGTAGAACGCTCATTTCCTCGGAGCTCCTGGCCGAATCGAGAATCTGAAAATCGAGCTCGACAGATTCGACATCCGGCACGTGCTGCTCGGCTTCCCACCGCATTAGCTCGCGCGCCTGCTTTTCCTTGACGCGCTCTGTTTGAATTTTCTTGATCATCACATCGCGTCCGCCGACTGCGGTGACGACATGGCGGGATTTCACTGAGGCCGCTTCGAGCGCTGCACGGATCGCATCGGCGACGATGCCAGGGTCCATGACTTCGCCCTCGACGATCGCGTCGGGAGGAAGCTTCGTTATGGAGACTCTGACGAGCTCAGGCGCCGCGTTGCCATGATCGACAACCGCGACTTTAATTAGGCCAGACCCGATATCGAGGCCGACCGACGTTTTCTTGCGACTGAATAGCGGCATACTGTCCTGGGTAGGAGACCGCAAAGGATTGCACCTGAACACGATTCACCGGGCGGCGAGGTAACAGCTTTTCCCACATTCAATAGAGCTCGGCCCACGGTTGCTCGGGGACACGCACGGGCCGGGCGGCGCCTCCACTTCGGGATGTCAAAACCGTAATTCCGATGCGGCGCTTGAGACCGGTCCCATCGACCGTGACAATCCGGGCTTCGGAAGTAATTGCGTAGATCAGACTGTCGAGACGTGTTACTAGAACGGTGCTTTCGAGCGGAGAGTCCGTCGTGGATTGCGCCGTTTGCGTTTGTCCGATCGACATGAGCTCACGCGCTGCCGCATCCCAGTTCTCCAGCGCATGCGCTGCTGCATACTCTGCGTAGGCGAAAACCTGTTGGTCCCGAAGCTGTGCGCGCGTGACCGCGAAATCCTGCCCGCTTGCGAAGAAGGCTCCGGTGATCAGGAGTGCGATCACGACGAGGGCGACGAGCGCAGCGACGAGCACGAAGCCTCTGCACGCCGACACTCTCATCGGACCCTGTTGCGTGGAGACACAGTCACGACTGAGGAGTCGCGATATCGTTGTCTCGCGTCACCGGTCAAGGAGACTGCACGCGAAGTCTCGCCGCGCAAAACGACATCGATCCTCGCGAGCTCCGGCGACAACGCCGCATCGAACAACTCGTTGCCGTTGGTATCGAAGTACCTGAACGCGAGTCCGCTCACACTCGTTCCGCCGTGCGAATACGCGAGGTACGGCCCACTCACTGGTTGGATAGTCGTGCATACGGATTTGCCAATCGCGTTGCAGCGACGATATCCCAGATACCACGCACCGTCCGATGATCGGTAGAGGCTGTAGCGCGCGCGACGGATGAATCGAACCGGTGCGCCTTTTCGCACCTCGGATGGCAGCGTGGCGGGAAGCGTCAATGCGTATCCGGTTCTGCTCGCCGTCGCATCGAGGGCGGAAGTAAATCCAGTAGTTGCGGGACACGAGGTGTTGAGCGACCGCGATGCAAAAGCTGAAATGCGCGTCTCGATCCAATGCGCTGAATCAGGGCTCGCATTCGGAAGCGAGAGCACGAGTGCGAGGTCGCCTGTGTCGGGCAGAGCAGCGAACGACGTGAGAACCGCACCGCTGCTGAGCGCTGTAGGCGGCAGGAAAACCGTTTGGCCCGATGGAGTCGCGCAAAGAACTGATGTACCAAGCGTTGCAAAAAACTCGACGGCGGTGTCAGTCATGAGCGTGAGTCCGTATCGCGAAACAGCCGCGCCGCGAATGTCCGCGACAAGAACGTCGGCCGCATCGCGAAGCTGAGATCTCAGCTGCATCATCTCGGTCGCCGATGCGTAGAAGCGCTCCTGCCTTCGCAGAGTCATCATTAGGGTTGTGCCCACGATTGCGGCGAGTACAGTCGCAACAATCAGCTCGATCAACGTGAAGCCCTTGCGGATACTCAACGATGTCATTTGCATGGCGCCGAACTGATGAAGTTTTCAGAGTGCGGCCCGCGCCGAGCTGGATATGTCACACGCTGCTTGATGTCCGCGGAATTCTGCGTTCCGGCGACCGACCACTCTGAATGAACGCCGAAGATTTGTTCCGATCCTCCGGCGAGTGCGCTACATGGAGCAGCAAGCGACGACTCGATACGACGGCGGCCGACCGAGGCTCCCGCCGCGGTACGTGCACCGTCGGAGAGGCGCCGTACCATCACAGCTGACGATCCGGCTAATGCCAACGCACCCACCGATAGGATGAGGACCGCTACTACGACTTCGATGAGAGTGAGTCCAACCTGTGAGCGCATCGTCATGACCTGACGTTACCGTACTACGTCGATGGCGCGGCATCATCTTGGGAATCAAGCCATCGTTCTGTTGCGGTCCCCCCTCGCTCGATCGCTCAATCCGGGGAAAAAAAAGACGGCCCCGCGAGTGGCCGTCCTTTTCTTCTACGATCGAAGTGAATCAGGTGCAGCTAATCAAGCCGTTCGCTGAGGAGCTGCAAGTCTTGGTGGTCAGTGTGTGGGTCGCAACTGCTGTCCAGGTTGCCGGGGGTCCGACAACCGCGGTGAACGTAACCGACACGTTCTGCGACGGAGTAAAGCCCTGTGCGGAGCCGTTGCCTGAGAAGTATGCGCCTGCGCTATCTGCGGCGTAGCTCTCTTCGTACGTCGCACCGTTGCGAAGATCGGACTTCATCGATGCGAGGTAGGCCTTTTCCTTCGTCTTGGCGAACTTCGGAATCGCGATCGCGGCAAGAATGCCGATGATGACGACGACGATGAGAAGCTCGATCAGCGTAAAACCCTTTTTGCTGTGTGCCATTTTCGTCCCCTCAGGGTGAATGCCGCGGTGGGTAACCAACCGAGAGACGAAGCGCATTGCAAAACGCAACACGAAGGAGCTCAGCCCGGCGAAATTTGTTTCTTGCTCAGATTCGCGAGGCTGTCGGCAACAATCAGCACGCGCCGAAGATGATTATCATTGCTCGCCGATTTCAGACCCTGACGCGCGAGGGCTTTCGCTTCATCGAATTTTCCGAGCTGTAAGAGACAGACAGATGCACCGAATCGCAGCTCGGGTAATGTAGGATCTATGTCGAGAGCCTTGCGATACATTCCCATCGCCCGGGGACATTGATTCGCCATTCGGAAGCGATCCGCAGCAAACGAAAGCAATCCGGGATCATTCTTTCTTCCGAGCGCCACCGCCAGAAGCATCTCATCCAGACCCTCGGCGGTTTGACCTGCATCGGTGAGATATTCCGCAAGCATCCAATGCGCGCGATAGCTCGTCGGAACGTCGGCGACCGTTTGTCTGAATAGCGTTTCATTGTCATGCCACGCAACATTTCTCGTTGAGCTGCGAAGGATTCCGGCTCCGAGCAACCCGAGTAGCGCGGCAGCCGTCGCTAGACGCGGACCGCGCCCCCGCTCCGACATTGCATTCCACAATTCGAGCGCGGCCACGCCCGCACAGATCGCCAGACCGCCACTCGCCAGAAAGAGAGTTCGCTCGGCGAGAACATTTCCGGTCACGACGACCAGATTGCTCGGCATCAAAAGGTTGACGCCCGCCCAGAGGAATCCGAAAGTCACCGCCGGCTTTGAGCGGCGAACTGACCATGCGATGGCGACAAGACTACCGATTACGAGTAGCGGTGCGATCATCGAGGCATCGAACGAAGTCGCTGCCTCGATTCGTCTCGACGAATAGTCCGCCGAGAGACTCGCCGGCCATACGAAAAGCCGAATCCATTCCATGAAGACGTGAAGCATCGTGAAGAAACGCGTCGAGTACGGCACCCCAAGCAAGAGAACGTTTGGGCCGCCCTGGGCGAGACGACCGACAACGAGAGTCCGGAGCAAGACGAAGATGATCCCGGAAAATGCTAGCGTGATGAACAACGGCCAAAGCTCTCGAGCGCGATCGACGTAGCGCTTGCTGCCAACGACTGTAACCTCCGCCGCGACGAACAGCGCCGGCAAAACAATCGCATGCTCCTTGAACATGCACGCGACAAAATAGAGCGCCGTGAGAATCGCGACTTCCCGATATGAAAGACGTCCTTCGCGTCGCGCGCGGACGTAGCGAAAAACGGCGACGATGACGAGCAGTGCTACCCATAGCTCTGCCTGCCCAACGACATTCGCGACTACTTCTGTATGAATTGGGTGGACGGCGAAAAGCGCAGCGGCCACGAAAGCCGCGGGCAGCGGCACCAAAAGCAGTGCAAGACGGAACAGCGCAACTGCGACAGCCGCATACAACAGAATGTTCGTGAGATGAAACGGAAATGCCGACCCGTGACCCACCGCCCACTGTACTGCAAACGCCATGATCGTGAGCGGACGATAAAGTGATGCGCCTTCATCGGGTGGCCAATACGTCTGACCAAACATGCGCCAAGCTTCGCTCAACGCATGAACGCGACTGTTTTCGACGATAATGTGAACGTCGTCGAGGGCAAATCCGTTTTGAATTCCGGAGAGTGAGGCAATAACGGCGAGGAGCGCAACAGCAAGGAGCGCCAGTGACTGAGCGCGCCTCTGGCCGAGGTCCCCCGTGAAATACTCGCTCACGCTTCGACCCCGAACCTCGTCAGCTTCCGATATAGCGTTGAAGGGTCGATGCCGAGTGTCTCGGCTGCGCGTGACTTGTTGCCGCCTTCGCTTCCGAGCACCCACATGATGTAGGCGCGCTCGATTGCCTCGAGCGACGGATTCGTAGCAGATCGCTCCGCGACAAGCGGTTCGGCTCGCTGCTCGCGAATCTTGTCGGGCAGGGACGAGGGAGTAATCACACCGTTGGATGCGAGGATTACCGCTCGCTCGATAGCATTCTCCAGCTCGCGAACATTGCCCGGCCAGTTGTACGACCGAAGCTGCTCGACTGCCTCGGGCGTCAGTTTTTTTGGCTCTTCATTGCGAACGACCGCAATCTGCTGCAGAAAAGATTCGGCGAGCATCGGGATGTCTTCGCGGCGCTTGCGAAGAGGTGGTATCTCCAACGCAATCACGTTCAGGCGATAGAAGAGATCGCTGCGAAAGTGTCCACGCGCGATCTCCTCATCGAGATCTCGATTGGTCGCAGCGATAATTCGAGTGTCGATTGGAATCGGCTCGGTCGCGCCAACCGGAATTACTTCGCGATGCTGGAGCACACGAAGGAGCTTGACCTGCGTCGCAGGCGTAGTCTCGCCAATTTCGTCGAGAAAGAACGTTCCACCTTCAGACGCAGCGAACATCCCTGTCTTGTCTTTCACTGCGCCGGTGAACGATCCCTTCACGTGCCCGAACAACTCGCTCTCGAGCAGACTTTCCGGAAGAGCGCCGCAGTTTATCGAGACAAAAGCGTTCGACGCCCTGTTCGAAAGCTCGTGAATGTATCTGGCAACAACTCCCTTTCCTGTTCCGGACTCCCCCTGCAGAAGCACCGTCGAATCGGTCTGGGCAACGGTCTCGGCAACGTGAAGGATTTCCAGCCACGCGCGATTTGTTCCGACGGGCTTGCCTACTCTATCGCGGCGTTTGATCTCTTTCTTCAGCTGGCGGTTTTCGACTTTCAAATGCCGATGTTCTACGGCGCGCTTCACAATCGCGACGAGCTCATCGTTTCTGAACGGTTTCTGGATGTAATGAAACGCGCCTTCGTTCACCGCTTGAATCGCGGACTGGAGTGATGCCTGCGCCGTCATGAGAATTACGGGAACGTCTGGATCCTGCGCGCGAGCCGCCGTAAGCAAATCCATGCCGCCGACCGCGGGCATGCGAATGTCGCTGATGATCACATTCGGGCGGAGGGCCGCAATTTGATCGAGTCCCTGCTTCCCACCGAACGCGACGTGCGCGGCGAGTCCTTCGTTCTTCAGGAGAATTCGAAGAGTGTCAACAATCGCCGACTCGTCATCGACTATCAGAACGGTCGGACGATCTTCCGTACTTACATTCATGTGCGTTCCGGGTTACGGAATTTTGGAAGTACGAGCGTGAAGCGCGTTTCCTCTCCGAGGGCACTCACTGTAACCAGGCCACCATGCGCCTCCGCAGCGCGCTGAACTATCGAAAGCCCAAGCCCGCTGCCCCCCGGCTTTGTTGTGACGAAGGGATCGAACAGTCGGTCACGAATTGCTGGTGAAACCCCTGAGCCCTCGTCGATCACGAGGACTGCGAACGCACCGCGCTCGAATTGTCCCCTGCCTTGCGGCAGCTGATTCGGCGCAAGCTCGCCGCCCTCGATGCGAACTTCGCCGTTGGGTGGAGACGCCTGAACCGCGTTCAATAGAAGATTGTAGATCGCCCGGTGCAGAAGGTCCTCGTCCCCTTCCATTATCAATGCGGTTGATGGAAAGAAATCGGTGACTCGAACGCCAGGCGCGTTCCCGGAATTACCAGCTGCAAGCCTTGCCGCGTTGCGTGCAATCTGCGTGAGATCGACACGCTGTGTTTTCGCGACGCTCGTTCGCGCAAAATCCAGAAACTCACCGAGCAGGCGCGACAGACGATCTGATTCGCGCTGCACGAGCTTGCTCAACACCTGTTCGTCCTCTGACACGCGCGGAATTCGCGCGAGCTGCTCCACTGCACTTCGAATGGACGAAAGTGGATTGCGAATCTCATGGGCCAACGAGGCGCTCATTTCCGCAACGCCTTCGAGTCGCTGTGCGCGTTGTTCGATTTGTCGCATGTCACTTTCGCGGAGGCGAAAAGCCATGACCTCTGCCGCAAGCTCCTCGGTTTGTGCTCCGGCGGCGCGCAGCTTCGCGCCGATGATCCCGCTGCTGAGAGCGACCACTGCAAAAACAGCGAGCTGAAACAGGAGCGGCGACTCCGGGGCAACGTGGTGACCAAGCACCGCGTCAGCGACGTAAAGAACAATTCCGAACGCCGCCGTGAGCGGGACGCCGGCCGCCGGAACGAGGAGCGCGGAAACCGCGATTACGAGTATGTACAAAGGGGCGAATTCGGATTGCGATCCATCCCATGTGACGTGCACTGCGGCGGTCACGAGCAAGAGATCGAAAACCACTTGAGCGTAGAGGAACGTCGTCGTGGCCGGCTTATTCCATGGCCCGGTCCAGAGAGTCGAGAACATGGTGAGGCCAAGCGCTCCGATGAACGCGAGCGAGGCAATCAGCGTGTCGGCACTCTCAGCGCGAAGCCAGACTGACACCGCGGCGAAGAAGATCGCGGTGGCGATGACCAGGCGTGCAAGATAAACACACCTGAGGGTGCGGAAATGACTGGGCACGGTCGACTCAACAACATCGGCCGGCTCGAGGATTAACTGACTATCAAGGGCTATCGTGTGCACGTCGCGAGGGTTGAGTCTCCGTCAAGTCCCGGCATACCGTATAGATTGTTTGCTCATGACAGACTCGGCGGCGATGCAACAGGTAACGTCGCACCTCGGAGCCGGGGCAGTCACAGGACGTTTGCTCGTCGTCCTTCTGCTCGTTCTGGCGAATTCTTTTTTTGTCGCTGCGGAGTTTGCACTCGTAGCGGTTCGTCGCACCCGCATCGATGAATTGGCGCAGGGCGGAGACCGCCGGGCTCGCATAGTACAGAGCGCGCTCGACCACCTCGACCGGTACATCGCCGGCACTCAGCTTGGAATCACGCTCGCCTCACTTGCCCTTGGCTGGGTGGGCGAGCCGGCGGTCGCAGCAATTCTCGATCGCTTTCTCGAGTTGTTCGGCATGGCTGCACCCCCGGCGGGAGTGCACACCGCTGCTTCCCTCGCTGTCGGGTTCCTGATACTCACATTCCTTCACATCGTGCTCGGCGAGCTCGCGCCCAAGTCAATCGCGCTCGTTCGGCCCGAGGGAGTAATGAAGTTCGTCATAGCACCGCTCGTTTTTTTCTCGCGGGCGATGGCGCCGCTCATCTGGGTCTTCAACGGTGCGGCGAGCGCATTGCTCTCGGTGTTCAACATCAGTCGCGCGTCGGACATGCAGGGACATTCGCCCGACGAGCTGCGAATACTGGTGATGCAGGCACGCGCGTACGGCCGGCTGAACGAATCTGATACGGCAATGCTCGCTGGAGTTCTGGACTTTCACCACAAGAAGGCGCGTGACGTGATGCGTCCGCGGACTGAAGTTGTCGCGCTCGACATCGATTCCTCAGAGGACGAAGTGACGCGCATCCTGAAAGAGGAACGCTACTCGCGATATCCGGTAATTCGTGAATCACTCGACGACGTGGTCGGGGTTTTTCTCGCGAAAGATCTCTGGCTCGGTGAAGATGCGAAGCCTTTTTCGCTCAAGGATTTCACGCGCGAATGCCTTTACGTTCCCGACAGCCGAGCGGCCGAGCGGGTGCTCGATGATCTGAGGAAGACGCGCGCGCACATGGCGGTCGTTCTGGACGAATACGGTGGCACCGCCGGAATCATCACGATGGAAGATTTGATCGAGGAAGTCATCGGCGACATTTCTGATGAGTATGACTTTGCCGCACGCACCGCGATCGAAGCAGACGGCGTTCTGGAGCTCGACGGAACCATGTCGTTGATCGACGTCCGCTCGGATCATCGCGTGCAAATTCCAGAGGGAGACTGGACTACGCTCGGGGGTTACGCCTTTGCGCAGCTTGGCCGATTGCCGAGGATGGGAGACCGCGTTCCCGTTCCGGGAGGGGAGCTGGAAGTGATCGCGATGGACGGGCGGCGCATTGCGGCGTTGCGAGTTCATCGAGCGACCGGCGCTACACCTCAGCGAGAGAGCGCCCGCAAATAACCAACGTACACGATCCGTACGCGGCGCTTCGCAACCGTGACGTCCAGCTCTATGTCTCGGGCAGAACGGCCGGAGTCGTAGGCTGGCAGATCCTGCAGGTAGCGCTCGGTTGGGAGCTCTACGAGCGCACTCATTCTGCACTTGCGCTAGGACTCGTGGGACTCGCGACTGCTCTGCCCGTTGTCATACTCGCGCTTCCCGCGGGGCATCTCGCCGACACGGTCGACAGACGGCGAATTCTCATCTGGGCGCAGGTGGCGTTCATCATCACAGGGCTTGGGCTGGCGGCGGTCTCGTACTGGCGGGGGCCGGTTGCCCTCGTGTACGTGATTCTTCTGGCGAGAGGCGCAGTACAGGCATACAACAATCCGGCGCGTCAGGCTCTGCTTCCACAACTCGTTCCTCCAGAATTATTCGGAAACGCTGTGACATGGGGTAGCAGTGCGTTTCAAATTGCTTCTGTCGTTGGTCCCGGACTTGGTGGGATCATCGTTGCCATCGAGCGGCGTGCAACGGGAGCCTATCTCATCAGCACGATCCTTATCGGTCTTTCTCTCTGGTCGCTGATAGAGATTCGCGGAGGAGGTGCAGCTTCGCAGACTGACGCGAAGCCCAGAGAGAAGGTGACGCTCCGGTCGATCGCAGCTGGAATGCGATTCGTGCGCGACACGAAGGTGATCCTCGCCGCAATCACTCTCGACTTGTTCGCCGTATTACTCGGCGGAGCAACGGCGCTCTTGCCGATTTTCGCCAAGGATATTCTTCACGTTGGACCCGATGGTTTGGGATGGTTGCGCGCGGCGCCGTCCGTTGGGGCGCTCATTGTCGCGCTTGCAATCGCGCATCGGCCGTTGCTCACACGCACGGGAGCCTTACTCCTTTTCTCCGTAGCCGGATTCGGCATCTCGACAATCGTGTTCGGCTTATCGAGATCGTTCTGGTTGTCGATGATAATGCTTTTCCTCCTCGGCGCGTTCGATGGCGTCAGCATGATTATCCGCTCGACGCTCGTTCAGATGCGAACCCCCGATGAAATGCGCGGCCGGGTATCAGCGGTGAACAGTGTGTTCATCGACATGTCGAACGAGCTTGGAGGATTCGAGTCGGGAGCACTCGCGGCACTGGTCGGGCCGGTCACGGCGGTTGTGGCTGGAGGCGTGGGGACCCTCATTGTTGTCGGGTCAGTTGCACTCGCATGGCCAGAGTTGAGGGTTCTGGGGCCTTTGGTAGAGCCGGTGTTCAGCGAACCAACGATCGAAGAGTCTCCCGATCCATCCGGTGCCCGCCAGCAAACGTGAAGAGGTCGAAGGGAATTCTCTTCTCAATCAATACTCGTTGGTAGTCCTCGATCATTTTCTCATTCGCGAACTGATCTTTCTTTCCAATCACGATGACGAGCTTGACGTCGCGAAAGAAAGTCGCGGCTTGATTGAGATCAGCGTCGCCCGCGATGAGTGCTCCCCACATTATGAGTCGTTCAGCACGTGAGCGACCGCGTGTAAGCCAGCGATTGGCAGTCGCGCCTCCCTGCGAAAACCCGAGAACAGTGACGGAAATATTTTTTCGATCGACCTTCGAAACAATTTCGTCATACACCGCGTCGAGGTACGCGACGTAGTCGTCGATCTCAGCCTCTCGATCTTCGCGCGTCATCCACGAGGCGACCACCTTCGATTCCGACGAATGGAATCCCGGCTCGTTCGCCGAGTAGTATCGAGACAATGCTTCAGGCGCGACGATGACTCGTGTCGGATCGGCGATGGCCTCGAACTCTTTGATGAAATCCGCCGCAAGTTGTCCGTAGCCGTGACAAACGAACCAGACGTCGCGCGTCCCGCTGCCCGGTTCGCCGAGCGTATAGTACCGTGCTGTGCGACGAACTTGAATGTGGTGCTCAGTGGACATGCGGGAATTTTAACGGAACGTGTCTTGCCTTGTAGCGCCGCATGATGAGACACATGATCGGTCTCGCCGCCCTGGTTGCGCTCGCTGGATGCAGCGTGTCGCCGGATCAGGAATCCGCGATCGGAAAGCAGGATGCCGACCAGATCAACGCTCAAGTTCCCCTCGTGTCCGATCGAGCAATCAACGATTACGTCACCGAGCTCGGCGACAGCATCGCGCGGCACACGAGCAGGAGCGATCTCGACTGGCATTTCTATGTCGTCGACTCGCATCAGGTGAATGCATTCTCCCTGCCGGGCGGATACGTGTACGTCAATCGAGGCTTGATCGAGAGCACAGATCGTCTCGATGAGCTGGCAGGCGTACTCGGTCATGAGATCGGTCACGTGATCGAGCGTCACTCAGTAAAACAAATGCAGAGCTCGCAGAAGATCGGAATCGTTGCGACTCTCGCTTGCACACTCACCAATGTCTGCAATAGCGGTCTCGGTCAGGCAGCAATCAACGTTGGCGGCTCAGCATTGATCGCAAAACACAGCCGGCGCGACGAGCTGCAAGCTGATTCGGAGGCGGTTGTAAATGTGCTTAAAGTCGGGATCGATCCTGAAGGAATTCCCGCGCTATTCAAGGTTCTCGTCGAGCAGCGAAAGTTTCAGCCGACGGTCGTGGACGGATGGTTCGCCTCACATCCTCTCGAGGAGTCTCGGATTCAGGCGGCAAATCGCTTAATCGCGACGCTCGGCGCAGATCATCGGGGCGGCCTTTTGCAGGATACACCCGATTACCGCACCTTCCGCGACCGCGTGAAGAATCTTCCTGAACCCCCGCGCGCTGCGAGCCCAGACCAAACTACAGGGAACTAACCCACCACTCCGTTCACGGGTCGATTCCGAAGGGATCTCCAGGCGGTGGTCGAAGCGCAGGTGTCGGTGTGGGCAATTCCTGTCGATCGATCCACCGAGTGAAATCTCCCGCGATCGCCATCCAGTGTGCACGCTCTGGCTCTGTGCCGCTCGTTGACAAAGTACGAGCGCGCTTTCGCAACGCGTCGATCTTGAGCTCGGCAATCGCTCGAGCATCTGGTGAGGCTTCTTTGTCGGCCGCGAGCAACAGCAATCGATCTGCAACGGCGCGTTGCGCTACTCGGCGCATCGCATCCGCCTTCGCTGACCCTCCTCGCGAGGAATTCCAGTTCGCGGTCAGAGAATCGATGGTCTCACCGAGGGTGAGCGGCGCGTTGCCGCGAATCGCAAACTGGACCAGTCGCCCGGCGCGATCGCGCTGAAGAATTGCATCGACGATCATCTGCGCGAGAGTGCGTGCTGCCCCTAGCTCGTCGAATGCGGGTCTCGTTTGCGTATTGAATAGCTCTACATATGGACTGTACGAATACGGCCTCGGCCCGAGCAGCGTAATCACTGTGTCGGGAATCGCGAGCTCACTAGGGCTGAGCGCAGCAACGAGCGCCGACAATGCGTGTCGCTGCGTCGCGCCATCAAGCGGTCGAGTTTCCTGCGAGCCGTCGCCGCGGACGGCGTTGCTGTATTCCATTCCGCCGATTGTCTTTGCGACAGTATTGATCGCGAAGCGATGCATCAAATAAACCGGAACGAATCGCTCCTGAAGCAGAGCAACCGGCTCACCGACTCGAATGTTGCGCTCGTTGAAACGCGCCATCGCGACGCGGCGAACTCCCATCTCGTGACTCAGAAACTCCAGCGGAGTTGCTGCGTCGTCCCATAAGTTCGTTCGTGGATCGGAGGCGAAATCCGGTCGCGCGTCGGCATCGGAAAGAAAGAGCAATCCTCTGCGCAATCCGTCGGCAACGATTGCGCGAAGCGAATCCTGCTCGGTGCCAGCCGGAAATATTCCGTAGCCCCAGTGAATTGCGAAAATGTCGTACGCGCCCGGACCCACGGCGTATGCGCTGGAGATGTCGATGTTTCCGTTTGCATCGAGTCGCACGCGAGGCGGCGGGTAATCCATAACTGAGCCGCGCTCATATGTGGATGCGATGTAATTGTGCGCGAGACCGAGCGTATGTCCGACTTCGTGCGCGCTCACCTGGCGTACGCGTGCCAAAACGAAAGCGGTGTCGGCTGCCGCAGCATCGGCGCCTTTCAGTCCCGCGTAGAGATTGTAGTCGGTGCGTGCTCGATGCGAATCGAGTCGAGCCATCGCTTTGATTAACTCGCCCGTGCGCGGATCACCGATCGCACCCCCTACTGACCATCCCCGCTCGTTTCGATTTTCCCACTGCACGACATTGTATCGGGCATCCATTGGATCGACGCCTTCAGGAAGGTCCTCGACCCTGAATGCTCCCTTTAGTCCGGCGCGATCGAACGCGTCGATCCACCAGCTCACCCCCTGTTTTGTCGCGGTGCGAATCGGCTCGGGAATTCCTCGATCGATGTAGTAGACGAGGGGATTCTTGATTGGACTGTTAGGATCGTTCGGATTGACACGCTCGAGGCGATGCCTCGCAGCCCATCGCACTTCGAGAGGCAGCTGTATCGGCTGTGCGTAATCCTTGAAAGTCACATCGAAATAACCAACGCGCGGATCGAGGGCTCTCGGCTGGTAGCCGGCGGCCGGGAGCTGAAGGAGACTGATGTGCTGTCTGAGAGTGAACGAGCGCGAGTCCGGAACGATTGAAGCGATCGTCTGACCCGGCTTTCCCTGCGTGGCGAACGTGAGCGCGACATCGATCTCGCTGTTCTCCGGAAAAGCTTTCGTGTACGGGCGATAAATACTCGAGCGATCCCGAGCGACCGAATAGCTCCCTTCATTGTTCGTCGTGAGCGTACCGCTCACGTCGTTCCAGTCGCGCATTACAAAGTCCGTCGCGTCGACTACGATTCTTCCACCTTCCTGCGCAACAATCGGCAACGATCCCGGCGTACTCGGCGGGAAAGCTTCCATCACGGTGCGAACGTGTGCGGGATTATCGGTCGCGGAGCTGCGGTAATTCCAATTTTCGAACACGACGAGTACGCGGTCGCCGTTCCGATCGAAGCGCGCGACGTAGGAGTCACCTCCTGATCCTCGGTCGAGACCGATTGGATTCGAGCCAAGTCCGGTTGCGAGCGTGACGAACATGAGAGCGCGCATCGAATCGCGCGGCAGCTCGAGGAGAAGTTTCCCCTGCTTGTTGTCCAAGTAAAGCGGAATGAATCCATCTCGGCGTTCCATGCCGGCAGTCTTCGCGGCGATGCCTGATGTCTGCGCGGGCGCAGCAGCGGTTGACGTCTGAGGGTGGCCGGACGCGCAGGCCAGCACGCCGAGCGCAGAGAACGAAACGATTACTGCAGTCTTCATTGGATGTCGGTTAGGAAGGGACGGGCGATTATCCCACTATGACACTTCCAACGCAAGTATGAAAAATGGAGCACAATGACTGCCGTTTTGAATGATAACAAGATGTATTATAATGTTATCATGATAAGAACACAGATTAGCTTGACTCGAACTGAATACGTTGCGGCAAAGCGTGAAGCCAAACGGCTCGGTATTTCTTTGGCTGAGCTCTTGAGGCGGTCTCTCCGCTCCCTCCTGCCGCCTGATTCATCGCCGCCCTGGATGCGTCTTGCCGGAATGGTGGAAACTGGGGAGGCTCGATCGAGTCAGCGTATCGATGAGGTGATTTACGGCGTCAAAGACTGAAGCCTACGTTGACACGTCGGCGCTGATCGCATTTGCTGATCGTTCCGATACGCACCACGCTCTCTTTTTGCGGCTGTTCGCGTCTCCGCCGCCTCTCGTAACCACGCCACTGGTTGTCGCCGAAGGACATGGGTGGTTTCTGAGGCGATATGACAGAGTGCGCGCGTTGCAGTTTCTCTCATTGATCGAGATGATGTCGCCCCTCCGCGTAGTTTCAATCGAGGCAGGCGAGCAACGCGGGGCCGCTCTTGTTCTCCGCAAATTCAGCGATCAGGATTTGACTCTCACAGACGCAATGGGAATTCATCTAATGCGGGAGAGGCGGATCAGGTCATGCTGGTCCACCGATCGTCATCTGGGATTGAGCGGCGTCAGACTGGTGATCAACGAATCGTAGCCGGCATCCAATCGGTCTACGGCAACGCTCTTGCGAGATCGGCAATTTCTTTGGGACCTGTCCGACAACACCCGCCGACGATGCTCGCTCCGCTCTCGACCCAGCTCGGTGCGAGTGCCGCGAGACTCTCGTTGTCAGGCACTCCGGTCCATTTGCGCTCCACTATGTCCCATCGTTCCCCCGAATTCGGATAGACGACGATCCGCTTGTCTGTCCCGGCGATGAGCTCGCGAATCGCCGTTTCAACAATTCGCGGATGAACGCAATTCACACCGACTGCGATGACCTTCTCTTCTCTGTCGAGAAACCGCGCGCAGTCCACAAGTTTCTCCCCGTGAGCGGTGCGGACGCCATCGGGCGAAGTGAAGCTGAACCACGCGTCGGTCGCTGGGTGTCGGCTGAGCAGGCCGGCAAGCGCCCGAGCTTCGTCAAGCGAGGGAATTGTTTCGCATGCGAGCACGTCGGCAATTGATTCTGCAAGAACGGCGAATCGCGGCTCGTGAAACGCCGTAAGCTCCGCGACAGTGAGGCCGTAGTTCCCGTGATACTCCGAGCCGTCGTGAAGTGTCGCTCCATATGGGCCGATTGACGCTGCGACAAATCGCTTCCTTCTGTCACCATTTTCCGCGGCAAACCGATCGCGAGCAGATTCCGCGAGAGACACCGATTTCAGAAGAAGTGCCGTGATCTCCTCTGTCGACAAGCCGAGTTTTGCAAATCCCTCGTAGCTCGCCTGGTAGCTCGCGGTGATGACGCAATCCGCCCCGGCGCCGAGATAGTCGTAGTGCAACTGCTCGATCGCCTCGGGCGTTTCGAGAAGGACACGCGCCGACCAGAGTGGACCCGAGATGTCGTAGCCACGACGCTCCAGCTCGGTCGCGAGTCCGCCGTCGAGAATCAGAACATCGGGTGACAAATCAGTTGATGCCGCAGATCACTCTACATTGTAACCAAGCGCCAATGCGTTTTCGCGCACGCGCGCATCGCGTGTAAGAATCGTCACGAGCTGCGGAGCGCCACCCAGTTGTTCGAGGGTCGCCAGGTGAATGGCATCGAGCGTTCTTATTGGTTCGGCAGGAAAGGGGCGGCCAGCGCGTATCAACACGTCACCCGAAAGAACGAGAATTGTGCAGCGTTGCTCGAAAGTCTGCAGTGTATGAATGGCCTCCCGTTCTCGGTCGGCGGTCAGGCGCCCAGTGGCCCGGCCACGAACAATTGCCCGGTTCGCTTCAGTGAGGGTCAGTGCGGATGTTACAGGCTGAGCCGCCGTACGAACGGAACGTATGGCGGCTGCGTCCTTTTCGAGAATGGCCGCGAGCAGTCCACTCGACTCGATGTAACAGGCCTGATCGAAGTCGCCTGTTTTTTTCCGGGATGCTGAAATCCTCCGTTTATCAGCGCTCGCCACGATCAGCATCGATGAGCCCCGCTGCAGTTCCCGGAGGTAAGCGGAACGAGGGCAAATTCTCTAGCGGGTCGCCGGATTCGATTGGCCCTCGTGCCAGTCCGGCGACGATCAGCTCATCCAATCGCGACTTCAAGGACGAAGCGCTGGCTGACTGCGGCTTGCGAAGCTCCGCTACCACTCGCCCACGGTCCGTGATTGCTATTCGTTGGCCCGCTTTGACCTTCTTCAAGTAGCGACTCAGGTTGTTCTTCAACTCTCGAATTCCCACCGATATCATTCCGCGAATGTAGCTACTTGTAGCTACATTCAGCAAGGCACCGAGCGAGCCTCGCTCCATTGCGCGGTCGGATGCACACCGCCAGAATTTCAAGTTCAGCTGTCCGATCGGCGGTGCGAAAGCCGTCTAACTCTCTCGAAACCAAAATCATGCATCGAGCACTTCCCGTTGCCGCCCTGGTCGTTCTCCTCGGCAACGTTGCCTCCGCTCAAACTCCCGGGCCACGCCAGCTCGACTGGAATGCAATCACCAGCGAAACACAGCAGATCCTCCGGGATTATCTCCGCATCAACACGACTAATCCCCCCGGCAATGAGATGAAGGCAGCCCTGTTTCTTAAAGCGATTCTCGAGAAGGAAGGCTTTCAGGTTCAGCTCCTCGACTCAACTGAGCTCGGGCCAGGGCGAGTGAATCTTTACACTCGGCTCAAGGGGAATGGGTCGAAGAAAGCGATTGCGCTCGTGAGTCACATGGATGTCGTTCCGGCATCGCCGCAGTTCTGGGACGTCGATCCCTTTTCCGGAGTTGTGAAGGACGGGTACATCTGGGGACGGGGCGCACTCGACATGAAGGGCGAGGGCATCATGCATCTCATGGCAATGGTCGCGTTGAAGCGCGCCGGCGTTCCACTCACGCGCGACATCGTGTTCATCGGCAACAGCGATGAAGAGCTTGGCTCAACCGGCGCGATCGTCTTCGTGAAGAATCATCCCGATCTATTGAAGGACGTAGAGTTCCTCGCCACAGAAGGCGGCGACAATTCCGTCGTTAACGGGAAACTCCAGTACTTCGGGATCGGCGTTGCGGAGAAGCGAACGTTCTGGCAACGACTGACGGTGAAAGGTGTTCCGTCGCATGGATCGAGACCGACAAAACAGAATCCGGTGCCGAAGCTCGTCGCGGCGCTCGATCGTATCGCACACTACGAGACTCCTCTGCACGTCACTCCGGGCGTCGACAAATATTTCCGCGACATCTCTCGCATGTATCCCGAGCCGAGGAAGACGTGGCTTTCGAATGTCGCGGTGGCTCTGAAGAATCCGTCGGCAAAGGACTGGATTCTGAGTGACGTTTATTGGAACGCGATTTTGCGCAACACAATTTCGCTCACTGCGCTCAGCGGATCGAACAAGACGAATGTCATTCCTCCGGAGGCGACAGCGGAGCTCGACGTGCGGCTATTGCCCGATCAGAATCCTGATGACATGCTGGCGACTTTGAAGAAGGTTGCTGCCGACACAACGGTCCATTTTGAAACGCTGGTCGTGCCGAAGACTCCTCTCGAAAGTCCCGTTAATTCAGATTTTGTTCGTGCAGTCGAGCGCGCTTCACACGATCGCGATCCGAATGCGTTCGTGACTACACCGATGTCAACCGGCGCGACGGATCGGCCGAGTTATCAGAAAGTGGGAATCAAGGCGTATGGGCTCGACCCGTTCAAGGTCGAGAGGACGGAGGCACAACGCGGCGTGCACGGAAACAACGAGCGACTGTCGGTTGAGAATATTGGATTTGGAGTCCGCTACGTATACGATATCCTCCGCTACTTACAATAGCGGGCAGCCGGCGGCCGGCAGCTGGCAGCCGTGCTTAGTTCTTGTGTCGGAACGTGATTCGCCCGCGCGTCAAATCGTACGGGGAAACCTCGAGCGTCACGCGATCGCCGGCGAGAACGCGGATTCGAAAACGTCGCATCTTTCCCGCGATCGTCGCATGAACGTCGTGGCCGTTGCTGACGAGAACCTTGAATGTCGCGTCAGGGAGCACCTCGGTCACCGTCCCTTCCAATTCAATTGCTTCTTCTTTCGCCATAGACCTCCAGAGAGAGCTAGCGGCTACCGGCTACGGGCTGCCAGCTAACCTATCATGCAATGAAAAACGGGGCCACTCCAGATGTGGAATGGCCCCGTCGGTCATAGCTTTGCTTCGCAGCTGATCAAGCGTTCAGCCGGGTCACATTCTCGGCGGCCGGGCCCTTCTGGCCCTGCACGACGTCGAACTCGACGCGCTCGCCCTCAGTCAACGACTTGAAGCCGCTGCCGCTGATGGCGCTGTGGTGAACGAAGCAATCCTTCTGTCCGTTCTCCGGGGTGATGAAGCCAAAACCCTTTGCGTCGTTGAACCACTTTACGGTTCCGGTGGTGCGCATACTGGTACTTCCTCTTGTAATGATGTAAGTCGGAAGTCCGGTATGGCCGTACCTCTCGACGTGCGATGTTGACCTCGCCAAACGTAAAAAGACCTGGTTTTATCCAGGTCCCATTTTTGTTCGCTGGCTAAGTCGTTGCACAACACTGTGCGTGCAACAGAGTATAAATGTACCCCATCAGGACTGCTTGTCAATGAAAGCACCAAATGAGGAGCAATGATGAGGAGACAGAACATTTCGTCTGGGACAACGTGGGAGCCCGTTGTCGGATATTCACGGGCCGTCCGCATTGGAAATCACGTGCATGTATCGGGGACTACCGCGACCGGTGAAAACGGGAAGATCGTAGGAATCGGAGACGCCGGCGCTCAAACTGTTCAGACAATTGCAAATATTCGACAGGCGCTGGACAAAGCCGGTGCGAAATTATCCGATGTGGTTCGCACAAGGATTTATGTCACCGATATCGCGGAATGGGAAAAAGTGGGACGCGCACACGGCGAAGCATTCGGCGACATCCGACCGGCGACATCGATGATCGAGGTCAGCTCTCTCATTTCTCCCGAGATGCTGGTCGAGATCGAAGCGGAAGCGTACATCACCGAGTCCAACGACGGAGCCTGACCAGGTGTCATTCGATTACTACATCGCTGACGTATTCACCGACGTACGTTTCGGCGGCAATCAGCTCGCCGTGCTTCCGAAGGCGACTGGGCTCGGCGACAAGGAGATGCAATCCATTGCGCGAGAATTCAATTTTTCGGAATCGGTTTTCGTGTTCCCTCCGGAGAGCTCGAAAAACACACGAAAGATCCGAATTTTCACTCCGGGTCGTGAGCTGCCATTCGCCGGACATCCCACAGTCGGTACTGCGTACGTCCTCAGCCACATTGGCGACGTTCAGCTCACCGGTGACGAAACGCGAATCGTGTTCGAGGAAGGCGTAGGCCCCGTTCCGGTTCTCATTCGCTCGCGTTCGGGAAAACCTGTCTTCACTCAGCTCACGGCAGCGAAGATTCCTGAGCGCAAACCGGCGGAAAGCGATGCCGCCGGGCTTGCGGATGTCTTATCGCTCGAGCCTTCCGACATTCTTTACGACGACGTGTTTACCCCGGAAGGAGTTTCTGCCGGACTCCCATATCTGATCGTTCCTCTCAGAAGTCTCGACGCACTCCGTCGCGCGCGCGTGCGTGAGGACGTGTGGGAACGAACACTCAAGGGCGCATGGGCAGGCGAGCTTTTCATTTTTGTCGAGGATGATGAATCGGCGAAGCGGACCGGCCTTCGCGACGGCGACGGCGTGGTTCGCGCGCGCATGTTCGCGCCGGGAGTTGGCGTTGCCGAAGATCCGGCGACCGGAAGCGCTGCGGCGGCATTCGGCGGTTACGTCGCGTGGCGATCGACGAAACGAGACGGAATGCTCAAGACCTTGATTCATCAGGGAGTGGAGATGGGGAGGCCGAGCCGGCTCGAGGTGGAGACCGATGTCGAAGGTGGAGAGATAAAGGCGGTCCGTGTTGGGGGCGCGTCGGTGCTAGTGGGGTCCGGGACACTCAACTTTCCGTAAACAACAAAAAGAAGAAGGTCTCGGGCACCAGGTTTTAAGGTGGCCAGGAACCAGCAACTACCCAATGACCCATTCGAGCGATCCGATTGGTCATGCGGTCGTTCCTGATGCCTGGATTCCTTAAAACCTGATGCCTGAGACCTTGTTCTTTTTCTTTACAGTTACGGTGTGAACTTCGCCTTGGCGTAGATGAACCGTCCATTGAATCCGAACGTCGTGAGCGTGTTGCTGTACGGGAAAATTCCAGCATTGCTGTTTCCGGGAATCTGCTCGTCCGGATAAACGTCGAAGACGTTGTTCGCGCCGACGGTGAAGCGAAGCTGGCGGAGTAGCGTGTATGAAGCGTTGACGTCCGTCACCCACTTCGCATGGAACGTCTGATCCAACGTGGTGTTTGCAGCAGTACCACGGAATCCAACCGGTCCGAACTGCGCAACGTGAATCGTCGCGGTGAAAAGATTGTGAGTGTGATCGAGCGTCATGTGAATCGTGCGATGCGGCTGACCGACTTCGATTCTTCCCTGCTCGATTCGATCAAAGAGCACCGAGGACTGGCTCGTGAGCGCCGGCGGCGTAGCAGATATGCGAGTCACATGGCTCTTCGTCCAGTTGGCTGCGCCGGTGAATCTGGTGATGCCAACATTACCGAAATCGACCGCGTAACGCGTGATAATATCGAGGCCGTCCGTTTTCGTATCGATTGCATTCGTGAAGAACCGCGCCAGGCCGACGCCTGTAATTCCCTTCGAAGCGAGGAAATCCTTGAACCCCTGCGTGCCGCCAAAATTTCCAGAAAGTACGATGCGATCGTCGATTTTGATGTGATAATAGTCGGCCGTCATCGAAAGATTCTGCAGTGGAGCAAGCGCCAGTCCGACGCTGTAATTGACGGATTTTTCGGCCTTGAGCGGTTCGGCACCCAGCGCGACCGCTACGTCGCTCGTCGGAGGAAGCGTGCGAACTTCGTACGGCAAAAGGCCCGTATTGTTGATGTTGAGGAAATTCGTGGCAGTCGACGAGAAGAATTCCTGCGCAAGCGATGGCGCGCGAAATCCGGTCTGGACTGCACCCCGAATGGCATAGCCGGGATAGAATTCGAATCGACCCGATGCCTTTCCGGTGGTCGTATTTCCGAAATCGCTGTAATGCTCGCTGCGGCCGGCGAGACCGATGAGCAATTTCGCGAGAGGAGTCGTCTCGATGTCGAGGTAGCCAGCGACGTTTGTGCGAGTGTGATCGCCCGCGTCACCGGGTTGAAATCCAGGGAATACCTGCGCACCAGGAGCAGGCTGCGCTCCCGCGTGGGGACCGTCGAGTACTTTCGCTCCACCGTTTTGATATGAGCCCGGCTCGCCCGCTCTCACCCCGTAGGCATCGTGGCGCGCTTCACCACCGAACGCGACGTTGACCGGGCTCGCGAACGAGGAAACGGGGAAGGCGCGCACGAAGTCGAGATTCGCAACAGCCTGACCAAATCGAAATCCGCCAGAATCGAATTCCGTTGGACTCGCTGCGCCGAGTGTCGCGTTCTCCGTATTGGTGATCAGGAAATCGAATTGATTGTGACCATAGCTTCCGCTCAGATCGTACTTCCATCTGGAGAGGTCGCCCTTCACGCCGACCGTCCCCGAGTAATCACCGATCGTGCTGTTGATGAAAGGAAGGAAGCCATCTGGATAGATGGAGCGCACTGTGTTGTCGTTTAGCGCCTGCCTCCAGTTACCTGCTGATTGCCCTTCGCGGTGGGAAGCGCCGCCGAATGCGTAGACCTGCGCTCCATTCGACATCTGCGGCAGATTCGCGTTCACCATGAACCCGATGTCGTTCACAAGTGCGTCGCCCTGTCGGAAATGATTGTCGCCTGTGTAAGTAGCATTTCGCGGATCACCTGCCAGGTACTGCGTCCGTAAATCAGGCAATGAGCGGTTCGTCGAGCCGCGATGCTCATACTGGCCGGTGATGTGAAAGAATCCGCCACCTCTGAAATTCAATCCCGTGTTGGCGTCCCATTCTGCGACATCACCATCAGTGAGCCGGGTGTCCGGCAAACGCGCGACGTTCCGCGCATACGTTGTGTCATTCGGATGGAGAGTCGTGTAGTTCTGACCCATCTCCGCTCCGATCTCGGTTGTGGGATCGGTTTTGAGAATGATGTTGATCACGCCTGCAATGGCGTCGGAGCCATATTGTGCTGCCGCCCCGTCTCGAAGAATCTCGATGCGCTCGATAGAGCTCGACGGAATTGCGTTGAGATCGACACCGGTTGAACCTCTGCCGATAGTTCCGTTCACGTTTACGAGAGCGGTCGTGTACCGACGCTTTCCATTTACGAGAACGAGTACCTGATCGGGGCCGAGTCCGCGCAAAGTTGCCGGACGAATGTGGTCAGTACCATCAGAGATTGTCGGTCGAGGAAAGTTGAATGAAGGCGCGAGCATCTGAATCACCTGATTCGTTTCGATCTGACCTGTCTGCTGAATTTCAGCGGGAGTCAGAACGTCCACGGGAACCGCCGCGTTGAGCACTGTGCGGTCGTTGAGTCGAGTGCCGATGACGACATTCGCGTCGAGCTGGACCGTGCCTTTGACGAGCTTGTAATCTCGACTCGCGCCTTCACCGCCGACAACGATCGTGTCAACGACAGGCGAATAGCCGATGGAGCTGACTCGAATTATCTGAGTCCCGGCGGTGACCGGCAGATGATACGACCCGTCTGCTCGAGCAATCACGCCCTGGAGTGTGCCGCTCAGCGCGACCCGCGCGCCGCTCAGCGGCTGTCCGGTAGCGGCGTCAGTAACTCGGCCGCTGATCGATTGTGCGCCGGCGGAAGCGGCAGCTGTTAAGAGGGTAGCAGCGAATAAGACCGATGCGCGAAAAAGCGTGCGGGACTGATTGAACATTCGTGCGCTCCGATATAGGGAAGCTGTGTCACCAATGTTCAATCAATCCCGATTGTGCGCAACATGAACAACTATCGGCTACCGGCGACCGGCTACGCATTTTGCTGTGCCGCTGGCTCGTAGCCGCGAGCTGTTACTGAATGAAATGGTACAGTCCGTACAGTCCAATTATTGCACCGCCGATGGCGATTAGTACGCCTGGCGTTCCCCCAATCACTGCTCCGATGATCAACGCCGCACCACCCACGACCATCAGGGCAACGTTCTCTCCAGCGCCCATGTGGGTATCAGCCGCGCGCGCGTTAAGCGAATGAGCAGATGTTGGAGCACGAATGCCCGCAGTGTTCGCGGAGACCGTGGGCCCGACACCGTGGTTGGATTGCGCCACGGGAGTCGCCGATTGGGCAGACATGATCCGTGGCGACATAATCAGTGCAAGCGCTGCTGCAAACGAGATCAATTTCCGATTCACGTGAATGGTCCTCTCTTGCGTCGATGAGTTCTAATGACTTCCCGCGCGACCGGGTGCGGTCGCGACAGCGGCCCTAGTCTGCACTCTTCACGCCAGAAGTCACGAGCACGTCAAACGCTCCAGTGAGAATTCGGTCGTTTTTGCGTACCTGCACCCAGATCCGGTACTTGCCCGGCTTTGGAAACGCATATGGGAAACCAACGGAACCCGATATCGCGGGCGTGGCATCGATCACTGAATGCTCCGCCGCACTCAGCCGTTTTCCAAGCCGTCCGGAAACCGTATCACCTGGCTGTCGCATGGCAAACGTCATCTGCGATGCCATCGAAATCGTTCCCATTGGATGCAGGTGGACGAACACCGATCCATCGTCTTTCACAATGACTGCGTGGGCGGCCATTCCCATGTATGGCTCGAGAGTAGCCGGCGTTCCGTCAGCATTCCGAACTTCGAATCGCAACCCAGCCTCGCGTCCAGTTATGATCGGTGCAGCTGCGCGAACCCAGTTCATTGATGAGCCATCGCCGAGAATCGCTGAACGAGTGTTGGTAGCTACGCCTGTAAACCATGAATCATCTGGATCAGAAGGCGCCAGCTTCGACGCATCGGCATTTTGGCCGGCAGTTACACTCAATGCCGTGACCATCGTCTGTGCATAGCCGCTCTCGACCACGACGTCACTGAACACTCGGTACTTCCCCGGCGGAACAGGAGGCAGATTCGATTCGAATACAACCGAATCACCTGTCTTAGGATGTAGATGCGCGAATGCACTCATATCGTCACGGATCAGGAAAAGGTGCATGAGCTTTCCATGATCCTCGACGAGGGCTGACGATAGTGTGCGTGGACGGCGCGTGGGCGCTTGGGCGCTGTCGCCCCGATGAACCCAATCAGGGTCAGTGATTGAAAACACAATCTTCGGGGGACCACTGGAGCTCGCGACTTCTGCCGTCGACGCGAGGGGTTTGAAAATATTTCGTCGGTACTTCGCATCCTCCGCATGCCACCACTTCCATCCGCCGAAAAGCAACAACCCGAGCACGAGACTCGCTCCGATCATCGCGAGCCTCGCACGTGATCGATTGGCGGATGACGGCACGTCGCCCGGTGGCAATGTGCTTTCGCGCACTGCCGCGCCGATGATCGTCACCATCCCAACAAATAGGAACAGACCAATTCCAGACAGGCCAATCGCGAGCCGATTGTCGAACCCCAGACTGCGCAGAGAAACATTGACCACCGGAACGACAGCTTTTCCGCTGCCTTTCGCCCCGGTCACTTCAACCGTGATGCTGTTGGATCCGGCCGCCATGAGCCACAGCCTTGCGACGTATGTATCGGGAGAATTTTCGACAGGAGTTGCTACTTCAGGCGGCGGAGTCCCCCCCGTTGCGTCGAACTTGTTTCCGACAACGGTGATGCGGTCCGGCTTGTCGCCCTCCATCGTAACGAAAACCTGTGCGACGCCGGGAACGACTCCCGCCAACTGCACTTGAATCGTGACTTTGTAAGGACCAGCGTTTCCTTCGAACCAGGCATCCGGACTGCCGACGTGTGCCGACAGCGCCACGCACAACAACGTCAAACCAAGATTGCGAATTAACGACTTCAGCTTCATCGCTTGATGAGCGCCATGCCTTTCCCCCACCACAATCCGATACGCGCCGAGATCGTACCGTAGATCATCGCCATCCCAATGCCCAGCGCGAGACGCAGCGGGCTGAATTTTCTATTCGCGTCATGATCCAGATTCCAGAACTCGTACCGCCACGGACCAAGTCTGTTGTTGTAATCCCATTTGTCCGCGGCGAAGAAATTATTCCTCGCGTGAGGAGAAAGAAGGAACTCCGCCCAGAACCAGTGGGCCGCAAGCATGACCCCCACAAACGAAACGCCAATGGCGATTGCCGTTATCCAGTCCCGGTCATTCCCGAATCGCTGGAGCAATAGATCGATGCAGATCGCGGGGAACACGAGCAACAATGGAAATGGAGCCGGCACCATGTGCGTCACCGGATTGTAAATCGGCGCCAGTCTCGCCTGCGCGGGAAAGAGCTGGATTACCCAGAGGTTGACCAGCACGAATACCATATAGAAGAGTGCTGTCGCAGTGGCCGCCCATTTCAGTCGCGAGCTGCGGGCGAAAGCGACGAGATAAATCGGAAGCACGATTGCAGTGATTTTGTAAAACCCTGAGCTGTGCATCTGGTTGGCAGTTGAAGCCTCACCTTGGAAGATGACAAGTGCCATCGCGATAACGATTGCGGCCGCATAAGCCAGGATGAGCCCAAGCCGCCGCCGATCCCGCTCGCTTGCCGAACGGTTCTGTGCGCCGAGCACCAGGAGCATCGCCCCAATCTCGATGCCGATCATCCCCGCAGCGAGGACAAGGTGCGGAGGACTCAGGATTTTGACGTCGAGTCCATAGGCGTTGTGCCACCAGTCGTCGAGCGGCGCGGACGTGATCATGGTGAATGTCGCCCAGATGGTAACCCAGGCACCGAGTGGACCTTGAAAGAATCGCCAATAACGGACGGATATTGCCCGCGCTTCAGGCGATCCCGCGAATGTCGTCTTGAGAACGACGTAGCCACATGTCAGGCCCGCTACTATCGCCGCGATCTGCTCGAGTACGTGGGGAGGAGTAAAGAAAGTGTCGCGGCCGATCGTGCGGTGCCACGAGATGTCCCACATGAGTCCGACGACGATACACGTCGACGCAAAAACAACCGAATAAATCGGCCATTCCGCAGTGAGGGTCGACGAATGCCCGCGAGCTTCACTCGCTGCTGTTGGGCCGAACGTTGAGACGGTTGTCGCCATTTACTGAATTCAGTTCAATTGAACGGCGCACCGCCTGCGGCGATTTCTACCCGCGCCGATCGCGCCGCTTTCGCTCCGGGATGCTCACACTGCCCTTCACGGTACTGTAGTCGATGGAGCCGCTTCCCTTCTCGCCGACGATGAAATCTCCGCCAACTCTGTTGACCGTCAGGGTGCCTGAGCCTTTCTCGTTGACCCGCATCGTCCCGCCGACGCCGCTGACATCGACGCTACCGGAGCCATCATCGCCAATCGTAAAGTTGCCGGTGACGTTGTTTGCGTCAATGTTGCCGGACCCGTCGTCAACGTACACGTCACCTTCGATCCCCGAGACAACAATGTTGCCCGAGCCATCGGTGATGCGAACGTTCCCCGTGATCCCCGAAACTTCGAGATCGCCCGAGCCGTCCGCCAGCGTAACGGGTCCGGTGCCTTTGATCTTCAGCTCACCGCTACCGTCGTCTACGTTGAGCGGGATCGAAATTGGAACGTCGATGGTTAAATCGAGAGTCTGATTGAAATCTCCGCGGAACAAATTCCAGATCGAATTATCCTCCGGAAATTCTGCCTTGATGAAAACGACGTCCCCACGTCGCTCGGCGATGAGTCGGATCTCATCGAGAATTCGCCGATTCGAGGCGCGCGCGACTCCCGTGACGCGAACGTCATTGATTCCGGTACGGCCATTGACGTGAAGGAAGCCTGCACCTGCTTCGATCCTGATCTCGCGCGCTCCGGCAGCGCTGACGACTGCATTGCGAGGCGAAGTGACGTCGGCGGGTTCTGCGCGAGCGCCGCTGGGGATGAGGACGGCGAGCACTACCCCAGTCCACCCCGCGAAAGTTCCCATCGACGAGCGTTTCATATGCAACCTGGGTTGATGTAGAAAACTGATATGAGGGATTAGACGAACCTGACGCATCGAAGGTTTCATGTGAGGGGTAGCAGTCTCGCTACCCGCGTGCGAAAATTCATTGTCAACTACGTGGATCCATAATGAAAGTCAGTTCAGGTGTGGCAAGATTTCTGTTCGCCTCTGCATTGTGTTCCCCGGCGATGCTACTTTCGCAGGCGGCGCCCGCACCGCCGACCGGCCCCTTGCCCGGCGCTAACGGCCCGAACGTCGGAACTGTCGCACCCGATTTCAGCTTGCCCGGCGCGACCCGATACGGCCGCCTTCAAAATCCCGTGAAGCTCTCCGATTTTCGCGGGCAGACTGTTGTCCTCGCATTCTTTTTTCAGGCGCGGACAAAAGGCTGAACGATCCAAATGGAGGCGTACCGTGATCAGTACGCCACGCTCTTCAATAACGGCCACAAAGTGGCGGTGATCGGCATCAGTGCCGACGCCGATACGACGCTCGCATCGTGGGCTCGCGACGAAGCGTTCCCGATCGTGTTCGCAAGCGATAAAGACGGAAAAGTCGGCGCGATGTATGACACATTCGACACCAAGCGAAACCAGGATACGCGAACCCTGTTCGTGATCGATCCCGACGGAAAGATCGCGTTCATACAACGGCCGTTCCACGTTCTCGCTCCGAAGGACTACGCCGACCTCGGCGCAGAGATCGACAAACTTTCACCGTTGCCCGCCGACACCACCAAGTAATTATCGGACGAGCACGACGAAACGCGTTTTGTTTTCGACGTCGTCCTGGATTCCCACCGCCAGGACGTCGAGCCCATAGATAGTTGCCGCCCGTCTCGCCGCAATGGCGGACACGGCGCGATCTCCCGCGTGAGCTACCTCACGAGCAGCGCCGGCGGTGTCACCTACTGCGACGGCCTCCATCTCGCTGTGCAGCGAAAAGAACTTTCTGCATTGCGCCAAAGCAGCAGGATGCGAGAGAACTTTCGACACGTCCTCCAACCGCGTGCGAGGAACCGCGAGCAGACACTGTTCTATAGGAATGGCAACTTCGCCGATCGTTCGTAAATCAGATGCCTCGATCGCGCGCTCGGCGTCGACAATAACGCCCGCGATGACGTTCTCGACTGGAATTATTCCATAATCGGTTCGGCCATTGACGACAGCAGTTACTACGTCGTCAAATGAACCATGCGGCACGGACGTGACGGTTGACGGGCCAAAGAATTTCTCGATCGCGTCCTCGCTGAACGCACCGACTTCGCCTTGAAACGCAACGAGCGGCCGGGTCATGTCGACCTAGAGGCTCGGGACTGCGAGGGATCGTCCTGCTGCTTCGGCGAATGGTACGAGACGCTGCATCAAATCGGAGAATGCATCGAGCGTCAATGATTGATCGCCGTCACTCAGTGCAGTCTCTGGCGTCGGATGAACCTCGACGATCAGACCGTCCGCGCCCGCGGCAATCGCGGCGAACGCAAGCGGCGCAACCAGATCTGCCAATCCGCCGGCGTGACTTGGATCGACAATCACCGGCAAATGGGTCTCGCGCTTTAGAACTGGGATCGCAGCGATGTCCAACGTGTTGCGAGTGGCGGTTTCGAATGTGCGCATTCCGCGCTCGCACAAAACCACGTCGCGGCCGCCGTTTACCATGATGTATTCCGCAGCCATCAACAACTCTTCGATCGTCGCAGAGAGTCCACGCTTCAGCAGTACCGGTCGCTGGGCCCGACCGACTTCGGCAAGCAACGCGAAGTTCTGCATGTTGCGAGCGCCTACCTGCAACATGTCCGCGTGTTGAGCGACAACTTCCACCTGTCGCGTGTCCATCACTTCGGTCACAATCGGCAAACCAGTCTCGGCGCGGACTTCCGCCAACATCTCCAACGCCTCGAGTCCCAGTCCCTGAAACGAATAGGGCGACGTGCGCGGTTTAAAAGCGCCGCCGCGGAGCATGATTGCTCCTGCGTCACGCACGCCGACAGCAGTCTCGAGCAGCATCGTTCGATTTTCAACCGAGCAAGGGCCGGCGATCACGGCGATCGCATCACCTCCGCCGATTACTTGCTCGGGTGCATCGCCGACGCGCACTTCCGTTCTTCGTGCAGTGAATTGCACGTTTGCGAGTTTGTAGGGCTTCATGATCGGTACGACCGCCTGAACACCAGGCAATCGATGAAGCGCCATTTCGCGGAGGACATCGTCGTCGCCGATGCAGCCGACGATCGTTTGGCGCTCGCCACGACTGATCATCGTTCGCATTCCGCGCGCTTCGACATACTCGCGGATATGGTCGAGCTGTTCCTCTGTTATTCCCGGATTCGTGATGATTACCATTGTGACCTCAAAAAAAAAAGCCCGAGAAAGTCTCGGGCCGAGTGAACTTCAGGAAGTCGCGCCTTATCTGCGCAAACGCCTCAAGCCACGGCCCGTCTCCGGGTACGTGTAAGAAAAAAAGGCGTAGCTCCAGCGCGTCTGCATGCGTCGCAATCTTGTGCGAGGGACCAAATGCGTCAAGGCTGACATTCACAGCTGACTGCATCGAGCGCGAAGCGGAGATCTTCCACGAGGTCTTCGCCGTGCTCGATGCCCACCGAGAGGCGTAAGAGATTGTCCTCGATCCCGGCTCGCGCTCGGGCCGCCTCGTCCATCGATGCATGAGTCATCGTCGCAGGGTGTGCAACGAGACTCTCGACGCCGCCGAGTGATTCGGCCAGCGTGAAACATCTCAGATTTCCAAGGAATGTTTCCACGCCGAGGAGTTTGCCTTCGACCTCGAAGCTCACCATTGCGCCGAATCCTTCCTGTTGCGCTTCTGCGATGGCGTGACCCGGATGCGAGGGCAATCCGGGATAATTCACACGTGCCACTGCGGGATGCCTCGTTAGCTCGTTTACAACGAGCGCGGCGTTCTCGAGATGGATCCGCATCCGTGCCTCGAGCGTCCTCACGCCCCGCAGCGTGAGATAGCTATCGAATGGCGCTCCTGTGATTCCGAGGCAATTCGCCCACCACGCGAGCTCTTCGCCCAGCGCAGCATCTCGAGTAATTACCGCGCCGCCGACGACGTCGCTATGTCCATTCAGATACTTCGTGGTCGAATGAACGACAACATCCGCGCCGAATTCAATCGGGCGCTGCAGCGCGGGAGAAAGAAACGTGTTGTCGACCACGACAATTGCTCCCGCCGCGTGACCAGCTTTTGCCGCGCGCGTAATGTCGGTGATTCGCAGAAGTGGATTACTCGGCGTTTCGATCCAGAGGAGTCTCGGTTGTTGCGCTGCGATTACGTCGGCGGCCAATGGCTCCGTCAAATCCTCGAACAAAACTTCGAAATGTCCTTTCGCTGCGAGCGATCGTAAAAGCCGGTGCGTTCCGCCGTAGCAGTCGTGTGACGCAATAATGAGCTCGTGCGGTCGCACGAGCTGAAGCACGAGTAACACCGCAGACATTCCGGTGCTCGTGACTATTCCGGATTCACCGCCTTCCAATTCCGCGAGGGCGCGCGCCAGATGATCGCGCGTCGGATTTCCGGTGCGGGTGTAGTCGTAGCAGCCTTTCTTTCCAAAACCGTCGAACGCAAATGTCGACGTGAGATGAATCGGCGGAACGACTGCGCCATGGTGCAGATCAGTGGCAATACCGGCGCGTACCGCCCGGGTTGAAGAGTGATGCGGTGGTCGCACTTTCGGTTTTGACTCGGGGATTACGATTTCACGGAGGAGCGTGTCAGTCATGAGCGTATACCGCGTGGAGTTCCAGTGATCGAGCTACGAATGGAGCAATGAGTGCGGGCGCGTGAAGGAACGTATCGTGGCCGTACTGCGATTGAAGCTCAAAGAGCTCGCACGGTGCTGCTATTCTGGCGGCGAGCTCGCGAACTTGTGAGATAGGAACGAGCGCATCTTCTTCGACGGCGATTAACGTCGTCGGAACAAGAATGTCTTCAGGCTTTACGCTGTGTCGATCGAGTGACTCGGATAGAGCAAGAAATCTCTCAGGCGCGCAACGGTCCGCGAATCGCTTGCCTGCCTTTGAGAGAAAATCGGCGATATCGTCGCGGGAACTGCTCTCGAAGCGATTGCTGAAGTCCTCAGCCGACGAGTAAGTCGTCATCGCCAACCCGCGTGCAATGACGAGCCCTTCGTAACCGCAGCCCGTGCTCAAGCCAAGCTCTACAATGCGTCGTTGAAGAATTCGAAGAGCCGTGGCGATGGGTGCGCTTTCGTGTGCCGCGCCGATTATCACGAGGCGTTCGACCCTCTGCGGAGCAATCGCAGCGAAAGTCAACGCAACCATTCCGCCGTATGACGCACCGACAATTGCGCGAAGAGTGTCGATGCCGGCCTCATCGAGCGCGCTCGTTAGGGCGAGTGCCTGATCATACGTGGTTAGCGGGCGATCGCTTCTACGAGTCGAGCGGTAGTCGATGCTCAAGATGCGAAAACGATTTGTGTCGATCGCTTTGTCGGGGCCGGCGAATTCTTCCCACCAGCCGGGCTCCGGATTACTCGGCGTCGACGCCACGTGTCGCGACGCAGAAATCCCTCCGAGCACAGCAACCACCGGCGCATGGGCCGGCCCGACCAGCTCGAAGTTTCCTCGAATGGCCGCGCTCATGGCAACGCCGCCACATCGACGCCCGGCGAGAAACGCGCAACGGCGACTTCGATTCCGCGTTGCTCGAGATGTTGAATCGCATCGACGGTCGCCGCTCGTGTTGACTCGACAACTATTCGAGTATCCCCGCATGATTTGATCGCGCCAACAAAAGGTCCTGGAATCGCTGAGCCGATGCTGTCGAGTGGCGACTTGGACGCAAGCAGCCATCGATGCACTCTGGAGTCGTCCACGCTCGAGTAGAGCGTCGCACCTTCGCCGCGCTCATTTCTTGGAAGCGCAGAGCTCAGAAGATCGCCGAGCAATGCTGTTGCAGTAGGTCGTCCACCCGCGCCGGGTCCGGAGACTGCGAGCGGAGTCGTCCATCCAAGATCGACTTCAACGCGATTGTCCTCGAGCTCTGTTCGTCCGAAAGGATTGTCGGCCGGCACGATCACGGGCTCGACAAATGAGACGATCTGATGATTTGGAACGGATCCACATTCAGCTAGGAAACGCACTCGACCTCCGAGACGCGTTGCATCACGCACTATGAGGTCGATGCTCGAATTCAATCCGATTCGCGGAATACAAAACGCAGATGGCGTGATGCCGAACGAAATCCACGCGATGATTGCGAGCTTTGCGGCGCTATCGCGACCGTCGAGGTCGCGCGAAGGATCGAGCTCGGCGAGCCCTTTGCGCTGGGCATCGGACAATGCGTCTGCAAACGAATCGCCGCGCTCGATTCGAGTGAGGATGTAATTCGACGTTCCATTGAGAATTCCCCGCACAGACTTGGGTGACGTGGTCCCGAGCAGATCGCGGAGCAGTGAGATAACGGGTGCGCTTCCACCGACTGATGCTCCAAAGTCGAGAGAGCCGTACGCCTCTCGCGCGAGCGCGGCGAGCTCGCAGCCATCGGAGGCGATGAGCTCCTTGTTCGCCGTTACGAACTTTCTTCCGCGACGTAGCGCTTCGCGCGCGATCGTTCCCGCCGTATCTCGCCCTCCGATCGCTTCGACGACGACGTCCACTTCCTCGTCGACAAACGAGGCCCAGTTGTTGGTGAACAGCGCCGGCGAGATCGCGAGACCTCGATCACGTTTTACGTCGCGAACGAGGATTCGCGAGAGCTCGATTCGAACTCCGTGACGCGATGCGATCGTGTCGGCGCAATCGCCGAGAAGCCTGACGAGTGATCCGCCGACGACGCCGCAGCCGGCTAAGCCAACGCGAATTGTTCGAAGTGAGGGAGGTACGGCAGCGGGTTGGGGAAAACAATCCGCTTCGATGATGCGATCGATGATCGCTGCAGTCATAGGAGTCTCCGAGCAAGTGACTCCCGCTAAAGCAGAACGCCCACGGCGGTGCCGCGGGCGTTCGTCGCTTTTTAGCTCCTTTTTTTACGTGGCGGCAATACGCGGGCAAATGACCACGGTTATTTCAGTTGTATGAGATAGATACTGCGCCCCATGAGGGGTGTCAACCACTGGCCCCTACAGCGCCTTCTTTATCGCCGCCTCGAGATCCTGATCGCCACCGACTCCTGTATAGACAATTTTCCCCGTGCGATCGACCACAACGATATAGGATGTCGCCGGTGGATCGTACGCCTCCGCCGCCTTGCCGTCGGTGTCGAACACAATCTCATGCTTGAATCCATGTTTCTCGCTATATGCCTTGACCCGCTCAGGCGATTGGTTGATCGCGACAGCGACTCCAATGAACTTCATGCGAGATCCATATTTCTGCTGCGCGGCAAGAAGTGCCGGCTCGAGGTGCCGGCAGTTCGGACACCACACCGCCCAGAATTCCATGAAGATCGGCGTCTTGCCGACATACGATCCGAGGTCGACAGCTTTTCCGTCGAGAGTCCGGACGATGGCCGCGGGGGCACGCTTCCCCACTTCTATTCCGAGGTCCTGCGCGCGCATTGCACTTGCCTGAAGCATAGTCCCAGCGAGTGCAATCAAAAACGCGATAGTCAGCTTTTTCATTAGAAGAGAATTTGCCCCATTTGAATCAAATAGTATTCGGCTACACCGAGCATTACGAGTGCGAAGCCGCGTTTCACCCAGACCATCCACTGACCGGCACGCGGAAGTCTTGCAGCAGCTCCGCTAAACAATCCGACTACGACAAGCAAAGCGCACATTCCGAGCGAGAACGCGAACAGATAAATGAAACCAAGCGCACCGCGCTTTGTCGTGCTCACCCAGGTGAGAACCGCAGCCATCACCGGCGCAGAACAAGGCGCAGCGACGAGTCCGGATACTGCACCCATAAGAAATACCCCGGAGAACTTCCCGGCGGTCCCTGCGCTCGATGCGCGAGTCAGCATCGACGACGGAATTCTTAGCGGGACAACATCAAGCAGCACCAGCGCGGCCAGAATGAGAAGGTTCGCCATTGCAAAATAAAGCCACGGGTTGCTGCTGATCGTTCCGAAAATCGTGCCGGTCATACCGGCGATCGTTCCGAGAATCGAGTACACGAGCGCCAGTCCAAGCACATACGTCAGAGTCAGGCGGATCGTCCGCGACTTCGGCGGTGCAACGTCGCCGACCGATTGTCCCCCAACGATTGCCGCCGTGATGGGTATCATTGGGTAAATGCACGGCGTGAAGCTGGTCAGCACGCCCGCAATGAACAGCACCGGCAGTGCGATCAAGGGACTATTCGAGAGCTGGCCCGATATTCCGCTGAAATCCATAAGGAATAAAGTAGTTGACCCTCATACTACCGTCGCGTGTGTAGATTTCCCCAACAATGACGGCAAGCGCGAGAGCCGCAGCGGTTAAGCCGCCGGCGCCACCCCGAACAGCTCGACGAACCGCGGAGCTCCCCGAGGAATACCATCCGTCGTATAAAGCGGCGGGCATCGCGGCGGTTGCTGTCTTTCTTCTCTATTTCTTCACCATCGCGCCATCAACCGCGATGTGGGACACCGGCGAATACATGGCGGCCGCGAAAGTGCTCGGCCTGCCGCATCCGCCTGGAAATCCGCTGTTCGTTTTGCTCGCGCACTTCTTCGGTTTGCTGCCGCTGCCCGGAAATTATGCGCAACACATCAATACGATGGCCGCGTTTTGCAGTGCGCTCTCGGCAGGATTCTGGTTTCTCGTAACTGAGCGAATTCTTGCGGGCTGGCTTGGACGCGGCTGGCAGCGAATCATCGGCGCTGCTCTGGCGACATTGATCGGCGCGACCGCGTACACGGTCTGGAATCAGAGTGTCGTCAACGAAAAGGTTTATACTGTCTCGCTCGTCTTCTTCACGATCGTGTCGTGGTTGATGATTTCGTGGACGGACGATCCCGACAGCCCATCGGCAGACAGAAAGCTCATTCTCGTTGCGTTTTTGCTCGGCCTTGGATACGCGAACCACCCTGCGGGATTTCTCGCAATGCCCGCCGTCTTCTTCGCGATCGTTGCTCGAAAGTGGAAAACGTTCCTCCGATGGAAGCTTGTCCTCGCCGCGCTGGGTGTTCTGCTGCTGGGACTTACTCCGTTCATCTACGAGCCGATACGATCCGCGCATTTTCCGATAATGAACGAAGGCGAAACAACGGCCTGTACGACGAAGCTCGAAGCCTCATGCACGTTCACGAGCCTCACGAAACAGCGCTTGATGGACAACATCAATCGCGAACAGTACGGCCAGAAACTGGAGCGTGGTGCGCCGTACGGAGCCCAGGTCGCGATGTGGTGGCTGTACTTCAAATGGCAATGGCTGCGCGATCCGCATAACGAGCGCCCCGTGTTGCAAGCGCTGCTCGCGGCGCTGTTCCTCGTGCTCGGTCTCATAGGAGGGTACGTCCACTGGACGTATGAGCGGCGAACCTTCTGGTA
Organism: Gemmatimonadaceae bacterium; assembly: GCA_046262875.1. Lineage (GTDB taxonomy): Bacteria > Gemmatimonadota > Gemmatimonadetes > Gemmatimonadales > Gemmatimonadaceae > UBA4720. The sequence goes on along the minus strand of JBHELX010000009.1, from coordinate 30,105 downwards.
CTTCGGGCCGCTGATGTTCACCCTGACGCTGGCCCTCATCTACTACATGAACTTCAAGTACGGGTGGTCGCAGTCACCGGAACTCGGCGATTCGGTGCAGCGTGAGGTGCGCGACAGGGACTACTTCTATATATGGAGCTATTCGGCGTGGGGCGTGTGGGCCGCGATCGGATTGGTTTATGTCTGGCAATCCATCGCGCAGATACTCGACCGAGGGGACGACACACATCCGGATCGCGTCGGCTACGCGAGTCGGAGAGCGTGGCTCCTGGCGACGCCGCTGCTTCTCATCGCGTGCGTTCCGCTCGCCGGCAATTTGCGCGCGGCGTCACACCGCGGTGAGACATTCACTGCGGACTGGGGTTACGATCTCCTCAATTCCGTCGAGCCATATGGAATCCTGATCACCAACGGTGACAACGACACCTTCCCGCTATGGTACGCACAGGAAGTCGAAGGTGTGAGACAGGACGTTCTCGTTCTCGTAACGTCGTACCTCAATACCGACTGGTTCGTGCGGCAGCTGATTCGCAATCCCATACGGCCTTACGACGCGGCGCACGGTCCGGCGGTTTATCGGAATCAGAACTGGCCAATCCCCAAAGGACCGCCGCTCAAAATGTCATTCAAGGAAGCGGATTCGATTCCAGCGTACTGGGAGATTCGCGAGCCGATGACGTTCAAGCAGCGCAATCTCGTCGCGACGATCCCCCCAGGTTATCTGACGCGTGATCAGATCATCGTGCTGAGGCTGATCAAAGACGCGTACCCTGAGCGGTCGGTTTTTTTCTCGACAGGCGGCTACGAGCGCTCACTTGGACTCACGAATTACACGTTGCGTCAGGGACTGGCGCAGAAGCTTCTCGAAAACCCGATCGTGCCGAACACGGACACCGTTAAGGTGGCTGACGGTTACGTGGACGTGCCGAGGACCTATGCGTTGTGGACGCAGGTGTATCGTGCTCCACGCGCGCTACTCAAACGCGACGACTGGATCGACCGATCGACTTTCGGGATTCCCTATACTTATGCTGTAACCGGGATACTGCTCGCCGATGCGCTGAAAACCGAACATAAGACTGCCGAGGCGGAGAAGGTCACGAACGAGGTCACGGCAATTGCCAAGGCTGCGCGGCTGAATGATGTTCTCGGGTCGACACAGGGCGGCGGATAGTAACTAGGAGATTGAGCGATTGAGCGATTGAGCGATTGAGCGATTGAGCGATTGAGCGATTGAGCGACTGGCGGCTGGCGACAAGCGAAAATCAAATTGTCGCTCTATCTCCCAGTCGCTCTATCTCCGCTCGCTCGATCGCCCTACCGCTCAATCGCGGTCCTATTTTTTCGAGAGTATCTCCTCGAACAAAGCCAGCGCTCGTGGATCCCTCGTCTGCCCGAGCCAAAACAGCGCGTTCTTTCTTATTTCGGGGTCGCGATTGGTGCGGGCGATCTCGATCAGCGCAGGAACGCCGTCGCGCTGCGGCCGCTGCGACAGCGCAAACACGGCCTGCTTTCGAATCTCTCGATCAACTGATGATTCGCCCGTCAGCTCTCCAAGATTGCGAGTGATTGTTTCGCCCGCGATCTGCCCGAGCCAGAAAACAGATTGCGTGCGAATATGATTCGGCCGCGAGTCGTCACGTGCGAGACGTAGCAAGCCTGGCCAGATCTCCACGCTGTCGGCGAGCGTCATCGGAAAGATTGCTTCGCTTCCGGCCTGTGACGTTGCACTCGATGCAAACGACATCAGGTAATCCGTTGCGTCTCGCGTCGAGACAGGGCCGATGTTGGTCACTGTGCCTTCGGGTGGCCGCCATCGACCGCCGACATATGTGCGAATCCTCACGACTTGCCGGCCTTGCTTCAGCAGAACCACACGTACGGGACTCCGCATACACTCGTCGGTGTATTCCACGTCCTCGGAGTAATCCGAATCCCACGACATCCGGTTGTGATTTCCGCGCGAGATGGAGTTTCCGTTTCCGCACAGATCCGGCCTCGCTGCAAACTCGAGTCGAACTTTGCCGTCGGGCGCATCAGCAATCCGGCGTGACAGCGACTGCGCCTTCGACCCCCCGGGAATCAACACCGCCAGAATGACGGTGGTGATTCCCAGCACGCGGTTCATTTGGCTGGCGCTCATTTGTTGATCACGTCGAGGATGAACTGCTGCACGCGCGGATCATGCGACTGTCCGAGCCAGAACATGGCCTTCCTTCGCGCTTCCCTGTCTGTGTCGTTCTTTGCGATCTCCATGAGTTTGTTGAACGCCGCAGACTCGTGTCGCTGCGAGAAGACGAAGATCATCTGATCCTTCATTGCCCGCTCATCCATTTTGTCGTAGAGATCGGCAAGCTGCTGCATGGAAGCGCCATTCTGTCCCGCCCAGAAGAGAGCCTTCTTCCGCATCTCGATGTCCTGGTTCCTGTCCGCGACCATGTCGATCAGCCATTTCGCGCTCGCCGCATCCCTGCTCTGCGACACGGAGAAGATGATCTTGTCCCTGAGCTCCGCGCTGTGAACTTTCGGATACAGTGAGCGCAGGTATTCGCCGCCATTGCTTTGGCCTTGACCAAGCCAGAAGATCGCCTTCCCTCGCGATTCCTCAGGATACGTGTCGTGCTCGGCGTAATCGCGGAGTATCGCAAAGCCCTTTCCGCTGCGTTGTTGCGAGAGTCCGAAGATCGCTTTGTCCTGGACTCGCTCATCCTGTGACGACTTCAAAATGTTGTCGAGCATTCCAACAACGGCATCGTCGTCCAGCTGCGAGAGCCAGAAGATCGCCTGCTCGCGCACTTCCATCGGACGCGAATCATCTTTTGCAATCGAGTAGATCGGTTGCGCCATGTTGAGGCTGTCGGCGAGCGTCAGAGGGAAGATTGCTTCTCCGGCCGCCTTTCCTGATTGCGTCCGCGCGATACCGAGCAGATAGTCCGTCGCGTCCTTGACTGAAACTGTTCCTACGTCAGTTACGTCAGCGCCAGCGGGCCTCCATCGTCCGCCAACGTAACTGTGGATACGCGTCAGTTGTCCATTTTCGAAATGGGCGACAACGCGAGCGGGTCCTTCGCTGCACTCGTTATCGTAGACGACGTCTTCCGATTCGTTCCCGTTCCAGTTCCAGCTTCCCCTCGTGCGTGCGTTTTCTCTCGCGTGAGTTGTGATGCCATTTGCATAACCACAGACGTCATCACGTGCTGCGAATGACATCCGTACAGTTCCATTCTTCACTCCTGACAGCCGCTGCGCGACGCTTTGCGCTCCGGCAGCCCGCGGCGGAATCAGGCATGCCAGTACGACGAGCGCGCCTACGGCCGCGAGCGATATCGAGTTTCTGTTCATCGCTTCTCCGTCTACTTGTTGATCAGGTCGAGGAGGAACTGCTGCACCCGCGGATCATGCGACTGGCCGAGCCAGAAGATGGCCTTCTTGCGAAGCTCGGGATCCTTATCGTTCTTCGCGATGTCGAGCAGCATGTCGATCATCGCCGGATCGCGCCGCTGCGAGTAGACGAAGATCAGCTGCTCACGCATTTCCGAATCAGGCATGGTCGAGTAGAGCGAGCGAAGCTGTTCCGCTGATGCACCGCCCTGACCTGCCCAGAAGAGCGCCTTCTTTCTGAGCTCGATGTTTTCGTTGCGATTACGCGCGACGTCGAGAAGAAATTTGTCGTTCCCCACTCCGCGCTGCTGCGAGAGCGAGAACAGAATCTTGTCCTTCACCTCATCGCTCTTCACACGCGAATACAACGATCGGAGAAACTCGGCGTTGTCAGCCCCGTGACGCTGGCCGAGCCAAAAAATTGCCTGGCCTCGGAGCTCGTCGGATGCATCCTCGCGCAACGCATAATCTCGGAGAAACTGGGACGCCTTCGGACTCTGATGCTGCGAGAGTGCAAAGAGTGCCTTGTTCTTGAGATCTTCGTTGTTCGACGACGCGAGAATGTCCTGCAACATGGTCACGGCCCGCTCATCAGGTACCTGCGACAGCCAGAACACGGCCTGCTCGCGGACTTCTTCATCAGGATCGTTGCGCGCGATACGCAGGAGAATGTCGGCGGTTTCCGGAGTTCGCTTCTGCGAGACGAGGAACACAGCTTTTCGCCTGAGCTCAACAGAGCATTCATCCCGACGCTCGAGAACCTTGGTGAGGATCGGCATCGCACGGTCTGCGTCCATTTGCAGGAGCGCGTTCAGCGCGGCGATACGATCATCATCGTCGTCATCACGGGACGGACAATTAGCTGAGGATCGGCGAGAATCGCGTGTGCTGGTTCTCCGCGATCCCGTTCCAGCGGCAGCGTCCATTGCGCTCGCAACTGCAGCTGATGTCGCCCCCGAAACGGCACCTGCGGTGGCCCCAGCGGCATCGACCGCTGCTGTGATCGCTGTTCCGACTGCTGTGCCGACTGCTCCACTCACAGTGGTTGCAATGTCTGCCGCGCACGCTTCATCACCCTGCCGCGCGAGCTCGCCGCACACTCGCGTGCGAAGAGAGCGCGCATCGCTCCGCTTTGCCAGATCGGGATAGCTCGTTTCGATTTGCGACAATGAATTCAGCGCGCTGTGCAGTCGCTCCGAGCCGCCGATTCGATACTCGGCGAAGGCCTGGTAATACAATGCTTCACCAGCGTAATCGGAGTTTGGATACTGCTTGCTGATTTTGCGGAAAAGATCGGCGGCCTTTTTGTAGTCACCCTTCGCTAACGCCGCGCGCGCTTCGCGGTAGAGTGAATCTGCGGGATCTTTCGGCGCCCACGCCTCAGGCGCCAACACCGAACCGAGCTTTGCAGCCTGCGCACTCATGCTCGCTCGAGCGCTTTGACTCGCGCGCTCGGCTCGTGTTGATATCGTATCAGTCGTCCTGGTCACGCCGCTCGTAAACAGCGCGGCGGTGACGACGAGGAATGCGGTCTTCATCATTTCTCCTATAGTCCTCTCGTTGGCCCCGCGGGAATCGCGGTGCGCAAGCGTGTCATTACTTGTCCATTCCTGATGCTGCCTTCGATCAGCCCGCGATCCTGCGCGCTCGCGCCCGGCGAGAGCTGAACGATTTCCGCAAGCACGAGCTCCAGATCACCGAGGAGTTTCGCGCGCTGCGGATCATCCGCTGCCGGTGAATCGAGCAGCAGCCGTGTATTCGATAAAAGATCCCGCGCCCAGAGAGAGAGCGTGGCGTCCATCTTCGCGTCACGAGAATCGTTGTGGAACGCTGTCAACAGTGCCTCCGCATTTGCCAGGTGACGAATCGTTGCAACCTGATAGGGCACCGAAGAGGACGGTGCCGACTGCGGACCGCGGACCGCGGAAGAACCGCGGAAGACGGAAGCACTGCGGACCGCTGATTCGTCGCGCACTGCAACCTGACGATTGCGCACGGACGGCGAAGTCTGCACTGCGTTCGCCTCAGGCTCATTGCTCTCTGCTGCCGGTGGCTCAGTCGTTTCGCTTACCGACGGCGCCGGGGCGGCCGGCGCGACCGCAACTTTCTTTTGCACGGCTGTGGACACGGGGACGCTCACCGTTGACCATCTGCCAATTCCAACACCGGTCGCTATCAACAGAACTGCCGCGGCTGCAACGCCGAGCCATGTGTATCGGCGAATCGAATGACGCTCCGTCGGTGCAACTATATGGAGAGGTCTCAGCGCGCGTTCTGTTCGCGCTGCCTCGATCGCCGCCCACATCTCATCGCGCGGTACAACCATCGGGGGACGATTGTAGTCCTCCGCTGCGCTGCGAATCAACTGGTCGATTTTATCGTTGTCGTTCATCATGAAATCCACTCCTCTCGGAAATCCGCGAGCGCCTCACGAAGTTTTGCGCGCCCCTGAAAGAGTCGCGTCTTCGAAGTCCCGGCCGGTATGCCGAGCGCCGCTCCGATCTCGTCGTGTGTGTAACCTTCGACATCATGCATGAGAAAAACCGTTCGGTATTTCTCGCTCAAAGAATCGATCGCCGCCGCGAGGCGAGTCTTCAAGTCAGGCTCGGCGGATCGGCCTACAGTTCCGAGTCCGGTTGCCTCTTCGAGGGGGACGTTTCGCAGGCGGTTTTTTTTCACGGTGCGCAAACCATTCAGTGCGACGGATACGCCAATAGCGTGTAGCCACGTCGCAAGCGACGAGTCATACCTGAACTCGGCGATACGCTCGAATGCTCGAATGAATGTGAGCTGCGTGAAGTCACGCGCTAGCTCGTCTTCGCCGGCGAGACGATAGGCGAGACGATAGACGCGATCGACATGTATTTCGTACAGCTCGCGTTGAGCCCGCGGTTCGCCGGCTAAAACGCGCGCAATCAGTTGTCGTTCGTCCAAGCGGCCTCGAGGCTCTGCGGTAACCGGTAGCGCCGTCATTTTCCCATCTGACACGGTAAGCAGATATATGGTTCAGTGGGAACCCTTGGATCCGACCGCGGACCGCGGACCGCGGTAATACCGCGGAATACGGAAATATCGCGAGACTTAATTCCGTAGTTAATTCCGCAGGCCGCCGTCCGCGGTATTACCGCAGTCCGCCGTCCGCAGTTAAAAATCCAGGTGATTCCAATTCGCGATCGCATTAAGCACGAACGCGAACGAGCCTTGCGATTCCCACCGCCATAACGGACGGATGCCAAACAAGACAACGTGGCCCTTCCCCACCGGCGCGTCGACCACGGCCGCCTTGCCTGTCAGCTCATCGCCTCCTGCGAGAAGCCCGGACACGAGAAGTGAATCTGCCTTGTCGTGAAACTTGAGAATCACTCGTGCGCGCGTTTTCTCTCGCGCAGCTTCGATTGCGGGGTCCACTCCCTCAGATGCGGCAGTGGTATCACGGGGAGTGACTGTGAAAAGTGGTGTCTGACTGAAATAGATCGGGAATGACGTGCCCTCGTATCCATATAGTATTGGACTCGCGGACGAGACGGGCTGGACGCGGAAGATTCCGCCGCGAGCATTGAGCCTCGTCGTGGTGACTGAATTCACGCTCGTGTTAAAGCCCATTTCAACCGGTAGTCGACTCGTATTTCCCTCTGTTATCAACAAGCCGCCTCGCTCCACGAATTTTTTCAACGCCTCCAAACCATCGAGTCCCATTCCGGGCCGAATGTCATCCGTCTCATCCCATTTGCCGAGGTTCGGCGTTTCTGCACTCTTCTTCCATGGAATCGGCGGTCCGATCAGCGGGCGACCGTTGACCAGAGTGATCGGCGATCCACTCACGTGTGGATACAAAATCACATCGAAACGGTCGAGATAACCGGGAGTCTTCAGCTTCTGCTCCGAGATGTACGTGTATGGCACACCCATTTGATCGAATGCGAACCGGGCCCAACCCTCATTCTGGGTCTCGAGCCACGAGTGAAGCAGGGCAATCCTCGGGACACTCACTTCATGCTTGCCCACCGATATGGGGTTTCCAGCAGCCACCGCATTGAGTCCCAGCGTTGCGATCGCTTCGCGGGTCTCGGCAGACGGATTTTCGATGATGAACGTGCCCGCCGGATAGCTGATTCCACTCACCGTGAACGCCGCATCTGCGACGCTCGCGCGCGTTTTGCCGATTCTCCATGGCAGAGCGGCCGACCGCCAGTCACCGACGTTCTTTACTATGAGCGTCGTGCCGGTTCCGGTTATCGATCCTTTTACTGATGCATCCGCCGTGAGCGGCTGCATGGGTCGCGTGAGAATCGTGGAGTCGGCAACCTTGATTGTCTCGACGTGACGCAAAGCGTCGAGCGTCCAACCGGTGTCGTCGTACGGTGGAGGATCGTCGGCCTTGAATTTCTGAATCGCGAGCAGCGTGCGGGCCGTTGCCGCATACGGCTGATCGAGTCGCACGATCCAATCGCCGGCGTGCACGGTTACCGGCATCGCCGCTTTTGGTTTTGTCGTATCCGCTCGCGTCGCGGGGGCAGCTTTCACAGCGAGGGGAAAATCGCTCGTCGCAATATTTATTTCCGTTCCCTGAGCGCGGAACAGGTTCACGAGGTCAGCCGCTTCGGCCGCGTGTCGCTGACTACGCGGAATCACGAACGCGTATGGCGCAGATGTGCGACCACGCTCGATCATCCTCTCTGCCTTCGCGACGTAGTTAGTCAGGAATGTCTCGCGATGATCAGCAACGTATTTGAGCGCGATCAACGCACCGGATTCCTGATAATTGATATTGTTGCGGATGCACCACTTCACACCGTTCACCGGCGGGTTAGGACGATCCCATCTGCGCGCGGTATCGGCAGCCGGGAGTCGAACAGTTCGGCAGCCCGCACCTGATGAGGTGTATGTCTCGTAAAACCTGCCGATCGAATTGTGAAGATTTGCGACAGACAGCAGCGTATAGTTCGGCGCCCAGCCGTCGTAGAATCCGTGTGTCCAGACTCCCGGAAGCCCGCGCCGGGTTAGCTCCGTGATCTCCTGATACGCGAGCGTGTGCCACTCATCGACAACGATAGGATCGTACTCGTCGTTGTAAGGGCCCGTCCCGGTGCTCGTATAGAGAAATGGAACCGACTCATGAAGATCGTGGACGACAACGGGCTTCCAATGGAGAAATCCGGCGACGAAATTCTGAGTCAGCTTCTGCGACATTACAATTCCGTCGCGATTGTTATCGTGCGCTGTGTACTTGCCCCAGTAAATAAGCGGGACCCCGCCGGGCCCGAGCTTTAGTGCGCGCGCCTCCTTGTCAGCATCCACCATTCTATCGCGTCCGTCGACTTCGGTAACTGGCGTGATGAGCGTGATGACATTCGCGCGAATGGCGCGAATATTTTCGGATTCACCGACTGCCAATCGATAGGCGAGCTCCATCAACATTTCAGGGCTGCCCGTCTCCGGTGAGTGAATCGATCCGCTCAGCCAGTAAATCGGCTTCGCCTCGTGAATCAGTTGGGCTTTCTCCACAGGAGTCATCCCCCGTGGATCTGCGAGCCGCGCGAGCTGTACGCGGTAACGCTCGAGATTCGAAATGATGCTGTCGTCGGCAATCGCCATCACAATCATCTCGCGACCTTCGTCGCTCATGCCCAGTGAAAACACCTTCGTCCTCGGCGACGCAGCGGCGAGAGCGCGGAAATACTTGTTCAGGTCGGCAACATAAGAGAGTCGTCCGAGCGTTCCTGGCACGTACCCCAATACTTTGAGTGGTGTGGGAACGGTGCTCGATGCGGGAAGCGACTCGACAAGATCGGTATTGAATTTCCAGATCTTGTCGGTAGTCGTGAGCTCCCGGATTTGCGCGCTGTACGAGCTGTCAACTGCCTGCGCCGGGCTAGCGGCTACCGGCTGACCGATACCGGCTGCCTGCTGCGCGCGCGTCGCGCACGGTATGGTCACGGAAATCGCCAGGAGACTGAGAGAGAATCGTTTCATGGGGGGCTCGCACTGATGTCTGGTTGAGGCGGAGCGCTCGGGCGCGTGGCAAGACGCATAGCGAAAAAGATGACTGTCGATACGACCATCATCGCACCGAGTGAAAGAAATTCCTGACGGGTCGAGCTGCTCATCAGCCAGATGATGATGGCCGATGCGAGAATGGGAATGATGGGCCCGCCCGGAACACGAAAAGGAACTGCACCCTCGGCTCGCACATCGCGACGTTGCAGCTCGATCGTCGCCAGGCAGCAGCCGAGGTAGACGAGAAGGGTCAACAAAACGACGAGAACGGCGAGCAGACCAAACGTACCAGTAACCGCGAGCAGCGCACAAAGAAATGCATGCGCGATAATCGCGACATGCGGCGTACGATATCGCTCATGGATCGACGAAAGAAAATTCGGCAGTAAGCGATCGCGCGCGAGCGCATATGGCATTCGTGGCGCGGCAAGCATGTCTCCGGCGATGTACCCGAGAGTGGATATCGCAGCACCCAACAACACAAGGGTCTCACCACCGCGGCCGAGCACTCGCCTCGCCGCTTCTGCAAGCGGAGCCTTCGTATTTGTTGCGAGCTCGGCCCCGAGTATTCCTTGCGCGATGATTTGGAGCGCGATGTAGATGAGTGTCGTGAAGATGATGGCGATAAAGATTGCACGCGGTACCGTGCGCGCAGGATTCTTCACTTCACCGCTTGGAGTCAGCGCGGACTCGACGCCCATGAACGCGAAAATGAGGATAACCGTCGTGCGGGCGGTATCGCTCGCACTCGGCATTCCAGGCCAGGTGAGATTCGACGGTTTGATAGCAAATGCACCGAACGCAAGCAGAATGAAAATCGGTATGAGCTTGCCTAACGTGACCGTCTGAACGACTCCGCTGCCGATCTTGACGCCGCGAATGTTGATCAGCACAAGCAGTAGATACAAAGCAATGATGATCGCGTTGCGTGCGAGAGAGCTTTGCAATGCGGGGACGATCTGACCGAGTGAATCGACGAAGATCACAGCTACAGCTGCGCTCGCGAGAATCATTGACATCCACAGGCTCACCGCGACCATGAACCCGACGTATTTGCCGAACGCAACTTCAGCGTACGCGTACGTCCCTCCGGAAAGAGAAACTCTGCTGCCCGCGTCGGCGAAGCACGCGACGATGAGTCCCATCGCGATTGCGCAGATGACATACACAACCGGCGCTGCTGCTCCCACTTTCGCAGCAACGAGCGCCGGCAGAACGAATATCCCGGCGCCGATCGTGTAGTTGACGATGCCGGCGCCAAGGCCGCGCACACCAACTGCGCGAATGAGTCCTTCGTCTTTCATTGAGCTGCTTGCTTGACGGTGAGCCGCGCGTTCGCGTCGGCTCGGGCGCGCACACGTATCGCACGGCGTTGGGCGTGCACTGAAAGCCCTTGCACTGCCTTTACGTCCGCCGTGAGCTTGACCCCCGGCGCGAGATCGCGATTGAGTCCCTTCGAAAGTTGCTCTCGACCTTGAGCGAGGATGTCACCAACCGGCCATCGCGCGTGCTGTCTGAAATAATCGCGTACGTCATCGTGTTTCAGCCATTCGAATCCGCTTACGAGGAGATTGGCGCTACCGGCGTCGTAGTCGAGATCGGCAACGAACAGCTCATTACTGTTCGGTAAATACTTTGGCGTGCCGATGAAATAGATGCGGCCGGCGACCGTTCCGCCAAAATTCACCTCTAGCGCGAGCTTTCCGCCGCCGATTCCGAACAATCGCACGTCTTTTACAACAAGAGTCTGTCCCTTCCCCTCGACGATTTTTCCGACCAGCTCCTTCTTGAGAAGATCCGTCGCGAGCGAGTAACCGAGAATTCCCTCGAGGAGAATGTGAAGACCGTCGCCAACCGCGGCCGGAGACAAAGGAGGTAGCGGCGTCTCAACTGTGGGCGGCTGCCGTCCCGTCTCTACACGCGGCGATGCGGAAAAGCCAAGCGCCGTGACAAGAGTGCGTTTCACACCAATCGACTCACCCATTCGGACAGCGCTCGGATTGATGATGAGCCAGACGCTGTCCGTGAGCGGGATGGGCCGTTGCAACAAGTGCCACCATTCCTCGAAACGGTTTCGAATGTCGAGCGATGCAATTTTCTGATCGACCATCGATCGTTTGCTCTCGAGAATTCCCCGAGTCGCGTCGACCACACGATCGGTCACGTTGATGTTGAATACGGTGACGCGGCACTTGTCGCGGTTTTGTTCTGTCAGCGGCGCGATGGTTCCGATGCGCGTTTTCCCGCGAAGTCGCCAGTCTGAAGTAATCCGAAGCGGCGAGGTCACTTCAATTCGCAGTCGTGGTCGATCACCTGGAGCTCCCGTTCCGCACGATCCCGAAACCTCCGGAACTACGGGCGCCTTGTACCATCCTCGGCCGGCGTAGTGAAGTACTGCGGTGAGATGCGCGGTCTGTCCGTCGAGTGAAACCTGAAACGGGTCGCGTGTCGCCTCGAAAGCGACATGCATGCGCGGCTGACCGTTGACCGCGTGTCGCTCTTCGATGTTCCCGAATGTTTTTGGAACAGCACTCTCCAGCGCGCGAACCACTGGCGCGAGATCGTAAGTGAGTGGAATATCGAGTGTCGACGTGGGGAGCGAGGGGAGTGTGTCGGTGTCGGCGGTCATCGGCGGCGGCGGCGCCGAAATATCGAGCTTGTGCTCGCAACTTGTGGTTGCGATCAACGTAGTGAATACGAGGAAAAGCCCGTGTGGTTGTCGGCCCATGATTTGTGAGGTCTCCAAGCTGCGACCAGGGGCACTGATTATCAATAGCGGCAGAGAAGGTGTTCGTTATCTTTGGCTGCACGACCCATCAACTGGAGCGGTCCCATGTTCGGCTTGCTGCTCATCGTCGTCTTCATCGTCATCGTGCTGTTCGCGATCGGCGCGTACAATCGACTCGTTTCACTTCGTAACCAGACTCAGAACGCGTGGAAGCAAATCGACGTTCAGCTGAAGCGTCGTCACGATCTGATTCCGAATTTGATCAACACAGTGAGAGGCGCGATGAACTTCGAGCGCGGAACTCTCGAGGCAGTCGTTGCTGCGCGCAACACGGCAATCGCAGCATCGAATTCCGGAAGCGTGCCTGCAACCGCTGCTGCGGAAACGCAGCTCAGCGGCGCGCTGAGCAGACTGCTCGCGGTCGTCGAAGCCTATCCGGACCTCAAAGCAACCGGTAACGTCGCGCAGCTCCAGGAAGAGTTGACGGCGACAGAAAACAAAATCGGATTCGCGCGCCAGCTCTACAACGACACTGCGACGCAATACAACACCGCGCAGCAAACTTTCCCGACGATGCTCTTCGCGGGAATGGCCGGCGCAACGCAAGTACCGTTGTGGGAGATCACCGACGAAGGCGAGCGCGCTGTCCCACAGGTTGACCTCTCGATGGGTCCACCCAAGACGTGAGTGAAACGGGCAACCTGTTCGCGCAGCAGCAAGCGAACAGGAAAGCCACTCGCCGGCTCGTCGCCGGATTCATTCTCTTCGTAGCGTGGCTCGGATTCGGCGGCGACTTCATCTGGTATCTCTGGTCGTCGCAGCAGGCGTCGGCGCGAGCGAGCGAAGGACTCGGCTATTACGGTGTTCATTTATTTCCGGGACTCGGCATCGCGATGTTGCTGATTGCCGGAGTCATGGCGTGGTGGGGTTACAACTTCGGCGCGACGTCACTGATTAAAGCAACTGGAGGACACGAGATTCTCGATCCGTCCAGCGAAGCCGAACAAAAACTCGTGAACGTCGTTGACGAGATGTCGATCGCTTCCGGTACGAAGCGTCCGCATCTCTGGGTCATTCCGGACGAAGCTCCAAACGCATTCGCTACCGGCGTTCACATCGATGACGCGCACATCGCGGTGACTCAGGGATTACTCGATACACTCTCGCGTGACGAGCTGCAGGCGGTCGTCGGACACGAGATGGGGCACGTTGCTAATCTCGACGTGCGGCTCATGACACTTCTAACCGCTCTCGTTGGCGTCGTAGCACTCATTCACAATTCTGCGTTTCGCGTAATGAATTTCGGCGGCGGTGGCCGCTCCCGTTCGCGCTCGCGAGACAACAAGGGCGCAGGTCTCCTCGTTGTCGTGCTCCTCGTCGTATGGATTATCTCGTGGCTGATCGCACCGATCGTCACACGACTGATTGCAATGAAAGTCGGGCGATCGCGAGAATATCTGGCGGACGCGATGAGCGCTCAGTACACACGAAACCCCGGTGCGTTGGTGGACGCCCTGGAAAAAATCAGCAGCTCAAACGTCGCGCCAAAGATGATTCCGAAGAGCTCGGCACAGCTCTGTATCGTCGATCCGTTCCATTCAGAGTGGGGCGATCGGGAAGGAAAAATGGCGGATCTCATGGCAACTCATCCGCCGCTCCGTGAGCGTATCGCTCGATTACGCGCTATGGCGTATCTACCGCGATCAACGGCTGCTACTGCTTAGCGTGCGACGCGAAGAAATTCCACAAAATGTCGTCGGTCGTCACGCCGGTTGTGCTATTCAAAGTCGAATTGAACGGTATCTGGCCGGCGACATTCATCGGGACCGTGTACCATAGGTGCACACCACCTTGTAAACGATAGAATTTTACTTCGGTGTTTCCCTTGCAGCCGGTCGCATCTTTTTCCGGGAGCAATGTTGGATTCCCTTGTGCGTCGCAAATCGGCTGGTTCGTATCGACCGTCGTGCAGGCGTCGGCCGAAGGCGAGATCCAGTAATCGAACGACTGCTCCTGTGAGGCGACCGGGGCCACGGAACAACACGGAACGGTTGGATCCTGATCGCCGTGAATCATGAGCACCGACACCGGAGCAACAGGAGAGGGCACATCGGAGGGGCTTCCCGGTGATACCAGCGTTCCCTCTACGACGCCGATCGCCGCGACGAGATCAGAAAGCTGAACCGCAATGCGATGCGCCATGAATCCACCATTCGACAATCCAGTCACGAAAATCCTTTTCGGACTCGGATTGATTTGTGTTTGCAAAGTCAAAATGAGCTGGCGAATGAATCCGACATCATCGGGCGCGCTGTTTCCAAACGAGTGATTGAAGAATTCATTCCACTCTGTGAAGCCCGCGCCCGGAGAGACGAGTGCGTAGGGATAAACGACAGCGAAGCCTTTCTTGTCGGATTCTTCGCTCAGCCCGCTCGTCTCTTTCAATCTGAGACCGGATCCTTGTGATCCGTGCAATGCGATGACTAATGCACTTGTCCCTGCTTGAAAGTCTGAGGGAACGTGAAGAAGATACGCGCGCTCGACGCCGCCAAAAGAAATAGTTCGGCATTCGGAATCGGTGCCGGTCTCACCGCATGCGTTCAAATTCGGAGTTCCGACTGAGCCCGTCGGGGATCCTGAGCATGCCGCAAGGACCGCTGCAAGCAGCGAAGCCCAACGAATTACTGAGCCGTGTCGATTCTCCATAGACCGTTCAGCATATCCGAAGCGTAGAGTTTGGTTCCGATCGAAAACACACCCCAGATGTACACTGCCATTCCCGTATCGGTCAGCGCGTGAGCGACTTCACGTCCCATCTTTTTTAAATCGCAGCGTCCGTCGTCACTCTTCATAGTCGCATCACAACGCCCGATGTCACCCCGAACATTTATCGCGCGCGCGCCACCGTTGTAGTACGCAGCGAACAACACGCCGCGATCTTCATCGACTGAGAAATTGTGCGTGCCGGCACCAGGCACGGTGAAAAACGAAACCTCGTGCGGATTGGTCAAATCCGAGACGTCGACGACATGTATGTCTCCCACCGATGTCGAGCCAATAGACCCGGGCCCTTCCTCACCGACGAATGCGTAGCGCTTCGTACCGTTCGCGTTGTCACGGAACCACCACACATTGTGCACCTTGCCGCCGACCGTCTTCACATTGCCGAGGAGCTTTGGATTCGAGACGGTACCGCCTGTTCCACCACCACCGATGTCGAAAATCGACATTCCATCGTTCCACAATGCGACCATGAGAATTCCATCGCGCACAAACACGTCGTGCACGAATGGATTTCCCATTGCCTGCGAGAAAACCTCGGTCGGCGCGGCCGGGTTGGAGAGATCCACAATTACGAGCCTCGCCGCCTGATCTGCACTCCGATCGACGCAAAGAAACGCATACAGCTTTCCGTTCACCATCGCCGCTGTCGCAGTATGAACGCCCGGAGCTGTGTTTGAATTCGAGAATCGCGAAACGAGCTGTGGCTTCAACGGGTTCGCGATGTCGTAGACGACGATCGATCCGGGCGAAAATTCAGTTGCCACGACGAGAAGCTTCTCATCGTCAGTCGCTTGAATGTCGCCGAGGGTCGTTGCATCAGAGACGATCACCGAATCGACCAGCACAGGTGTCGCGCCCGAAATGTTCCAGATTTTTATCGCGTTGCCAACCGAGCGCACGCCATCGACTGTTCTCGTACCCCATGTAGTCGTATACGCCACATTGCCGACCACCCAAAGCTCCGCAGTGTACCGGTCCGCAACGACTCCGCGGCCCTCCGTGCTCAGGGCGCGTGAAGGCGTTGGCGTAATCGTCGTGTCGCCGCCTGCGTCGATCGCCTTGTTGTCGCACGCGGTGACGGTCGTGATCGACGCGAACGCGAACGACGTCGCGAGCGCTATGGAGGCGATTTGCGGGAACGATCGAGGTGTTCGACTCACATCCCCGCCATCGACATTTCTCCGGTCTCTCTCGATGCAGCACCGTATTGCCCAGTGCGTCGATGAATCATTCCGACGGCGAAGCTAACACCGAAAGTCGTGCTCCAGAGTGTGTTCGATCCGTAGAACTCTCGCGGATTGAAAACGGATCCGGCCGATTGCGATGTCACATGGCTACCTTCGACCTCGATAAAGGGAGTGAGCGTCATCGTGCCCCGCTGAAATGCGCGAACGCTCGCGCGCGCAGACGTGATGTTCCACAAAGTCCGACCGCTGATGCTGAAGTCCGTTGCGGGACGCTTCGTTCGAAATGGATTTGTCAGGCGTTCTTCCTCGGGTCTCTCAGTTCGCTCGAATCTTCCCGCAAATGCTACGCGCCCCCGACGCATCTCCCCTTCAGTAAGGGCCGTCGTGAAACTGAAAGCGCGAACACCACCGTCGTAATCCGAGCTTCTCGCCCACTCGCCCATCGCATAGTAGTGGGTATCGCGCGAATCCATCGACTTTGCGCTCTCGAAGCGCGCCGAAGCGCTCACCTTTCGTTGATCGAGCCCACCACCCGCAGCAAGCTCTGGTGATTTCACGCGCGCGACGCTTCCCTGCATCTCGAGAGCCTGCGCTGGCAGGATTGTCGCGCGCCCAGCCCAGGAATCCCACAATCGATTGCTGTTGGGAAGATCTGAAGGTGATTCAGGCTCATCGCCGTTGAATCCCGCCACTTCTATAAGGAAGGGACCGTTTCTTACCGCAACGATAGCCAACAGCCGCTCCACTATCTGAGAGATGTGATGGTTGATCGGATACTTCTCGAACGGCCGAACCATTGGATCATCGGTGCCGAACGGAACGAAGCCTTTGCCAAATGCGGCTGAGTAGCGTGTTGCGGCGAACGCACCCGAAGCTGTGGCGACAAGCTCGTGCATGTAGGTGTGGGGATGACGGCGGTCGACATATCCCTCTCCGGCAATGCCTGCATCGAGCTCACCTCTTTTGAGAGTCAGGCCCTCGAGATCCAGCATTCCCTCGAGCGCGAAATGACCGTTGGCCGTCGACAGCGCGCCCATCACCATGGGCTGAGTGAGATACCCTTCTGTGAGGTCCCGGTTCGCTATCGCGGGAGACGCATGAGTGACTATTGCCATCGCTTGAGCCCCAATTGACCCCTGAGCAGATGCGCCAATCGGGCTCAGGCTCAAGATTAGTATGAGTGATCCAGCCACTCTGTAATGAAAGGAACACAGCTTGTGAGACCAGTGAGACCAGTGAGGAATCGATTTATTACCGAGAATAAATCGATTCCTCACTGGTCTCGCTGGTCTCACAAGCTGTGCCCCTTTCATTACTGAGTGGCTATTAAAAGCAACCTTCGAAATCACAGACTGCCGCGACCGCTCCCGCCCCTCGCGACAGCGGCAGCCTCCGCAAGCTCCTCCCTTGGCGACGGCTTAACCGGTGTGAGATCCTCGCCCGGATTTATGAATCGGTCATGCTCGAGTCCGTATTGCCGATCGTAGAGCTGACGATAGCGGCCATGCATCGCGATCAGCTCGGTGTGAGTTCCCCGCTCGACAATCTCGCCGCCCTCGAGCACGAGGATCTGATCGGAGCTTTCGATCGTCGACAACCGATGCGCGATGACGAACGTCGTGCGTCCTTTGCGCAACGACCTGAGACCATCGCGGATCATCGCTTCGCTTTCGCTGTCGAGACTGGACGTCGCCTCATCGAGCAAAAGGATTCGCGGATCGGCGAGTATCGCGCGCGCAATCGCGACTCTCTGACGTTGACCGCCCGACAGCTTTACGCCGCGCTCGCCGACAATCGTGTCGTATTTGTTCTCGAACTTGTCGACGAATTCATCCACGTGCGCAATTCGACTGACCTCGCGCACCTCTTCATCGGTCGCATCGGGCCGCGCAAACGCGATGTTTTCGCGAATGGTTCCGTCGAAAAGAAAATTGTCCTGGAGCACCACTCCGAGCTGCGACCTGAAATCGCGAAGACGCACCGTCGATAGATCGCGCCCATCGACAAGGATGCTGCCGCTGTCCGGACGATTGAACGCCATGACAAGTCCGATGAGTGTGCTCTTTCCCGATCCACTCGAACCAACGAGCGCCGTCGTCGATCCCTCGCTCGCGCGGAATGAGACGTCGCGCAAGACGGGTACACCCGGCACATACGAAAACGTCACATGATCGAACTCGACCGTTCCGTCAACCTCGGGGAGAACCGCTCGCGACGCGTCGTCCTGATCTTCAGTTCGCATCTCGCGAATTTCGTGGATTCGATCGAGGCCTGCGAAGGCTTCAGTGATCTGAGTGCCGATCGAAGCAATCTGCACGAGCGGCGCTGCGACCATTCCGATAAAGAAGATGTACATGATGAATCCGCCAAGCGTCATCGTGCCGCCGAGGATTGCACGTCCACCAACGATGATCATCAGCACACCGATCGCTCCGGTGATTATCGTCGCGCCAGTTCCGACGATCGAAGTACCGGTAATTGTTTTACGAATGTTGTCGAAGAGACTCTCGACTCCATCGGCGAAGATGCGCTCTTCACGAGCTTCCGACGTGTAGACCTTGACGATTCGAATTCCACCGAGTGATTCAGCAAGGCGTCCCGTGACGTCGGCGTTGATGCGACCACGTTCGCGAAACAGCGGTCGCAATCTTCCGAAGGCTACAGCCATCATACCGCCGAACGCGAACAGAACGAAGATTGTGATCAGCGTCAGCTTCCAATTGAGGTAGAAAAGCACCGCAATGCCAAGGATCGCGGTTATGAAACCACCGGTGAGCTGAATCAGACCCGTCCCAACCAGATTTCTCACTCCCTCCGCATCGGTCATGATGCGAGAAATGAGAATGCCCGTCTTCGTAGAATCGAAATACGATACCGGCAGATGCAGAACGTGCGATTGCACGTCTTTCCGCATGTTGGTGATCGCGAGCTGCGCCGCAATGCTGACGATTTGAGAAAGAGCGTACGTCGTGATTGCCTGAATGGCGACAGCGGCAGCCGCCGCCGCAGCGAGCGGAATGAGCAAATCGGCGCGATGCTTTCCGATGACATCATCAATCAGATACTTCGAGGTCGCCGGAAGAACGAGCCCTGATAATCTGTTGACGAGCATCAAGGCCAACCCGATGCTCAACGAGCGACGATGCTGCCAGATCAGCTCGCGAGCTTCAGCCCATGCTCTGCTATAGTTGATTTTTTTCGACTTGGGGTCGGCCATGGCGACAATTTAGTCTACGGACGCGCCGACGAATGCTCCCTGGAGAATTGAAGCAACGTCAGCCCTGGTAACGGGCCGCGGATTCGAATACGTCTGTTCCATCGCCAACGTCGCGGCACGATCGAGATCGGATTCGCGCATTCCGATCTCTGCCAGCGATCGCGATATCGGCAATCGGCGGCAGAGTTTGTACAATGCAACGGGCGCATTCGTTGCGTTCAGAGCTCGCGCGAGGCGCGACATCGCATCGCTCGCTGCCGGAGCGTTGAACTCGACCGTGTATGGTAGCAAAACCGCGTGAGTTTCCGCGTGGGGTAAATCGAAACTTCCGCCGAGTACGTGGCAGAGCTTGTGATGCAATGCCATTTGCACGCTTGCGAGCGCGGCACCGCCGAGCCACGCGCCGTACATAGCGCGCGTGCGCGCTTCGATATCATCCGGCACATCGACAACTAGCGGCAGCGATTCTCCGAGCGAGCGAATTCCCTCCACCGACATCCACGAGGTGACTGGATTCGCGTCCCGCGCATACAGAGCTTCGACACAATGTGCAATCGCATTCATGCCGCTCGCGCCAGAAACAGATGCAGATAGATCGAGAGTGAGCTCAGGATCGTAAATCACCGTTCGCGGCTGAACGCGCAAATCACGACCGGTGTGCTTTGCGCCGTGACGGGTGAGACCCCATAGCGGAGTCATTTCCGAGCCGCTGTACGTCGATGGGACCGCTACTATAGGTAGGTCGGTTGCCAGCGCAATGGCTTTCGAAACGCCGATCGCAGAACCGCCACCGATCGAGAGCATCGCATCCGCTCTCGCCGTCGCGGCCGCGATAATTGCGCGCGCAGCCACTGCTTCGGGCACGTGCACCACGGCCTCGTTGAAGCTTCCGGCGAATCGATCGCCGAGCAGCTCCGCTGCGCGTTCGACAATTGCTGCTCGGCCAGGAGTTGCAACGATCAGAATTCGTTTCGCGGAGAGTCGATCGATTTCCTGAGGAAGGGATGCGAATGAGCCCGCGCCGAACGCGACTCGCGGAAGATTTGCCTCGTAGCTGAATCGCATGCTAGGAGGAAATGACTTCGGCCATCATCTCCTTGACTGCATTGACCTCGTCTTCGTTCACGATGTGTCCCATCCCGGGATAGAGACCGAGCTCAACGACCGCGCCCATTCTTTCGAAGACTCGACCTGTCTCGCGCACGCGCTCAACGGGAATGTGAAAATCAACATCGCTGCATCCGAGAAAAACCGCCGTGCCGTCGAAAGATCCAGGATAATCGCGCGGGGTGCCGTCAGGTCCGATGAGTCCGCCGCTCAATCCCGCGATTCCTCCATAGCGGCGCGCATGTCGAGCCGCATACTCGAGGGAAAGGCACGCTCCCTGGGAAAATCCCAGCAGCATCGTTTTTTCCGGAGGGATGTGAGCCGCGCCGATTCGTTTCATCAGAGCATCGATCGCCGAGAGTCCCGCCGAAATTCCGGGCTCGTTGCTCGGAATCGGCGCCAGGAATGAATTCGGATACCACGTATTTCCGGCGGCCTGCGGAGCGAGATACACGAATCCGGGCGTATCGATCGCGTGAACCAGCGTGAGAATGTTCTCGGCGGTTGCGCCGCGACCATGGACCATGATCATCGCGGCGGTCGCGGATTGGAGTTTCGCGCCGGCGGTCCTGACCGGTTGTACCTTATGGGGAGACACTTGAAGCGATTGAGCGATTAGAGCGATTAGAGCGATTAGAGCGATTGAGCGATTAAGACCGAAACAGAAATATGCTTAATCCGAGGCCAAGCGGAGTTTGCTTCGCCCGCTCTCAATCTCCTAGAGCGTATTCGTGCGACGATGGCGACGGGACGCTGGCAACATTCACATCGATCGGCAGCTTCACACCGTTGTGAGTCTGAACGATATCGAGCACGCCCTGCCACACGCTCGCGAAAGAATGCCCGACCTCGTGCGGCTCGCTGTCTTCCGAAAATCCCTTCGATCCTGAAACCCAGAACTGCGGGGAAGTCGTAACGTGCGCGTCCGCGAAGACGCGCGACACATCGTCGTGAATCAGCTTCGCGTTGTGATCATGCGCGTAGTAGCCGGGCCGGAATCTTCCATCAGCGAGTACTGCGGCCGTCCACGCAGTGTAATAGTCGCGCATCGATTTCGGGACCGAATCCATTCGCTCGAGGTCGAGGAAAATCACCGAGCCGTTTGGAAATCCCTCCGAGACAGTTCGCGCAATCGCATCGTTCGCATCGATCGATCCACGCGCAGAATTTACGAGACTTGCCGAGCAGTTCGATCCCTGCTGCGCACGCGCATAGGTAACGACTCTCACTGGAACACGCTTGCGAACGTACTTCGTGATTCGCTTGCCGTGACTGTGCGTGACGACTTTCACGCGCTTCGTCACGTAGATCGTTTTCACGATTTTGCGTGGAGCAGTTCCGTTCCACATCTGTTGACCGACGTAGATCACGGCGAGTCCCCAACCCATGTTCGTGAGCGTCTGGCGCCTGCCCGACCACGAGTCGCTTCTATGACACGGCGAAGGCAAATAAAATCCGACCCACTCATACGGAACGCTGTCATCACGCCAAGCGCGCATCGCCTCATCGCCCGGATAGGCGTAGGTATCGAAGCCGAGGTGACTTCCTCCACGAACGTTGCTGACCGTGAGTGTTGAGGCCGCGGTAATCGCATCTCCGAGCTCGGACACAGGATCGTGGAACAGATGCGAAAAATCGTAGCTGACAAGGAATGGCAGCATCAACGCCAGCATCACAAACTTTTTCAGTCTGCCCATGGGAGTCCTTGGAGGAAGTCAGCCGGACAGATGTTTTTACACCTGCGAGTGGGGGAGGTGCCTCCTTGAGAAAGGGAGAACTGCTATTTGCCGCGAAGGCGCGGAGACGCGGAGAAAAACTCCTTGATGCTCAGTTCGAAGAACTAACGGCGGCAATTATTGGCGCAGCCATTGAGGTCCACCGGAACCTCGGTCGCGGGCTACTCGAATCAACATACGAAGAGTGTCTTGAGTGGGAGCTGCGGCAACTCAGCTATGCCGTGGCTCGTCAGATGACAGTGCCCATTGTTTATAAAGGTCGAACACTCAAATGGAACTATCGAGTTGACCTGCTCGTTGACGACAAAGTGATCGTGGACGTGAAGGCGGTCGACCGGTTAGCTGATATTCATCATGCACAGGTGCTCACGTAACTCCGTCATACGAATCGCGAGGTTGGACTCCTCATCAACTTCAACTCGCCATTGCTGCGCGACGGAATCAAGCGAGTGGTATTAACGAATCGCCGCGTTCCCGCGGTGCCCGTCGTTCCCCCCTAAATGGTTTGCTCCGCGTCCCCGCGCCTTCGCGGCAAATTGCAGTTCTCCCTTTCTCTTTCTTTTCTTCTCCCTATCTCAAAATTGGAAGTAGATGAACGGCCGCGTATGAACCGGCGAGAATAGAAAAAGTCCAACTACCCAGACGGTCAGCACGAATGCGCTCACAAATCCGGGACGCGGCAGCAGGAGATACAATCCCGCCGCCCGATGAGGCCTGATCGCAATGCCACGACCGCTCCCGTCATAGATCGCGGATGCGATCGCGGGTGCCGGCACCCATTTCTCCAGTCCCGTCGACGTCTTCTTCTCGTGACGCGCAATCCACCAGCCCGCTGCGTGGGCTGAAGCAACGAGCGGGAGAATCAAGAGCAGCGGCAGATAGACCCACGTCGCGCCGCCGGACTCAAGTCCGGCAATCTTTCGTAGCATCAACGCCGCAGTTGCAAAATCGCGCGCGCGGAAAAACACCCACGCGACGCAAACGAACGAATAAGTTGCAAGCCATCCGACGACTCCGCCGAATGGACGGCGCCGGTGCGACACGTGCTCGGTCCACAGCTTGTGAGCGCCGAGTCCCGCGCCGTGCAACAGGCCCCAAATGACAAAAGTCCACGCAGCTCCATGCCACAATCCTCCGAGCAGCATTGTCAGCATGAGATTTATGTACGTGCGGCGCCGCCCCTTACGATTTCCGCCGAGCGGGATGTAGAGGTAGTCCCGCAGCCACTGTGAAAGCGTGATGTGCCACCTGCGCCAGAATTCTGTGATCGACGTGGCGAGGTACGGCATGTTGAAGTTCTCCGGCAGATCAAAGCCGATGATGCGCGACACTCCGATCGCGATGTCGGAATATCCTGAAAAATCGCAGTATATCTGCAGCGAATAAGCGACGACCGCCGACGCGACAGTAAACTGAGAATAAGCTTGAGGCGCAGCGAAAACCGGATTTACGAGCGTCGCCAACCGGTCTGCAACAAAAAGTTTTTTTGTAACGCCGAGAAGAATGAGCTGGAGCCCGACAGTCGCGCGCTCCATCGACGGCTGAAGAGATCGATTCATCTGCGGAAGGAAAACCGAGGCCCTGACAATCGGACCGGCGACGAGCTCAGGGAAATACGACACGAACATCGCGTAACGCCACATACTTCGGCAGGCCGGAATTTCGCGGCGATAAACGTCGATCGTGTAGCTCAACGTCTTGAACGTGAAGAACGAAATGCCGAGAGGCAGTGCGAGTCCGAGCGGAATTGTAGTCACGCCGATCAGTGCGCCAATCGAATCGGCAAAGAAATCGGCGTACTTGAAGTACCCGAGGAGCCCGAGGTTCGAAACGAGGCTCAGTATGAGCCATCGTTTGCGCGTGCGTGCGTCGTCGGAATCCTCGATACGAGCAGCGCAAGCGAAATCGATGAGACTCGGCGCTGCAAGAACGAGGAGATGCCACGGCGTGTGCGATCCGTAGAAAACGGCGCTCGCGACAAGTATCAAGCCTTGTCGTGATGTCCTCGTGGGCATTAGCCGCAGCCCGGCGAGAACGAGAATCAAAAAGACGACGAATTCCCAGGAAATGAAAAGCATGTCGCGCTCTTATCGTTCCGCGAGAACTGACGTGTTCGGCGGAGCCTCCTGGCGGATTGCAGCCCAGATTGCGCGACCGACAAGCTCGTGTCCCATCGCGTTGAGATGGCCAACGCCAAGTGTCGTGGTCGAGAAGCCACGAACGACGTAACCGTTGCGGCGTGCGGCAAGCATGAGTTGGCGCATTGAAAGGCATCTCACATGCTGCGCTGCGCATGCGTCGAGAAGTCGCTGCTCACCTGGATCGATTTTCTCACCGCCAACTGCACGAACGTCAGCAGTAAACACGATTGTCAATCGCGGTCCGAATGCTCGCGCGAGAGCTTTGACTTCAACGCGCGGAACTGCCGCGACGGTCTGTGAATCCGGAGTAGGCCCTCGCTGCTCGAGCGGCGCACCAAGCCAATAGCGAACGGTTCGCGGTGAACGCTGGAGCACCATTTGCCAACGAATTCTGAATAGGGTCGCCAGCGTAAATTGATGGTGAGTTGGCGATGCCACCGCGGATTCGTGCGGATCGTGTACGATCTCGACTGAATCGTGAGCGCCGATGCGCATTCTCGGATAGCGACGATTGAGTGGATCCGGACCGAGATCATCACCGTCGAGCACGACGACAACTTCAGTTGGCTTCCACTTCTCGAGCACATCGCGGGCAACGAGTAGATATTGCGGCGGCGATGCACCGCGCCAACCGTACTGTCGCACGTTGATGAAGTAGTGCTCGTTGCGTGCGAGTCGCTCGACCCATGCTCCCATCGTCTGATCGTCGGAAATTTCTCGCGCCATGACGTGTGAGTCTCCGAGAATGACAATGACTGGGCCGCCGGCGACGACTGGATTTCCAGTGAGCCGCGCACCAGCCGACGAAAAGTGCGCCTCGGCGATTCCTTCCTCGAGCTGACGACTCGTGATTACCGGTGCGCCGAGCCTGTCAGCAGCGGGCCGCGCGAGCGGAGGCAGATCAGCGGTTGCGAGCGGCCGCAGCCCAAGTTCGAGAACTACGAGAGCTGCGAGAACCCCCAGCATTGAGGAGAGGAGTCTCATCGGAAAAGGACTCCCATCCGATGAGGGAAGCAACGTGATTTTGGGGAGGAAAAGAGAACAACATTTGGCGCGAAGCGGCGAGCGATTGAGCGATTGAGCGATTGAGCGATTGAGCGGTCGAGCGATTGAGCGATTGAGCGATTGAGCGGTCGAGCGGTCGAGCGATTGAGCGGTCGAGCGATTGAGCGATTGAGCGATTGAGCGATTGAGCGGTCGAGCGGTAGAGCGGTAGAGCGATTGAGCGATTGAGCGATTGAGCGATTGAGCGATTGAGCGGGTAGCGATCGAAGTCGTTCACCCGCTGAGTCGATCATCGCTCTATCGCTCTATCGCTCTATCGCTCTACCGCTCTACCGCTCTACCGCTCTACCGCTCTACCGCTCTACCGCTCTACCGCTCTACCGCTCTACCGCTCTACCGATCAATCGAAGTACCGTGTCTCGATGCTGCACCGAATACCGCCCCTAGTCCGATGACGAGAATGCTCGCGATCGGAACTACGGGCGTATGCAAATGGTTGACTGCAATTATTGCGGCAAGGATCAGTCCGAGTAATCCACCGATCGTCGCGGGCCAGTAGCGCCTTGCACTCAGGATTCCACCTCTGCGCGCGACTTGAGTCGCGGCGAATACGCCAATTGCTCCCCCGACAATCCCGGCGACAGATACGCCATTCTCCCCGAGGAAGTGGCCGAGTACCGACGCGAGAAATCCGACAAGTCCGGCGAGTAAGCTGACGAGACCCCAAAGAATGAGACTTTTGCGACTCACCACTATGCCTCGCAGTGCCCAGGTATCTCACCGGACTCGGCAAATGTTGTGCTTGCATCAATGACTGGCGCGCCTTTATCGTCGCGCGAGAGCAGTTGCTGCGTTTGCTTTGAGCAGTGCTTCCACTTCGGTCGCAGCAACTTTGCGCGGAACCTGCCAGCGCCCATTCTCGACGGGATCGGATGGAACGCTCACTTGTGCGACTTGCCCGCGACTGTCGATCGACACGATTGCATTCGCAGCGAATGCCCCGTTTTGTCCTTTGCTTGTAATGACAAGCACCCACGTACCCTGCGCGGGTTTCTGCCAGCGCACTGCGTACATACCAGCCTGCGTAAGTCGACGAATGTCGAGGGGCATTGTCTGACGTCGTCCATCGACGATCCCTTCGGCGGTTCCAGTGAGCTCGTACGACATCGCCTCTCCGTGATGATATGTACGAACCGTGAGCAAGGCGCCGCGCGTCCCGGGATCGAGAGGATTTGCGGGATACTCGATCGCAATCCACGGCGGACCTGCGATCGCGACGGCTGAGACAAGCATCGTGAGAACAGCAGTGAGACCAAATTGGCGCAAAGGTGAGCGCAGCATGTTGAAATCCTCAATGAGAAGTTTTTCGGCGGCGTCAGGCGGATTGTCTGGCGTCTTGCCCTTCTATGATGCCGCTCGCGATACCGCGGTTTAGATGCGCGTTGCGTTACTGGCACACTCGGACAGTCGCACTACCTTTCCGCTCCCGTGCGAGCCACCGAAAAGCATCTCATCATCGTCGGCTTCGGCCCCGTGGCAGGTTACAAGTATTCGCGAAGCATTCGTTCCGCGATCGAGCGCGGCGATCTAGCGGATTATTCAATCGTCGATCTCGTGTCTCAGAGAGAGACGGTTCTTGAACGACTCCAAAACCTTCCGGTTCCTCCACGAGAAGTCGTTTTCATTCCCGATCCACCGCCAGGTGCGTGGGCGAATATTTCAGACTTCGATTCCGTCTGCAATTCACTCGGCAACGGCACCAACTCGGTCAAGGTATTCATCTCTACCGAGCCGAAAGCGCACGAAGCTTATCTGAGATACTGCATCGATCGCGACATCGATTCGATTGTCACCAAGCCCGCAATCCTGCCGATGCGACACGGGCGCTTCGACGCGTCGTTGCTTCTATCGCGAATGACCGATCTCGTTAAATGCGCAGCACAGGGAACCGCGAGACACGCAGTGCTCTGTCTCGGCAGACATCACGAGATCTATGAACACGAGATGAGACAGCCGGTCATGAAACGGATGGCAGAGCTCGGAGCTCCGATCACTTCATTTCACTTGAGAACAAGCTCAGGTGTATGGAACCTCGCCGACGAGTACGAGTCGCGCGAAGACCATCCTTACAGGTATGGCTATGGCATGTTGATGCACGGCGGTTATCACTACATCGACGTGATGTGCCAGTTTCTCGCTTTGAACAAGGAGATCTATCCCGATGATGATTTTGAGTTGGAGCTCACGTCATACGCTGCGTTTCCGAGCGATCAGACAGCGCGAATACCAAAGACGGTCCACGAACGGCTGAGCGATTTCGCCGACAGGCCGTGGCGTGATCCAGCCGGCGCTAACTACGGTGAAACAGACCTGGTGACTTCCTATTGCCTGCGCAACAAAAAAACGAAGCGTGTTCTTACAGTCGGGACTCTGGCACTCGAGCAATCGACTCCAGGAATGCGATCGTGGGCACCATTTCCTGAGGTCGAGTACAACAAGAACGGCCGCCTGCATTGCACCGACATCGAGGTATCTCTCTCGACGGCGTTTTCGATGCATTGTCGTGTGATCAAGATTCCTGTCGAGGACAAGAAGGGTCCATTCGACGTCCGCGCGCGGAATTTCGCGAGAGTCTCCGCAAGAGCGAACGCGTCGCTCGACCCGTCCGCGGATTTCTATACAGAGAAAACAATCGAGCGACCCTTCGGCAATTCATTCTCGTATACGGCCGAAACGCACATCTTCGACAGGTGGCTGTCGGGATCGACAACCGGAAGCGATCTCGATTCTCATTTGACGACGACTGCCGTCCTGCAAGCGCTCGCCGAAAGCGTCTTCGATAACGGACGCCAGAAGGTGATCGACTTCCCCTGACATCCGACATGCACGGGATAAGCGTAGTCCTCCCATGCTATCAATCGGGGCGGCTGCTCGGCGAAGCGGTGGAATCGATTACCCGGCAACCTTTCAAATGCCGTTGGGAAATCATCGTCGTCGATGATTGTTCACCCGATTCCGAAACGCAGAAGCAGCTCGAAGCTCTCGCTCGCATTGAGCCGGTGTCTGTGATCCGCCTCGAGGAACACGCCGGACCTCAGCGGGCGCGAAACACAGGCGTCCGCAACTCGCAATTCGACTTCATCCTGATGATGGACTCAGACGATCGCCTGAGTCTTGATGAGCGAACTCTTCGAAAAGGAACTTACGCCGATCGTGCAATAGCAGTCCTTGCCGCCAATCCCGATGTTGCATTCATGCACTCGACAACCTGGATGATCGGCGGAGCGAGCGGGCCCACCGACTCCGCATATCCATTGAGCGAGCAATTGATCGCCGAGAAGCATCATGCGTCGACGTGGATCATCTTCAGAAAATCGGATGCACTTCGTGCGGGACTTTACGATGAGAGCATTCAGAAATGGCAGGACTGGTCTTTCGCGGTTGCGCTATTGAGCTCTCGCAGAGAAGCGGGAGCCATGAACAAGATCGGGTTCCTCCCGGAGCCGTATTACCTGTACCGACTGCATGAGGAAGGTGCGAGGATCTCATTCTCCAATGCCGACGAGTACGAAATGGTGAAACGCACCCTCACGCGACATCCGCAGATTTTCAGACACTACTTTCCGAATCTCGAGCTCGATGAAATCGCACGACGAGTTCTTTCAACGAAGCCGGGTTTTTTGAAAACCTTTTCGTGCATCGCGAAAGGAAATCCGCGTGCGCTTCCCTCCTGGCTCCGGCGGCGGCTGTTGGAGCGCGCTAGTGGCGCGCGCCACCTGGGTACGTAGTTGACTGCAGGCGTGGGAGCTCCAGCATGTCGCCGACCCGTACATTCCACTCTTGTGGCTCGAATCTGAGATTTCCGCCGCATGGATACAGCGTCATCTCGCCAAAGCGGATGTCGCCGTCGAGGTTATACAGGTCGACACGCACGAACGGAATGCTGGCGCTAAGCTGACGCGCAATCTCGATCATCCGGTCGAAGCGTGGCGGAGGCTTCACCTCCCCGCTCAACGGCGCGTAATGCCGGATGTGAAACGGCACCGGCGTGAAGTCGAGATTGAAATGCCCTTGCGATCGAACGGTGGAACGCCCTCGGTCGATCTTGAAAAACTTCGGCGTTCCGTTGAAGCAATAAAACTTGTAGTCGCTCAGCTCGCCGGAGTTTTCTTCCATCCACGCCTCTGCGATGAGACGCGGCTTTACCAATGAATAGGCCCACTCTCCGTGTCGCAGCTCGTGTCGGGTCAACAGCCATTCACGCATCAGGCTCCGCGATTCTTCCCAATCGATCTTCGCCTTGTCTCGGCAAAGGAGATTCATGTCGTAGCCGTGAGTCGCCTTGATCACGAACCGCTGCGGAAGAAGATCAGTAGAGATTTCATCCGGATCGTCAAAAACGCCGAAGCACTCGTTGAGAATTCCTTCGCCCGCTCGTTGGGCTACAAACTTTCGGACAGCGAATTTGTCAACCAGCTCGCCGTAGAGAGGGCGATGATCGTTGAGCTTGAGCCAATGCAGTTTCTCCGCGATTTCCCGCGGGTTTTCCAGGTCTAGCTCTTTGCCGTTATCGATGCGGTACTCCATTCGCGTGACCGCTTCATCCGCAGAATGTTGCGGGTATAGGAGACGAGCGGCGTTTCGCTTGCTAGCAACCTCCGAATCGGAGAGATCAGACACGCTTTGAGAGCTACTTCGCGATTCGAAGGTTCACCGGTCCCTTGAATGATCGAATCGTGATGTGCGCGCCCCCCGACGAGTTCGTCATTATCAGCTCTGATCCGCGACCATAGCGACCCTTCACCGGCCGAGAGTAGTTGAG